>JAXMAW010000043.1:0-64698 GCA_046350195.1 Gemmataceae bacterium
GCCCTCGACCTCGCCTGGGCGCGGCTGGAGCGAGCCCGGCTGGAGCGGCACCTGGCCGCCAACAGCCCAGACGAGGCCGGCCGCCCGCGCCTGGACGACGCCCTGCACCGGTACTGGATCGACCTGGCGGGGAACCGCTACATCGGGGAATTCTTCCACCGCTACGGGGCGTACTTCCAGGCGGTCTTCCGCCGCGCCGCCCAGGACGTGGCAGTCCGCTCGCAGGCGTCCGCCGAGCACCGCCAGATCCTCCAGGCGGCCCTCGAAGGCGATCGCGAGCGGGCGTACCGGGCGCTGGCGGAACACATCCGGGGCCAGCGGAAGAAGGTGGCCGACGCCTTCCAGGGGTTCCCGGGCGGGTGAGCCGCCCACGCCCGAGTCGCGTTGGCAAGGCCCCCGCGCACCGCTATCGTGGAGCCAGACGCCTGCGCCCCCGAGTCCCACCATGTCACGTCTGCTCCCCCTGGCCCTGCTCTTGCCGCTTGCCCTGCTGGCCGACGCCCCCGGCGCCGGCGAGTGGAAGCTCGACGTGATCCACCGCAAGAACGCCGACCCGCTGCGCGGCCTGATCATCGACGACGCCCGCGACCACGTCACCATTCGCTGCGTCTCGCGCAAGCCCGGCCGGCCGACCATGCTGTTCACCGTCAAGGTGCCGCGCGGCGACATCTCGCGCATCGACGAGTTGCCCAGGGAGGAGCGCGACCGGCTCCAGCAGCGCCTGGCCGCACTGAAGCGCGAGTACGACTCGCTGGCCGAGCGGCTGCGCGCCCTCGACCCCGGGGCGAAGCCGTCGCCGTTCGCCGACCACCTCGACCTGGAACCGGCCGGCTGGCCCGGCGACCGCCAGGCGAAGGCGCTGCGCTACCGGTCGGCCCACTTCGAGCTGGTGGCGAACACCCGGCCGGAGCTGGCCCGGCTAGCGGCGATCCACCTGGAGGAGGTCTACGCCGCCTACGCCCGGGCGCTGCCACCGCGCGACCCGAAGGCGGCCCCGACGACGATCCTGCTGACGCGGTCGCTGGCGGAGTACCACAAGCAGGCGCTGGACCGCGGGCTGAGGCTGGTCAACCCGGCGTTCTACGACCCGGAGAAGAACCAGGTCGTCTGCGGCAGCGACCTGGAGAAGATGTGCGACGAGCTGGAGGCGATCCGCGAGCACCACGTCAAGCTGAAGGCGACGGTCAAGGAGCGCCGCGCCGAGCTGGCCAAGGTCTACAAGAACAAGGTGCCCCCCGAGCTGTTGGCGCCGATGGCCGACGCCGAGCGGCAGGTCGAGGTGGTCGAGCGGCGCAACGACGCGGTCATAGCGGAGGTGCGGCGGAGGCTGTTCCGGCGGCTCTACCACGAGGCGTTCCACGCCTACCTGAACACGTTCGTCTACCCACGGAAGGGCGGCGAGTTGCCGCTGTGGTTCAACGAGGGGCTGGCGCAGATCTTCGAGACGTCGCTCATCGAGGCCGGCGAGCTGCGCGTCCGGCACGCCGACGAGGCGCGCCTCGTCGGCGTTCGCCAAGCGATCAAGGACGGGAAGCTGATGCCACTGGCCGACCTGCTCCGGTCGGAGGCGCGCGACTTTCAGATGGCCCACTCCGGCGAGAAGCGCGACTCCGACCGGCACTACCTCGCCGCCTGGGCGCTGGCGTTCTACCTCACCTTCGAGCGGGGCGTGCTCGGCACCAAGGGTCTGGACGATTACGTGGCGGCGCTGAAGCGCGGGGCCGACCCGCTGGCGGCGTTCCGCGGCCTGGTCGGCAAGTCGCTGCCGGAGTTTGAGAAGGAGTTCCAGGCCTACCTCGGCCGGCTGGGGCCCGACGGCACGGCGCCGAGGTAGCGTCCGCCGGTCACCGTCTCGCCCTCAAAGCCCTTGAAGACCGTTTTGTCCCGTCTTCGCGAGGCGATCCCCCGCGCGGACGCCAGTTCGTCTCCGCCGCCGGTCGGAAGGTATCCTTCCTGCACGGGTTCGATGGCGCGGCATTCCGCGCCCCGTCGGCCGTCCCATCAGGGTCCGGTGAGCACACCTAGTGATGCTGCTACGAAGTCATGCAACATATTCATTGGGCGTGTGCCGCGAACCACCTGCGCATCTGGTCGTTGGTCCAAGTCCAGTTGAACGGGTGGGCATAACGCCGGTTGTACTCCGCCCATGAGGCCAAGACATGCTCGATCGATTCCTCTCGGCTCCGCCACGACCCGCGTTTCAGGTAGCGCCTTTGAAGGCGTTGACCAGCATCTCGGCCTGGTTCAGCCAGGAGGCGTGCGCCGGCGTCAACCGGGGACGCCACCAGCCCCCACTGCTTCGGAGGTAATCGGCGGTCATCGCGGCGACGTGGCTGGGGCCGCCGTCGTGGACCGTGCACGCCTTTCAGGCCCCGGTGCCACCGCCGGAACTGCCGCAACGCCGGGATGTAGTGCGCCGCGTCGTTGGCGCTCCAGGACGGCCAGCCTCATCTGGCCGGTGTGGACCGTCAAGAACAACAGCAGGTTGACCGTACCGTGGCGGGTGTACTCGAACTCCTGCTGCTCGATGTGCCCAGGGATCGCCCTGCGGATCGGGTCTCGCTCCAGCACCTGGAGGTTGGGGATCTCGTCGGCGCAAACCACCCAGATGCCTCGGCGGGCCAGCCGCTGGGCATTACCGTAGCACCACAGCACCTTCTCGGCCCGCTCCTTGAGCGCTCGTCCAGCCGCGCCGCGCCAGTAAGCGCGTCCGGTGCGGTTGCAGGTCCACCTGCTGCAAGATGCGGCGGACCATGGCTGGGCTGATGGCCTCAACGATGCCATCAGCGACGGCCTGACTCGCCAGGTCGGGCGCTGGACCAGTGGGTGATGTGCAGCCCCTCGGCGACCGGCTCCAGGCAGGCCGAACTCGACGATCTGGGCGCGCTGCAGGGGGGAAATCTCCTGGGGACGCCCCTGGGCGCGGGTCGTCCAGCAGGAGTTTGGGTAAACCGCCCCGCTCGTAGCGGCGGCAGACACGCCAGACAGTGGTGCGGTCGCATTCGAGGCGGGAGGCCACGGAAGCGACGGGTTCCCCGGCGGCGATGGCCAGGACGATACGGGCATGCTGCACCTGGAACCAAGCCAGGCGCCGGCTGCGAGCAACGGCCTGAAGGATAGGGGTATCCGCTTCCAGGATGGGCAGGGGGCGAGGCCTTCGGCCGCGCATGGGGGAGCCTCCCAGAGGGGCTACCCTCAGCATAACCGCTCACCCGATTTTGTTGCACGACTTCGTAGCAGCATCACTAGCACGCGGCAGTGTCGGAATTTGGCCGTTTCCTTGAATCGGTTGTTCGTTTCGCGCGCCGGCGGAGATTGAAGGGTTGTGGGGAAGTGTGGCGCGAACAGGAGCCCGTCGTCAGGCAGCACACGACGAGGAGATCATCATGAGCCGTTTCAGCCGTTCAGGTCGGAAGCATGGCAGCGAGAGTTCCGGTCGGAAGGCCGGAGGACTACGGGGAGTGTACTTCCGCCCACGGTTGGAGGTGCTGGAGGGCCGCGTGGTGCCGGCCGTCAACTGGGCCGCGCTCGGCACGGGCATCGCGAACGGGTTCAAGGACTTGAGCGGTCGCGTGGACGACTTCACGAACCTGTCCACGGGGGCGCTGCCGATCCTCGGCAAGTCGGTGAGCGCGCACACCGCCGAGGCGCAGCGGGCGGTCACCCAGCTCGGGAATCAGTTGAGCGCCGCGTTGAAGGCTCTTCAGGGCACCTCGCCCGACGAGCTGACGATCAAGAACGCTCTCCTCCGAACGGGCCTCGTCCGGGACGTGAACAACGGCCTGATCGACCCGTCCGACATCACAATCGTAACCCCCAACGCCACCAACATCGAAATCACGGTGCGGCTGGGCAACAGTGTGACCGCGTCGAACGGGGTCTTCGACCTCGGCCTGCCGGGGGTGCCGTTCCGGCTCGGAGACGCCATTCGCGCCGCCGGGCTGAAGGTCGCTGTGGGCGTGGACTACAACCTGCTCAAGTTCGGGCTCCGCGGCAACGGCGACCAGTTCTTCGTGGAATCCCCCGGCGGCGGTGGCCAGTTCCAAATCTCCGTCGTCACCACACCCGCCAACGCCAGGGGCCTCCGCGGGACGATCGGCTTCTTCCAAATGACTGCGGAGCCGGCCGCCAACACGGACGGCATCCGGTTGGCCGCGAACCTCGACATGACCGCGAACGGGCTTGTTCTGTCAACGCCGCGCCTGGGCGGGTCAGCCGACGTCAACCTGAGCCTCGACGCCAAGCTCGCGAACAACGTTACCGGCCAGGCGACCTTCCCCCATATGAAGGCGGACCTCGTCGTCCACTGGGACCTGGCCGGGCCGGCCAACGCGCCGCGGCAGTCGATGGGAGGCGCCCCGAGCGTCCGGTTCGACAACGTGCAGTTCGGGCTGGGCAGCTTCCTGGGCAACATGACCCGGCCGATCGCCGACACCATCAAGAAGATCACCGACCCGCTCAAGCCGGTCTTCACGGTCCTGGCGACCAAGATCCCGGGCATCAGCGACCTGACCGAGGCCGCGGGCCTGGGCGAGACCAGCCTCCTGAAGCTCGCCCAGCTGGCCAACGGGTTCGGCCTGCTCCCGCCGAGCTACGGGATCCTCGTCGATGCGGTCGTCAACCTGAACCGGGTCATGTCGTTGATCGACAAGGCCCGGTTCAGCCAGGAAGATGGTATGTTGCCCGTGGGCGCCTTCGACCTGAGTGGTAACGGCGACCTGCGGCGGCTCACGCTCAACGGCGGGGCCAGGACCATCCAGGACTGGTTCAACATCGGTCAAAAGAACCTCACCGACCTGCGCCCGGTCGCGGCCGGCGCGCTGGAGAGCATCGAAGCCAAAGTCCGGAACGGAAACCTCCCGGGCCCCGCGAAGGCGGCGATCCAGGAGGTCTTCGGCGTCCTCGACGGCGTGCTCCGTCGGCTGGACAACGGCCTCAAGGTCGGCATGCACTTCCCGCTGCTGGAGAACCCCGACAGCGTCTTCCGGTTGCTGCTGGGGCAGGACGTCAGCTTCGTCACGTTCGACGCCCGGTTCAACTTCGACGCCCGGGTGACCAGCCCGATCCCGGCCTTCGGGGTCTTCAAGGCGGGGTTCTTCGGCCGGGTCAACCTGAAGGCTGAGGTCCACGCCGGGGTGGACACGTTCGGCCTGCGGCAGTTCGTGGACAGTGTCGCCCGGGGCGCGGCCGATCCGGCACTGCTCAAGGACGGGTTCTACGTCCGGACGGACGTTCCCTTGCTCTCCCTCGACGGCGCCATCGGCGTCGAGGCCGGGGTCAAACTCGGGATCGGCGTGCTGTACATCGAGCCGCGGTTGAGCGGTCAGATCGGGACCGGACAGGTGCCTTTCACCGTCAAGTTCGCGGACAAGAACAACGACGGCGTGCTCCGCCCCCTCATGGCCGGCGAACTGGACGGCCAGCTCTTCCGCGTCGATGCGTCCCTCGCCGTCGGGTTCAACTTCGACATCGACGTGGTCCTCGACGTCCTGTTCGACGACATCAGGACGAACGTCGTCCACATCCCGATCGCGTACCGGGAGCTGCTCAACACCACGTCCGTCGATACGCGCAACCCGTTCACCGGCGCCGGCCAGCCGCCGCCGAAGATCGACATCGTCTGGGACACGAACTTCGAGAACGGGGCCAACGACGGCGCGAAGGACATCGTCAAGGCGAAGGTGAGTGACGGCAAGCTCCAGCTGTTGTGGTACGACAACGCCTTGGATGAGCTGAGGAAGGTCGGCGAGTTCCCGCTGGGACAAGTCAACTCGCTCAAGATCATCGGGTCCGACGACGACAGCTCCATCGAGGTGTCCGGCGGCCTGCAGGTCCCGATCACCGTGGACGGCTGTGGCGGCAACGATCAACTCGACTTCAACGACCAGAGCTGGGCTGGCGGCGCGACGGCCCGGTACAAGGTGACGGGCTCCGTGGTCGGGCGCGGCACCGGAAGGTCGCTGTTGGGGGGTGCCATCCTGGACACCAGGATCGAGCACAGTGGGATGGAGGTGATCCAACTCCTTTCCAGCGACTACGTCAACACGGACATCGACATCGACTACCTGTCCGTGCCGACTTACATCTCAGGCGGCAACGTCAACAACACCGTCCACCTGGCCCGGACCAGCCGCAACCTCACGAACATCTTCAACGAGCTGTACCTCGATTTCCAGGACGGCAACAACTTCCAGGACAAACTCTACCTCTACGACACCGGCGTGCGGCCGACCTACGACAACAGGGGGCGACAGACCGGCCGGCTCAACTACCACTTCGGACCGAGCGGGCTGCGGCGGTTCACCGAGACGGTCCTCACGTCACCGAACCTCCCGGGCGGCTCGGCGAGCTACACGGACTTCGAGCAGGTGATCCCGTACGGGGGGTTCGAGTCGGTGACGCTGAACGCGGCAAACACCGGCACCGCGGTCGTGATCGACACCCGCGACGTCAAGACGATCGTCGTTAACAGTGGCACGGGCAACGACGACGTGCGAGTCAACAGCAACTACCTCCCGGTGACGATCAACGGCCAGGCCGGCCGCGACGTCGTGACGATCGGCACGCCGGAAGCCGGGACGAGCCGGATCAATTCCCAGATCAAGGTCACCAACGCGGGCGGCTACACCACGCTGAACATCGACGACGCGGCCACCACCTACGGGCGGCTCGTGGGCCTGAGCGTGGCGAACGGCAAGGGGGCCGTCACCGGCTTCATCCCGACGTCGGACTACCTCCCCACCGACATCGCGTTCGACGTGAGCGGGATCGCCGCGGTCAACATCCGGACGGGCAGGGGCAACGACGTCTTCACCATCGACAACACGCCGCTCAGCTTTCCGCTGGGGGACGTCTTCGCCTCCTTGACCCGGATCGATGCCGGGGGCGGCGACGATACCGTCCGCGTCAACCGGACCACCGGCCCGCTGGAAGTGAACACGCGAGGTGGCGACGACTTCGTCACCGTCGGGACGTACCCGGCCGGGCTGAGCAAGGTTAACGGGTTCATCAGCCTGGCCGACGAGAGTGGCCAAGACCGGCTGACCGTGAACGCCTCGAACCTCGACCTGGAACCGGGCAAGTTCATCACGCCGGACGGCCTGCACGGGGGCACTTATTCAGGCTTCGAGAACATCCGCGCGCGCGTGCCCTCCGGCAACAACACGGTGACGGTCCGGGGCCTGGCCGAGGGCGTCCGGGCCACGATCTTCGGCGCGAAAACGGTCAACCTCGGCGACGGCCGCCTCACCGACATCCGCGGCCCAGTCGATATCCAGACCGACGACGGGCGGTGGATCAACAGCGACGGCTACCGGGGGAACGCCACCACCAGCCTGACCTTCAACGACTCCCTCAACCCGGCACCGGGAAACTACACCGTCGGCGCGACCTCGTTCACGGCGGCCAACCCCGGCGGCAGCCCGGCCTTCGCCGCCACGTTCGGCGGGGCGGCCGTGCGGTTCCTGACCCTCTACGGCGGGTCAGGCGGCAACGCCGTCACGCTGACCAGCACGCAGCCGTTCGCCAACACGCTCATGACCCGGCTGTACACCGGGGCCGGTTCGGACACGGTGAACGTCGAGACGGCCGGCACCAACGTCTTCGTCCTCGGCCAGGGCGGCGAGGACGTGGTCAACCTCGGCAAGGGCCGCAGCGTCCAGGGGATCACCGGGCGCGTGCAGATCAGCAACGCCGGCGGCTGGTCCACCATCAACATCGACGACTCCGCCGACGCCACACCGCGCGCCGTCCGGCTGGACCGCGACGGCGACTACGGCACCGTCAGCGGCCTCGCCCCGAACCTGATCCGCTACTACGGCTGGGAAACCCGCGCGGTGGCCGTCCGCGGCGGCGGCGGCGGCAACACGTTCGACGTCGTCAACACCTACCCGGGCCACTCCTCGGTCGGCGGGCGGACGACGCTGTACGCGGGGGCCGGGTCCGACACGATCAACGTCATCGGGACCACCAGCCCCCTGACGGTGGACCCGCAGGGCGGCTCCAACCTCGTCACGATCGGCGGCCGGCCCGGCGGGTCGGGCGAGCTCACGAGTCTTGTCGGGGACGTGACCCTGCGCGGCGAACCGGGCGTGGGGCGTAACGACGTCGATGTCCTCGACCGCGGCTTCCCGGCGGACTTCACTACGAGATGGACGACGCTCGGCTGCGGCACCGTCATTACGCTGCTGGGCTCCCGGACCTCGACCATCAACTACGCCGGCTTCCCGCTCGCCACCCTGGACCTCTTCGCCGGTAACGGGAAAAACCGCTTCGAGGTCAGCGGCACGCCCGCGGCGACCGGCGGCGTCACCATCACGAGCGGCCGCGGGATCGACTCCGTCGAACTGCTCGGCACGAACGGCGACCTGACCATCAACCTCGGGGCCGGCGTCGCGCAGCGGGTGAGTGTCGGCGACGCCACGCACCCGCTGGAACGGCTGAGCGGGACCATCACCGTCACGGCCTCCAGCCCGGTCGTTGCCTCCGTCAACAACCAGGCCACGGCCGAGGAGCAGCAAAACGTCATCGACCGGTTCGGGCCGTCGGGGGTCTCGCTGACGCGCTACGAGTATCGCGCCCCGCAATACGTCCTCGAGAGCGAGATTCGCTTCAGCCGGATTTCGCAGCTCGACTTCCAGCACGGCCGTGGCAAGTATCAACCCACCTTCGTCTACGGCACCCCCGCCGGGATGACGCTCAACGTCCGCGGCGCCGCCGGCTGGGGCGACATGTTCACCGCCGGCTGGGCGGGCACCGGCGTCAACAAGCTGCTCGGGCCCGTGAACTTCTACGGCCAGGGCGAGGACAACGACTTCACCTACTACTACGACTACACCACCGACGCCCCCCACACCTACACGATCCAGGCCGACCCGGCCGACCCGGCGGCCCAGCGGATCGAGCGCGACGGCGCCGCCCCGTTCACCTACCACGGGGGCTACCAGATCATCTTTTCGACCGCGCGGGCGGGCGGTAACACCGTCAACGTGCGGTCCGTGCCCTCGAACATCTACCTGAATATGGTGGTCGCTCAGGGGGACAAGGTGACTTTCGGCAGCCTGGCCCCGGCGCTCGGGGGGTCCCTGGCCGGCATCCGCGGACCGGTCTCACTCCAGGGCGCCGGTTCCAACCAGGTGGTGTTCGACGACTCGGGCAACCTCGACCGGGCGCCCAAGCGCATCTCCTTCAGCCGGCAGTTCAGCGGGCCGGTCACCACCTACAACTACATCGAAGGGCTGACCGGGTCGGGCGTCTCCTGGAACATGTACGGCGAGTCCTCGATCACCGTCCGCGGCGGGGCGGCCGATGAGACCTTCGCGTTCGCGAGCACCTCCTGGCCCGCGGCCATCCGCATCGACGGCGGCGGCGGGACCAACACGCTGGACTACTCGGCGAGCGTGGGGCTGCCCGGCCAGGTCAACCGGTTCACCGGCGAAGGTGACCTCGGCTCGGGCTACGTCAGGGACGCGGTGAGCGCGCAAACCGGCACCCTCCGCAACGGCGCTCAGTTCGCCCCGGGGAAAGCCGGCCAGGCGTTCCGCCTCGACGGCACCGATGACTTCGTCGAAGTGCCCGACTACCCGACCCAGACCCCGCGCTCGCTCACGCTCGACGCGTGGGTCAACCCGGGCGCTGTGGACGGCTACCGGTCAATTGTGGCGAAGTACGATTCCAGTCGGCCGAACAACGCAAGCTGGGCCCTGGAGAACATCGACGGCCGGGTCGGGTTCGGGGTCTACCAGGGAACGATGACCCGCTTCATCCTCACCGACAATCCCGTCCTGACGGCGGGCGCCTGGCGGCACGTGGCCGGGACGTTCGACGTCGCCACCCAGGCGATCAAGATCTACGTCGATGGGGTCGAAGTCCCGAGCAGCTTCTTCTTGGGGTATGACGCGACCGTCACGGCCATCACCGACAGCACCACCCCGGCGCGCATCGGCTCGATCGTGAACAGCCGCGGGGAGTCGGCGTCCTTCTGGGACGGACTGGTCGACGAGGTCGGCGTCTTCGACCGCGCTGAGCGCGCCGAAGTTCGGAGCATCTTCGCGGCCGACAGCGGCGGCATGGCCGCCGTCGCGGGCGCCGTCAACGTGAACCTCCTCGCGGGCACGGCCACCGGCCTGCGCGGCGGGATCGCGAGGATCCAGGTCGCCATCGGTGGCGCCGGCGACGACGTCCTGGTCGGCGACGCCGGCCGCAACCTGCTCATCGGCGGGCCGGGCGCCGACCGGCTCGACGGCGGCGCCGGCGAGGACATCCTCCTCGCCGGCGCGACCTGTAGCCTGAACTCGACGGCGCTGGACGCGGTGATGGCCGAGTGGAGCCGCACCGACCTGCCGTATGCCGCCCGCGTCGATCACCTGCTCAACGGCGGCGGGCTGAACGGGGCCACCCGGCTCGACCTTGCCCATGTTGCCTCTGACGCGGGCCTAAACTCACTGACAGGGAGAGGACCTCGACCTGTTCCTCGGATCCCTCCGCCGCGACGCGAACGACTGGGACCGCGCCTCCGGCGAAATCTTCATCGACCTGGAGCGGCCTAGAGGCCCGTCGCGGCAGGCTGATCGGCTTGCTCACTTTAGCCCACCGCGTCTGCACGTGGCTCGCACCGTGAGCCGCCGGTTCGCGGTCACGGCCGGTCGGCCGTGACCGCATCCTTGCCGGGCGGCACTCGTGGTCCTAAACCGGACATATGTGTCGCCCACGAAACGACTTCTCTCCGCGCCCTCGCTCCCAGGACGACCAACAATGACGGCTCCCACCTACGACAAGCTCACCGCCCCCAAGTCCGGCTCCCGCGTGACCGTGGACGCCAACGGCAAGTGGCACGTCCCCGACGACCCGATCGTCTGCCTGCTCAAGGGCGACGGCATCGGCGAGGACAAGGGCGGGGTGCCCGGCATCACCACCTGCGCCGTCAAGGTGCTCGACGCGGCCGTGCAGAAGGCCTACGGCGGCAAGAAGAAGGTCGTCTGGTTTGACGTCCACGCCGGTGACGTCGCCCGGGCCCTCTACCGCCCCGAGGTCAAGGACGAGCAGGTCAACACCCTGTCGGAGGACGAGCAGCGCAAGCTCTACCTGCCCGACGACACCCTCAAGGCGTTCGAGTACTACTCGATCGGCCTGAAGGGGCCGCTGACGACGCCGATCGGCGGCGGCTTCCGCAGCATCAACGTCTACCTCCGCATCCGCTTCGACCTGTACGCCTGCGTCCGGCCGGTGCGCTACTTCAAGGGCGTGGACGCGCCCAACAAGCGCGCCGACAAGGTCAACATGGTCATCTTCCGCGAGAACACCGAGGACGTGTACTGCGGCATCGAGTTCAAGAGCAACTCCGACCGGGCCAGGGAGCTGATCGCCCTGCTAGAGAAGTGGGGCTACAAGAACGTGGTGCCGTCGGCCGGCATCGGCATCAAGCCGATGAGCCCGGAGGGGTCGAAGCGGCTGATCCGCATGGCGATCCGCTGGGCGATCGACCACAAGCTGCCCAAGGTGACGCTGATGCACAAGGGCAACATCATGAAGTTCACCGAGGGCGCCTTCAAGGACTGGGGCTACGAACTGGCCCGGCAGGAGTTCGCCGCGCAGACTGTCAGTGAGGACGAAATCTGGAAGGGCGCCAAGGCCGACGGCAAGGTCGTCATCAACGACCGCATCGCCGACAGCATGTTCCAGCAGATCCAGCTGCGGCCCGACGAGTACAGCGTCGTCGCCACGCCGAACCTCAACGGCGACTACCTCTCCGACGCCGCCGCGGCGCTGACGGGCGGCATCGGCCTGGCCGCCGGCGCCAACATCGGCGACCGGGCGGCGATGTTCGAGGCGACGCACGGCACGGCGCCGAAGTACACCGGAAAGAACATGGCCAACCCCGGCGCGGTGCTCCTCTCCGGCGCGATGATGCTGGAGCACATGGGCTGGAACGAGGCGGCCCAGATGGTGAACACCGCCGTCGAGGCGACGTTCGCCGAGTCCGAGGCGGTGGCGCACAAGGGCCCGGGCGGCAAGCTGTACGTCACCTACGACATCGCCCGGCAGTTCCCCGGTTACGGCGAGAAGGCCGGCGCGTCAAGCGCCGACTTCGCCGATCGGATCATCCACCACCTGAAGTAGATGGCGGATAGCCCGAAGCGGAAGCGAGGTCTGGAGAGAAGACCTCGCTTCCGCTTCGGGCTACTCGTGCTCACGTCTCGCTCAGCATCTTGTTGGCACTGTCGAGCCACTCCTCCCACGGCTTGCGCACGTCCTCGGGCATCTTCGGCAGCATCAGCTTGATCTGGAGCAGCCGCTGCTTCAGCTTGTCGGTCTGGCCCTTGGCGGCGTAGCACGACACCGCCCCGCCGGCGGCCTCGAGCGCCTCCATCTTGCCGTCGTGGCGGTCGATCAGCTTCTCGAAGATCGCCAACGCCTTGTCGAACTGGCCGACGTTGAAAAGGCACTTGGCGGCGATGGCCGGCACCTGGCCACGCAATTCCGGCGTCAGGTGGTCCTTGCCCTCCGGAGATTCCAGGAACTGCTCCAGGGCGGCGAACTCCTCGGCCGCCTTCTGGAGCCAGCGGCGGTGCTCCTTCTGGAAGTGCGCCTGGGCTTCGGGCGACATCCCCTCGCTCAGGAGGAAGCTCTGGTTCTCCTGGGCCGCGATCTGCCGGTACGAGTCGGCCAACTGGAACCGGGCGTTGGTCAGCTCCGGGCGGTCCTTGAACCGGCCTAGGGCGTCCTCGAGGTAGCGCACCACCCGGCGGTAGTCCTTGCGCTGGTACATCAGGTTGCCCAGCGCGAACAGCGACTCCGCCAGGGCGTCGGGGTCCGACTCCCAGCGCAGCATCTTGAGGTTGAACACCAGCGTCGCCTCGGCCTCGTCCAGGTCGCCCTTCTCCAGGTGGCTCATCGCCAGCGCGTGGCGGGCGCGGTGGGCGAACGGCGTGTCGTACTCCATGCACTTCTTGCCGGCCTTCAACGCCAGTTCGGGCTTGCCGGCGGCGCGGTAGGCGGTGGACAGCAGGTACCACGCCTCGCCGAGCCGGGCCGGCTCCAGGTTCATCGTCACCACCTGCTCCAGGCGCACCAGCGCCCGGGCGTCGTCCTTGCCGGCCAGAAAGCTCCGCGCCGCCAGCCAGACGAACTCGCCTTGCTCGGCCAGCGGCAGGCCCTTGAGTTCCGCCGCCTTGGCGTAGGCGTCGCCGGCCAGCCGGTGCAGTTCCTCCGCCTGGCGCTCGCCGTCGGGCGACCTAGCCGCCGCCTCCTGCTTGGCTCGGGCCCACCCCGCCGCCACCTCGCCGCGCAGCGCCAGCAGCCGGCGCGGCTCGGCGAGCTTGGCGTACGGCTCCAGCGCCTTCAGCGCCAGGTCGTGGCGGCCGGCCTTGCGGCAGGCGGAGACGGTGTCCTCGTAGATCGACTGCGCCTTTTTCAGATCGACGTGCGGGTTCTGCCATTCGCCCGGGGAGGTGACGCGGCCGGCCGCCTGGGTGAGCATCTCCAGGGCCGGCTCCAGCGCCTGTTCCGCCAGGCGCTGCTCGACCAGCTTCAGGGCGGCGGCCGTGCCCTCCGGCCCGCGCGAGACGCGGACGCACTCCAGCCAGGCCTTGACCGCCCCCTGCGGCTGGTCGAGCTGGCAGTAGCACTGGCCGAGGTGGTAGTGGATCGGCGCCGGGTCGCCGACGGGGGCGCGATTGTCGGCCAGGGCGGCGTTGTACAGCCGGGTCGCCTCGCCCCACTGCTTCTCCTCCTGGTAGGTCTGGGCCCGCAGCAGCCGGGCCTTGACCACCAGCGCGGGGGCCGCCTGCTCGCCGATCTTCTCCAGCGACCGGCGGGCCTCGTCCGGCTTGCCCAGGCGCAGGAGGATCTCGCCACCCTGGAGCTTGGCCAGGGTCAGGTCGGCCTCGCCGGCCTCGGCGACGTCCCGGAGCCTCTGGTTGGCCGCCAGCGCCTTGGCGAGGTCGGGCTGCGGCAGCCTCAGGTACGCCTCGGTCAGCAGCCGGAAGCCCTCGGCTCGCGTGGAGCAGCCCGGAACCGCCTCCTCCAGCCGGGAGATGACCGCCGGGAGGGCCTCGCTGGTGTAGAATCCGACTTTCGCGACCCGGTAAGGCAGGTCCCGTTGGTCCTCCTCCGGAACGCCCTCGCGCGAGGCCCGGCCGAGCGCCTCCTTGGCCTGCTGCCAAAGCTCGCGGGACCGCACCGGGTCGGCCTTCTCGGCCTGCCGGATGTACGCCGAGCCGGCGAGGTAGGCGGCCTCGCCGCAGCCCTCGGGCAGGCGGGCGCAGGCGTCCTGGGCGGCGGTGGCGTGCTTGAGGGCCAGCTCGGCGTCGCCGTCGGGCCGGGCCAGCAGCTGCCGGGCGGCGTCGAGGTCGGCGCGGGCGCGGCCGGCGGCGCAGTCGGGCCAGAGCGGCCGGCCCAGCCAGGCCGCGACCAGCGCCGCGACGCCGAGCACGAACACGGGCGCCTGCCACAGCGGCGGCGCGGAGCCGTTCGGGTCATGCGTTGGAGCTGTGGTCGTGGCCATGACGTTCCTGCCCCCACAACAACCGGTCCTCGTCCGACACGCGCCCCGGTCGTCGAGCGCGGCTCGGGGTTTTGCCAACTCCGGCGCGGCGTGTCAAGTCGGATGGCGCCCGCCCGCTCGCCAATCGCGCGGTGATCCCCGAGAATGGGGGAGGAGGGGAAACCGATGACCGACGCCGTTGGCTGGCCCGCCGCCGAACTCGACACGCCGAAGCTGCTCGTCGATCTGGACGTGCTGGATCGTAACCTGGCGTACTTACAGCGGGCCTGCGAGTCCGCCGGCAAGGCGCTCCGCGTCCACTTCAAGAGCCTCAAGTGCGGCGGCCTGGCGAGGTACCTGGCGGCGCGGGGCGTGAACGCGTTCCTCTGCGCCAAGCTCAACGAGGCCGAGGTGTTGCTCGGGGCCGGCCAGCGCGACGTGCTGGTCGCCAACCAGATCGTCGGCCCGGCGAAGCTGGCCCGGCTGGCGCGGCTGGCGAAGGCGGCGAGGGTGAGCGTTTGTGTCGATGACGCCGGCAACGTCCGCGAGATGGCCGCCGTGGCGCGGGAACAGGGCGCGACCATCGACGTGCTGATCGAGGTCGATGTCGGCATGAGCCGGTGCGGCGTCGCCCCGGGGAGGGAGGCCGTGGAACTGGCCCGCGTCATCGCCGCGGAGAGGGGGCTACGCTTCGCCGGGCTGCAAGGCTATGACGGGCATTCTGCAGTTGCTCGCCGATCGCGACGAGAAGCGCTGCCGCTGCCACGGGGGCTGGATCCAGTTGGAGCAGACGCGGCGGATGCTGGAAGAGGCGGGGTTGGTGGTGGGGACGGTGACCGGGGCGGGGACGGGGACCTGGGAGTTCGCGGCGGAGCACCCGGCCCTGACGGAGCTACAGCCCGGCTCGTTCCTGCTCATGGACGCGGCCTACCACGCGGTGCGGCCGGAGTTCGGCTGCTCGCTGTCGGTGCTGGCCACGGTCATCAGCCGGCGGCCGGGCTGGTACGTCCTCGACGCCGGCAGCAAGGCGATCTCCCAGGACTTTGGCAAGCCAACCGTCAAGGGCCGGCCCGAGGAGCGCGTCGTCAAGCTGGCCGAGGAGCACACCCGCGTCGAGGACGGCGGGCGCGGCCCGGCGCTGGGCGATCGCCGCGAGGTGCTGCCGGCGCACTGTTGCGCGACGATGAACCTGCACCGCGAGGTGGTCGCCACGCGCGGGGGGATCGTCGAGGCGGTCTGGCCGGTCGAGGCCAGCGGGCGATACGACTGAGGCTCAGCCCACCGGGGCGCCCGCGAGGAAGTCGCGCGGGGCCACGCCCCGGAGCAGCGCCGCGGTCAGCACGTCGTCGTCGCCGTCGCCGTCGGTGTCCAGAGCGACGACGTGGACGCCGCCTCGGTACTTAGGCCCGAACGCCTGGTAGCTCTGAATCAGTGAGCCGTCCAGCCCCTCGAACACCTTGACCAGCCCGGCCCCCGAGCCAAACCCGACGATCAGGTCTTCGTGGTCCTTGCCGTTGACGTTGCCCGCCGCCAGGTGGAACCCGCCGGCGACTGGCCCGTTCGCCACCCTGTAGTTCCTCGTCAGGTTTTCCGCCATGTTCCGCGCGGTGACGAACGGCGACGAGCCGTCCTGCCGGGTGTAAACTACCTCCTCGTTGCCGCCGCCCAACACGTCGGCTGTGAGCACGCGGACGCCCCCTCGGTAGCCGGGCGGATAGGCCAGGAACTGGCGGACGAGAGCCCCGTTGAGCGGGTTGTACAGCCTCACCACAGGCGCCGAGCCGCGGCCAAGGCCGACGACGATCAACCCGTCGGGGTGGGTGAACCCGACGACGCCGAAGGCGAGGTTGACGCCGCCGGTGAACCGGGCGTCGGCCACGACGATCTGTCGCAGCATCGCCCCGCTCGCCCCGTCGAAGGCGCGCACGACGGGCGGCCCACCCTCGCCCGGGGCGGCGAAGATCTCCGGCTTGCCGTCGCCGTTGATGTCGCCCGTCGCGACGCGGACGCCGCAGCGCAGCGCTGGGCCAAAGGCGTAGAACTGCCTCAGCACGGTCCCCGTCGGCGTCATCACCCGGACCAGCGGCCGGCTGCCGACGTCGCCCCCCACGACCACCCACGGGTCGCCCACCAGCCGCGCCACCGCGAAGTCGGAGGCGCGATCGAACGGGAAGTTTGGGTTGGGCAAATCCGTCTCGGCGGACCCCACGACGTAGATGCCGTCCGGCGAGACGGCCAGGGCGTTCGCCTCGTCGGCCTTCCTCCCACCCCGGTCGAACGAGACGCGGGTGAAGTTGCCGAACGTGCCGTCGTTCGTGCCGTTGGGGTTGAGCCGGACCACCACCATGTCGGTGTCGCCGGCCCCCGAATCGACGGTGCCGGCCACGACGATCTTGCCGTCGGGCTGGACCAGGACCGCCTTGGCGGCGTCGTTCTTAGCGAACCCAGGCCCGAGGTCGAACGCGATCATCCGGCTGCCGGTGCTGTTGAAGCCGGCGTCCAGCGCCCCGTTGGGCAGCACCCGCGCCAGCAGGAAATCGACGTTGGTCCCGCTGGAGTTGTAGCTCGACCCGACCAGGACGAGCTTCCCGTCGGGGGCCAGGGCCAGGTCGTTCAAATCGGCGTAGGTTCCCCCAACTTCGTACACCGCCTTGCCGTCCTGGTCGAACGTCGGGTCGAGGCTGCCGTCGCCGTTCAACCGGGCCAGAGCGAACCAGGAGTATTGCGGGAGGTCCACCTGGGCCACCCCGCCCAGGACGACCTTTCCGTCCTTCTGGATCACCACGCCGCGGGCGTAATCGTACTTGAACCCGCCGAGGTCGAAGGCGACGACCTGCTTGCCGGTGCCGTTGAATGTCGTGTCCAGCTCGCCGGTGCCGTTGAGTCGGGCGACGGCCATGTCGATGGTTACGTTCGACGTAATCGAGCCGGCGAGGACGATCTTGCCGTCGGGCTGCAACGCCAGGTCTGCACAGGTCTCCTGGCCTCCGAAGTCAATGTTGACGATCCCGCCGTCGTTGAACGACGGGTCGAGCGCCCCGCTCTGGAGGAGCCGGACGACGAAGAAGTCGGCCTTGGTGCCCGCGTAGGCGGTGCCGGCGACGAGGATGCGCCCGTTCGGCTGGACCACGACCGCCTGCGCCCGCTCGATGTTGCCCAGGGGAAGGGTCAACCTTCCCCCCGTCCCGAAGCCGGTGTCGGGCTTCCCGTCGCGGTTGAACCGGGCGATGGCGAAGTCGTCGGCGGTCGTGCCACCGTCGGCGGTGCCAGCGACGACGAGCTTGCCGTCGGGCTGCACGGCAGCGGCGCGAGCGGCGTCCGCCTTGGCCATCCCGGGGGGGTCGAAGCCAAGGGTGGCCTTCCCGCCGGTGGCGAAATGCAGGTCGAGCCGGCCGGCCGAGGCGGGCGTCCAGCGCTGTTCGAGGGCTTCCACGCCGAGGCGGCGGGAGGTGGCCGGACGTCGGGGAGCGAACAGGCGGCGGAAGAGGGAGCGCGGCATGGGAGTCCTCGGTTTGATTGGCTGGTGTTGGGCGTCAATCGCGCCCCCTACGGCGGAAGTGGCCGTTTCGTCGGCTCACCCTTCACGGAATCCCGGACGAGCGCGGTTCGACGCCCGGCTCGATCCACGCCGACCCCGAATCACCCCGCCAGCACCCGCGGCGCGTACCGGAAGAGCGGGGACGGGGCCACGAACTCCAGAGTCACGAACACCGACTCCCCGGGGCTGAAGATGTTGTCCGCGCCAGGCCGCCCCCAGACGACCAGGCTCCCCTTGACCCGCCCGGCCGCGTTCAGGACCCCGACCGTCCCGGCTAACCCGTCCAAGTACAGCCTCAGGACCCCGCGGATCGGCGTCTCGCTCAGGTTCGTCAGCCGTACCCGTTGGCGGTAGCGATTGCCGCCCAACCCCTGGAGGCCGCCGCGCGCGATCGCCAGCTGCCGGGTCACGTTCGTCCCGGCCGGCGTGAATCGGTTCATCAGCGTTCGGTACTTGCTGGAGTTGGCGCTGACGACGACCAGGTCGCGCAGGCCGTCCTTGTTCAGGTCGGCGGTCGCGATCGCGCGCGGCCCGTCGGCACAGGGGTAGTTCACGGCGGCGGAGAAGGTGCCGTCGCCCTTGCCGTACAGGACGCTGGCGTTGTTCGTCATGTCGTTGGCCGTCGCCAGATCGATCTTGCCGTCGGCGTTGAGGTCGGCCGCGACGATCGATTCCGGGGCCATGCCGACGGCGAACTCCCTGGGAGCCTGGAACGTGCCGTCGCCCTTGCCTAGCAGGACGCTAACGCTGTTGGCCGCCAGGTTGGCGACGGCCAGGTCGAGCTTGCCGTCGCGGTTCAGGTCGGCGAGGGTCAGCCCGA
Organism: Gemmataceae bacterium; assembly: GCA_046350195.1. Lineage (GTDB taxonomy): Bacteria > Planctomycetota > Planctomycetia > Gemmatales > Gemmataceae > CALDUY01. The sequence continues at coordinate 18,841 of JAXMAW010000043.1, forward strand.
ACGCGCCGAGGCCGGCCGGGAAGGCCCCGATGTAGCCGAACGCCGCCTTGCCGTCGCCGAGGAGAACGGCTACCCGGCCGCTGCCGTAGACCGACGCGGCCAGGTCGAGGTTGCCGTCGCGGTTGAAGTCCCCGGCCACGATCTCGTTCCCCACGTTGCCGCCCAGCTCGAACGAGACGTACAGGTCGGCGGTCGGCTCGCCGATGTTCGTCAGGATCGTCACCGTCTTGTTGCCGTTCGCAGTGACCGCGTCGAGCTTGCCGTCCTTGTCGAAGTCGGCCAGGACGACGGACGAGGGCGAGGCGCCCGCGTCCCGGTTCGTGAGCAGCGCGAAGGTGCCGTCCCCCTTGCCGAGGAGGACGCTGACGTTGTTCGACCCCGCGTTGGCCGTCACCAGGTCGAGCTTGCCGTCACGGTTGACATCGGTCGCCTTGATCGAACAAGGCTCGACGCCGACCTTGAAATTCGTGCCCGGTCCGAAGGTGCCGTTCCCGCGGCCGAGGGTGACCACGGCGCTATTGTCCACGCTGCTGGCCACCGCGAGGTCGATCTTGCCGTCCCGGTTGAAGTCGCCGACGGCCACGGCCTTGGGCGTGTCCCCGACGGCGACGTCCGGGCCGGCCACGAAGGCGGGGAGCGCCCGCCCTTCTAGCACTTCGAGCCGGGGCGTCCGGCGCGAGGGGCGGAACTTCACGACGCGGGAGCGAAACCGATCGGCAAGCATGGACATCCCCTGGGTTCGAGTGAGGCGGGGTCATTCGGATCACGGCTCGACCCCCGCCTGAAGGGGAGGTGGCCGTTCTGTCTCCCAGCCCTTCACCGAATCGGCGTTTTCTCCCGCGCCCGGCGGCTTGACAGCCTTCGGACACTGATGGAGAATGCAGCCACCTCAGGAGACACCCTCGATGACCGAACAATCGGTCACCACCTGGTTGGGCCAGCTGCGGCAGGGCGACCAGGACGCGGCGCGGAAGCTGTGGGCGCGCTACTTCGACCGCCTCGCCGGCCTGGCCCACGTCCGCCTACAGTCGATGCCGCGTACCCCGATCGACGGCGAGGACGTCGCCCTGGAGCGCCTCGCGCTGCTCTTCACGGCGTCGGCCCGGGGCGCTTCGCCGCCCAGGCCGACCGCATCGAGCTGTGGCGCGTCCTGGCCACGATCACCGCCCGCAAGGCGCGGCAGGCGATGCGTGACGAGCGGCGCGAGAAGCGCGGCGGAGGCCTCGTCGTCAGCGAGGCCACCCTCGACGCGGCCTCCGACGAATCGGCCGGCGGGCTGGCCCGGTTCGCCGCCCCCGACATGCCCCCCGACCTGACGGTCGAGATGGCCGACGAGTGCCGCCGGCTACTGGAGATGCTCGGCGACGAGGAGCTGCGCACGATCGCGGTGTGGAAGATGGAAGGACTGACGTCGGAGGAGATCGCGGGACGCCTGGGAAAGGCCCTGAGCACCGTCGAGCGGCGCCTGCGGCTCATCCGCGACACCTGGGACGAGGACCTCTCCGACCCACCGTAGGGTAAGCTGCCAGCTTGCCCTCCTCGCACCAGGACAAGCTGGCAGCTTGTCCCACGACAGACACCTGGTAGAGCCACCCCATGCCCCACCCCTCTCCCCGGCCGTTGAGGGTCGCGGACCAGAAGCGGATCGACCAGGCGTGCGTGGCGTTCGAGTCGGCCTGGACCGGTGGCGAACGGCCGCGCGTCGAGGACTTCGTTCCACCCGACGCCCCCGACGAGGTGCGGACGGCGCTGCTGCGCGAGCTGGTGGTGCTCGACGCCCACTACCGGGCGAAGGCGGGGGAAAGCCCCTCGGCCGCCGATTATCAGAGGCGCTTCCCCGAGTTTGACACCGCCTGGCTGGCCGACACCGGTCCGGCCTTCCCGGTCCATGGGACGGCCACCCTACCCGTAACGGCTCCCTCGGGTTACGAGCTGCTGGGGGAAGTGGGTCGTGGCGGCATGGGTGTCGTCTACAAGGCCCGGGACCGAAACGTCGGTCGGGTCGTGGCGCTGAAGATGATCCGGTCCGCCGCCCAGGCCACGCCCCTGGAGCAGGCGCGATTCCAGCTCGAGGTGGACTGCGCCGCCCGGGTCCAGCACCCCAACGTCGTCACGGTCTTCGGGGCCGGCACGCACCAGGGCCAGCCGTTCGTCGTGCTGGAGTACGTCGAGGGCGGGACCCTGCGCGACCGCAAGCCGGCGGGTGCCGCCGAGGCGGCCCGGCTGGCCGCGACCCTGGCGGAGGCGGTGCAGGCGCTACACGCCCAGGGCATCGTCCACCGCGACCTGAAGCCGGCCAACGTCCTGATCGCCGCCGACGGCACGCCGAAGGTCACCGACTTCGGCCTGGCCAAGCCGGCCGGCGAGGACGTCACGGGGCTGACCGCGACGGGCCAGGTCGTCGGCACGCCGGTATACATGGCGCCGGAGCAGGCCTCCGGGGAGCGGAACGTCGGCCCGGCGGCGGACGTCTATTCCCTGGGGGCGATCCTGTACGAGCTGCTCACCGGCCGGCCCCCGTTCACCGCCCCCACGGTCCTCCAGCTTCTGGAACAGGTACGCTCCGACGCGCCGCCGACGCCGCGCTCCCTGAACGCCGCCGTCCCGCGCGACCTGGAGACGATCTGCCTGAAGTGCCTGCACAAGCTGCCCGCCCGGCGCTACCCCACCGCGGGCGAGCTGGCCGCCGACCTGCGCCGGTTCGGGGCCGGCGAGCCGATCCGCGCGCGACCGGTGCCGGTGTGGGAGCGCGGCGCCCTGTGGGCGCGGCGCAAGCCGGCCCTGGCGACGCTGGCCGGCTTGCTCCTGCTCGTCTTCACCGGCAGCGTCCCGCTGCTGAGCTGGCTCTACCTGCGCGAGGAGCGGCGCGGCCAGGAGCTGCAAGCGTCCCTGGAGCGGACCCGGAAGTCCGAGGCGGTCGCCAAGGCCGTCAACGACTTCCTGGTGAAAGACATCGTGGAAGCGGCCCAGCCGGCCGGCCGCGGGCTGGGCCGTGAGGTCACGCTCCAGCAGGCCCTCGACACCGCCGCGCCGAAGGTCGCCGCACGCTTCGCCGACCTGCCCGAGGCCGAGTTGATCGTCCGTCGCATGCTCCGCGACACCTACACCTCCCTGGGCGCGCACACCAAGGCCCTGCCGCAGGCGGAGCGCTGCGTCGAGCTGTCCCGCGTGTTGAACGGGCCGGACGCCCCGGACACCTTTCGCCTCCGGGCCGACGTGGCCGCCGAGATGGTCCGCGTCGGCCGCGGCAAGGAGGCCGAGGCCCATTTCGAGGCGACCCTGGCGGACGTCCGCCACGCCCTCGGCCCCGACCACGAGGAAACCGCGTTCGTCGAGATGAGCTTCGTCCCGTACCTGGCCAGCCAGCAGCGGCTGGCCGAGGCGGAGGCGCTGGTGCGCCACGTCCACCGGGTTCACCGCCACGTCTACGGGCCGGCCGACATCAAGACCGTCATGGTCCTGCACAACCTCGCCGCCGTCCTGGCCAAGCAGGGCAAGTTCGACGAGGCCGAGCCGCCCCAGCGAGAGCTGCTCGACGTCTTCCGGGCCAAGGTAGGTCCGAAGCAACTCGAGACCCTCGTCGTCCAGGGCATGCTCGCCGACATCCTGAAGCAGCGGGGCAAGCTCGACGAGTCCGAGGAACTGGCCCGGCGGACGCTGGCGGACCGCATCGAGGTGCTCGGCGAAACTCACCCGCACACGCTGGCCAACCTCGAACTCCTCGCCTCTCTCGCGCTGGCGCGGGACCGCCCCCGGGACGCCGAGCCACTCTCCCGGAAAGTCCTCGCGGTCCGGCAGAAGGACCCCGGCCCCAATGCCCCGGACACGGTCTACTCCCTGCGCAACCTGGTCGAGGCCCTGGCGGCCCAGCGCAAGCTCGAAGAAGCTGACGCCTTCAGCCGCCAGGCGATCGAGGCGGCGGCCGCGGCGTTCCCACCGTCCAGCCCCGACCTGGCCGCCGTCCGCTACTGGAGGGCGGCCGTCCTTCAACTGCAGGGCAAGCCGGCGGACGCGGTGCCGCTGCTACGCCAGGCGCTGGCGGTCGAGGAGAAGGCGCTGCCCGTCTCCGACCCGGCCGCCGCCCGCAGCCGGCTCCTCCTCGGGGCCTGCCTGGGCGACTTGAGCCAGCACGCCGAGGCCGAGCCGCTCCTGGTGCGGGGCTACGTTGGCCTCGCCGCGTCACCGCGGACGCCGCCCCACGTCAGGGCGGCGGCCCTTCGGGACGTGGTCGGCTTCTACGAGAAGTGGGGGAAGAAGGACAAGGCGGAGCAGTGGCGGGCGAAGGGGAGCGCGAGGTGAAGTCACGGCACGAACTGGAACTCGCGCCGGTTCAGCAGCACCCACAACAGGTCGTGCGCCCCGTCACGGGCCGAAGGCGCCCGGCTCAGCCAGCCGACGTCGCGGGCCAGTTCGTCGGGCCGCGGCGGCCGCGAAAGGGTCACGTAGTACAACTCCTCGACGACCTCCGCCGGCTTCCTCTTCGCCGCCAGCAGCCCGGCGACGCGGCCGGCCGGTGACGCGATTTTCCGCTCCAAAAAGTCGCTGTTGAGCAGGTGCAGCGCCTGGGCGATGTTCGGCTGGGCCGTCCGCTCGCACTCGCAGGTGACCTGCCGGGCCGGCCGGCCGAACACGTCGAGCAGGAACGACCGCACCCGGGTGTCGGGCAGCTGGATCGCCCGCGTGCCCAGCGGCAGCCCCGGGTACTTCTCGCGCGTCCCCGTGGCGAAGTCCAGCGCGTCGGCCAGCTGCTCCGCCGTCAGCCGCTTCGTCGTGTAGCGCGCGTGGTAGGCGTTGCTGGCGTCGGCCCGGTTCCCGGCCGCGGGCATCGACGACAGCTGATAGGCCCTGGAGCGAAAGATCGTCTTCAGAAGACTTTTCAGGTCGTACTTGTTCTTCACCAGGTCGGCGGCCAGTGCGTCGAGCAGCTCCGGCACGCTCGGCGGGTTCGTCTCGCGCATGTCGTCGATCGGTTCGACGAGGCCGCGGCCCATGGTGTAGGCCCAGAAGCGGTTGGCGAGGTTCCGGGCGAAGAAGGGGTTGTCCCGGGCCGTCAGCCACTCGGCCAGGCGGCGGCGGCGGTCGGCCGGGTCGTCCATCACGTCGCCGCCGAGCGGCCGCGGCTTGACCACGCCGCCCTTGCGCGGGTGGGACACCTCGCCGTTGGGGCGGAGGTGGACGACGGTCTCGCGGCCGAACAGGCCGAACTCCTGGCTGGTCTTCGTGCCCAGCCGGGCGAAGAACGCCGTCATCGCCCAGTAGTCGTCCTGGCTCCACTTCTCGAACGGGTGGTGGTGGCAGCGGGCGCAGCCCAGCCGGACGCCGAGGAACAGTTGCGCCGCCGTCTCGGACCAGTCGGCCGGCGTGCGGGCGGTCAGGTAGAAGTTCGCCGGCCCCTCGGTGAACGTGCTGCCCTCGGCCGTCACCACCTCGCGGACCATCTCGTCGATCGGCTTGCCGTCGCGGAGGCAGGAGCGCACCCAGTTGTGGAAGCTCCACATGCCCTTCTCTTGCAGCAGGTCGCGGTTGATGCGCAAGAGGTCGCCCCATTTGAGAGACCAGAAGTCCACGAACTCCGGCCGGTCCAGCACGCGGTCGATCGCCTTGGCCCGCTTGGCGGGGTCGGGGTCGGCCAGGAAGGCGCGGGCCTCGCCGGGGGTCGGCAGCGTGCCGATGGCGTCGAGGTGGAGGCGGCGCAGGAACTCGGCGTCGGAGCAGGGGCCCGACGGCGACAGCCCCAGGTCGCGCCACTTGGCGGCGAGCTTCTCGTCGATGAAGTTGTTGGCGGGGAAGTCGGCGGCGCGCGGCGGGCCGTACGCCAGCGTCACCTGCACCACGCGGGCCTTGCCGGCGAAGCGCACCATGACGTGGGTCTCGCCGACGGCCTTCGCGGTGACGAGGCCGTCCGGCGTGACGCTGGCGACGGAGGCGTTCAGGGCGTCGAACTGGGCCAGCGACGTGACGTCCTCGGCGGCGCCGTCGGACCAGAAGGCCCGGACCAGCACCTGCTGCGTCTGGCCCGGCGTCATGCGGCGGGCGGCGGGCCAGACCTCGATGCCCCTCACCTCCGGGTCGTCCTTGGAGGGGCCGGGGGCGCCGTCCTCGATCCAGCGCCTGAGGGTTTCGTACGGCCGCGAGCCGACCTTGAACCGCTCGCCGCCGACGTGGTCCATGACGCCGGCCGGCTTCTGCAAGAGGATGCTCCGCTCCGGCTCGGAAAGCACGACGCGGCGGCCCTCGGCGGACTGGACGATCTGCGGGTGGTCGAACGCCGGGTCGAAGCCGAACAGGCTCAGCCGGAAGCCGCCCTTGCCGTGCTGGGCCCCGTGGCAGCGCCGGAGTTGCACCCGGCGCGCGTCGCCGCCGCACGACCTCCCGCGAAGCTCACCGGCGTCGGCCGCCACCCCGTTCACCCGCACCGGCACCGTGCTGCAGGCCGGCGGCCTCGACGACGAGTTGAGTCACGCCGTCTGCCAAGGGGCGGATGACGCTGTCTTTGTTGACGCTGGCGACCTCATCGTTGACAAGGCGGAAGCGGGCACCGTCGCCGAGGACGCCAAATGCTGCTACGCGGCGGCCCGTTGAGGGTGACGGCGTCGGGGAAGATGCGGAGCGGGCCGGGCGTCGGGGCGGCCAGGAAGGACAGCGCGAGCAAGCGCGGGGACGGCGGCCATGGGGGAGGCCCTGCGGGGTGGGAGGGGCGGCGGAGGCGGGAGGCGAGTTGACTCCATCGTGCAAGAACGCGGCCGTGTCGGGCTGCCGGGAAGGCCTGTCCAGACCCAGGCCCGAGCGTTTGGGGCACCCTCCCCACGCTCGGGCCTGGGTCGGACGCCGCTTAACCGCCCCGCAGGTGCCGGCGGATCGCCGCCAGCAGGTCGCGTACCGTCACCGGCTTGCGGAAGTGGGCGACGACGCCGACGAACTCCCTGGAGGGTGGCCGGCGGGTCCTCGGCGTAGACGACGATGATGGATGCCAGCCAGGCGGGGTGCTCCTGCTGGCGACGGACGAACTCCCAGCCGTCCAGGCCCGGCATCACCAGGTCCAACACGACCAACCCCGGCGGGCACCGGCCGGCCGCCAGCCGCAAGCCCTCCTCGCCGCGGGAGGCCCGCTGCACCCGGTAGCCACCGACCTCGAGGATGCGCCAAGGGCCTCCCGGCCGAAGTCGTCGTCATCGACGATCAGGATGGGGCGGAGTTCCGGGCCCGGCCTCGAAGGCCGGGCCGGCGGGGGCGGACTAAGCCGCGCTGGCACGAGGCCGGGCGCCGGGCGCGCGACCACCGCTCGCCCGCGGGCGGGCCTAACGGCGGCCGCCGCGGGTGTCGTGGCTGCCACGACATGTCAGGCTCCTCCAGAAACCGGCGGCGACCCCGGGCGGAATGCCCTATGCCGAAGCGCTCTCTGCGGCGACGGCCAGCTCGGGGCCTTCCGCCCCGCACGCCATCACTTGCCGCCGCATCGCCCGAAGCTCCTCCTCCAGGCCGTCAAGGTCTTGCGGACGGCCGGGTCGCAGTCGGCCAGCTGCATGCAACAGCGTCAGGCCGAGGATCAGGTTGTTCAGCCGGTTGCGGACGGTGTGGGCGCAGGTTCGGCGTTTCGCCGTCGGGAGGTCGGCGGGCGGCAGCCCGGGGTGCTTGTCGTTGCGGGTCAGTTCCTCGCGCAGAATCGGGACGTGCGAGGGGCGCTCGATGCCGAGGCGGACGAGGCCGGCCTGGGCAGTGATGACCTTGATAATGGCGGGGACGGTCGGGAGTAGGATCTTCTCAATCCAGCCGGCGACAGAATGAGCATTGGTGGACATCCATGAGTGGACAAGGTGGTGTGGCGGCGGGTTGATGGCCATGGGGCACCTCTCCAGGGGAGATGCGGAATCGGCCGACGACCTTTCGAGGGATTAGCGGGCATAACTACTCTCCGTGCGTACCGGGGGCGGCAGGAGGCACACCGGGCGCCTCCAGTCACGAGTTATGAGTGTGCGAGGGAACGTGGCAGTCCGGACAGCCTCCTTGCCGGGATGGAAGGGCACGGCCAGGGCGGATGCCGCCAAGGTTTTCCTTATACACGAGCAATGTAACCCAAGAGTGGGAGTATTTTCAAGAGTCAAGTGAAAAGCATCATCAGGTCACCGCCTACTTCGGCGTGGGCTCGTCTTCAGCACCACTCGCCTGGGGTCGAGCAGGTCCAGCAGGACGCGTCTCGTCAACAGGCGAGAGAGCGGCACCCAGCCCCTCCGGGAGGCTCGCGGTTGGCGTCGCGGAACAGGCCGTCGGGCAGCCAGTCGCGGGTGTCGAGGATCTGGCAGCCGTACCGCGCTGGAGCCGATCGAGCTGGCCGCGGAACGCCGGCTCGATCGGCGGCAGGTACTGCGGTGCCCTGTCGCCAGCGGGGGGATCAGGAGCACCGCGCCGATCGACTCGGCCTGCAGCGGGCGCAGGACACCGCCCAGCGCTGGTGGGCCGTCTGTCCTCCGATGCGGTAGTCGCAGCCAGCGGCGGGCGGCCAGGGCGCCGGGGTGCAGCCGAACCCGATGGTCGGCCGGCGGGCTGACCTCCGGGGCGGGCAGGACCGCCTGCCAGTCGATCGGCCCGGCCGCGGGCGAGTCCTCCCGGAACGGCAGCGGCGGTCGCCGCCATTCCTCGGCCGCGCCGAGGATCGCCTCGCGGTGGACGTGGCCCGGCAGCAGTAGCGAGCCGAGGTAGCGCATCCCGTCGTTGGAGCGCATCGCCTCGGGAAGGTGGGTCGGCAGCTCCTTCCAGCCCAGCTGCCGGGTCACCTGGACGCCGAGCCAGGGGCCGGGGTCGTTGAGGTTCTCGGGCGACACCTCGACGAACACCCAGTCGGGAGGGCCACCCGCCTCCAGAAGCCGGCCGAGCAAGAACTCCGTGCTGATCGCGTCGCCGGCCGGCACCGCGGCGTTCAGGGCCCGGACGTTGGCCGACGGGAGGCTGGCGCGTAGCAGGCGGTTGACCTCGGCGGCGTCGAGCGAGGCGCCGAGCCGGGAGCTGCCGAAGAAGACGACGGAGGGTGGCGGGCCGGCCTGGGCCGCGCGGAGCACGGAGCGGGCCGACGGGAACCGGGCGAGCGGGGCGAACCGGTCCAGCCCAAGGCTGAAGCCGACCTGCGTCGCCAGGAACAGCGCCGCGCCCCACGCGAGTGAACTGCGGCAACGACGTTCGGACGCGCGGCGCATGCGACCACCCCCGGGAGGGCGACGCCGGGGGGATAGCGTGGGCGAGGGCGGGAATCAAGGCGGGATGAAAATGGAAAACCCCGGCGCTGGACGCCCGCCGGGGTTGGGGTGGGTCGTATCGGGCTCAGCTGGAGGAGCCGCCGATGACGCCGCCGACGTAGGAGAAGGTGTTGTTGGCGTTGGTGCCCAGGGTGGTGATCGCCGTGATGCACACCACGATGATCAGGGCCAGCATCACCGCGTACTCGACCGCCGTCGGGCCGCTCTCGTCCCTCACGAAGTTGACCAGGGCCTTGGTGAACCGCGACATGGTGACTCCCCTCAACAATACAAACATTTAAGGTCCGGCAAGTCCGCCTTGCCGCGTCGGAATGAGTACACCCCGTCCCTGGCCGATCGGCCGGGCGTTCGTGACGCCTCACAAATAACCGTGGGGGGAGGAACTAACCCGAAAGACCGGCGGGGGATGGGCTGGTCTCATTCCGCAACAACCATGGGACGCCCCGGGCCCGTTGTCAAGCGCGGTGGGAAGAATCTTTCCTGATTTGCCGAAGGGCCCCGCGGCGCGGCGCCGATGAAGGTGGGTGGTTTCACATCAGACCAGAACACGACGAGGGGAACGATGAGTGACGTGACCGGCCCAGACGCGGAACGGATCGCCCGGTGGGTGCGGCGGCTGCGCGGCGACGACGACGCGCGACGGGTCCACGCGGCGATGCGGCTGGCGGCGCCGGGGCTTGACCTGACGGCGGTGCTGCCGGACCTGCGGGCGGCGCTGCTCGACGCCGACCCGCAGGTGCGCAAGCTCGCCGCCTACGTGCTCGGCAGCGCCGGCCAGCAGCGCGAGGCGGCCTGACACCGCCTCGCGAGCCGCCGTCAGGTCTCACGCCGCCCCGAGCCGGGCGTCGCTGGGGTGCCACAGCGACAGCCCCCGCCGCGCCCGCTCGGCGAGGATGGCGACCTTCTGCTCGGTGCCCGGCAGGGCCTCAGTCGGCTCGTCGAACCCCTTCGTCTGGCCGTTGAAGTCGGTCACGCCCCGGCGAGCGTACTTGCTCGTGGACGGGTACTGGTCGCGAACGCCCGGCCGGTAGTAGCACGACCAGCACAGCCCGCGCGGGCGGTTGGAACGCACCTTCTGGCAATGACGGCACAACATCGTCTTCGTCTCCCCCTTGGAACCCCTGGGGCAGCCCCTTAGGCCGCCGGCTCGGCCGTCGTCCCCACGACGACCCACGAATACACCCGCCCGTCCCGCAGCCCCACGATCTGCCCAAACCCCTCGCCGCGCCGCCGCGCCAGGTGCGCCTTGAGCACGACGTCCCCGGGGATCGTGTCGGCGTGCCGCCAGACCCGGCCCCGAAGGTCAATCAGGATGTCGCCGACGTAGCGATCCCCCTGGGCCACCCGCACCACCGCCTGTAATCGAGCCGGCCTCGGCAGTTTCCGCTCGACCTCGAACGTCAAGGTGTCCATCGTCGTTCCCCCCCTCGCCCTGGTCACGCCGCCACCCGCCTCCTCGCCGCCAACGCCAGGTTGACCTCCCCCAGCATCTCCCGGCGCAGTTCCTCGCGCGGCGTCTCGTCCCACCAGTTGAGGAAGTAGCGGCAGCCGGCCGGCTCCCCGACCCGCTGGTCGATCTCGAAGCACATCCGGGCGAAGAACTCCTCCACCTCGGCCACCGTCTCCAACCCGTCGCCCTGCCAGCCGCAATAGCCCAGGGCGCAAGCCGCCTCGACCGGCCAGTCCTGCACGCACATCAACGGCGGCGGCGTCGTCGTCGCCCCCTGCAATAGCCGGGGGTCATCGCTCACCAGGGCCCGGCGAAGCGCCTCCAACCCCTCGGTTGAGATCAGCGGCTCGACCCCGTCCCGCCACACCTTCCGCCAACTCTCCATTGGTCTCTCTCCTTTCGGAGCCCCCGCTCCCCCGTCGCCCCCTCCTTGCGGCGCTCCAAAAGTCCTCTATGCATAGTATACCTAAGTACATGTATATTGACAACTATTTTTGAGCCAATTAGAGCTATTAATTTCATGAATACGGACTATAATAGGCGTCTATCTGGACAATTCAGTCGCAAAATTGGATGTTATTAGACGGATAGCGGATGCAAGGTTGGTAGGGATAAAAAAACGGACCCGGCCCGCGGCGAGGGGCCGCGGGCCGGGAGGTGGGGGTTCGAGGCGTGAGACTCAGTCGGCGATCTGTAGCCAGCCGCGGTGGACCGTGCCGCTGCGGAGGATGTAGAATCGCAGCGGCGTGAAGCTAGCCCGGTCGGCGTGGTTGAGGACGTAGAGGACGTTATCCATCGTCAGCATCTCCCACTGGTGCAGCCCGACCAAGATGTCGCCTTGCTTCAGGCCGGCCTTGGCGGCGGGGCTGTCGGGGCGGATCTCGCCGAGCAGCAGGCCGCCGTGCAGTTGGGGGAAGGCGCGAGTGATCTCAGCCGGGTTGGACACGTTGAACAGCTGGAGGCCCAGCTGCCGCCAGACCTGGGCGGTAGCGCCGGCCGCCCCGTTCGTGGAGGTCAGGGTGGCGGCCGGTTGCGAGGGTGCCCGGGCCGCCTGTTCCAGCACGACACTGAACGGCTGGTCGCGGCCCTCGCGGCGGACGACGACCTCGACCTTGCTGCCGGCCTCGCGGTCCAGCAGGCCGCGCTCGACGTCCAGCATCGACAGGACCGCCACGTCGCCGACCTTGACGACGACGTCGCCCCGTCGGAGTCCGGCCTTGGCGGCGGCGCCGTCGGCGCCGTCCACGACGACCCGGCGGAGGATGGCGGTTTCGGCGACGTCGTCCTTGATGAGCAGGCCGACCGGGGCGACGTTCTGGCGGCCCCGCAGCTGGGCCAGCATGGTGCTGGCGACGCCGATCATGTTGTCCACCGGGATGGCAAAGCCGATGCCCTGGGCGCCGGCCCGGATGGCGACGTTGACGCCGACCAGCTCCCCGGCCATGTTCACCAGCGGGCCGCCGGAGTTGCCCGGGTTGATGGCCGCGTCGGTCTGGATCAGCGAGCGGTAGCGGACGTCCTTGTTCAGGCTGACGTCGCGGCCGACGGCGCTGACGACGCCGACGGTGACCGTGTGGTCGTACCCGTAGGCGTTGCCGATGGCGACGACCGACTCGCCGACTTGCAGGTCCTTGGCGGTGCCCAGCGGCATGACCGGCAGCGGCCGGGGCGGGTTGATCTTCAAAAGCGCCAGGTCGTGCTCGGTGTCCCGGGCGACGACGCGGGCGGCCAGCGACGTGCCGTCGCCGAGCCGGACGCGCAACAGCGACACGTCCTCGACGACGTGGTGGTTGGTAACGATGTAGCCGCGCGGGTCGATGACGATGCCGGTGCCCATGCCGTTGACGCGGTTCTGCGACGGCGTCAGCGAGAGCAGCTCGTCGGCGTTCATCGACCGGACGGTTCGCTCGGAGTGGATGTTGACGACCGACTCCTTGACGCGGCGGACGACCTCGACGACGGGCGTCTGCCGCACGCTCCAGGCGCGGGGGCCGGCCGGCGGGAGGTCGGCCCGCACGGCGGGGGCGGCCGACAGGGCCAAGCTCAACGTCAACGCGGTCAACAGGGTGCGGTGCGCGGTCATGAGGCCTCTCAGCGGAACGGGCCGTGACGGTTGGTGCCGAGAGTACCCATCGGCCGGCGGCTTGACGGCTCTGGACGCGGAGGGTTGGGGGAAGGCGGGTTGACACCGGGCGAAGGTGGGGCCGGTCGCGGCGAGCGCGTTCTGTCAGCGGGGGAGGGTTTGCCGGATGCGCCGCCCTTGCCGGCCGCGCCGCGGGTGCGACAATAGGCGCGGTTGATCCGTCGGTTAGCGACGCTTCCCGGAAGCGTTTCGGAGGGCCAGATGACGGCGAAGACCCGGAAGCAGCAGATCGAGGAGATGCTGGCGCTGGACCCGGACGACTCGTTCCTGCGCTACGGCCTGGCGATGGAGCACGCCAGCGCCGGCGACGACGGGCCGGCGGCGGCGCTGCTGCTGGAGCTGACCCGGCGCGACCCGGACTACGTACCGGCGTACCTCATGGCGGGGCAGGCACTGGCGCGGTTGGGCCGCGACGACGAGGCCGTCGCGATCCTCAAAACCGGCATCGCCGCGGCGACCCGCAAGGGCAACGACCACGCGGCGGGGGAGATGGCGGGGCTGCTGGAGTCACTAGGGTAGGGATCTGCTACCCACGCTTCGCCCAGTACCCCGGACGACGGCGAGCGTGAGCGACAGCAATGATCTGCACGACATCCTTCGTGGTTCGGTAGATGAGGCTGTACGGGTATCCGCTGAGTGTGGCGAAACGGAACCCTTCTTCCTCGTCGCACTCGGGATACCGCACCGGGTTCTGCCCCATCTGCTCCACCGCGTCCGCGAACGCCGCCTCGAAGCCGGCCGAGGCCTTGGCGGACCGCTCCGCGTACCACGCCAGGGCCTCGGCGTACTCCGCCTCGGCTTCCTCGCCGATCCGGACTTCAGCCACCCGACGGCCCCTTGAGGGCGGCGCGGGCCCGGTCTCGAACCTCGGGCCAGGAACTCAGCTTCCCCTCGCCGGCGTCGATCCGCGCCGCTCGGCGCTTGGCCTCGGCCAGCCACTCCGCGTCAAAGGGGTGAGGCCCGGCCGGCGCGACGCTCGACAGCAGCTCTTCCGCAACCCGGAGGCGATCCTCCCCGGGCAGACTCATGGCGAGCCGAAGGACATCATCCACGCTCATCGCCGCGCCTCCTCGGACAAGGATGAAGTATCCTACCTCGTCCGGGCACAAGCTTACAAGGATGGCGTTCGCGGGGTCACCCCACGACGACGTTCACCAGCCCGCCGCGCGCCGGGACGATCACCTTGCGCACCGCCTTGCCCTCGAGCAGCGCCTTCACGTCGGGGTGAGCCAGAACCGCCTGCTCCAGCGCCTTGGCGTCCAGCCCCGACGGCAGCATCAGCCGCAGCTTCAGCTTGCCGTTGAGCTGCACCGGCACCTCGACCGTCTCCTCAACCAGCAGCGCCGGGTCGTACTTCGGCCACGGCTGGTACGCCAGCGTCTCCTGGTGGCCCAGCGCCCGCCACAGCTCTTCCGCCAGGTGCGGCGCGAACGGCGACAGGATCAGCACGAACGTCTCCAGCACGCTCCTCGGCCGGACGGCCAGCGGCGTCAGGTGGTTGGTCAGCTCCATCATCGCCGAGATGGCGGTGTTGAACCGCAGGCCGTCCAGGTCGTCGGTCACCTTGGCGATGGTCCGGTGCAGCATCCGCAGCGTCTGGGGGGTCGGCTCGACGTCCTTCACGGCGTCGTTGAGCTTCACCTCCTCGGCGCGGTCGTCGATCAGCAGCCGCCAGACGCGGCCGAGGAAGCGGTAGACGCCGTCCACGCCGCGCATGTTCCACGGCTTGGTCGCCTCCAGCGGCCCCATGAACATCTCGTACAGCCGCAGGCTGTCGGCGCCGTACTGCTGCACGACGTCGTCGGGGTTGACCACGTTCCCGCGGGCCTTCGACATCTTGTCGGCCCGGCCGGTCACCTCGATGGCCGTGTCCTTCAGCAGCAGGCGGCCCTTCTCCTTGACGATCTGGTCGTCACTGAGCGGCGAGAACTTCCCGGGATCGTCGCTGGGGTTGCGGAGCATGACGATCTCATCGTCGCCCTCCTTCACCGGCACCGCTCGCAATCCCAGCGCCTCCACCTTCTCCCTGTGCCGCGCGTACACGTCCGCCTTGACGTGGTAGTCCATCTCGCCCAGGATCATGCCCTGGTTGACCAGCCTCTGGAACGGCTCCGGCGTGAACAGGTGGCCGCGGTCGTACAGCACCTTGTGCCAGAAGCGGGAGTACAGCAGGTGCAGGACGGCGTGCTCCGCCCCGCCGACGTAAAGATCGACCGGCAGCCAGTGTTTCGCCTTTTGCGGATCGCAGAAGGAGTTGTCGTTTCTCGGGTCGAGGTAGCGGATGTAGTACCAGCACGAGCCGGCCCACTGCGGCATGGTGTTGGTCTCGCGCCTGTACCGCTTGCCGTTGCGCGTGACGTTGACCCAGTCGGTCGCCTTGCCCAGCGGCGGTTCGGGCCGGCCTGAGGGTTTGTAGTCGGCCAGGTCCGGCAGGCGCAGCGGCAGCTCGTCGGGCGACAGCGGCTCGACGCGGCCGGTCGGCTCGCCCTTCGCATCGACCTCGTGCAGGATGGGGAACGGCTCGCCCCAGTAGCGCTGCCGGCTGAACAGCCAGTCGCGCAGCTTGTAGTTGATCTTGCGGTAGCCCAGGCCACGCTCCTGCAGCCAGTCGATGATCTTCCGCTTGGCGTCGGCGATGCGCAGGCCGTTCAGGAAGCCGCTGTTGATCGCCGGGCCGTCGCCGAGGTAGGCCTTGCCTTCCCAGCCCTCCGGCGGCTGGACGGTGCGGATGATTGGGAGATTAAAAACCTCGGCAAACTCCCAGTCGCGCTCGTCCTGGCCGGGCACCGCCATGATCGCCCCTGTGCCGTAGGACGCCAGCACGTAGTCGGCGATCCAGATCGGGATCTTCGCCTGGTTGACGGGATTGATCGCGTAGGCCCCGGTGAAGACGCCGGTCTTTTTCTTTGTCAGCTCGGTGCGCTCGAAGTCGCTCTTGCGCGCGGCCTGGGCGCGGTACTCCTCGACGGCCGCCTTCTGCCCCGGCGTGGTGATCTCGTCCACCAGGTCGTGTTCGGGAGACAGCACCATGTAGGTCGCCCCGAACAGGGTGTCAGGCCTGGTGGTGAACACGTCGATCGTGTAGAGATGCGGATCAGTTCGCCCGTCGGCTCGTTCTTCCAGTAAGAAGTTAACCCCGGCCCCCTCGCTCTTGCCGATCCAGTCGCGCTGCATCTTCTTGATCGACTCCGACCAGTCCAGTGGCTCCAGGTCTTCCAGCAGGCGATCGGCGTATTCGGTGATGCGCAGCAGCCACTGGCGCAGCGGCATCCGCACGACGGGGAAGCCGCCCACCTCGGACTTGCCGTCGATGACCTCCTCGTTGGCCAGCACCGTGCCCAGGCCGGCGCACCAGTTCACCGGCACCTCGGCCTGGTAGGCCAGCCGGCGTTGGTCCTGGTGCAGTTGGACGTGCAGGTCGCCCATCTTCCGGACGTTGTCGGGGATCGGCAGCTCGGCGATCGGGCGGCCCCTCTTCGCCTCGTGGTCGTACCAGGTGTCGTACAGGACCAGGAAGATCCACTGCGTCCACTTGAAGTAGCCCGGGTCGGTCGTGTCCACCTCGCGGTCCCAGTCGTAGCTGAAGCCCAGCGACTGGATCTGCCGGCGGAACGTGGCGATGTTCTTCTCGGTGGTGACGCGCGGGTGCGTGCCGGTCTTGATGGCGTACTGCTCGGCGGGCAGGCCGAAGGCGTCCCAGCCCATCGGGTGCAGCACGTGGACGCCCCGCATGCGGCGGTAGCGGCAGAGGATGTCGGTGGCGGTGTAGCCCTCGGGGTGGCCGACGTGCAGGCCGGCGCCGGAGGGGTAGGGGAACATGTCCAGGACGTAGAGCTTGGGCCTGTCGGAGAAGTCCCGCGAGCGGAAGGTATTGTTCTCCAGCCAGTAACGCTGCCACTTCGGCTCGATCGCCCTGGGGTTGTAGCTCGGCATGTTCGCCCACTCGTACAAGGGAAAACGACAACGACGCGCGGGAGGCCGCACGCCGCTATCTTATGGAGGGCGGCCCGGGGGGAAGGTTCGTAGCGGGCCGGGGTGGGGCTTGCCGGCCCCTGCCGGGGGCGGTACCATCGGGCGTGTTCCGGCCCCGACGCCACAACACCGAGGAGATCCCGTGCTATCCCCGCGCTTCCTGCTCTGGCCGGCCGGTGTGGTCCTGGCGGCGACCGCCGCCCTGGCCGTCCGCGCCGACGACCCGCCCCGGCCGCCGGTCAAGATGACCGCGCGGGAGGACCACAAGCGGATGATGGACCTGCTCAAGATCAAGGAGCTTCGTCGCGGGGCGGACGGCAACCCGAAGTCCGAGCGGGCCGCCAACCTCGACGAGTCGAAGGCCACCCCGTACCCCGACCTGCCCGACCCCCTGGTCCTCAAGGGCGGCAAGAAGGTGACCACGGCCGAGGCGTGGTGGAAGCAGCGGCGGCCCGAAATCGTCGAGGACTTCGACCGCGAGGTCTACGGCCGGGTGCCGAAGCACACCCCCCAGGTCAAGTGGGAGGTGACCGCCACCGAGAGGCAGACGGTCGGCGAGGTGCCGGTCGTCACCAAGCGGCTCGTCGGCCGGGTGGACAACTCCTCCTACCCGCTGGTGAGCGTCAACATCCAGCTGACGCTCACCACCCCGGCGGAGGCGAAGGGGCCGGTCCCGGTGATGCTGGAGTTCGGGTTCAACTTCCCCGGCAAGGGCCCGCCGCGCAAGGCCGGCGGGGGCCCCAGCTGGCAGCAGCAGGTGCTGGCCAAGGGCTGGGGCTACGCCATCCTCACCCCGAACAGCGTCCAGGCCGACAACGGCGCGGGGCTGACCGCCGGGATCATCGGGCTGTGCAACAAGGGGCAGCCGCGCCAGCCGGACGACTGGGGGGCACTGCGGGCGTGGGCGTGGGGCGCCAGCCGGACGCTGGACTACTTCGAGACCGACAAGGCGGTGGACGCGAAGCGGGTCGGCATCGAGGGGCTGTCGCGGTACGGCAAGGCCGCCATCGTGACGATGGCGTACGACGAGCGGTTCGCCGTCGGGTTCATCGGGTCGTCCGGGGCCGGCGGGGCGAAGCTGCACCGCCGCGACTACGGCGAGAAGGTGGAGAACGTCGCCTCGTCGGGCGAGTACCACTGGATGGCCGGCAACTACCTCAAGTACGCCGGCCCGCTGACGGCCAAGGACCTGCCGGTGGACTCGCACGAACTGGTGGCGTTGTGCGCCCCGCGGCCGGTGTTCATCAGCGTCGGCTCGCTGAAGGTGGAGGGCGGCTGGGTGGACGCCAAGGGGATGTTCCTGGCCGGCGTCGGGGCCGGGCCGGTGTACGAACTGCTGGGCAAAAAGGGTCTGGGCACCGGCGAGTTCCCCCAGCAGGAGACCGCCCTGATCGACGGCGAGGTCGCCTTTCGACAGCACGCCGGCGGGCACACGACCGGCCCGAACTGGCCGACGTTCTTGAAGTTCGCCGACCGCTACCTCACCGCCCCGGCGAAGTGATCGGCTCACCTCGCCAAGGGGGGTGAAAACGACAGGCCCCCAACGGGTGTTGGGGGCCCTTGTCTCACTGCGTGAAACGGCGAGAGCCGGTCAGCGGTGGCTGGCGGGGACGCCCATCGGGGCCGGATAGCTCACGGGTTTGGCGTAGATGGCCTGCTGCGGGTTGCCATCGTGGACGATCCGCTCGAACGCGCCCCGCGTCAGCTTCACGCACAACACGTCCGCCTTCACCGACACGCTGCTGCCGAGCCGGTCGGCCGTCAGCCGGACGTGCCCGCGCAGGGTGACGGTGCCGTCCTCGCGGACGTCGATCGACTCGGCCTGGGCCTTCCAGGACTTGCCGGTGACGTGGACGCACTTGGCACCGCACGAGACGGTGAGCGAGCCGGCCTCGCCGCCCTCGACGGTCATGCGGGCGCTGGTGACGCCCGAATCGCCGCACGTCATCTTGACGCGGGCCTTGTCGCCGTCACGGACGATGGCGAGGTGCGACGTCCGCATCGGCCGGCCCGGCGTGGTCACGGTGCACAGCTGGACTGGGGTGGGCGGCGGCATGCACGGGATCGGCTGGGCCACGGGGTAGTTGGGCGGCATTTGCAGCGCCATCGAGGCCGGGCAAACGCTCGGGGGGCAGCAGGCGGGAGTCGGGCAGCCGCCCGGAGGGCAACAGGCCGGCACGGTGGCGGCGCACTGGGTGATCGGCGAGGTCGGGCAGGGCAGGCCGGTCGATCCGGTGGCGACGCACAGCGGGGCCGGCAGCTCCGTTACCTCGGTCACCGTCACCTCGGCGCAGTACGGCTCGGGGCCGTCGCCCTTGAGGACGAGGTCCCTTTTCATGTTCAGCGGGACCGTCTCCACGCACTGGCAGCAGCACGGCTTGGCGCCGGCGCAGACGACGTTGAGGTCCAGGTCCACCTTGTCGCCGCGGACTTCCTTGATGGCCGTCGAGACAGTGGCCTGGTGCATCTGCTTGTCGGCGTGCCAGGCGACCGACGACACCGCCGCGGGCATCTTCTCGCGGACCAGGGCGCAGGTCTTGACCGGCGGCAGCTCGTTCTTCGGGCAGGAGGTGAAGCGGACCTCGACGCGGTAGGCCTTCATCGGCGCCGGCATGGGCATCCCGACCGGCATCGGGGCGTAGAACCCAGGCGGGCAGGCCTCCGGCGGGCAAGGCGGGGGGAGCAGGACGCCCAGCTGACTGGGGTCGGGGTACTGCCTCTCCTGGATCTCGACGACCTGGGTCTGCCAGAGCAGGAACATGGCGAGGTTGAGCCAGAACACGGGGGAAACCCTCCTTGGTTCCGATGGGGGAAATCGGACGCGCCCGGGCGTATAGCAAGGCCGCGCCGGCGCGTCACCTCCAGTTTCGCTCAGGCCATCGGCCCCCACAGTGCCGCGCCCCAGTTCAGCCCCGCCCCGGCGGCTGCCCAGATCACTGGCCCCGGGACGTCTGCCGCCGGTTCCCAGGCGGCAAGCAGCGAGGCGCTGCCCAGGTTGCCCAGCTCGGCCGTCCGGCTCCGCACGCGCCCCGCCGGCACGCCGAGCTTGCGCGCCACCAGGGCCGCCATGCGGCCGTTGCCCGCATGGACCACGACGTCGCCGAGGCGCACACCGTGCCTCGCCGCCAATTCGCCGGCCGAGGAGCAAACAGCGTGGACGGCCCGGCTGGCCAGCGCCGGGCCGCGCATCGCCAAGCCCCGCGCCGGTTCCAGCCGCAACAAGTCGGCCGCAGTGCCATCGCACCCCAGGGCCACGTCGAGGAGTGGCCGGCCGCGGGGCGTGACGCTGACCCGGCAGGCGGCCGCGCCCTCGGCGAACAGTGCCGCGGCCTCCCCTTCGGGCCCTGCCCGCATGCCGAGCCACACGGAGGGTGACTCGACCGCGACGATCAGTACATCGCCTTGCGGGCGTGCCAGCCGCCGGGCAAGCCAGAGCGCGTGCAGCACGCCGACGCAGGCTCCGCCGACGTCAAGGGCGGCGCAGGACGGCGGCAGCGCCAGGTGGGCGTGCAGACACGCCGCCAGACCGGGCCAGCGTGGCGGGGCCTCGCTGGTGACGAGCAAGGCTGAGACGTCGATGGCCCCCTTGAGGCACTCCAGGCCGGCGCTCGCGGCGGCCTCGACGGCGTCCTCGTCGCCCCACCGACGGCAGCCGGCGATGCCCGTCCTCTGCCTAAACCAGCCGGCGGGCCGGCCAAGCAGTCGGTCCGTGTCTTCCGCCGACCGCATCGACGCCGGCAGGCGGATGGCGGACGCCGCGAGCCAAACGGCCGGCCCCGGGCTGCGCATGTCAGGGGGGAGGCTCTCCCGCGCCTGGCCTCGGGGCCGCCCGGGGGCGACGCCGGTCTCGCCCAACCGGTTCGCCAAGTCTGCCAGGGTGGTGAAGCGCCGGCCGACGACCTCCTCGATGTCGGCCGGCTCGACGCCGCACTCATCCGCCAGCAGGCCGAGGAACCCGACGAACGCCATCGAGTCGAACAGGGCGGCAACCGGAGTGGTCAGTCCCGCGTCGGCCGGCGCCCCGGCGTCGCGGGCCAGCGCCAACAGTTGGTCGGGCGTCATGGTCAACTCTGCGGCTCGTTGGGGTTGAAAAAGCCGTCCGCCATGAGCCAGCAGCGCCCCGGCTGCCCGTTGCCGTTGGTGAAGGCACGGGACAACCCCAGGCGCACGAGCACCGAGGGGCCCATCCGCCGGACCTCCTCGTCGAGGAAGCGAAGGCGGTCGTCGATCTGGCGCGATTCCCGCTCCGCCCGACATAGCAAGAAGTGGTCTTTCACGGGTATGATGCGGGGGCCCAGCCCCGGCACCGGCAAGTTGACCCGGACGTCCGGTTCGACCGCACCCTCGCGCCAGTAGGTGGTGAAGTGGACCTCCCGAGACGGGACCAGGACGCTGACCAGGCTCCGCAACCCGCCCCCCGGGTCGAGGTAGCTGCCGACGTGCGAGCAGTGCAACCGGCCCCGAACAGGGGCAGCCCCTCGGCGGCCAGCGTCGCCCGGAGGATCGCTCGGCGCTGCTCCGGCGACGCCAGGCGCGACGTGGGCCGCAGTCCGGTGACCCACACGTCTTCGAGGTGCGGCGGGCCGGCACCACCGGCGCCGGCTTGACCATCTCGAACACCTGCCAGCGGCCGTGGCCGTGCAGCAGGTACGGCGACCAGCCGACGTTCGCGCGACGGGGTCAGGCCGCGGGCCGCAGCGGGCGGACGACGCGGACCTCGCCCTGCTGAACGACCGCCCCGGCGAGACAGAACTGGTGGCCCATCCGCGTCCAGTCGAGGAGGATGACGTCCACGGGCGTGGCTCCGGTTGTCGAAAGGTGTCCCTGAAGAATCGCCGCGGCGAGGCCGAAATGCAACCAGAAAATACCTCTTTTCCGATCGCCCATGCCGCCGACCTCGCCGGCCGACTCTTCACCGTCGGCCACTCCAACCACGAGCCGGAGGCGTTCCTCGCCCTGCTGCGCCGCCACGGGGTGACGGCGGTGGCCGACGTGCGCTCCAGCCCGTACAGCCGCCGGATGCCGCACTTCAGCCGCGGCTCGCTGGAGGCGACGCTGGGGCACCACGGCATCGCCTACGTCTTCCTCGGCCAGGAACTGGGGGGCCGGCCGACCGACGAGGCGCTCTACCACCCCGACGGCTGGGCCGACTACGAGCGCGTCCGCTCAACCGCGGGGTTTGCCCGCGGGGTCGAACGGGTGCTCGGCGGACTGCAACGGTACACCGTCGCGCTGATGTGCGGCGAGGAGGACCCGATCGATTGTCACCGCGGCCTGATGGTCACGCCGGCCCTGAAGGGCGTTGGCCTGCCGCCGCGGCACATCCGCCGCGACCGCCTCGAATCGACCGAGGAGTTCGAGCAGCGCGTGCAGGACGCGGCCGGCGTCGGGGCGCTGTTCGGCATGGACGAGGCGTACCGGCTGCTGAACGGGAAGAAGGCATACCGCCGAGGGGATGACCCGGCCGAGCTTTGACCGTCACGGCGCCCGCATCGGTTCCTCGCCGCGCTCCAGGCGAGCCTGCTGCTCTAGCGGCAACAGGGCGCTGTCCTGCCAGGCGCTGCGCGACTCGATCGGCTCGATGTGAACCGTGACTTCCAGTCCGGGCAACACCGCGACGAGGTCGTCGGTGATCTGGTGGCTCAGTTCGTGCGCCTGCCGGACGGTGAACCGCCCGGGGACCAGCAGGTGGAAGTCGGCGAACCGCCGGGTGCCGGCCTGGCGGGTGCGCAGGGCGTGGTAGTCCATGTCCGGGCCGAGCCGGCCGCGGATCGCCTCGCGGATGCGCTCCAGCTCGATCGCCGGTAGGGCGCGGTCCATCAGCCCGTCGAACGACCGCCCCATCAGGTCGACCGCCGTCCACAGGATGTTGGCCGCGATCAGCAGCGCGATCAGCGGGTCGAGAGGCTGCCAGCCGGTCAGCCACACCAACCCCAGGCCGCCCAGCACCGCCACGCTCGTCCAGACGTCGGTCAGCAGGTGCTTGCCGTCGGCCTCCAGCACGATCGAGCCGTACTGCTTGCCCACCTGCAGCAGCACGACCGCGACGGCGCCGTTGATGAGGGCCGCGACGAGCGAGATGGCCAGGCCGACGCCCAGTTCCTGCACGTCCCTGGGGTGGATCAGGCGCTCGACCGCCGCCCAGGCGATGCCGCCGGCGGCGACGAGGATCAGCCCGCCTTCGAGGCCGCTGGAGAAGTACTCGATCTTCTCGTGGCCGTAGGTGTGCGACCCGTCCACCGGGCGGGCGGCGTACCACAGCGACCAGAACGCGGTCGACGCCGCGGTGAGGTTGATGAGCGACTCCAGCGCGTCCGACAGCAGGCCGACCGACCCGGTCAGCCAGTAGGCGGTCCCCTTCAAGCCCACGGTGACGACCGCCGCCAGGATCGACAGCACGATCGGGTAGCGCGGCGGCTGCGTCATGCCAGCACCTCGCGGACCAACCGGCCGTGGACGTCGGTCAGGCGGAAGTCGCGGCCCTGGAACCGGTACGTCAGCCGCTCGTGGTCGAAGCCGAGTAAGTGCAACAGGGTCGCCTGCAGGTCGTGGACGTGGACCTTGTTCTCGACGGCGTAGAAGCCCAACTCGTCGGAGCCGCCGAAGCTGACCCCCGGCTTGACGCCGCCGCCGGCGAGGAACATCGAGTAGCAGTGCGGGTGGTGGTCGCGGCCGAGGTTCTTGCTCTGCGCCGTGCGGCCCTCGCGGAACGGCGTCCGGCCGAACTCGCCAGTCCAGACGACCAGCGTCGAGTCGAGCAGGCCACGGGATTTGAGGTCGGTGATGAGCGCCGTCACCGCCCGGTCCATCGGGGCGCAGCGCCGGGGCAGGCCGGTCTTGATGTCCTCGTTGGGGTTGGTGCCGTGGAAGTCCCAGCCCCAGTCAAACAGCTGCACGAACCGCACCCCCTGCTCGACCAGCCGCCGGGCCAGCAGGCAGTTGTTGGCGAAGCTCGCGGCGCCGGGCTGGGCGCCGTAGCGGTCGAGGACCGACTTCGGCTCGCGCGCAAGGTCCATCACCTCGGGCACGGCCACCTGCATGCGGAAGGCCATCTCGTACTGGGCGATGCGCGGGCGCGTCTCGGGGTGGGCGACGCCCTCCATTTCGTTGAGGTCGCGGACGGCGTCGAGGCTCATTCGCCGCAGGTCGCGGTCCATCCCCTCGGGGTTGGACACGTACAGCACCGGGTCGCCGCCGGAGCGGCACTGAACGCCCTGGAAGACGCCGGGCAAAAACCCGCTGCCCCAGACCGCCTTGCCGCCCGACGGCAGCGACCCGCCGGAGACCAGCACGATGAACCCCGGCAGGTTCTGGCTCTCCGAGCCCAGCCCGTAGGTGACCCACGCGCCGAAACCCGGCCGACCCGGCCGCGGCGAGCCGGTGTACAGCAGCAGCTCCGCCGGGGCGTGGTTGAACTGCTCCGTCCAGACGCCCTTGAGGAAGCACAGCTCGTCGGCGATCGAGGCGATGCCGGGCAAGGCGTCGGAGACCCACGCCCCGGACTGGCCGCGCCGCTTGAACGGCTGCGGCGTGCCGAGCAGCGTGGGGATGCCGGACGTGAACGCGAATCGCTTGCCCTTGACGAACGACTCGGGGATCGGCTGGCCGTCGCGCTTTACCAGTTCCGGCTTGTAATCTAGCAGGTCGAGGTGCGGCGGCGAGCCGGCCAGGTGCAGTACGATGACCGCCTTGGCCTTCGCCGGCAGCGGCGGCTTGCGCGCCGCAAGGGGGTTGACGCCGGCCTCGGCGCCGTCGGCGAGCAGGCTCCCCAGCGCCAGGCCGCCAAGGCCCAGGGCGCCGTCGCGGAGGAATGTGCGGCGGGTGAGGTCGAGTGGGGTCATGTAGGTCACCGCTTGGCGATGGTCTCGTCGAGGTTCAGGAGGGTGTTGCCGACGATCGTCCACGCCGCCAGTTCGACGGCGTCCATGCCGGCGGGGACCGGCCCCATCGGCCGCGTCGCGATCGACTCCGCGTGCGCCGGCTGGGCCGCGAACCGCGCCCGGGCCGACTCGTACAGCTTTTCCAAACGCTCCGTCTCACTCCCCGTCGGCAGGCGCGTCAGGCAGAGGCGGAAGGCGAAACGAGTGCGCTCCTTCACGTCACGGCCGCCGTCGGCCACGACGCGGCGCGCGAGAGCCTGCGCGGCCTCGAAGAAGACCGGGTCGTTGAGCGTCACCAGCGCCTGCAACGGCGTGTTGGTGCGCAGCCGGCGGACGTTGCAGAACGTCCGCTCGGGGGCGTCGAAGGTGGTGAACGACGGGTACGGGGCGTTGCGGCGGACGCGGGTGTACAGGCCGCGCCGCAGCCGGTCCTCGCCGGGGCTTGGCGCCCAGTCGGTGGACCCGCCGAACGCGGCGACGAGGGCGAAGCTCGGCCGCGGCGGCTGCACCGGTGGGCCGCCCATCTTGCGGCTGAGCAGGCCGCCGACCGCCAGCGCCTGGTCGCGCACCATCTCGGCGGACAGCCTTACGCGCGGCCCGCGCGCCAGTAAGCGGTTGTTCGGATCGCGTTTAGAGAGATCGTCGGAGACGCGCGAGGACTGCCGGTACGTCGATGACGTCACGAGGAGCCGCAGCATCCGCTTCGTGTCCCAGCCGGAGCGCATGTACTCCACGGCCAGCCAGTCGAGCAGCTCGGGGTGGCTGGGCAGGTCGCCCTGGGTGCCGAAGTCCTCGCTGGTCTCGACCAGGCCGACGCCGAACAGCTCCTCCCACAGCCGGTTGACCGCGACGCGGGCCGTCAGCGGGTTTGTCTCATCGACCAGCCAGCGAGCCAGCCCCAGCCGGTCGATCCTCGTGGACTTCGCGGGGGTGGGCAAGGATGCGGGGAGGCCCGGGGACACCGGCTCGCCCTTGTTCTCGAACTCGCCGCGGATGTGGACGTGCGTCGATCGGGGGGATGGCAGCTCGCGCAGCACCGGCGTCGTTGCGGCCAGCTGCTTCAGGCGGCCCTCCAGCGACTTGACCTCCCTGTCCAGCGCCTTGACCTTCGCCGCGATCTTGTGCAGCGCCCGGCGCTCCGCCCGCTTCGTGCTCAGCAGCGCTTCGGTCTCCGCCCGCTCGCGGGCGTTACCCGGCGTGGCGAGGGTGAGCGTGGGGGCATCGTCGCCGCGGTTGGCGTCCTCGCTGCTGTTGAAGACCGCGTAGACCTGGTAATACTCCTTCTGCGAGAACGGGTCGTACTTGTGCGAGTGGCACTGGGCGCAGCCGATCGTCGTCGCCTGCCAGACGGCAAAGGTGGTGTTGACGCGGTCGGCCACCGCCGCGGAGCGGAACTCCTCCGGGCTGGTGCCGCCCTCGGTGTTGGTCAGCGTGTTGCGGTGGAACCCCGTCGCGACCAGCTGCTCCGGGGTCGCCCCGGGCAGCAGGTCGCCGGCCAGTTGCTCGACGGTGAACCGGTCGTAGGGCATGTTGGCATTCAGGGCCCGCACGACCCAGTCGCGCCACGGCCAGATGCTGCGGTCGGGGTCGTTGGCGTAGCCCTGCGAGTCGGCGTAGCGGGCGAGGTCGAGCCACGGCACTGCCCACCGCTCGCCGAACGCCGGCGACGCCAGCAGCCGATCGACCAGCCGCTCGTAGGCGTCGGACCCGGCGTCGCGGAAGAACCGGTCGGCCTCTTCGAGCGTCGGCGGCAGCCCAGTCAGGTCGAGGGTGACGCGGCGCAGCAGCGCGGCGCGGTCGGCCTCCGGGGACGGGGCAAGGCGCTCACGATCGAGCCGGGCGAGGAGGAATGCGTCCATCGGGTTGCGCCGCCAGCCTGGGGTCTTCGTTCGTGGCAAGGGCGGCCGGACCGGTGCGACGTAGGCCCAGTGCCTGGCGAAGGGGGCGCCCTCGCGCACCCAGCGCTCGAGCAGGTCGATTTCGCGCGGCGACAGCGGCTTGCCGACCTTCCTCGGCGGCATCACCTCGGTCGGGTCTGCGGAGCGGATGCGGCTGACCAGCTCGCTTTTCGCCGGGTCGCCCGGCACGACCGCGGCCGTGCCGGAGCGGCCCTTTTTGAGGGCGGCGTCACGGTCGTCGAGGCGCAGACCGGCCTTGCGGGTCTTCTCGTCGGGGCCGTGGCATTGGAAGCAGCGGTCCACGAGAATGGGCCGGACGTCGCGCGTGAAATCGACCGGGGCGAGCTTCTTGGTCGTGTCGGCGCCGACGAACGGGCCGGCTAACAAACCTAGGGCAAAGACGAGCAGGGGCGTGCGCGGCATGGTGGCGGTCCCCGGGCAGATGCACGGCAGGAGGCGGGGCGGGTAATGCTATTCAAGCAGAGGCCGCGGCGGGCGGGTAGGGAAAACCGGTGGGATCCAGAGTGGGCCGGGGCGAGAAGGGCTGCCGCGGCCCTTACTCGCCCCACGTTCGGTCCAGGCGCGTCACGGCCGCGGCGTGCCCACCGGGGCCGACACCGGCGTGCCGGGCTTCTCCGGTGCCGGCGGCGGGGCGATGACGACCTCCGGCGGCCGCTTCTTCTTCCACTCGGCGACGTCCACGCGCAGCGTCTGCACCGCCCGGGCCAACTGGGCGTCCTCTCCCCGGGCCAGCTGGTCGGGGTGGTTCTCGACGAAGACATCGGGCGGCACGCCCTCCTTCTCCATGTTCACGCCCTTCGTCGTCCACACGCCGATCCGCGGGATGCTGAAGATCGACCCGTCCACCAGGCGCCTCTCCACCGTGCCGATGACGAACCCGGCCGTCGGCTCGCCGACCAGCTTACCCAGGCCGAGCGTCTTGAAGGCGTTGGGGAAGATCTCCGCGTCGCTGTAGCTGCGGTTGTTGATCAGCAGCGTCATCGGCTTGTGCCACTTGCGGTCCCACGACCGCAGCACCGTCCCCTGGCCGCCGTCGCGGTTGCGGAAGATCGTGTGTTCCTTGCTGCCCAGGTAGTTCAGCACCTGGTCGTGGGTGTAACCGCCGCCGTTGTACCGCACGTCCAGGACGATCGCCTCCTTGTCAAAGTTGTCCGAGTAGAGCGAGCGCACGAAGGCGTCCAGCCCCTCCTCGTCCATGCTCGGGATGTGGATGTAGCCCAGCTTGCCGCCGGACAGCTCCGTCACCTTGGCCGCGTTCCGCGCCACCCAGCGGTCGTACATCAGGTCGGAGACGCCGGTCGGCCGGCCGGTCGTCCGGTGACGGTTCATGGCGGTCAGCTCGACGCGGCGGCGCTTCTCCTTGGGGGCGTCGGGGGAGTCGGCGACCTGCAAGAACACCGACTCGCCGACCTTGCCGTTGAGCAACCGCGACAGGCTCACCGTGTCGTCCAGCTCGGTGCCGTCGATGGCCAGGACGTACTCGCCGGGCTTGAGGGTGATCCCCTTGCGGTCGGCCGGGCCGCGCTTGAGCACCTCGGCGATCTTGTAGCCCTTGCCCCTGTGGGCGTCGTCCCAGATCAGGCCCAGTTCGGCGGTGTCCTCCTCCGGGCCGGCGGCGAACCCGATGACGCCGAGGTGCGAGGCATTCAGCTCGCCCATCATCAGGTACAGAAGTGCGTACAGGTCCTCCCTCATGGCGATGTGCTTGACCAGCGGGCGGTAGCGCTTGCGGACGTCGTCCCAGTTGCGGTCGTGGAACTTCTCGTCGTAGAAGCTCTCGCTGAGGAAGCGCCAGCTCTGGTCGAACATCTCGGCGAACAGCTCGTCCTGGCGGACCGCCATCTTGATGCGGAACGGCATCGTCGCCGTGCGGTCGGTCGCGGGGCGCGACTCCGACCCACCGCTGCTGGCGGTGGCCGGCGGCGACCCGCCGCCGGCGTTGGCCAGCCGAATGTTGCCCTGGCCGTCGAGGAAGTAGATCAGGTCCATCGGCGAGCCGAGGATGCTCTTGCGCCTCGACCACTGGATCTGCCGCGGGCGCACCCCGCCGGTGGTCAGCCGCGTCACCGAGCTGCCGTTGCTGCTGGCCACCCACAGGTCGCGGGCGATGCCGTCGCGGAACGCCACCTTGGTGCCGTCCGGCGAGATCGCCGCCTCGTCCACGTAGCCGGGCACGACCGGGTGGGCGCGCAGGTGGATGTCGTCCCAGTCGATCGTCAGCGCCGGCCGGGTGCCCCAGCTCCAACTTCCCGAGGACGCGGCCGGCTTCGCCGGGGAGGCGGTGCTGACCTCCGCCTCGGGCTTCTCCAGGTCCAGGACGTGCAGGTTGGCGGCCCCGCGCCGCTCGCTGAGGAAGGCGAGCCTCTTGCCGTTGGCGCTCCAGGTCACGCCCTCGTTGGCCGTGGCGTAGCGGGTCACGTTGCGGACGGGGTTGCTGACCGTCGGCCCCGCCGAGGGGACGATGTACAGCTCGCTGGCGAACGACCCGTCGCGGCGGGCGAAGACGATCCACCGGCCGTCGGGCGACCAGTCGTAGTCGAACACGGCGACGTCCTTGACGACCTCCCTTTGGTCCTTGCCGTCGGGGGTCATCGTCATCAACTTGCCGCCGCGGAGGAACGCCACCCGCTTGCCGTCGGGCTGGAAGCTGACGCCGCTCTCGGCGTCGCGGGTGTCGGTGAGCCGGGTCACCTTGAAGCGGTGGGCGTCGGCCAGCTTGGGGTGGTCGGGGTCGTCCTGCTCCAGCAGGTACAGGTCGTCGTGCCCGCCGCGGTCGGACAGGAAGATGACCTTTGAGCCGTCCGGCGACCAGGCGGCGCCGTGGTCGTTGGAGGGGCCGAACGTCATCTGTACCGGGCGGGTGGTGGGCCCGACGGTGGCGCGGAACAGCTTGCCCTGGACGGCGAAGCAGACGTGCTTCTCGTCGGGGGCCAGGGCGAACTCGGTGGCCCCGCGGGTGAACGTGACCACCCGCTCGTTGTTGGCCTTGTCGTCGGCGTTGACCTCGATGGCGACCTTGCGCGGCCGGGGGTCGTCGCCGGTCGAGACGACCCACAGGTCCGGGCCGCACTCGTAGACGATCCACTCGCCGTTGCGGCTGATGCGGGCGCGGCGGACGCTGTCGTCGGCGTGCTGGGTCAGCGCCACCGGCTTGGCCGACGGCGGCAGCATGCCCGGCGGCTGCTTGACGACGTTGGCGACGCCGTGGGTCTCGCTGACGTAGTAGATCGTGTTGCCGTCGGGGCTCCACATCGGCGAGTGGTCCTGGCCCGGGAAGGTGGTGACGCGGCGGTTGTTGGAGCCGTCGGCGTTGGCCAGCCACAGGTCGTCGTTGGACGAGCCGCGGTAGCCCTTGCGGTACCACGAGCCCGGCCCGCGGACGTACAGCAGCTGGTCGCCCCTGGGCGAGAACGACCCGTCCTTGCCCTCGGCGACGGTGACCTTGCGGGCCCGGCCGCCCTCGACCGGCACGGTGTACAGCTCGATGGCCGGCGGGAACGACACGCCGCGGGTCGAGGCGAACAGGACGTGCTTGCCGTCCGGCGTCCAGCCGGTGACGATGTCGCTGGCCGAGTCGTAGGTCAGCCGCTTTGGCTTGCCACCGCGGGCCGAGACGACGAAGACGTCGTAGCCGCCGTGGCGGTTGGAGCTGAAGGCAATCTGCTGGCCGTCGGGGCTGAAGACCGGGTAGAGGTCGTGGGCGGGGTGCGACGTGACCGCCCGGGCGGTGCCGCCGATCGTCTCGACGGTGAAGATGTCGCCGAGGTAGCTGAAGGCGATCAGCTTGCCGTCGGGGGAGATGTCCGGGGTGCGGGCGAAGCGGATCGGCTCCTGGGCTACGGCGGGGGCGGCCAGCAGCAGGGCGACCACGACAGGGCAGGATGTGCGCAACATGGGTCGGATCTCGACGAGGGTAGGGTGAGGCACGAGCCGCGGCGGGCCGTCCGGGGAGAGGACGAACGGCCTTCACGAAAGCCACACGTCGCCGTCCCCCAAGGTATCATCGCCGGGGTTGGAGTGCAAAGCGCCGGCGTCTGGAAACCCGGCTGGGTTTGCCGGGTGTGGCGGTCGTGACGGGGGCGCGAGGGGCATCGCTGCATTATAGGCGCCCCAACCTGCAAGCGCGCAAGCCCTGGCCACACCCCACCCCCGGACGAACAATAACGGTAAGCCTCCTCCCTACCAAGGAACCGGCCGATGAACCGACTCGCCGTGTGGCTGCTGTTGCTCCTGACCCCGCTCACCACGGCCGACAGCAAGGGCATCGTGGTGAGCGTCTCGCCCCCGGCTAACAGCGTCGGCGCGAGGGTACTCGCCAGGGGCGGCAACGGCGTCGATGCCGCCGTCGCGGTCGGCTTCGCGCTGGCGGTCACCTGGCCGGAGGCCGGCAACATCGGCGGCGGCGGGTTCATGCTCATCCGCCCTGCCGGGGCGAAGACCGAGCCGGTCGCCATCGACTACCGCGAGACCGCCCCCGCGGCGGCGACGAAGGACCTGTTCGTCAAGCACGGCAAGAAGGCACACCTGACCGTCGGCGTGCCCGGCAGCGTCGCGGGGCTGGGGCTGGCCCACGCCAGGTTCGGCAAGCTGCCGTGGAAGTCGCTGGTCGAGCCGGCGGTGAAGCTGGCCGACGAGGGCTTTACGATCGACGACGCCCTGGCCGGTTCGCTCAACGCTGCCCTGCGGCGGGCGATGGCGTTCCCGGAACTCCGCCGGGTGTTGGGCAAGAGCAAAGGGCCTGGACGGCCGGCGACCAGCTGGTCCAGAAAGACCTCGCCCGCACCCTGAGCTGCATCGCCGAGCGTGGCCCGGACGGGTTCTACCAGGGCGAGACGGCCGAGCCTGCTCGTCAAGGAGATGAAGGCCGGCGGCGGACTCATCACCCTAGACGACCTGGCCGGTTACAGGGCGAAGCAGCGTGAGCCGATCCGCGGGAGCTACCGGGGTTACGACGTGTCGCCCCGCCGCCGCCGTCCTCCGGCGGCGTCTGCCTCGTCGAGATGCTCAACATCCTGGAGACCTTCGACCTCAACAGGCACCCCCGGTACTCCGCCGAGACGCTGCACCTGATGACGGAGGCGATGCGGCGGGCCTACCGGGACCGGGCCGCCTACCTCGGCGACCAGGACTTCGTCAAGAACCCGGCGCACCTGACCACGAAGGAGTACGCCAGGAAGCCGCGCTGGGCATCGACCTGAAGAAGGCCACGCCGAGCGAGTCACTCGCCGGCGAGATCAAGCTCGCCGACGAAAAGACGCACACGACGCACTATTCCGTCCTCGACGCCTCCGGCATGGCGGTCAGCACCACGACGACGTTGGAAGATTCGTTCGGCTCGAAGGTGGTGGTGCGCGGCGGCGGCTTCCTGCTCAACAACGAGATGACCGACTTCAACCCTGTTCCGGGGGTGACCAACCGCAAGGGGCAGGTCGGCACCGAGCCGAACCTGATCGCACCCGGCAAGCGGATGCTGTCGAGCATGACGCCGACGATCCTGGTCAAGGACGGCCGGCCGGCCCTGATCACCGGCAGCCCCGGCGGGCGGACGATCATCAACACGGTGCTTGGCGTGGTTGTGAACGTGGTCGATTACGACATGCCGCTGCACCAGGCGGTGGACGCCGCGGATGCACCAGCAGTGGTTCCCCGACAGGGTGCAGCTGGAAACGGCGACTTGGGAGAAGCACGCCGACGCCGTCACGCGGCTGGAGAAGATGGGCCACCGCGTCCTGAAGGTTCGGGGCGCAAGGCGACGCCCATTCGATCTGTTACAACGCCAAGGGGGCAGGTACGAAGGTGTCATGGACCCCCGCCGTGCCGGCCGGCCGGCGGCGTTCCGGGAGTGACCGACGTGCAGCCGGTGCGGATCAAGCTGTACGGCGTGCTGACGATGACCCGCGGCCGCTACCTCGCCCAGTTGGGCGCGGCCCTGCGCTGGCCGCGGTCGCCCTCGGGCTGTGGTGGTGGCGGTGGGCCGAGTTCCGCGACCGGCTCGCCGTCGCCGACGACCCCGCTGGCGGGCCGGTTCGTGGCCGTCATGAACGCCCTGCCGTGGATCGTCCTCGCCGCCGTCGCCTTGCAACTCCTCGAAGCGTTCTTTGTCCTCCGCCGCTTCCGCCGCGAGGAGCGCGACAAACCCAACCCGGAGGTTGAACCCCATGGCGATGCAGCACAGCCCGCGCTCCCTGAAGCTCGTCCAGGACACGAAGGCGCGCGTCAAGGAGACGACCGTTGACGAGGTGAAGGCCCGCCTCGACCGCGGCGAGCCGCTGACGATCCTCGACGTCCGCGAGGAGAGCGAGTTCGCCCGCGACCACCTGCCCGGAGCCGTCCCCATGGGCCGGGGTGTCCTCGAGCCGCGACGTCGAGCAGCGCTTCCCCGACACGTCGAAGGAGCCTGATCCTCTACTGCGGCGGCGGCTTCCGCTCGGCCCTGGCGGCCGACAACCTTCAGAAGATGGGCTACACCAACGTGATCTCGATGGACGGCGGCATCCGCGACTGGCGCAACAAGGGCTACCCGCTGACGTCGTGAGCTGCGTGATCAGCAGGCGAGCCGGGGGCGTGAGCCCCGGAGGGCTTCCACCTCCGGGGCTCACGCCCCCGGCTCGCCAACGCCCGTCGCCTCACCAGCGACAGCGGGCCGGCGCGCAGAAGTCCGGGTTGCCGAATTTCTCGATCCGGTGCCCGAAGCCGTGCGCCAGCGACAACAGCAGCCGGTTGTGCGGCGTTTTCTTGAACTTCAGCGATCGGCCCATCTTGAAATCCAGCCCGCCGCCGACCAGCACGAACGGGATGTTGTCCAGCGTGTGCGAGTTTCCCTTGCCCAGCTCGTTGGTCCAGACGATCAGCGTGTTGTCCAGCAGGCTACCGCGGCCGCCCGGCTCCGGCGTCTCCGCCAGCCGCTTCGCCAGGTAGGCCACCTGCTCGCAGTACCACCGGTTGATCTTCGTCAGCTTCTCGACCGCCTTGGCGTTGGTGTCCGGCTCGTGCGAGATCTCGTGGTGGCCCTCGTTGATGCCCAGCCAGCGCATCTTCGGCTGGCCGACCGAGTTGGTGATCTGGAACGTCGCCACCCGGGAGAAGTCGGCCACGAAGCTGTTCACCATCAGGTCGATCTGCATCTTGCTGATCTGCGGCATGCGGTCGTTCTCCTTCCGCACGCCGGGGTCCAGCGCCGGCACCGCGTGCGTCATCGCCGCGGCCGCCTTCAGGTCGCGCTCCATGTCTCGCACGAACGCCGCGTGCTCGTCGAGCAGCCGGCGGTCCTGGGCGCCGACGCTGCCGCCGATCTTCTTCAGGTCGTCCTTGACGTCGTCCAGCACGCTGGCCAAGAGGGCGCGGTCCTTGGTCTTGCCGTACAGCTTGTTGAACATCTGGTACGGGTCGTCGATCGGCGAGATCGGCTTGTTCGGCCCGGAGTAGGACATCCGCGTCCAGGTGTCGGCCCGCTCCGGCACCATGACGCCGAACTCCAGCGACCCGAACCGCGTCCGCGTGGCGGCGTCCTTCTGGAGATAGTTCTTGACCTCCTGGTCGATCGACACGCCGCTGGCCCAGCCGGCGGGGGTGTGCGAGCCGCCCTGGATGTTGCCGGGGAACAGCTCGATGCCGGTCAGCAGGCAGCCGATGCCGCGCATGTGGTTGTCGCCGTCGCCGCGCACCTTGTCGCAGACGCCGTTGAGCACCAGCGTCTGGCCCTGGAACGGCGCCAGCGGCTGGAGGATCTCCTTCAGGGCGAACTTCTCGCCCTCCTCGTCGGGCCAGAAGTTGGTCGGCACGATCCCGTTGGGGCTGAAGACCACCACCATGCGCTGCTTCCGCCGCGCCTGGTTGGCGAAGCCGAGGCCGGGCAGGTTGAGGATGAACGGCAGCGAGGCGCGCCGAGGCCGAGGTCACGGACGAAGTCGCGGCGGGTCAGGAAGGCAGGCATCTACGTCTCCGAGGTTCTGTCGTAGGACAAGCTGCCAGCTTGTCCCGCTTTCGCCAGAGGACAAGCTGGCAGCTTGTCCTACGACCGAGGCTTTGGCGCACTTATCGTCAGGATCTCGACGGCGAGCTTTCGCATATTGTAGCGGCCGGCGGCGAACGTCTGCCGCAACCGATCGAGCGTGGTCGTTGCCGTAGGCCCGCATCGGCTGCTGGACCAGTGCTGTGGAACATCTGCTCGACGAAGGCGGCGTGGGCCTCATCGCTGCCGGCCAGGAACGTCGCCACTGCGGGCGCCGTTGACCCGCACCGTCTTGCCGTCCCGCGCTGGTAGCTGCCGGTCGCGTCGATCGGCTTGCCGTGGTCGGCGTCGCGGAACCGGCCGACGGCGTCGAACTGCTCCAGGGTGAACCCCAGCGGGTTGATGACGCTATGGCAGCCCATGCAGGTTGGAGGCCTGGTCTGAAGCGCCACCCGCTCCCGGGTGGTCAAATCCGGATGCAGGTCCGGCGCCAGCGGCGCCACCGCTTCCGGCGGCGGCCGCAACGCCATGCCGAGCACGCCGCGGGCCAGGAAGACGCCGCGGTGGATCGGCGAACTCTCGCCGGCGTGGGCGAACGTCGTCATCAGGTACGGGTGGGTTAGCGCGCCGGCCCGCTTGCCCGGGTCAAGTTTCACCTTCTGGAAATCGGCGTCGCCCGGCAGCGAGGCCCCGTAAAACTTCGCCAGGCGGCCGTTCAGGTGGACCTCGTCCGCCAGCAACAGTTGACGGTAGTCGGAATTCTCCGACCAGAGCACCTCGTCCAAAAACAGCTCGACCGACGTCCGCAGGTCGGCGATCACCTCGGCGTCGAAGCCGGGGAACTTCTTGGCGTCCTTCGCCAAGTCTTGGCCGTCGTCGAGCTTGAGCCAGCTCAGCAGGAAGTCGCGCAGCTTGGCCCGCGCCCGGGGGTCGGCCAGCATCCGCTCGGCCTGCTTCGTCAGTTGCTCCTTCGTGGCCAGTTCGCCCTTCGCCGCGGCGGCGAGCAGTTCCTTGTCGGGGACGGAATCCCACAGCCCGAACGACAGCCGGGCCGCCACGTCGTAGGCGTCGGCGCTCTGGCCGACCTCGCGGTAGAGGAAGCGCGGCGACTTGAGCACCCGCAGGACGATGCGCTTGACCGCCGTCTCCGGGTCGGCCGAGGCGGCGAACGCCTTCTCGACGATCTCCTTCCTCTCGCCCGCCGACAGCGGCCGGCGGAACGCCCGCTCGGCGAAAGCCGCGGCGAACGCCCGGACCTTGGCGAGCCGCTCCGGGGCTGGCTTGACGTCGCCGGGGCCGTCCAGGTTGATCGCCGCGGGGTTGCCCAGGCCGGACTCGGCCCGCCGGTCGGCCGGCCGCACGCCGGCCAGTTCGTCTAGGTAGGCGACGATGTACCCCGCGGCCTCGAGGGCGGCGTCGGTGGTCGCCTCGTCCCACTCCTTCGACACGGTCGTCCCACGCTCCCAGCCGTAGCTCTTGTCGTCCGGCGGGAAGCGCGTCGAGCAGACGTAGGCCTCCGACGCAGGCAGCGGCGACAGGTTCCGCTGCGAGACCGCCTCGCGGGCGCGGCCCGGCAGCTTCCATAGTAGCGCGATCGATGACTTCACCGGCTTCGGCTTTGGCTTGTCCTTCTTCTTCGAGTCATCGACGCCCTGCTTCGCCTTGCTGTACTCCAGCCGCAGCGGGTAGGCCCGGCCGGCCACCAGGTACAGCGTCGCCTTGTACTCGGTGTCGTGGCCCGACTTGACCCAGGCGTCGATGAGAGGCCGCCTCAGGTCGTTCAGCCACAGCCGGGCCGCGTGCTCGGTGCGGACGGTGAACTCGTACTCGCCGGTCTGATCGACCAGCAGCGAGCCGTTCCAGCGCATGGAGAACTCCTCCGGCGCGGCCTTGTCCGGCACCGGCGAGTCGGTGCCGAAGTCAAACGCGACCTTCGGATCGACGCGCTGCAACACCCGGTCCTGCGGCCGGAAGCGGCGGCCCTTGAAGTACTCGCCCTTGAGGCCGCGCTCGGCGGACGTCTTGACCGGGGCGCGGAAGCTGCCGACGACGTCGGCGACGGCGTGTCGATACTGGCGGACGGTCAGCCGGGCCAGGTCGATGCGGGCCGGCCGGTTGCGCTCGCGGGCCAGCCTGGAGTAGAAGGCCCCGTGGATGTACTCCGCGACCGCCCTGGCCTCGTTCGCCTCCAGCGTGCCGGGGGCCGACTCGGGCATGGTCTTCTGGATGATCTCGGCCAACTTGCCGACCGAGTGGTCGCCTTCGAGGCGGGGCCTGTATTTCTTCGTGCCCTCGCCCTGGGTGCCGTGACAGGTGGCGCACTTGGTCTTGTAGAGGCGGGCGCCGTCCGGCCCGGCGGCGCGGACGGCCAGGGGGAGAAGGAGTAGCAGCGTCAAAGCGCGTCGGTGCATGTGCGAACGATCTCGCGGCGTCATGGCGGAAGGATCCCGTCGGGTGGGGACGCCCGTTCACGGTCGGAAGGTATATCGAATAATGTCGCAGCCGGCGGACGCCGCGTCAAGCGCGGTCGCCCGCTTTCCGCCTCGATGCACGGGCTTGACCTGGGAAAGGTGGTGCGGGAGGATGACATGCCGCCTGGTTCCCACACCTAGATTACCATTCTCCACTCCTCTTGAGGGCCACCTTATGTCTGGGAGACAATGCCTGATTGCCCTGACGACTTTAGCCGTCTGTCTCACCGCCTCACCCTCCCAGCAGAAAGCGGGCGCGGCCAAGGTCGAGGTACACCTCGCGGCGGAGCACGCTCCCGAGGGGCTCAAGGCCGGCTCCCGTACCGACCTGATGTACGTGACGTCCAGCGTCAAGACCAAGGCGGGCAAGGTCGTACACTCGACCAATGTCCTGGTGGAGGGCCTGGAGGTGGTTTCCGTCAAGCGGGAAGAGAAGCCGGCGGACCCTGCCAAGGCGGTGGTGGTGGAACTCCGGGGAACCAAGGGACAGGTGGAGAAGGTCGAAAGGGCGAAGCGCCGCACCGTCGTCGTCGCGGAGACGGAGGCGGGCGGCAAGGTCGTTACCAAGATGCGGCCCCTCACGCTCCGGCTGGAGTTGGCCAAGAAGGGGAAGCCGTAGCCGTGCCCCCGGCAGGGGGGGCAATCACCAGGGCCGCTTTCTGCTTTCCTTTCCGCGCCGATCGGGTAACCTGACGCCATCGCCGCCCTGGTCCGTCTCCCCCTGAGCACATCGTCATGCGTCTGGTGAAACTCGGTCTACCGCTGTTGGCGGGCGCGCTGGCGCTGCTCGCCGTCCGCCCCGCCGTCGGCACCGCGGACAAAGCCGGCCCCAAGCGCCCCCTCTGGACCACGTCGAAGGTCAAGGGCTCGCCGGAGCCGCCCCCGCCGTACCGCCTCGAAGTCGCCTTCCCCAAGGTCAAGTTTTTCGAGCCTCTGGAGATGACCGCCGCCCCCGGCACCGACCGGCTCTTCGTCGCCACCCGGCCGGGCAAGGTCTACTCGTTCGACCCGAAAACCCAGCGGCAGGACCTGCTTCTCGAGGTCAAGGGGATCCTCTACGGCCTGGCGTTCCACCCCGACTTCGCCCGCAACGGCTACTTCTACGTCACCCACATCCCCGACCCGTCGAAGGAGACGCCCACCGGCAGCCGCGTCACCCGGTTCACCGCGGCCGGCAGCCCGCCGAAGGCCGACCCGAAAAGCGAGAAGGTCATCCTCGAATGGCCGTCCGGCGGCCACAACGGCGGCTGCCTGCGCTTCGGGCCGGACGGCTACCTGTACATCGCCACCGGCGACGGCTCCGGCGTCGCCGACCAGCTCGAGACCGGCCAGGACCTCAGCGACCTGCTCGCGGCCATGCTCCGCATCGACGTGGACAAACCCGCCGGTGGTAAGGCCTACTCCATCCCCGCCGACAACCCGTTCGTGAAGTTGAAGGGCGCCCGCCCCGAGATTTACGCCTACGGCCTGCGCCAGGCGTGGAAGTACAGCTTCGACCGGATGACCGGCGACCTGTGGGCCGGCGAGGTCGGCCAGGACCTGTGGGAGATGGTCTACAAGATCGAGAAGGGCGGCAACTACGGCTGGAGCGTCCAGGAAGGCGCGCACCCGTTCCGCCCCGAGCGCAAGAGGGGCCCGACGCCGATCCTGCCGCCCGTCGTCGAGCACAACCACACCGAGTTCCGCTCGATCACCGGTGGGTACGTCTATCATGGCGCCCGCCTGAAGGAACTCGCCGGCGCTTACATCTACGGCGACTTCGATACCGGCCAGGTTTGGGCCCTGCGGTACGACGGCAAGAAGGTCACCCGCCACGAGCAGCTGTACGACAGCTCGCTGCGCATCGTCTGCTTCGGCCAGGACCACGAGGGTGAGGTCTATGCCGTGGACTGGGTCGGCGGGCAACTGCACCGCCTGGTGAAGGCCCCGCCGGTGACGGCGAAGAACGACTTCCCGCGCCGGCTCAGCGCGACCGGGTTGTTCGCCTCCACGAAGGACCTCACCCCCGGGCCGGGGCTGATCCCGTACTCGGTCAACGCCCAGCTCTGGTCCGACGGCGCGGCCAAGGAGCGCTACCTGGCCGTCCCCGGCGAAGGCAAGATCGAGGTCGATACGGTGATCTACCCCGACGGCCCGGGCGCCCCGCGGGGCTGGCGCTTCCCCGACGGCACCGTCGCGGTCAAGACGTTCTTCCTCGACACCGAGGCCGGCCGCCGCCGCCTGGAGACGCGCCTCTTGCACTTCGAGCACCTCGGCGGCTCCGAGGAGGTCGGCGATCAGTACTGGCGCGGCTACACCTACGTCTGGAACGACGAGCAAACCGACGCCGTGCTGCTCGACGCCAGGGGGGCCGACCGCACCTACAAGGTGGGCGGCCGCGAACTGAGGTGGCACTTCCCCAGCCGCCACGAGTGCACCCTCTGCCACACGATGCCGGCGAAGTACGTCCTCGGCCTGAACACACATCAGCTCAACCGCGACCACGGCGGAGAGAACCAGCTGAAAGCGTGGGAGCGGATGGGCCTGTTCGCCAAGCCGCTGCCGGCCCCGCCGGAGAAGCTGCCGCGCCTGGCCGACCCCGACGACCCCAAGGCCGCTGTCGGCGACCGGGCGCGGTCGTACCTGCAGGCGAACTGCGCCCACTGCCACATGCAGTGGGGCGGCGGCAACGCCGAGTTCCAGCTGCTGTTCACCCTGAAGCTCGAGGACATGAAGGTGTGTCAGGTCCGCCCGGCCCACGGCGACTTCGGCGTCAAGGGCGCGGCGGTGCTGAAGCCCGGGGCGCCGGAGAAGTCGATGCTGTACCACCGGATGACGATGACCGGCCTGGGCCGGATGCCGCACGTCGGCTCGTCCGTCGTGGACGAGAAGGGGGCGCGGGTGATCCGCGACTGGATTCAGGGGATGGCCCCGTGACCGCCCGGCCCTGGTTCGGCGAGTGACAGCAGTCGTAGTAGTTCCGCGGCCGCCTCGTCCGCCGCCTCGCCGCGCTGCCAGCGATCGACCAGGGCGGCGACCTCGGCCGAGCCTCGCGCCGCCGCGAACCGCAGCGCCAGCCGCTCGCGCGCCAGCCGGTACAGCTCGTCCGCGTCGCGCCGCTGGCCGCGCCTCAGCGGCAGGGCCTCGACCGCCCGCCACAGGTCGGCGACGCCGGCCCCGCTGCGGGCGCTGACGCGCAGCACCGGCGGGGTCGGGCCGCCGGACAGGCCCAGGGTCGCCAGCACCTGCGCCTCGACCCGGTCGGCGCCGGGCAGGTCGGCCTTGTGGATGACCACCACGTCGGCGACCTCCAGCAGCCCCGCCTTCTCCCACTGTAACTCGTCGCCGGTCTCCGGCTGGAGCAGCAGGACCAGCACGTCCACCAGCGCCCGCGCCGCCGTGTCGCCCTGGCCGGCGCCGACGGTCTCCAGGATCACGACGTCGAACCCGAACACCTCCAGCAGCCGCACCAGCGCCGGCAGGTGTGCGGCCAGCGCCCCCTGGCCGCCGGCCGCGGCCAGGCTGCGGATGAACACGCCGTCGTCGTCCGGCCGGGCCGGCATGCGGAAGCGGTCGCCCAACAGCGCCCCGCCGGAGACGGGGCTTTCCGGGTCGCAGGCCAGTACCGCCACGGTCTTGCCCCTGGCCCGGACCTCGTCGATCAGCCGACCGGTCAGGCTGCTCTTGCCGACGCCTCCCGGCCCGGTGACGGCGACCACCCGCGCCGGGCGCGACGGGGCGCCGACGCCGGCGAGGATGGCCTCGACCTGCTCGCCGCGCGCCGCCAGGCTGACCAGCCGGGCCAGCGCCAGCCGGTCGCGCCGGCCGAACCGCTCAAGGAGCGACGCCAGCATGCCTGTCCCCGCTGCTTTGCTTGAGGAAGGCGACGATGTCGTCCAGGGGCGTGCCGGGGCCAAAGACGTGGGCGACGCCGACCTCGTGCAGCTTCGGCACGTCGGCCTCGGGGATGATGCCGCCGACCAGCACCCCGACGTGCCCCAGCCCCGCGGCGCGGATCAGCTCAATCAGGCGCGGCATCAACGTCATGTGGGCCCCGGAGAGCAGGCTGACGCCCAGCCAGTCGGCGTCCTCGTCGGCGACGGCACGGACGACCGCCTCGGGCGTCTGCCACAGCCCGGCGTAGATGACGTGCATCCCGGCGTCGCGCAAGGCGCGGGCGACGACCTTGATGCCGCGGTCGTGGCCGTCCAGGCCGACCTTGGCCAGGACGACGCGGATCGGCGGGTTCGACATGCCGGGCTCCTCGGGTCGGGCGTGCGGGTATTCTACGCCCCGCCAACCGGGCCCTGCCAGCGGGTTTCCGGATCGAATCGCGGTGACCGCCGGCCACGGGGCCACCGAAATCCCAGACCCGCGCCCCGGTTTTTGTCCGCCGGGGCCGAAAATCGCGATGAACTTTGTTTGCACCCCGGCGGATCGCGTCCTATGCTCCCGAATGGGGAGAGCGCCGGCAAACCTCCCTTTCGCCATTCCTCCGGCGCCACTCCACATGGGGTGCCGTGCGCGCCCCGCGGCCGGGTCCTTCCCGTCTACCGGACCGCCTTCCTTCCCGTCCGACACTCCGTACAGACACCGCCCGCGCGGGCCGGTTAGTCCGGGTTACGCGCCGAGAAGGAGGTTCGCATGCGTTTGCCGACTCGACCCCACCGCCAAGGCCGGCGGGCGGCGGCCACGATGGAGCTGGCCATGTTCCTGCCGCTCCTGGTCTCGCTGATGCTGGGGCTGTGGGAGCTGGGACGGGCGCTCCAGGTCTTCCAGGACGTCTCCAACGCCGCCCGCGAGGGGGCCCGCCAGGCGGCCACCGCCAAGTACACCAAGGACGAGGTCCGCCAGGCGGTCTTCGACTACCTGCAAAAGGCCAAGGTGCCGCTGAGCGACACGGTGCCGGTCGGCAGCGAGACGTTGGCCAACACCAACGCGACGATCAACGTGACCAACCTGACCACTGGGGGCGAGGTCTACGACGCCACCCAGCTGGACCGGATGCAGGTGGCCGTCGCGGTGCCGGTCAAGAACTACCGCTGGGTGCTGACGAGCACGTTCCTGCCCGCGGCCAGCTCGGTCACCTCGACGCTGACCTTCCTCTGCACCCGCGACGTGCCAATCGTCGTCAACGTGGCCATCCCGCAGCAGCCGCTGCCGACCTCGTGACCCCAGGAGGAGACGACCATGTCACGCCGTAATCGCGGTCCCGCACGCCGGGCGGCCTACGTGGCCGAGTTCGCCGTCGTCTTGCCGATCGTGGTGCTGTTCCTGTTCGGCATTTTCGAGTACGGGCGGTACATCTCGTTCCTGCAGGTGGTCGAGAACGCCGCCCGCGAGGGGGCCCGCATGGCGATCGCCCACACCAACGACAAGGTGAAGGCCGACGTCATCGCCCGGGTGACGGAGAGGATGGCCGGCATCGACCGGCAGGTGACCGGCTACGACGTTCAGGTGGACGGCATCATCCTCCGCCCCAAGGCCGCCACCGAGAAGGCCGGCGACCCCCTGCCGGACTGGACCGACGCGTCCTCGACCGACGGCGTCTCGGTGACGGTCACCGGCACCTACGTGCCGATCCTCCCGTCCCTGATCCACATGCCGGTGACCATCCCCGTCAACGTCCGCTCCGTGATGTACAGCGAGGGGAACTGACCGCTCCGTCCGGGCCCGTTCACGGACAAATACCGACCGAATTAAGGAGGGCGAGAGCGTGTACCACTTCAACCGGCCCCGCCGGCGCGGGTCGATCGTGGGGCTGCTGTGGGTCAGCCTGATCGCGATCTGCCTGCTGATCGCGTTGGCCATCGACATCGGCCTGCTGGCGGTCGCCCGCACCCAGGCGCAGGCGATCGCCGACGCCTGCGCCCTTTCCGGGGCGCGGGCGCTGACCGGCGACCCGGGGACGGACTACAACCGGGCGGCGGTCGATCCGGCCGTGCAGCAGGTCCTCGCCGAGGCGAAGGTGCTCGGCCAGGGGATGGGCGCGGTGCTGGACGACGGCAACCTCAAGACGACGGTCACGACCCAGGTCGGGTCGTACCGCTACGACGATGCGACCAACCGGTTCATCCAGGCGGACACGCGGGCCAGCACCGACGAGGCGTGGACGATGGTGAAGGCGACGGTGAACACCCGCAACCGGACGACGTTCGGCCGGGTGCTCGGCCTGACCCAGCTGGCGGCGACGGCGACGGCCGTGGCCGCCCACCGGCCGCGCGACGTCTCCGTCATCATCGACTTCTCCGGGTCGATGCGGCTGAACAGTCTGCTCGGCGCCCCGGTCACCGACGCGACCGGGCTAGCCCTGACCAGCCGCGACCGGGCGATGAACGTCGAGGCGGCCTACCCGACCTTCGGGCACTGGTCCAACGTCAACAACTGGCGCGGCGCCAGCGCCCAGGTGGCGTTCAACACCGCCACCGGCGAGTCAATCGGCGCGTCGAACTTCACCCAGGACACCAATGAAGGCTCCGCCGTCGTCAACGACTTCTTCCAGGACGGCGCGCCGTTCGGCGCCTCGACGCCGGCGTTCACCGCCCAGGCGGCCGGCTACTCCGCCACGCCCGGGGGGATGAACGCCCCCAAGGTGAAGGGCGGCTCGTCGTGGGCCATCAACGTCAACGAGGTCGCCTACGGCAGCGCGTCGTCCGCCTCCAACTCGACCGCCAAGGCCACCTCGACGTTCATCGACGACGTCTCCGGCGGCAGCACCACCGCCGGCTACGCCGGCTCGTTCGTGGACGAGACGGTCGGGCCGAACTACTGGGGCAAGACGTTCTACGCCTGGCCGCCCGACCCGCGCGGGCCGACCAGTACCACCTGGTCCAACAACGGCGCCAAGGACTGGCGGCAGCGATTCTTCTACCAGATCTACCTCGGCTCCCGCACCACCGTCACCTCGACCGGCGGCGGGGGCGGGGGAGGGGGCGGCGGCGGTGGGGGCGGCGGCGGGGGTGGCGGTGGTCCTCCCCCGCCTCCCCCTCCTCCCCCGTTGAATGTCGTTCCGGGGCTGGGCGAGGGCAAGGCGTTTTACCAGTTCTCCTCCACCGGCAGCCTGGCCGTCGGCGGCAAGTACCCGCTGGTGAACAACGCCATCATGTGGAACGGCGGCACCGACCTGACGCAGGACAGCACCTCCGTCACGGGCAACGGGGCTTACCGTGTGCCGGGCACGATCACCGACTTCCTCATCTCGAGCAG
This sequence comes from Gemmataceae bacterium, assembly GCA_046350195.1. Taxonomy (GTDB): domain Bacteria; phylum Planctomycetota; class Planctomycetia; order Gemmatales; family Gemmataceae; genus CALDUY01. The sequence goes on from JAXMAW010000043.1 coordinate 63,060, forward strand.
TTCCACCATCAGCGGCGGGATCACCACGACGACGAACGTCTACCACCGCTTCACCTACGGGGTGAACTACGACGCCATCCTCGCCTGGATCAAGTCGGGCACGCAGACGCTTCCGCCTCAGATGCGGGCCGGCGGCATCCTCTACTACGACGCCATCCCGGACACCGTCCGCACCGACGTCCACCCGATCCCGACCACCGACCAGGCCAGCCGCAACCAGCGGTTCTGGAAGATGTACCTCGACGAGGTGCTGGGCATCGAGCAGTACGGCTTCACGACGACCAACGGCGTCAAGTACGCCTCGTACACCAACAACGCCGGCCTGATGGGCTACGGCAACTTCTTCTCCTGGCCGGGCAAGACGACCAACGTCTGGGCGTCCGGCCGGGGCCTGGAGAACGCCTCGCCGGCCCCGTCGGTGACCCGGTGGAAGCAGTGGGGCCAGGGGGTCGGGGCCGACGACCGGTACATGAACTACCGGGACAACCCGCGCCGGCCGCGCATGCAGTTCTGGTTCGGCGGGGCGACGATGATCGACTTCATCGGCAACATGAACATCAACAAGCAGAAGTGGATGCCCGGCACGGCGCACGAGTCGCCGATGTGGCAGTGCAAGGCCGGCGTCACCTCGGCCCTGAACGACATCCGCCAGAACCACCCCAACGACCTGGTGTCGCTCGTCGGCTTCAGCAAGCCCGAGGGCTACTCGCCGACGACCGGCGGGACGATCCAGGCCGGCTCGTACAACTCCGCACGCTCCCCGCTGGGCCGGAACTACAACAAGATGATCAACTCGTTGTACTTCCCCTCGCAGGTGGCCAACACCAACACGGAGATCACCCCGTTCGACGCGGCGATCAACGACTCGCCCAAGTCGATCGGCGGGACGTGCTACGCCATGGGGTTCATGCTGGCCTACAACCAGTTCAGCCGCGGCGTCGCCGACAGCGACCTGCGGTCGTTCGCCACCAGCCCGGCGCCAACGGGCACCGCGGGCGGCCTCGGCCGCAAGGGCGCCCAGAAGGTGGTGATCTTCGAGACGGACGGCGTCTGCTCGGCCACGGTCTACGCGCCGGGCGGCCTGGACTCGATGTTCACCAACAACGGGGCGTACCGCTCCTGGTTCAAGGTGCGGTACGACAAGTCCGGCAGTGGCAAGAACGAGTACCCGCCGTACCTGGCGTCCGGCTCGACGGACGCGGCCACGCAGGCGCTGGAGGTGGTGCAAAGGCTGTGCGAGCAGGACACGGCCGGGGCCCCGGGCTACTCGACGCGGCGCAAGCCGGTCAAGGTCCACTGCCTGGCCTACGGCAGCCTGTTCGAGGGGGCCAGTTCCTACGCGACGACGGCGCTGAACACCTTGCAGGGCATCCAGTACTACGGCGGCACGCAGGACAGTACGGCCACCCCGCTGGAGTCGGACAAGATCATCGTCGGCACGTCGGCCCAGCGCATCACCAAGATGCAGAACGCCTTCAGCAAGATCATGCAGGACGGGTACTCCGTCACGCTGATCGATTGACTGGGGCGGGGAAGGTGCTAGAAACGAAGGGGTCCGCGGCACGTCCGCGGGCCCCGCCCATTTTCCGTAGGACAAGCAGCCTTGCTTGTCCCTTGGCACGCACCCTGGACAAGCAAG
>JAXMAW010000044.1:0-62809 GCA_046350195.1 Gemmataceae bacterium
TCAAGCACGACCCCGGCGACGACGTGCCCCGCCTCGTCCTGGCCGACTGGCTCCAGGAACAGGGCGACCCGCGCGGCGAGCTGCTGGCCCTGGAGGTCGAGATCGACCGGCTGGCCGAGTCGGACCCCCGCCGCGAGAAGCTTCGCCGCCGCGAGCGCCTGCTGCTCGACCAGTACGGGACGACGTGGCTGGGCCCGCTGGTGGATCTGCCGCTCACCTGGAGGTTCGAGCGGGGGTTTCCCCACCTCGAGGCGCACGCCGACCGCTTCCTCTGCGACGAGGTCAACGACATGGTCGGCCACGGCGCCTTCGACTTCGTCCTCTCGCTCAAGCTGACCGAGCTGCGCGGCCCGGGCCTGGGGCGATTGGCCCGGTCGCCGCTGCTCGACGCCGTGCCCTGCCTCGACCTGACCGACAACCGGCTCGGCGACGACGGCCTGTCGGCCCTGCTCGACTCGCCGCGGCTGTCCGCCCTGCGGTCGCTGACGCTCCACCAGAACCGCCTCGGCCCGCGGGGCGCCACGGCCCTCGCCGGGTGCCCCGGACTGGCCGGGTTGCGCGCGCTCCACCTGGGGCGCAACCGGGTCGGCGACGAGGGGGCGTTCGCCCTGGCCGGCTCTCCCCACCTGGGGGGGCTCAGCCACCTCGACGTCGCCCACAACCACGTCTCGTCCGACGGCCTCGCCTTGCTCCGCGCCCGCTTCGGCGACGCCGTCCGGTGGTCGTAGCCCCCTCCCGGTGGGGCAAGTGGGAGGAACGGATGGCCAAGGCCCCAGGCATCACTCACTGGCTCCCGCTGCCCTACGGGGCGTTCGGCGAGTTCGTCCGCGACCCGCTCGGCTTCCAACTGCGGGCGCACGGGCAGTTCGGCGACGTGTTCCGCTTCCGCCTGGGGCCGCTCGTGATCCACTTCCTCTACCACCCCGACCACGTCCGCCGCGTGCTCCACGACCACCAGAAGAACTACCTGCGCGGCTGGCACTACCGCTTGCTGCGCAGGCTGCTCGGCGAGAACCTGGTCGTCTCTGAGGGTGACTACTGGCTGCGGCAACGACGCCTGGCGCAGCCCGCCTTCCACCGCACCCGGCTGGCCGGCTACGCCACGGTCATGGCTGACGCCACCGCGAAGATGCTGGCGCGCTGGCGCGGCACGGCCGCCGCGGTAGGCACCCTCGACGTCGGCCCGGAGATGTCTCGAGTGGCCCTGGAGGTCGCCGGACGGACGCTGTTCGACCAGGACGTCAGCCACGAGGCCGACGCGGTCGGCCGGGAGTTCTCCGAGGTCAGCCGCTACCTGCAGGCGCGCTTCAACAAGCCGTTCACGACTCCCCCCGCCTGGGTGCCGACGCCAGCCAACCGGCGGTTCCGCCGGGCGGTGCGGGCCCTCAACGACATCGTGTCGGGGCTGATCCGGCAGCGCCGGATCGAGGGGCGGGACCACGGCGACCTGCTTTCGATGCTGATGCAAGCCCGCGACGAGGAGACCGGCGAGGCGATGACTGATGACCAACTCCGCAGCGAAGCGCTGGCGTTCCTGATGGCCGGCCACGAGACGACCGCCACCGCCCTGACCTGGGCCTGGGTCCTGCTTGGCACCCGGCCGGACCTCCGCCGGCGCCTGCGCGAGGAGGTCACGTCGGCGGTCGGCGATCGCACGCCGACGGTCGAGGACATGCCACGGCTGGCCACGACGCGGCTGGTCCTGGACGAGACCCTGCGGCTCTACCCGCCGGTCTGGGCCGTCGCCCGGCAGGCCGTGGCTGACGACGAGATCGGTGGGTTCCGCATCCCGGCGGGTTCGACCGTCGTCCTGTGCCCGTTCATTACCCACCGGCACTCGGCGGGCTGGGAGCGACCGGAGGAGGTCGACCCCGACCGGTTCACCGCCGAGCGCTCGGCCGGGCGGCCGAGGGGGGCGTACTTCCCCTTCCTGAGCGGCCCGCACCAGTGCATCGGCAGCGAGTTCGCGATGCTGGAGATGCAACTCGTCGTGGCGATGGCCCTCCAGCAGTTCGACCTGGACCTGTTGCCTGGGGAGGTGATCCGGCCGGTTGCGTCCCTGGCCCTCCGCCCGGCCCGCCCCGTGAGGCTGGCCGTGCGCGAGGTGCGCGGCGCCCAGTAGGCGAGCGCCGGTCGCTCGGTCTGCTGGCCTGGCCCGGCCAGTTGGGGAAGCGTACAATCCGGCCTCCTGAAACCAGGAGGGTGCCCCGTGCCCACGATCGTCCTCGCCGGTCCGATCGCCCGTTACCTGCCGTCACCGCACCTCGGGGAGACGTCCTTCCGCGTCGGTGGGGCGACGGTCCGTGAGGCGGTCGAGCAGCTTTGCTCCCAGATCCCCCAATTGCGCGGCTACGTCCTCGACGACCAGGGGGCGCTGCGGCACCACGTCGCGGTGTTCGTTAACGGCGTTGTGGTCCACGACAAGCACTCCCTCGCCGAACCCGTCCCGGCCGACGGCGAGATCTGGTGCAGGCCCAGGAGGATGGGCGTGGGCGACCGTCTGCTGGTCTCGACCCGCAAGGGGCTGTTCGTCTGCGAGCGCGGCGGCGACGGCGCGTCGCGCGTCGCGCTCGTTCCTCGGCGAGAACGTCACCTGGCGGCTCGCGGACGAAGGGCTGGGCTGGTTCGCGGCACTGGACCTGGAGTACTTCGGCGTCAAGCGCCCTCTGCCGACCGGTCAGACCTGGGAGGAGCGCGCCCGTCCCAGTCTACCCCGAGGAGACGATCGCCACCGCCGACGGCAAGCAGCCGCAGCCGGCCAACCTGAAGCTGATCTGGGCAGCGGAGGCCGGCGGCGGCCAGCTGTGGTGCGGAACGCTTCCCGGCGGGCTGTTCCGCTCCGACGACGCCGGCCGGTCGTGGGAACTGGTGCGCTGACCTGTGGGACCACCCCAAGCGCGCCGCCTGGTTCGGCGGCGGGGCCGACCAGCCGGGTATTCACTCGATCTGCGTCGATCCGCGCAACGCCGACACGCTGCGCTGGCCGTCTCCTGCGGAGGCGTCTGGGAGAGCGACGACGCCGGCAGGACATGGCGGCTGACCGGCGAGGGCATGTTCGCCGAGTACATGCCGCCGGAGGCCTGCGGCGCCAGCCGGAGATCAGGACCCGCACCGGATGGTGCAGTGCCTCACATCGCCGGAGCACACATGTGGATCCAGCACCACAACGGCGTCTTCCGCTCGGCGGACGCCGGCCGGACCTGGGCGCACGTGCCGGGCGTGCCGCCGTCGGGGTTCGGCTTCGGCGTGGCGGTCCACCCGCGCGACCCGAACACCGCCTGGTTCGTGCCGGCCGTCAAGGACGGGACGCGCATCCCGGTGGACGGCCGGCTGGTCGTGAGCCGGACGCGCGACGGCGGGAAGTCGTTCGAGGTGTACCCGGAAGGCTTCCCCAGGACGACGCCTACGACTGGTGTACCGGCACGCACCCGCGATCGACACCGGCGGCGACCAGTTGGCGTTCGGATCGACGACCGGCGGGGTGTGGGTGTCGGAGGATTGGGCCGACTCGTGGCGGGCGGCAGCAGCGCCTCGGTCCACGCGGTGGCCTTCGTGAGCCGGCGAGCCGCGCGCGAGGTAACCCGGCGCGTCGCCCGGTCATTCCGCCTCGGCGCCGCCGGTAATCGCCGAGGTCGTCGGCCTGCCGTCGCGCACCACCACGGCGCGGACGGTGTCGCCGGGCTTGCATCCCCAGAACGCCCGCTCGACGTCGAACCGGTTGCGCAGGTCGAAGTCGCCCACCTTGACGATGACGTCGCCCTTCCTCAACCCCGCCCGCTCGCCGGCACTGCGGACCTTCTCGACGACCACCCTTTGACGATCGACCCCCTCGCCCTCGACCGCCTCGCCGACGGTCAGCCCGTGGGAGACCTTCGCCACCTTGGCCGCGCTCAGCTGGCACGACAGTACCTCCTTGACCGTCTCGGCGTTGATGGCGAACGAGATGCCCTGGGCCCCCTCGCGGAGGGCGACGTTGATGCCGATCAACTCGCCGTTGACGTTCAGCAGCGGCCCGCCCGAGTTGCCGGGGTTGATGCTCGCGGAGTGCTGGATCAGCCCCGCCATCGTCTCGTCGGTCGGCCCGGTGATCTCGCGGCCCAGCGCGCTGACGATGCCGGTGGAGACGGTGTTGTCGAACCCGAACGGGTTGCCGACGGCGATGACCGTCTCGCCGACCATCAGGTCGGCCCCCGAGGCGACCGGCAGCGCCTTGACCTTGCCCTTGACCGGGAGCCGGAGGATGGCGAGGTCGTTGCGGGCGCTGGTGGCGTGAACCGTGGCGGTGACTTTAGTCCTGTTGGCCAACGTCGCCTGGATGGCTGTGGCCCCCTCGACGACGTGGTAATTGGTGACGGCGAATCCGCGCTCATCGATCACCACGCCGGTCCCGACGATCTCGCGCTTGCCGTGGCCCGGCTCGCGGGTCACCTTGAGCGTGACGACGGCATCCCGCGTCTTGTTGACCGCCTCGACGATGGCGTTTTTGCGGAGGTACTGCCCCTTGACCTCGCCCGCGCCGGGCACGCCGGCGCACAAGGCCATGGCAAAAAGGAGGGCCCGGTGCTGGCTCATGTCCTGTCACCCTTGTGGCAGCCCGGCCGTCTCCATTTGGAAGGATGAAGGATGAAGGATGAAGGATGAAGCAAGACCCCTCTTGTTCATCCTTCATCCTTCATCCTTCATCCTTTCGACAAGAGACCCGTGGGCTTTCCGTCCCCGCCTCGCGGCGGGTTTGGCTTTGTCGGGGGAGTTCCTTGACCGCCCAAACCCTAGCATGGAGAGCGGCCCGGTGCGTCGAAATAACCAGCGGCGACGCTACAATGACTCCCTGGCGTAGGCACACCTGAACCCAGGGAGACCCACCGATGGCGACGGCGACGGCGAACGTGGCGCGGATGTATATCGACGGGAAGTGGACCGAGGCGTCCAACGGCCAGACGCTCGGCGTCATCAACCCCGCGACGGAGGAGGTGATCCGCGACGTCGCCTTCGGCACCCGCGAGGACGCCCGCCGCGCCGTCGAGGCGGCGAGGAAGGCGATGCCGGCGTGGATGAAGCTGACGCCCTACGACCGCGCCAGGGTGCTGAAAAAGACCGCCGACCTGATGCGCGAGCGAGCCGACGCCATCGCCAAGACCCTGACCCTGGAGCAGGGCAAGCCGGTCGCCGAGGCCAAGGCCGAGGTGCTGCATTCCGCCGACACCTTCGAGTGGTTCGCCGAGGAGGGCAAGCGGGCCTACGGCCAGGTCATCCCCAACTCGGCGCCCGGCAAGCGGCACATGACGATCAAGCACCCCGTCGGCGTGGTCGGGGCGATCAGCCCGTGGAACTTCCCGATCACACTCCAGGCCCGCAAGATCGCCCCGGCGCTGGCCGCCGGCTGCACCATCGTTTGCAAGCCGGCCAGCCAGACGCCCTTGTGCCTGATCCAGGTGTTCGAGTGCCTCGTCGAGGCCGGCTGCCCCGCCGGCGTGGCCAACCTGGTCGTCGGGCCGGCTCAGGAGATCGCCGACGAGTTCCTGGAGAACCCGGCGGTGCGCAAGATCAGCTTCACCGGCTCGACCGAGGTCGGCAAGCAGCTGATGCGCGCCTCCGCCGACCAGATGAAGCGGCTGAGCCTGGAGCTGGGCGGGCACGCGCCGTTCATCGTCTTCCCCGACGCCGACCCGGAGGTCGGGGCGAAGATCGCGGTCACCGGCAAGTTTCGCAACAACGGCCAGGTGTGCATCGCGCCGAGCCGGTTCTACGTCCACAAGGACGTGCAGAAGAAGTTCACCGAGGCCACCGTCGAGTTCGCCAAGCAGCTGAAGCTGGGCAACGGCCTGGACGCCGGCGTCGAGGTCGGCCCGATGTTCGAGAAGAAGGCCCTGCAATCGACGCAGGACCTGGTCGAGGACGCGAAGAAGTGCGGCGCGAAGATCGCCACCGGCGGCAAGCGCAGCGAACGGTTCGAGAAGGGCTACTTTTTTGAGCCGACCGTGCTGACCGACGTGCCGACCGCGGCGAAGCTGATGGTCGAGGAGCCGTTCGCTCCGGTGATGCCGATCCTGGACTTCAAGGACCTGGATGGCGTCATCGCGGCGGCGAACAACACGCGGTACGGCTTGGCGGCCTACGTGTTCACGAACGACCTGACGACGGCGTGGAAGATGGCGGAGGGGATCGAGGCGGGCATCATCGGCATCAACGACCCGGTGCCGGCTACGCCGCAGTGCCCCTTCGGCGGGATGAAGGAATCGGGCCTGGGCCGCGAGCTGGCCCACGAGGGGCTTGAGGCCTATTTGGAGACGAAGTACCTCGCCATCAAGCTGCGGGATTGACCCGACGGGCCGCGCACGAAGGAAGCGGTCTGCCTCCAGACCGCTTCCTTCGTGCGGCCCGCCCGAGCCGTCTTCCTTCATGGATCAAGGGAGAATCGATGGCCATTGACTGGCCGGCCGCCCGCGCCGCGATGCTGCTCGACCCCGACGTCGCCAACCTCAACACCGGTTCTTTCGGTCCGCTCCCCCGTGTCGTCTTCGACCGCGTTACCGAGTTGCGCCGCCGGCTCGCCGAGGAGCCGATGGACTTCCTCGTCCGCCGCGTCCCCGACCTGCTCTGGCACGCCCGCGAGCGGCTGGCGGCGTTCCTCGGCGGCGACCCGCCGCGGCTGGTCTTCACCGCCAACGTCACGGCCAGCGTCAACCTCGTCGCCTCGTCGCTGACGCTGGCCTCGCCGGGCGAGGTCCTGCTGACCGACCACGAGTACGGCGCCATGCACTGGTGCTGGGAGCGCGCCGCCCGCCGGCTCGGCCTGACCCTCCGCACCTTCGCCTTGCCGACGAGGGGCGAGGAGCCCGGCGCGATCGTTGAGGCGGCCGCCGCGGCGATGACTCCGCGGACCCGGCTGTTCTTTTCAGCCACGTCCTGTCGCCGACCGGCCTGGTGCTGCCGGCGAAGGAGCTGTGCGAGCTGGCCCACCGGCGCGGCGTCGTCACCGTGGTCGAAGGCGCCCACGCCGCCGCGTTCGCGCCGGTGAACCTGGCCGACATTCGTGCCGACTTCTACGGCGGCAACGGCCACAAGTGGCTGCTCGCCCCAACGGGGACGGGCTTCCTCCACCTCGGTGAGGGCAGCGAGGACCGCCTCCAGCCGCTCCAGGTGAGCTGGGGCTGGCACACCCTGGGTAAGGCCGCCGACGAGCGTGACGAGTTTGGCACGACGCCGCGCCTGCGGCGGCTGGAGTTCGAGGGGACGCGCGACGTCTGCCCCTGGCTGAGCGTGCCCGAGGCGATCGACTTCCAATCCGGCCTCGGGTTCGCGGCGATCCGCCGACGGCAACGGGAGCTGGTAGCCCACTGTCGGGCGCGGCTGGGCGCCTTGGCATCCGCCACCCCGCTCAACCCGCGGCTCTCCGGCCCCCTGACGGCGTTCGAGTTGCCGCCGGGGACCGACCCTGCCCGGCTGCGGGAACGGCTGTGGGACGCCCGGGTCGAAGCGCCGTTGATCGAACGCCCGGACCGGCTGCTCATCCGCGCCTCGACGCATTTCTACAACACCGAGGCCGAGATCGACCGCCTCGCCGAAGTCCTCCGCGAGGAGTTGTCCCATTAACCATGGGCAACATCATGGACCTACAGCGCCAGGGCGCCGCCGGCGGGAATGCCCAATTCTTCCTGGTTTCGCGTGGTGGGTGGGTACGTAGACTACCTGGGGTCGCGGGCGAGGGTAACTTGGCCCGAACCCTTCTAGGGGATCACTTTTTAGGCGCCCAAACTATTGGCCTTTCCCTGAGTGAGGTGGCGTCATGGTGCGAGAAGCCGTCGTCGTCGCCAGTTCGCGGACGCCGCTGGCCAAGTCGTTCCGCGGGTCGTTCAACATGACCCGGCCCGACGACTTGGCCGCCCACTGCATCCGGGACGTGCTGCGCAAGGTGCCGGGCCTGAACCCTGTGGATGTCGAGGACGTCATCCTCGGCTGCGCCAGCCCCTTCGGCCAGCAGGGCATGAACGTGGCCCGCATCGCGGCGCTTCGTGCCGGCCTGCCGGTGACCGTGCCCGGCGTGACGATCAACCGCTTCTGCTCCTCGGGCCTCCAGGCCGTCGTCTACGCCGCCCACCAGATCCTCCACGAAGGCGTGGAGGTGGCCGTCGGCGGCGGCGTCGAGAGCATTACGGCGATGGCCCGGGAAAAGGCCGACCAGGTAAACCACGCCAACCCGTGGGTGCAGGAGCACTTCCCCGGCATCTACATGGTCATGGGCGACACCGCCGAGGTGGTGGCCAAGCACTACAAGGTCAGCCGCCAGGCCCAGGACGAGTACGCGCTGTCGAGCCAGCAGCGCACCGCCCGCGCCCAGGCCGAGGGGTTCTTCGGGGCAGAGCTAGCCCCGATCCGGGTGACGCGCGCCGTCCTCGACCGGAAGACCGGCGCGGTCGTGGGGCAGGAAGAGCACCTCTGCGACAAGGACGAGTGCAACCGTCCGGATACGACGCTGGAGGGGCTGCTCGCCCTGAAGCCGCACTTCGACCCCACTTCCGGCCATGGCAGTGTGACGGCGGGTAACTCTTCACAGCTGTCCGACGGCGCCTCCGCGACGCTGCTGATGGAGCGGCGGCGGGCCGAGGCGCTGGGCGTCAAGCCGGAGGTGGCGTTCCGCGGCTTCGCCGTGGCGGGGTGCGAGCCGGACGAGATGGGCATCGGCCCGGTGTTCGCCGTGCCGAAGCTGCTGAAGCGGTTCGGCCTGGGCGTGGGCGACATCGACCTGTGGGAGCTGAACGAGGCGTTCGCCGTTCAGGTGGTCTACTGCCGCGACCGCCTCGGGATCGACCCCAATAAGCTCAACGTCAACGGCGGGTCGATCGCCATCGGCCACCCGTTCGGCATGACCGGCTCGCGCATGGTCGGGACGATCGCCATCGAGATGACCCGGCGGAAGGCGCGGTACGGCGTCGTGACCATGTGCATCGGCGGCGGCCAGGGCGCGGCGGGGTTGTTCGAGTTGTGCGCGTAATCCTCTTCGGGAGTTAACCCATGAGTGAACTCGTGAAGGTGACGAAGGACGGCCCGGTCGGCGTCATCACGATCGACAACCCGCCGGTCAACGCGCTAGGGCCGGGCGTCCCCGAGGGGGTGCAGGCGGCCGTGAGCCAGTTGCAGGCCGACGGCGGCGTGCAGGCGATCGTGCTCATCGGCGCGGGCCGCACCTTCCCCGCCGGGGCCGACATCAAGGAGTTCGGCAAGATCACCTCCGGGCAGAAGAAACGGGAGGTGGGCCTCTCGCCGATGCTGCAAGCGCTGGAGGACTGCCCCAAGCCGGTGATCGCGGCCATCCACGGCACGGCGTTCGGCGGCGGGCTGGAGACGGCACTGGCCTGCCATTACCGGGTGGCCGTGGCGTCCGCCCAGGTCGGCCAGCCGGAGGTCAAGCTGGGCATCATCCCCGGCGCGGGCGGCACGCAACGCCTGCCGCGGTTGACCGGGTTGGCCAAGGCGGCCGAGATGTGCGCCACCGGCGACCCCGTCCGCGCCGCCGACGCCCTGCAAGCGGGCATCCTCGACCGCGTCGTCGAAGGCGACTTGCTCCAGGGTGCGCTGGCCTTCGCCCGGGAAGTCGTCGCCCGTGGCGCCTCGCCCCGCCGGACGTGTGACCTGCCGATCAAGCCGACGCCTCCCGGCGCTCTCCAGGCTGTGCGGGACGGGGTCGCCAAGCGCAGCCGCGGCCTGCTCGCGCCGCTCAAGGCAATCGAGGCGGTCGAGGCGGCGGGCACTCTCCCGTTCGACGGCGGGTTGAAGAAGGAGGCCGAGCTGTTTCAGGAGTGCCTCTTCTCGGACCAGTCGAAGGCGCTCATTCACGTCTTCTTCAGCGAGCGCGCCGTCTCCAAGGTGCCGGGCGTCTCGAAGGACACGCCGCAGGTGCCGATCCGCCGGGCGGCGGTCGTCGGGGCCGGCACCATGGGCGGCGGCATCGCCATGGCCTACGCCAACGCCGGGCTGCCGGTGCTACTCAAGGAGGTGGGCCAGGAGGCCCTCGACCGCGGCCTGGCGACGATCCGCAAGAACTACGCCGCCGCCGTGCAGCGCGGCCGGCTGAGCCAGGCGGAAATGGACAGGCGGCTGTCGCGCATCGAGCCGACGCTGAGCTACGACCGCTTCGTCGAGGCGGACATCGTTGTCGAGGCGGTGTTCGAGGGGATGGAGCTGAAGAAACAGGTGTTCGCCGAACTGGACCGCGTGGCTCGTCCCGACGCTATCCTGGCGTCGAACACGTCCACGCTGGACATCGACGCGCTGGCAGCGATGACCAGCCGGCCGGGGCAGGTGATCGGGCACCACTTCTTCAGCCCGGCGAACGTGATGCGCCTGCTGGAGATCGTCCGAGGCAAGGCGACCAGCACGACGGTGATCGCCACATCGATGGCGCTTGCCAGGACGCTTGGGAAGGTCGGCGTGCTGGTCGGCAACTGCACCGGCTTCGTCGGCAACCGCATGTTCGGGCCCTACCAGCGAGAGGCGCAGTTCCTGCTGGAGGAGGGCGCACGCGTCGAGGAGGTCGATGCCGCCTTGGTCGAGTTCGGCATGGCGATGGGGCCGCTGGCGGTCGGCGACCTGGCGGGGCTGGACGTGAGTTGGCGCATCCGGAAAGAGTATCAGCACCTCGTCCCCAAGGGCCGGCGCGTGCCGCTGGTGGCGGACCGGCTTTGCGAGCAGGGGCGGTTCGGCCAGAAGACCGGCGCGGGCTGGTATCGCTATCCCGAAGGTAGCCGCGCGCCGGTGCCCGACCCGGAGGTCGAGAAGCTCATTGAGCAGTGCGCCGCCGGCGCGGGCATCGCCCGGCGGCGCATCGCCCCGCAGGAGATCGTCGAGCGCGTGGTCTACGCGCTGGTCAACGAAGGGGCGCGCATCCTCGAAGAGGGGTACGCGCTCCGCGCCGGCGACATCGACATCATCTACGTCAACGGCTACGGGTTCCCCGCCCACCGCGGTGGGCCGATGTGGTACGCCGACACCGTGGGACTGGCCAGGGTGCTCGAGCGCGTGCGCCAATTCGAGCACCAGCACGGCGAGCCGTGGTCCCCCGCGCCGCTGCTCACCCGGCTGGCCAAGGAGGGAAAGACGTTCGCGGACCTCGACAAGGAAATGGCGCCCGGCCCATGAGCGACTTCCACGCGGCCTACCGCTCCAAGCTCGTCTCCCACGAGGAGCTGGTCTCCCGGCTGCGGCCGGGCGACTCCCTGTCGTTCGGCACCTGGATGGGCCAGCCGCACGGGGTCATGCGCGCGCTGGCGAAGTACGGCCAGGACATCGACCCGTTGCACGTGTTCTTCTCGCCGGTGTCCGACGCCGGCGAGTTCCTGAAGCAGCCGAACATCCGTTGCGGCAGCTCGTTCCTCGGCCCCTGGGAGCGGGCGGCCCGGCGGGAGCGGAACAACGTGACGTACGTGCCCACGCAGTACACCGACGCCCGCAAGTCCGTCCGCACCAACCGCCCTCCGGATTACCTGCTCGTGCGGGTGGCCCCGATGGATGAGCGAGGGTATTTCAACCTCTCGTTGTCCAGCAGCTGGCAGGACGACGCCATCCGCTGGCACGCCAAAAACTCGACCGGGGCGCGGATCGTCGTCGAGGTCAACCCGCACATGCCCCGGGTGTGCGGGCTGGCGCAGTTCGGCAACAACGAGGTCCACATCGACGCCGTTGATCTGATCGTCGAGGACGACGTGCCGCTGCCGGCCTACCCCACCGCCGCGCCGACGGCGACCGACCGCGCCATCGCGGAGAACGTCGCCGCCCTGGTCGAGGACCGGGCGACGATCCAGCTGGGCATCGGCAGCATCCCCATGGTGATCGGCACGCTGCTGGCCGACCGCAAGGAGCTGGGCATCCATACGGAGATGTTCTGCCAGGCGCACGTCGACCTGATCGAGGCCGGCAGCGTCACCAACGCCCACAAGGGGCTGTACGATGGCGTCTCCGTCGGGACGTTCGCGCTGGGGGAGGACCGGCTGTACCGCTGGCTGGCGGACAACCGCGCCTTCGCCATGGTGCCGGTCGAGGAGGTCAACGCCGTCACGACGCTGGCCCGGGTGCGTCGGATGACTAGCATCAACAGCATTCTGACGATCGACCTGACCGGCCAGGCCTGCTCGCACTGCCTGGGGGCGGTGACCTACAGCGGGCTGGGCGGCGCCTTCGAGTTCGCCTACGGCGCTCAGCTGTCCGAGGGCGGCAAGAGCATCCTCTGCCTGCCGTCGCGGACGACGCTGAAGGACGGCCGAGTGGTGTCGAACATCGTCCACCCGCACCCGGCGGGCACGCGCATCACCATCCCCGAGCACTGCGCCGACTGGGTGGTGACCGAGTACGGGGCGGTCCGGCTGAAGCTGCTGAGCCTGGACTGGCGTGCCGCCGCCCTCATCAGCATCGCGCACCCGGAGGTCCGCGACGACCTGACCCGGCAGGCCCACGACGCCGGGCTGGACGTCGCCCGGCTGGGCCAGCACCGACAACCGCCGGCCGAGTTCTTCCGCCCCGCCCACAAGCCGGGTCAATGAATGCAAAACTGGATGAACTGGAAGTCACTGCCGGTTACCCACCGGGCCAGTTTCTCGGCGGTATTCCTTAACGCCATCGGGCACATGAACGTGATGTGGAGACCATTATTCCTCGAATCCTCGTCGCTTCCTTTCGGTTCCAGGCAGCCGGACGCCGGCCATGTCCGCCGCCAAGGTAATAGTCCTGCTCCACTACCTTCCATGATCTCGCCAAGAGAGGCTGCCTAGAACGAGGAAACAAATAACCACCACGCGGAACCGGTTGGGGTACGGCTCCAACGGCCGGCGGAGGAACAGGGGCGAGTCAGAGGCGGAGGCGTGGGGTTATTACCGTGGGCCGACCACCTTCGCGGCGCCCACATTCCAACCGCCGGGCCCTGGCCGGGGCTCGCCCACCAAAGGAGACGACAATGGCCTATCGACTCCTCGCCTTGTTGCTCACCTCACCCCTGCTTTTGGTTACCTTGGGGGCGGGCCACGCCAGCAACCATCAGGCCCCGCTACCCAAGGTCGCGGTCAGCCAACCAATCCCCCGCGAGGTCACCGACCACACCGACTTCCGTGGCCGCGTCGAGCCAGGCGAGTCAGCCGAGGTGTGCTCCCGGGCCGGCGGGGCATTGGCCGAGGTCACCTTCAAGCCGGGCGACGCGGTGAAGAAAGGGGACCTGTTGTTCCGGCTCGACCCCAGGTCCCACAAGGCCGCCCTGGACAAGGCCGAGGCGGACGCCGTGCGCGCCCAGGCCGGAGTCAGGCGCGCCGCGGCGGACCTGGCCAGGGCGAAGCGGCTGGTGGGGACGGGGGTCGGCTCGAAGGAGGAGGCCGAGGTCGCCGCCGCCGCCTTGGCCGAGGCCGAGGCCGCGCTGAAGGCAGCCCGCGCCGGGCTGGAGATGGCGCAGCTGAGCCTCGAGCACACTCGGGTCGTGGCGCCGCTCTCGGGCAGGGTCGGCCGGCCGTTGGTCTCCTCGGGCGGCGTTGTGAACGCCGCCTCCCCGCTGGTCACCGTCTCGTCGATGGACCCGGTCCACGTCACCTTTGACATCGACGAGGGTACGGCCCTCCGGCTGGTCCGGGGGCCGAAAGGCAAGAAGCCCGCCGAGCCGGACGTGCAGGTGGGACTGGCCGACGAGGAAGGATTGCCTCACCGGGGGAGGCTCGACCTCTCCGACCTCCGGATCCACCCGGCTACGGGCACGGCGCAGGTGAGGGTGGCCTTACCTAACCCCGACGGACTCTTCCTGCCGGGGCTGTCGGCCCGCATCCGCCTGGTGGAGGGGAAACCCTACAAGGCCCTCATGGTCACCTACCGCGCCCTTCTCAGCGACGCCCAGGGGTATTACGTCCTCGTGGTCAGCCCGGCCGGTGTCGTGGAGCGCCGCCAGGTGAAGCCGGGCCGGCAGCAAGGTGGCCTGGTGCCGGTCAAGGACGGGCTGCGCGCGGCGGACCTGGTGGTCATCGAGGCCGGGATGCTCACGGGCCGGGCGCGCGGGGGAGAGGCGGCCCCGGAGGTGGGGACGGCGGTCGATCCGGAGAAGGTCGCGATGCCGGAGCGGGCCCCGAGGTCGGAGTCTCTGTGGGACAGAGACTTCTCTTCTTCCCAGAAAGGCCGGGAAAAGATGGGGGGCGGCAAGGGAAAGGCTCGCCCGTGAAGGGGCGACTGGCCGGCCCGATAGTTGGACCTGGCCACGAGTTCACGGGGTGAGCAAAGGGTCCAACCAGACCCCATGCGCGCCGCGGGCATCGCCCTCGCACCCGACCTCGATTTTCAGCTCGTCCACCCCCGTGACGGAGACCTCACAGACCTGGGCGTCCTCCTGGCGCATTACGGGTCTAGACTTCCAGAGGAGCCTCCCGTCGCCGTAAACCGAGAAGGTCATCTCCGACCCGGCGCGACCGGGCCCGTCGTGCATCGACACCTCCGCGCGGAACGCGCGGTACCGTTTCCCCAGGCGGTAGCAAACGCTAGCCGAGCCTTCGTGCCCCGGCGGTGGGTGCATCAGGATGCCGTGGGGGAACGCCTTACCGCGGACGCGCATCTCCCCGACGGGGCGCAGGGGCGCTTCCCCAGGGCGAGCTGGCGGAATGAAAGGCCAATGCTCCGGTCGGACGGGGCCCAGATCGCTGAGGTACGTCCCCGCCGGCGCCCCGGAATCACCCTTGGTTGCGGCGTCCCGAGGCTTCCGCGAAGCCAGGAATGCCCCACCCGCGCCGAGGGCGACGCTGATCAGCAAGGCCACGCCGACCCCAACGCCGACCCAGCGGGCGGGGCCCCGAAATCTCGGTTTCGGCTTCGCCTTCGAGCTGCTCCGGCCTCCCGCGGCCGCCGTCCGCACCGTCCGCCGCCTCCCGGTCGCCTGGCCAACCGCGGGCGCCTCGATGGCCTGTAGCCGCTTGAGGACCGCCTCGGCCGACGAGGGGCGGTCCTCTGGGTCCTTCGCCAGCAACTCGTCGATGAGGTCCGAAAGCACTTGCGGGACGGCCCGGTTGAGCCGCCGCACGGGCGCCGGGTCGTCGTTGACGATCCCCACCAGGATGGCCGCGGCCGTCGCCGACTCGAACGGGGGTGCCCCGGAGCACAAGGCGTACAGGACCCCGCCGAAGCTGAACAGGTCGCTGCGCGGGTCGAGCGGCTCGCCGCGCGCCTGCTCCGGGGACATGTACAGCGGCGTGCCGAGGATGGCACCGCTGCCGGTCAGATTCGCCTCGTCCTCGACGAACCGGGCCAGCCCGAAATCGAGGATCTTGACCCGGCCGTCGGCCTCCAGCCAGAGGTTGGCCGGCTTGACGTCGCGGTGGATCAGGCCCCGCCCGTGGATGGCGGCCAGGCCGGCGGCGGTCTCGCGGGCGATGCGGAGGACCTCGGAAAGGGGAGGCGCTGGCGTGCGCTCCCTCCACTCCTGGAGGGAGCACCCGTCCAACAGCTCCATCGCGAGGAAGACGGCTCCGTTCTCCTGGCCGGCCTGGAACACGGTCACCAGGCAGTCGTGCTTGATGGACGCCATCAGCCGAGCCTCGCGCAGGAAGCGCTTCCAGCCGGCCAGGCCCGCCGCCAGGTCCGGCCGCATGACCTTGAGGGCGACCGCCCGGCGCAGGGTGATGTCCTCGGCGTGAAAGACGAGGCCCATGCCCCCGCGCCCGACGAGGCGCAGCACCCGGTAGCTCCCCAGCCGACCGATCTCGTCCGCCTCGACCGGCGGCAACAGGAAGGGGTAGCGCTCGGAGTCCGCGGAGGGGCCCATCGGAGAGGCGCCAGGCCTTATGGGGGTGTCAGGGGTTCCCCTCCCCGCGCGGCGAATCAGCTCGGTCATGGCTGTTTCCTGAGAGGGGGGACGGCGGAGGAGCCCTGAGCAAACCCAGCCATCTCGCCCGGACGCGCGGATCGAACAAAGATAGCTCGCCAACTTCCTCCCTGCAAATCCATGGCCCGTTCGGACGCCGCCAGGCTACGGGGCGAATCGCGGGGCACGGCCCTGGCGACTAACTTGCCTGGGGGCTGAGGGTGGCAAAGGCCGGCCCCCACCGTCGGCGATACAACATGCTGGAATGGCTTCCCCGGGAGAGCGAATGAGCGTACGCGTCTTTGGCAACGGCACGATCGTGCTGCCTGATCGGCTGCTTGACCCCGGCTCGGTCGCCGTCGAAGGCGATGAGATCGTGGAGGTGGTGGGGCGCCCCTTCCGCCCCGACGTCGATCTACAGGGCGGCTACCTCGTCCCCGGCTTCATCGACCTGCACGTCCACGGCGGCGACGGGGCCGACTTCATGGACGCCGCCCCCGAAGCCTTCACCACCGTCTGCCGGGCCCACGTCCGACACGGCACGACGGCCCTGCTGGCGACCACCACCGCGGCCCCCCACCGGCAGCACCTCGCCTTCCTGCGCACCTGCGAGTCGCTCGCCGAGGAGTTCCTCGGTGGTGCGGTCGTCGCCGGGGCACACTTCTACGGCCCCTACTTCGGCCACGGGGCGCGCGGCTGTCACCCCGGCGAGGCCATCCGGCCCCCGGACCAGACCGAGTACCTCGACTACCTCGACTTCGCCGAGACGATCCTGACGGCCACCGTCGCGCCGGAGCTGCCAGGCGCCGAGGCGTTCGTCCGGGCCTGCCGCGCGCTGGACATCCGCTGCAACGCCGGGCACTCGCACGCCACGTTCGAGCAGGTCGAGGCCGCGATTGGCTGGGGCGTCCGGCACGTCGATCACCTCTTCTGCGCGATGTCCGACCGGGCGCTTGCGGCAGTCGCAGACCTACCCCATGCGGGGGCTGCTCGAGGCGACGCTGTTCTTCGACGAGCTGACGACCGAGGTGATTGCCGACGGCAAGCACCTCGCCCCGGAACTGCTCCGGCTGGCGTACAAATGCAAGGGCCCCGACCGGTTGGCGCTCGTGACCGACGCCAACCGGGCCCTGGACAGGCCGGACGGCAAGTACGTCTTCGGCCCGCTCGACGGCGGCGAGCCCATCGTCCGCCGCGACGGCGTCGGCCTCATGCCCGACGGCAAGGCCCTGGCGTCCGGCGTCGAGGGGATGGACACCGGGGTGCGGGTCATGCTGGCGGCGACCGGCGCCCCGCTGCACGAGGTCATTCGCATGGCGACGTTGACCCCGGCGCGTATCGCGGGATTGGACGACGAGCGCGGCACCCTCGCGCCGGGGAAGCGGGCCGACCTCGTCGTGCTGGATCGCGCGTTAAATGTGACACAGGTCTGGATCGCCGGCCGGCAGGTGGTGTGAGGCGCGATGGCGAGAAAGGGGCTATCCCGGTCGCGGTTGTGGGCCTACCTCGCTGGCGTCGCCGCGGGCGGCCTGGCCGTCGCCATTATCCTGACCGGGAGGCGACCCGGGGACGGGTCGGATGACTGGCCTCCGGTGACGTTTCAGGACGTCACCAGAACGTCAGGCATCCGCTTCGTCCATTTCTCCGGCGCCACCCCGCGCAAGCTGCTGCCGGAGACGATGGGGTCTGGCGTGGCGGTAATCGACTTTGACGGCGACGGCAGGCAGGACCTGCTGTTCGTCAACTCCTGCCCCTGGCCGGGCCAGTCCGGGCCGCCGTCGCCCCCGACGCTGGCGCTGTACCGCAACCTCGGCGGCGGGCGCTTCTCCGACGTCACCCGCGAGGCCGGCCTCGACGTTACGGTCTTCGGCATGGGCGCGACCGTCGGCGACTACGACAACGACGGCTGGCCGGACGTCTTCGTCACGGCGGTGGGCGGCAACCGGCTGTTCCGCAACGAGGGCGGCCGGCGCTTACGGGACGTGACAGCCGGCGCGAACGTCGGCGGCCCGGGTGGCTGGCCCGACGGCTTCCGCGGCGACTTCTTCGCCTGGCCCCGGCCGCTCGGCTGGTCCACCTCCGCCGCCTGGCTCGACTACGACGGCGACGGTTGGCTTGACCTGTTCGTCTGCAACTACGTCACCTGGTCGCCGGCCCACGACGCCGACCAGGGCTTCCGCCTCGCCGGCGGCGAGCGGGCCTACGGCCCGCCGCGCGCCTTCGCCGGGACGCGCTGCCTTCTGTACCGCAACCGCCGCGACGGCACCTTCGAGGATGTCTCGCGCAAGGCCGGCGTTGAAGTGACGCAGCGCGGCGAGGCGGTCGGCAAGTCGCTCGGCGTGGTCGTCCGTGACGTCGATGAGGACGGCTGGCCGGACGTCTTCGTCGCCAACGACACGGAGCGGAACTTCTTCTTCCACAACGTCGCCGATGGCTCGGGGGGCGAGCGGCGGTTCCGGGAGGTCGGCGAGGCGACCGGGGTCGCGTTCGCCGACCGCCACGCCCGCGGGGCCATGGGCATCGACTGGGGCGCCGGAGCAGCCGGCGGCAAGAACGCCCTATTGGTCGGCAACTTCGCCGACGAGCCGAACACGTTTCTCGTGCAGCAGCGGGCGCGTGACCTCGTCCTGACCGACCTGGCGCCGTCGGAGGGCGTCGCCGGGCCGTCGCGGCCGTTCCTCAAGTTCGGCCTGTTCTTCTTCGACTACGACCTCGACGGCCGGCTCGACTTCCTCACCAGCAACGGCCACCTCGAACCCGACATCGCCAGGGCGCACCCCGACCAGAAGTACGCCCAGCCCGTACAACTCTTCTGGAACGGCGGCCCGCGCGCCCCCCGGTTTGGCCTGGTCCCGGCCTCGGCTGCAGGGCGGGACCTGATCCAGCCGCTGGTCGGCCGAGGCTGCGCCCACCTCGACTTCGACGGTGACGGCGCCCTCGATGTCGTGCTTACGGCCAACGGCGGGGCCGCCAGGCTGTTGCGAAACGTTAACCGCACCGGGCACCACTGGCTTCGGCTGCGGCTCGAAGGTGACGGGAAACGGAGTAACCGCAGCGCGATTGGGGCTCGCATCGTCATCGAGACGGGTGGTCAGGAGCAGCGCCGGGAAGTCACCAGCGCCCGGGGCTACCTCAGCCAGAGCGAGCCGGTCGTCACGTTCGGGCTGGGAAGGGAAGCGAAGGTGGACCGCGTTACCATCCACTGGCCCGGGCGGGAGGCCGGCCCGCCGACGGTGTTAACCCACCTCGAGGCCGACCGCGAACACCACGTCGTTCAGGGGAAATGAGGGCACCCGATGCAGGCGACCCGCCACCCAACGAAGACCGTCGTCGCCGGGGTCATCGGCAACGTGCTGGAGTGGTACGATTTCGCGCTGTTCGGCTTCCTCGCGCCGGTGATCGCGCCCTTGTTCTTCCCCTCGGAGAACCGCATCGCGTCGCTGCTAGAAACCTACGGCGTTTTCGCCCTGGGCTTCCTGATGCGGCCCCTGGGGGGCGTCATCTTTGGGCACATCGGCGACCGCGTCGGGCGGAAGCAGGCACTACTGTGGTCCGTCCTGCTCATGGCGGTGCCGACCACCCTCATCGCCGTGCTGCCGACCTACCACCAGATCGGCCTGGCGGCGCCGTTGCTCTTGACCCTGATCCGCATGCTCCAGGGCATCAGCGTCGGCGGCGAGTTCATCGGGTCGATGTCCTTCCTCGCCGAACACGCCCCGCCGGAAAAGCGCGGCCTGGTCGCCAGCTGGTGCACGTTCAGTGGCGGGCTGGGCAACTTGCTCGGCTCCGGCGCCGCCGCCCTGGTCACGGCACTGGTGCCACCGGAGCAGCTCGCCACGTGGGGCTGGCGCGTGCCGTTCCTGGCCGGCTTCGCCGTCGGCCTCGCCGGCCTGTGGCTGCGACGGGGCGTCTCCGAGACGCCCACGTTCCAGCGGGCCCACAGCCACGGCGAGGCGACCCGAGCGCCCCTGCTGGAGGCCCTCGAGCACGACCGCCGAGCGATGGTCCTGACCGTGGGCCTGGCGCTCATGCTCAGCATCGGGTTTTACCTGCCGTGGGTGTGGCTCTCGACGTGGCTGGCGAAGATCAACCGGCCCGGCCTGCCGCTGGCGGAAGCTTACCGCATTAACACGATCGCGATGGCGGTGATGACCGCGCTGATCCCCGTCGGCGGCTGGTTGTCCGACCGCGTCGGTCGGAAGCGAATCCTCTTTTGGGCTTCGGCCTCGGTCGCGGTGATGAGCTACCCGCTGTTCCTGATGCTCTCCGGGGGCTCCGGCATCACCGACCTGGAGGCTCAACTTGCCCTCGCCTTCCTGACCGCCCCCATCTACGGCCCCGCGTCGGCGGCGCTCGTCGAGATGTTCCCGACGCGGCGGCGCTATAGCGGCATCGCCTTCGCCTACAACGGCACGCTCGCCCTCGTGGGCGGCACGACGCCGCTTGTCGCCACGTTCCTCATCGAGGAGACAGGCGTGACGATCGCGCCGGCGTTCTACCTGATGGCGGCCGCGGTGGCCTCGGCGGTGGCGGCCCTGGGCATGGAGGACCGCACCGGGCAGGCCCTCCTTTAGTGCCCCCGGGCCAGGGCCAGGTTGCCCATCGCCTCGAAGATGCTGTCGCGCGCCCGCAGGTACGCCAGCGAGTCCATGTCGCGCGACCGCGGCAGGTCGATCGGCACCACCGCGGCGATGCGGGCCGGCCGGGGCGTCATCACGACCACGCGGTCGGCCAGTTGCACCGCCTCGTCGATGTCGTGGGTGACGAAAACGATCGTCTTCCGCTCCGCCTGCCAGATGCGCACCAGGTCGGCCCGCATCTTCAGCCGGGTGAGATAGTCAAGAGCGCCGAACGGCTCGTCCATCCAGATCGTCTCGGGGTTGGCCGCCAGCGCCCGGGCCAGCTCGACGCGCTGCCGCATGCCGCCGGACAGCTCGCGCGGGTAGGCCTTCTCGAACCCGGTCAGCCCGACCATCTCGACGTAGTGCCGAACGATGGTCTCCCGCTCCGCGCGCGGCTTGCGCGACAGGCCGAAGCCGATGTTGTCGGCGACGCTCAGCCAGGGGAAGACGCCGTTCTCCTGGAACACGAAGATGCGGCGCGGGTCGGGGCCGGTGACCGGCTCGCCGCCGACCAGTGCCTCGCCTGAGGTCGCCTTCTGGAAGCCGCCGAGGATGTTAAGTACAGTCGATTTGCCGCAGCCGGACGGCCCGACGAGGACGACGAACTCGCCGCGGCGCACCTCCAGGCTGATGCCGTCGATTACCTGGACCGGCGGCTCGCCGCGCTTGCCGGGGAAGGTCATGCGCAGGTCGCGCAGGGCGACGGCGGGCACGGGGCGGGTCGGAGCGGCCGGCATGGTTCACCTCTGGGCGTAGCCCCAACGCACCTCGTCGAACTTCTCCAGCTGCCGCACCATCCAGTCGAGGACGAGGCCGATCAGGCCGATCAGCACCATGCCCGCGACCACCTGGTCGTAGCGCGCGCCCTGGTTGCCGGCGTCGATGATGAGGAAGCCGAGGCCGCCGGCCTTGGGGTTGATGACGATCATCTCCGCGGCGACGACGACGAGCCAGGCGATGCCCAGAGCGATGCGCAGGCCGGTCAGGATCTGCGGCAGTGTCGCCGGGAGGATGACCCTTCTGAACATTTCGACTCTCGAAAGGCCGAAATTCTGGGCCGCGCGGACGTACACCGTCTGGATGTTCTGCACCGCCGCCGTCGCGGAGAGGGCGATGGGGAACAGGCTGGACAGGAAGATCATGAAGATCGGCGCGCTGTCCGTCAGGCCGAACCAGATGATCGCCGGCGACATCCAGGCGATCGGCGAGATCGGCCGCAGGATCTGCAACAGCGGGTTGAGCGCCTGGTAGAAGCGGGCGAACCAGCCCATCGCCAACCCCAGCGGGATGCCGATCACCACCGCCCCCAGGTACGCCCAGGTGACGCGAAACAGCGACGAGACGGTGAACTTGAGCAGTAGCCCCTTCTGGGCGAGGTCGGCAATGGCGAGCACCACCTCCCACGGCGTCGGCAGCACCTGCGACGGCCGGTCGTGCCCCCGGGCGTACACGATGCCGACGTGCCAGGCAACGAGGCACACGGCGCCCAGGCCGAGTGGCAGCCCGACGCGGAACAGCAGGTCCGTTGACCCGACCTTCTGCCCGCCAGGCGGCGCCGGGGGCGCGGCCGCCACGGGTTCGGTGGCGACGCTCACTTCTTGCCCTCCCACTCCCACGGCTTGAGCGCCCGGCCCGTCGGGACGAAGGTCGTGTCGGTGTAGCCCTCGAACTTCACCTTCCCCTGGAAGACGCCGGCCTTCTTAGCGTACTTCTCGATCTCCTCGAAGTTCTCGCGCTGCACGGTCAGGTTGGTGTACTTTACCCGGTCGATCGGCGTCGAGAGGACGAAACGGAGCAATTTCGGGTCGTAGTTGTAGTAATTCGGGCCGCTCACGAAGTCGGCCGCCATCATGCGGTGGCGCATGCCCGTGTCCTTGTCGGAGTCGAGCCACAGCCCGCTGCGGGCGATGCCGTCCACGAGGCGCTGCACGTCGTCACGACGTGTGTCGATGACGTCCTGCCGCACCGCCAGGACGCAAGAGATGAACTCCGGCCACACCTGGTTGGTCAGGAACAGCACCCGCCCGTAGCCGGGGTTGCCCTTCTCGTCCTCCAACTGCGTCTTGGCCATGATCGGCTCGCCGGCGATGATCCCGTCCACGCCGCGCGCCGCCAGCGCCGCGGGCATCTGGGGCGGCGGCATCTCCACGGTCTGGATGTCGTCGATCGACATGCCGCGCTCGTCCAGCGCCTTGAACAGGATCAGGTACTGGTTGGAGTAGCGGCTGGGAAAGGCGATCTTCTTGCCCTTCAGATCGCCGATCCGCTCGATCTTCGAGTCCTTGTGGACCATCAGCGCGGTGCCGTCGCGGTGGCCGAGGTAGACGACCTTGATCGGCTTGCCGCGCTCGGCCAGGCTCATCGCCAGCGGGGCGAGGATGAACGTCGCCTCGAGGTTACCGCTGAGCATGGAATCGACGATCGGGGGGAACCCACTGAACCGCACGGGTTCAAACATGCCCTCGCCCATCATCTGCTCGTCGATGAAGTGGGTCACCGGGCATGTCAGGTGTCAGGTCACCGGCAAGTAGCCGACCCGGAACGGCGCCCGCGCCTCTCGCCCCGCGGGGGGTGAGTCGAAGACGCCCCAGTTGAGGGCGGCGTGCAGCCCCGTAATCAGGCTGACCCACGCCACCGCCCCGATCAGCACCGCTCGACCGAACGTCATCGCCCGTTCCTCCCCATCTCCGAGGCCGCCGGCCGGCATGGCCCGGCGGCCGAATCGACCCGGATCACTTCCCCAGAATGCGGCCCTGGTTGGCGAGGATCTCCTGCTGGTTGCTGATGATCTTCGCCTGGTTGTCCTGGATGGTTTCCTGGTTGGCCAGCACCCCGGCCAGGTCGGCGACGACCTTGTCGAGCTTGGCCTGGTTGCTCAGGATTTGCTGCTGGTTGGCGACGATCGTCGCCTGGTTCGCCAGGATCTTCGCCAGCTTGCTCTGGTTGTCGAGGATACTCCGCTGGTTGCTGAGGATCTCTTTCTGGTTGACGAGGACTTCGTCGGTTGCCATGGGGCTCATCTCCTTTGTTGATCGGACAAGTGGTTGATTCAAACGAGCTGTCGGCCAACGGGCCACGCCCGCGTGCGGAAACGGCCCGGAGGGTGTGCGGATGCGCCACAGAGAACAGGCGGCGGTGGTGGCGATTTCAACCCGGGAAGTGGCGTGGCGGAGGCTCAGGTGGGGAGGTCCGACAAATGCCGCACGCGGGCTGGTCAGGCTGGAAAGCCGGCCGTCCTGGGTCGGCGGGCAGGCCCCGTACCGAGGCGGTGTCGGCATCTCGCTGGCCCGGGGTCGCGGGTGCGGAAGGAGGGACTAGCGGCGTGGAGTCTGGGGTGCCGGAACAGGACGGCCCGTGGCACGGTGGCGGGGACGGGCGGCAAGGCTGCTGGCCCCGCCCGCACGGCTTCGCCTCCGGCTCCCCGGTGAGGCGGACGTGCCGACCGCAGCTCGCCTCGGCGGCCGCCGGCCCCAGCAAGGGCGCGGCCACGGCGAGGAGGAGGACCACCCCGCGAGGGATGACTCGCGCTGTCGGGACCGGCGGACGGAACACGAGTTGCACTCTGGAACCTTCGGGATGAGGCCCGCGTATTCCACGGTATACCGGCTGCGCGGAATTGGCAAGCCTGCCCTTGACGCTCGCCGCGGGGCGGAGAAGGATAGGAGTTCGAGCCTTCCCCCAGGTGCCACCTACATGCCACTCTCTCCCAAGCAACGCCTCGTCGCGGCCGGCACGGTCTGCCTGGTCGCGGCCGGGCTGGGCGTCGCCGGGTTGTTCCTGTGGCGGGCCCGGTCGGGCCTGCCGGCGCCGGGCAGCCCGCGCTACGAGGAGTACGTCGAGGCGTTCGAGGTCGGCACGGCGGCCCTGGACAGCGGCCTGTGGCCGGAGGCGATCGAGAGGCTGACGTCGGCGGTCGAGTTAGTGCCTCAAGAGCCGGCCGCCTGGGCCAACCGCGGGTTGGTCCACCTGCGGAGCGGCCAGGACGCCAAGGCGCGGCCTGACCTGGAACGGGCCGCTCAGCTGGCCCCTTCCGACCCGGACATCCTCGAAATGCTCGGGCTCCTCTCCGAGCGCGAGGGGCAACTCGACAAGGCGATCGAGTTCGTCCGCCGGGCTTCCGACGCCGACCCTACCGACGTCCGCAAGCTGTACCAACTCGTCTCGCTGGCGGACAAGCAGGGAGCGACCGGCGACGAGGAGCGTGGCCGTCAACTCGACAAGATCCTCGCTCTACGCCCCACCAGCTTGCCGGTCCTAGTTGAGAGGCTACGGGTCGCCGTGCGGCGCAGCGACCGCGCCGCGATCGACAGCTGCCTGAACCGGCTGGGGCGACTCGCATCGACCTGGGACGCTCGGGCCCAGGAGGCGTTGGCCAAGGCCTCCAAGGAGGCCAGGGGGAAGTTCGACGAGCGCGACCTGGTCATCTCGATCGGGATGCTGGGCAACGTCCTCAAGGCCGAACCCGGTTACAGCCGCTCCGCGCTGGAATTGGACCCCGGGAAGGGGCAGAACGGCCGGTCGCTCCAGCAGTTCGTCCGGCTGGCGCCGCTGAAGACCGAACCGTCCCCGCCCGACCTCGACCTGTGGTTCCCGGCGGCGAAGCTGTTGTGGCGGCCGGAGGTCGATGCGGGCAAGGAGCGCTGGGACGTGATTGCCCCGGTGTGGCTGAACGGAAACGACACGCCGGCGGTCATGCTCGCCAACTCGCGCGAGGTTCGCCGCGGCGACGCCGCCGGGCCGGCGCTGCCGTTCCCGTCCGGCGGCCAGCCGCCGACGATCGACGGCGTCCTCGCCATCGACTGGGACAACGACCACGCGACCGACTTTCTTCTTTCTGGGGCAGGAGGGTTGCGGTTCCATAAGCAGGAGTCAAATGCCTCCTTCAAGGACGTCACCGACCGCACGAAGTTGCCGGCCGACGTCCTGAAGGGCGACTACTGGGGCGCCTGGGCCGCCGACCTGGACCTGGACGGCGACCTCGACGTGATCCTCGCCTCACGCAACGGCGGGCTGAGCTGGTTGCGGAACAACGGCGACGGCAGCTTCCTCGCCCAACCGCTGTTCCCCGAGGTGAACAGGGCGCGGTCATTCCGCTGGGTCGATATCGACAACGACGGCGCCCCGGACGCCATCCTCCTCGACGCCGAGGGCCGGCTCCACGTTTACATGAACGAACGTGCGGGCCTGTTCCGCCGCCGCCCCCCGCCCGAGGAGGAGGGGCGGTATCACGCCCTCGCGGTGATCGATGCCAACGACGACGGCACCCTGGATGTCGCGGCCTTGCGCCAGGACGGCACTCTGGCGCGGATTTCCGACGCGGACAAGGGGCGGGCCTGGGAGGTCCGGGACCTGGCCAGGCTCAAGACGGAGCCCCCCCTGGCTCCCGGTGAGGCGCGGCTCGTCGCGGTCGATCTCGATAACAACGGTGCGGTCGATCTCGTCCTGCGGACGCCGAGAGGTGGCGTCGCCTGGCTGTCCGACGGCCGGGGCGAGTTCGCCCCCCTCGCCGCCGAGGTGCCGCCTGGCCTCGCCGACGTCGTCAGTCTGGAGTGTAATGAGCATCAGGATTTCCTCGGCACGGACCCGGCCGGCAAGCTCGTCCGCTGGCGCACCCAGGGAACGAAGGGTTACCACTGGCACCGCATCCGACCACGCGCTAACCCCAAGGGGGAAGGCGACCAGCGGCTGAACTCGTTCGCGATCGGCAGCGAGGTCGAGCTGCGAGCGGGCAGTCTCATCGTCAAGCAGCCAGTGGATCGGCCGGTAGTCCACTTCGGCCTCGGCTCACGGTCCCGGGTTAGCGTCACCCGCTGCCACTGGACCACCGGGTTGGTTCAGTACGAGTTCGACAAGCCCGCCGACGCCGTCATCCGCATCGAGCAACGGCTGATCGGCTCGTGCCCGTTCCTGTTCACCCAGGACGGTGAGAAGGTGGTCTTCGTCACCGACTTCTGCTGGAGCACCCCCCTGGGGCTTTACATCAACTCGCAGAAGCGCGGCGGCGGCTTCGCGGAGACGACGGAGTGGGTCCGCATCCGCGGCGACCAGCTCCGGCCGCGCGACGGCGTCTACGACGTCCGCGTCAACGCCAACCTGTGGGAGACGCACTTCCTCGATCAGCTGTCCCTCACGGTGGTGGACCACCCCCCCGGCACCGAGGTGTATTGCGATGAGCGCTTCTTCCTCACGCCGACGAAGCCGCGGCTGTACCTGACCGACCCGCCGAAGCCGGTCGCCCGCGCCCTGGACCACGAGGGCCAGGACGTGACCGACGTCGTCCGGGCCGTCGATGGCCGCTACCTCGACCGGGCCGGACGCGGGCTGTTCCAGGGTGTCACGAGGGACCACTGGGTCGAGATCGACCTGGGCGAGAACGCCCCCAAGGAAGGGCCGGTGTACCTCCTCGCCCACGGCTGGCTGCACCCGACGGACAGCTCGATCAACGCGGCGCTGGAGCAGTCGAGCCACCCGCGGCCGCAGCCGTTGTCGCTGGAGGTGCCCGACGGCCAGGGCGGGTGGAAGGTCGCCCAACCCGCGCTGGGCTTCCCCGCCGGCAAGAACAAGACGGTCGTGCTGCGGCTGGACGGTCTCGACGGGCCGGGCGTGGCGCGGCGGTTCCGGCTGCGGACGAACCTGGAGGTGTTCTGGGACGCCCTGCACTACGCCCGCGGCCTCGACCCGGCGGCGGTCGTGGCGAAAACCCTGACGCCGCGTACAGCGGACCTGCGCTACCGTGGTATTCTGAAGATGTCCCGGGCCGACGCCAGCTCGCCGGAGGTGCCGCACTACGATCAAATCGAGCACGGCCGGCAGCACTGGCGCGACCTGATCGGCTACCACACCCGGTTCGGCGACGTCCGCGAGCTGGTGGAGAAGGCCGACGACCGCTACGTCATCCTCAACTCCGGCGACGAGATCGCCCTGGAGTTCGACGCACCGCTGCCGCCGCCGGCCGGGTGGAGGCGCGACTTCGTCTGGGTCTCCGACGGCTGGACCAAGGACGGCAACCTGAACACGCGATGGAGCAAGACCGTGCTGCCGCTGCCGTACCACGGCATGCCCAGTTACGACACGCCGCCCGGCCGGCTGGAGGACGACCCGGCGTACCGAAAGAACCCGAAGGACTGGCAGACCTACCACACCCGCTACGTCACCCCGGCCGACTTCGAGCGGGGGCTGCGTCGTCCGTCGAAGGCCCGACCGTGAGGGAGGGCGTATCGCTTCACGCCCTCCCTCACGGCCGGGCCTGGGAATGCGAGGTTGGAACATGAGCCGCACTTTCAAGCAAGCCATCATTACCCTCTTCTTCCTCGCCCAGCTCGTCGCCGTCTGGGCACTGAACCACACCGGCCCCCAGGCAAAGGATGAAGGGGCCGAGACGGCGTTGCGCAACTTCGGCTTCTACCTCAAGGAGTGCGCCGGCGAGTGCGGCATCGACTTCAAGCACGAGTCGCCGCGCGAGCTGGACCCGAAGCTGTCGCACATCGCGCCGATCATCGCCTCGATGGGCGCGGCGGTGAGCGTCGTCGATTTCGACCGCGACGGCTGGCCGGACCTCTACGTCGTCACCAGCGCCGAGGGCGGCAAGAATCGGCTGTACCGCAACCTGCGAAACGGCAAGTTCGAGGACGTCGCGGAGAAGGTCGGCCTGGCCGACCTGAACGCCCGCGGCACCGGCGTCTGCCAGGGGGCCGTCTGGGGCGACTTCGACAACGACGGCTGGGAGGACGTGCTCGTCTATAGATGGGGCAAGCCGGAGCTGTTCCGCAACGACGGCGGCAAGCGGTTCGTCCGCGTCACGGAGAAGGCCGGCCTGCCCGTCTGGGTCAACGCCAACTCGGCCATCTGGGTCGATTACGACTGCGACGGCCAGCTCGACCTGCTGATCGCCGGCTACTGGCCCGACGACGTGAACCTGTGGGACCTGAAGACGACGAAGATGATGCCGGACAGCTTCGAGTACGCCAAGAACGGCGGTCGAAAATATCTCCTGCGCAACAAGGGCGACGGCTCGTTCGAGGACGTCACCAAGCAGGTCGGCATGAACAGCAACCGCTGGACGCTCGGTCTGGCGGCGGCGGACATCTGCGGCACCGGCTACCCGGACATCGTCTTCGCCAACGACTACGGCGTCTCCGAGTTCTTCTGCAACAAGGGCGGCAAGCGGTTCGAGGAGATCGGCCAGTACACCCGCATCGGCGAGACGCCCAAGAGCGGCATGAACGTCAGCTTCGGCGACATCTTCAACGAAGGCAAGTTCAGCATCTACGTCAGCAACATCAGCGAGCCGGGCAACCTCGTCCAGGGCAACAACCTCTGGGTGCCGGAGAAGGCCAAGCCGGGTGAGGCGCCGCGCTACCGCAACTTCGCCGACGCCGACGGCTTCAAGGTGTCGCTGGGCGGCTGGAGCTGGTCGGCGCAGTTCGGCGACCTGAACAACGACGGGCTCCAGGACCTGTTCCTGACCAACGGCTACATCTCGGCGGACCCCAAGGACACCTACTGGTTCGAGTACGGCAAGATCGCTGGCGGGCACGGCATCATCATCGAGGACGCCCAGAACTGGCCGGCGATCCGCGGCCGCAGCCTGGGCGGATTCCAGCAGAAGTACCTGTGGATGAACCGCGGGGGCGAGTTCACCAGGAACATCGCCGCCAGCGTCGGGCTGAAGGACACCCACGACGGCCGGGCCGTCGCCCTGGTGGACCTGTGGAACCGCGGCGTGCTCGACGTCGTCGTCGCCAACCAGAACGGCCCGCTGCTGGTCTACAAGAACCGCGTCGCCGACGGCCGCGACTGGGTCCAGTTCGAGCTGGAAGGCAAGAGGAGTAACAAAAGCGCGATCGGCGCGCTGGTCCGGGTGTTCTGGAACATGAACGGCGCCTCCCGCCTGCAAGAACAGGTTCAGGTCGTCAGCGGCGGCAACGCCTACGCCTCGCAGAACATGCGCCGCCTGCACTTCGGCCTCGGCGAGGGGGCAAAGGTCGAGAAAGTCGTCATCCAGTGGCCCTCCGGGGAGAGGCAAGTCCTCACCGCCGTGAAGGCCAACGTCCTTCATAAGATCGCGGAGCCTACGCCATGACTCCCCTCTCCCCGGGAACGCTCGACCGATCCCTCACCCCGCCCGCCAACCGGCCGGCGCGGCCGGCCGGCTCGAGGCTCGACGTAACGCTGAGAGTGCTCGCCACCGTCGCGCTGGCGGTCGGGTACTTCCGCTACAAGGCGGAGGTCGTTGGCTGGCTCCAGCAGCTCTACATGGACCTCACCGGCGCGGCGTCGAAGCCGACGACCCTGGGGATCTGGGTTGTGGTGGTGTTGATGGTCGGGCTTATCTGGCTGTGGCGGAGGACGCTGGCCAAGGACAAGCGGTTCCACGCCCCGCTGCTGGTCACCGCCGTGCTCGTCGTCGGCGACGCCGGATTCGGCATCCTGGAGAACCACTTCAGCCCGACCTTGGCGCGGCTAACAGGCGGGCTGCTGACGCAGTACTCCCCCACGTTCGTGGCCATTCTGACCACGGTACTGACCGAGATGGTCGTCGGCCGGTCCTACTACGGTAAGTGGCCGCACCTCGCCAGCGCCTACGTCTCGGGGATCAGCGCCGGCATCCTGATCAAGTCGCCGGAGGTCTGGCCTTTCGTGCTGTGCGGGATGCTGTCTATCACGTCGAAGTACGTCCTCCGCACGGGAGGCCGGCCGGCGGCGAACCTGGCGTCGATCGCGGGGCCGTTCGGGGTGTTCCTCCTGGCCTACCTGTTCCTCCCCGGCAATTGGGAGGAGAAGCTGATCCAGGCCTCGCTGCTGGGCCCGTTCGTGATGGCCTTCGTGGTCCTGGCCGGGCTGGCGGTCAAGGGCGTCGAGTCGTTGCCCGAGCGGCACCTCTGGAACCCGACCAACTTCGGGGTTTCGGCGATGCTCCTGTTGGGCCCCCAGCACGTGGCGAGCTTGAGCGTTCAGGCCGGCAACTCGGTCTGGGGCGTGGCCGTCATCTGGGTTCTGGGCGGGATGATCCTGTGGAACCTCGGCCGGCTACACCAGGCGGTCGCCTTTCTGGTGACGTTCGTGCCGCTGTCCTACCTCCGGTCGTTGTGGACCGGCGATCGGTTCCTGACCGAGGTGGCGCCGATCACCAGCCCGATGTTCCAGCTGTACATGTTCTTCATGATTACCGACCCGAAGACGACCACAAAGGGCAAGTGGAGCCAGACCCTGGTCGTCGTGCTGGTCGCGGTCATGGAGACGGTCTACCGGCTCGCCTTCCGCGACGTGCACTCGCTCTACCACGCGTTGTTCACCGTGGGGCCGATCACGAATCTGATCGAGATCGCCTACTTCTACCGATCGGGGGCCGGCCAAGAGGCGGGGCCGCCGGGGGGCGAGGTGACCCCGAAGATCGCCAGCCTCAGTTGGGGCTCGACGGAAACCGGCGGGGCGAAGCTCACCTCGTGAAGGCGGCCCGGAACAGCGCGACCGGCACGGCGATCGCGGCGAACACGCCGAGGCGGAGGCCGAACTTGACGAAGAACGCGGCGCCCCCCGAGTCTCCCAGGAGGGCGGTCACGAGGAAGTAGAGCAGGGCGATCCCCATCGCCCCGGCGAGGAGGTAGGTGCCGGCCGAAATCGCGTTGCTGGCTGGGGGCGCGGCCGGCTTCCCCCCCGCCTCGCGGTTAGTTTTCTGGGCGAAACGCGAGGGCAACTTCTTCCCGCAGTTGTCGCACCAGCCGTCGGTCAACTCGCGGCGAGACAGGGCGGCGTCGCAGTGCAGGCAGGTCGTGGGCATGATTTCGCTCCTGGTCGGCCCGCGGGTCTCTACCTCCTTGTTGGGACGGCCGGCCGGGTTGTGACCGCAGTAGCGGAATAGTTCTCATGCCCTCAACTACGACGCCCCCCGGCGCCTGTGACGGCGGTCACTTGAACATCTTGTGGTTGCGGTCGCCGCGCGACAGCAGGAAGGCCGTCAGGTCGGCCATCTCGTCCTCCTTGAGCGTGTCGAACAGGCCGGTCGGCATCATCGACACCTTTGACGTCTCCATCGCCTCGACCCGCTGGCGGTTGACGTTGGCCAGCTTGTTGGGGTCGAGCATGTCAGTCATGACGTGGTAGGTGTCGCCGTGCAGGTTGACGATCCGGCCCTCGACCACCTTGCCGTCGGACGTCTGGATCTTCACGGCGGCGTACTGGTCGCTGATGACCTTGCTGGGGTCGATGACCGACTCGACCAGGTCGCGGACGCTGAACCGGCCGGCGGCGCCGGTCAGGTCCGGCCCGACCGAGCCGCCCTCGCCGTCAAAGCGGTGGCAGGCGAAGCACTTCGCCTCGGCGAACAGCCGCCGGCCGCGGTCGAAGTCGCGCTTGCCCTTCAGGCCCGCCTCGACCAGTGCAACCGCCTCGTCGAGCGTGTACTTCTTGACGAACGGCCGCTCCTTGCCGACGACCGGGGCGGCGGTGACCGGTTTGAGGTCAAGGACCGGCTTCAGGGCCGCCTTTTCCTTCTCGGTCAGCGTCGCGACGGCGTCGCCCTTCATGGTGCGGAGGAACCCGCCGAGGCTGTTGCCCCCCTTGAACGACCCGGCCTTGGCCAGCCAGCGGAAGTACTCCTCACGCTGGGGCATCGTCCAGCCGTTCTTGAGCACGCGGAGAAAGCGCCCGTAGTCCAGCTGCTCCTCCTGGGTCGGCGCCTCGGCGAGCAGCTTCAAGGTCTTCGTCACGACGCTCGGGGCTTCGAGGTAGACGAGTAGCTGGCACAGTTCGGCGTTCAGCTCCCGAGACGGGGCCGGGTAGACCTTGTCGAACCGGGCGATCAGTTCCTCCTTGACCTCCGGCGTAGGGCCGTCCAGGCGGTTGAGCGCGACCGCCCAGGTCCGCAGCAGGTCCAGCCGCTGCTGGTCGCTGAACTTGTCCCAGTCCAGCCGCAGCAGCGCCTCGTAGACCCGCCGCTTCAGCTTCTCATCGACCGGCGGGGTGTTCTTGTCGCGGTGGAACGGGTCGGTCGAGGTGGCCCGCACCAGCGCCAGGACCGCCGCGACCGACTTCGCGGGGTTGCCCTCGCCCAGGGCCTTCTCCGCCCACGTGGCCGGGTCCTGGTGCTCGACGGCCACCCGTGCCGCGAAGCGGACGTAGCGGTCCTCGTGGTCCAGGTAGGGCCAGGCGGCGGCGACCGCCTGGGGGGCTTTCCGGCCGTGGAATGCCTCCAGCTTGTGCCGCAGGGCACGCTGCGGGGCACCGGTTTCGTCGGCCTTGCTCGGCGCGGTGGCCTCCTTGCCGACGTAGGTCACCCGGTACAGGCCCGACTGCGTCTTCCGGCCGCCGACGGCGAAGTACATCGCGCCGTCGTGGGGGTTGATGACCAGGTCGGTCAGCGGCAGCGGGGCCCCGGTGCAGAACTCCTCGATGTCGCCGGTGTAGGAACTTTGGTGCGGCGTCAGGTGGACGGCGTAGAGCTTGCCGTAGCTCCAGTCGCAGATGAAGAAGGCGTCCTGGTACTTCGCCGGGAACTTCGCCCCGTAGCCGAAGCTGACGCCGGTCGGCGAGCCGGGGCCGATGTTGACCACCGCCCCCAGGCTGTCGGGGTAGTAGGCCGGCCACTTGCCGGCGCCGTTGCGCCAGCCGAACTCGCT
The DNA here is from genome assembly GCA_046350195.1 of Gemmataceae bacterium. Classification (GTDB taxonomy): domain Bacteria; phylum Planctomycetota; class Planctomycetia; order Gemmatales; family Gemmataceae; genus CALDUY01. The sequence continues at coordinate 33,048 of JAXMAW010000044.1, forward strand.
GCCGGAGGTGACGTGGTTGACCCGGGTCGGCCGGTACCACGGGGTGTTCATGTCCCACTCCATGTCCGCGTCGTAGGTGAACAGCTCCCCGTGCCGGTTGTACGCCGCGTCGTACTGGTTGCGGAAGCCGACCGAGAGCAGCTCCCAGCTCTTGCCGTCCGGATCGACCTTGTAGATCGCCCCGCCCGGCCCGAGGACGCCGGCCATGAAGCCGTTGCCGTCCGGCATCCTCTTGAGCAGGTGGTCCTCGCCCCAGCGCTGCGGCACGCGAGACGCGGTTAGCGGCCGCATCAGCTTGGTCTGGTTGCCGCAGACGACCGTGAGCGACTTGCCGTCGGGCGTCAGCATCACCGCGTGCGGGCCGTGCTCACCGCCGCCGTTGATCGGCCGGAGTCGCTCGACCTTGTCGAGTCGGTCGTCGCCGTCGGTGTCCTTGACGCGGTAGAGGCCACTTTGGTACTTCGCGCCGCGGTTGACGACGACGTACAGGCTGTCGAAGGCCCACAGCAGGCCTTGTGCCTCGCCGAGCGGGACGTCGATCTTCTCGACCTTCGTGGCGGACGGGTCCCCGCCGAGCGGTGGAGGCGTGACCCGGAACAGCCCGCCGTACTGGTCCGAAACGATGAGCCGGCCCTTCGGGTCGTGGCAGATGCTGACCCAGGAGCCCTGCGTGCCAGCGGGGACGGAGTAGAGCAGTTCGACCTGGAAATCCTTTAGGACCCGGATGGACCCGGCGGGGGCCGCGGCCGCCTTCCTGGCGGGGGGCTGGTAAGCAAGGGCCAGCATCAGTGGCCCGCAAAGGAGCAGGACGCCCAGCGCAAGGGGGCGCGGCATGGTGAGATACCTCATGACTCGGAGACGAACGGCGGAGGGGGTGACTCCCCGGCGGTCACGCTATTCTACAACGAATGCAGGCCACCGCCACTCACGAGGAAACGCCATGCCCGAACCGACCCGCCTGATCGACGTCAGCCACGCCGTCGAGCACGGGATGACCACCTACCCCGGCCTGCCCGGGCCGATCGTTTGCGACTACCTCAGCCGGGAAGACTCCCGGAAGGTCTACGCCCCCGGCGTGGAGTTCCAGATCGGCAAGGTGGAGTTGGTGAGCAACACCGGCACCTACCTCGACTCGCCGTTCCACCGCTACGCTGACGGCACCGACCTGTCGGGGCTGCCGCTGGAGCGACTGGCCAACCTCGACGCCGTCGTCCTGCGGTGGGAACGCTGTGCCGGCCGGGCCGTCTCCGCGTCGGCCTTTCGTGAACTGGACGTCGCCGGCAAGGCGGTGCTGGTCCACACCGGCTGGGACGAGCACTGGCGCACCCCACGCTACTTCGAGGCCCACCCGTACCTCACCGGCGACGCGGCCACCTGGTTGCGCGACCAGGGGGCGGTGCTGGTCGGCATCGACTCGCTGAACATCGACGACACCAGCGATATGGCCCGGCCGGTCCACTCGACCTTGTTGCGCGCGGACATCCCGATCGTCGAGCACTTGCGCGGGCTGGGGCAGCTGCCCGAGACCGGCGCTAGGTTCTTCGCCGTGCCGGTGAAGGTCAAAGGGGTTGGGACGTTCCCGGTTCGTGCGTTTGCGGCGGTTCCGCCAGGGTGACGGCGAGCGTGTGGAGCGGGCCCAGCCGCCGGAGGACGGGAAAGAGCCGCGAGGACGAGCAGCACCACGAGGATGGTGCCGATGCCCCCAACGACGACCGAGGCGACCGGGCCGAACCTCGCCGCCACGGCCCCGGACTCGAACGCCCCCAGCTCGTTGGAAGAGCTGATGAACACCGTGTTGACGGCGGCGACGCGGCCGCGCATCTCGTCCGGCGTGAGGAGTTGCATGAGCGTGGAACGAATCACCACGCTGACGTTGTCAAACGCCCCCAGCAGCAACAGCATGGCTAACGAGAGGGGAAAGCTCTCCGACAGGCCGAACACGATGGTGACGGCGCCGAAGCCGGCCACGGCGACCAGCAGCGCCACCCCCGGCCGGGGGATCGGCGGCAGGTGGGCCATGGTGACGGCCATGAGCAGCGCCCCGGCCGCGGGGGCGGCCCGGAGCCAGCCCAGGCCGGTCGGCCCCACGCTCAGGATGTCCCTGGCGTAGATCGGCAGCAGCGCGGTGGCCCCGCCGAGGAGCACGGCGAACAGGTCGAGGGTGATCGCCGACAGCAGCGGCTTCGTCCGCCAGACGAACAGGATGCCGTCCGCCAGGGCGGCCAGGGAGCGGGCGGCGGCGGGCCGGAGCGTCACCAGCGGGCGAATGGGGGCCAGCAGTACGACGCAGGCCAGCGCGCCGCAGGCCGCGAGGCCGTAGGCCGCCGCCGGCGGGGCGTGGGCCACGACCAGCCCGCCCAGCGCGGGGCCGGCGATGTTGCCGATCTGCCAGCCCGTGCTGTTCCAGGCGGCGGCGTTGGGCAGGTCGGTCAGCGGCACGACCTGCGCCAGGAACGCCTGGCGGGCCGGCGCGCTGAACGCCCGGGCGACGCCGGCGAAGAGCAGGCACACAAGGAACAGCACGACCGGGCCCGTGGTGGCGGACAGGTAAGCCAGCAGCGCCGAAATCCCGGCCGAGGTCGCCTGGGCCGCCTGAAAGATGTGCTTGCGGCTGAGGCGGTCGGCGACGGCCCCGGCGGGGAGGGCGAGCAACAGCACGGGCAGGAACTGCGCCAGCCCGGCCAGTGCCAGCGCCCAGGCGGAATCGGTCCGCTCGTACAGTTCCCAACTGACCGCTACCGCCTGGACCTCGGCCCCAAGCCCGGACAGGACCGCCCCCGAGAGAAGGCAGCGGTAGCCGGGGTGGCGGAGGGCGGCGTAGGGGTCGTGTTCGCGGGCCAAGCGATCCTCCTGGGCATCGGCAGTACATCAGTCTACCGCCCCCGGGGCGTCCGTCTAGAATGACAGAACGACCCGCCCGCCTGGACCGATCATGCAAGCCTCACCCCCCGCGCTGATCGAGAAGAACGTCGTCCTGCTCGGCGCCGGCAACGCCCACCTGCGCTTCGTGCGCCTGTTCGGAATGCACCCCCTGCCGGGCGTCGCCGTCACCCTCGTCAGCGAGGCGCCCGAGATCCCCTACTCGGCCATGGCCCCTGGCCACATCGCCGGCGACTACCGGCGCGACGAGGTCGCCATCGACCTGGTGCGGCTGTGCCGGGCCATGGGCTGCCGCTTCCTGCCGGCGCGGGCCGAGCGGGTTGACGTCGCCGAGCGCCGAGTCGAGTTCGGAAGCCGCCCTCCGCTCCGCTTCGATGTCCTTTGTTTGGGCGTCGGCTCCTCGCCGGTTCGCCCGCCCGGGCTGACCGGCGAGAACTCCTGGCTGATGCGCCCGCTCGACCAGGCCTCGTGGCGGCTCGACGCCCTGGAGGCGTCGTTTCCCGGCAATCCGCCGCCCCTTCCACCGTCGTCGTCGGCGGCGGGGCGAGCGGGTGCGAGCCTGTCCCTCGCCATCAAGCGGCGGTTGGCCAGGTTCCCGGCGTTCTGCCTGACCCTGATCCAGGCGAATGATCGGCTCCTACCGGGGTTCCCACGGCGCACCGCCGATCTTTTTTCCAGGCGACTTGCCGAGGAAGGAGTGGCCGTCCGCCTCGACACCCGCGTTGGCGGCGGGGGGAGCGGGAAACTGAACCTCAGCGACGGCACGGCCATCGCCTACGACGCCGTGCTGTGGGCGACCAATGGTGGGCCGCCGGCCGTGCTCCGGGACAGCGGCTTGCGTCTAACCGAGGAAGGCTTCCTCGCCGTCGCCGACACCTTGCAGTCACTCAGCGAGCCGTCAGTGTTCGGCACCGGCGATTGCATCGGACTGCCATCCTACCCCGACCTGCCGAAGAACGGCGTCTACGCGGTCCGGCAAGGCGGCGCCCTGTTCGACAACGTCTCCCGGTTCCTCCGCGACAAGGCGCTCCGCCCCTGGGTGCCGCAGCGGCTCTGCCTGGTGCTGCTCAACACGGCGGACGGCTCGGCGGCGCTGGCCTACGGGCCGCTGTCGTGGAGCGGGCGGCTGGTCCGGCGGCTCAAGGAGTGGATCGACCGGCGCTGGGTCGAGAAGTTCACCCGCTTCCCTGCCATGGCCGCCGGCCCAGGGGACGAAGCCCCCCTGATGCGTTGCGGTGGTTGCGGGTCGAAAATCTCCGGCGACGTCCTCTCGGCGGTACTCCGCCGGCTCGACGTGGGCGACGACCCGCGCGTGCTCCTCGGCACCAAGGCGGGGGAAGACGCCTCGGTCCACGTCGTGCGACCGGAGCTGTTCGGCGACCCAGCTCGGCTGGTCGAGGTCCAGACCGTCGATCACTTCAAGGCGTTCGTCGATGACCCCTACCTGTTCGGCCAAGTCGCGGCGCTGCACTCACTGAGCGACCTCTACGCCATGAACGCCCGGCCGTTCACCGCGCTAGCGATCGCCACCTTGCCCTACGCCCGCGGCCTGGTGCAGGAAGGAATGCTGTTCGAGCTGTTGAGCGGGGCCGTCGAGGTGTTCCGCCGGCTTGGCGTGACGCTGACAGGGGGCCACACCACCGAGGGTGCCGACCTCTCGCTCGGCTTCGCGGTCACCGGGCACGGCGAGGAGAACCAGCTGTTCCGCAAGGCCGGCCTCCGGCCCGGAGACAGGCTTGTCCTGACCAAGCCGCTCGGCAGCGGGGCGCTGCTGGCGGCGTGGATGCGAGGGGAGTGCCCGGCCGGCTGGTTCTCCGCGCTCACGCGGCACTTGCTCGTCGCCAACGCCAAGGCCGGGGAGGTGTTCGCCCGCCACGGAGTCGCCGCCTGCACCGACGTGACCGGCTTCGGCCTGGCCGGCCACCTGCTGGAGATGCTGGACGCCAGCGGGATGGCCGCGCGCCTGAGCCTGGGCAAGATCCCCGTGTACGAAGGGTTCACGGAGGTCGTCCGGCGCGGCATCGTCAGCACGCTTCACGCCGACAACCACAAGGCCGCCTGCCGGGTGGTCTCCTCGACTCCGCCGGCGGCGTGCCTGTTCGACCCGCAGACGTCCGGTGGCCTGCTCGCCGGCGTGCCCCCGGAGGTCGCCGACGAGGTCGTGCGCGAGTTGATCGCTGAGGGCTATGAGGCGACGGCGGTCATCGGCGAGGTGTTGCCGCTGGCCGCCCAGCAAACGTCGTTCGTCCAACTGGCCGGGTAGCTATCCGGGGGAGGGAGCGGGTGTGCTCGCTATCCCGCTGCTCTCGGTAACCGCCGGGGGCCCCCGGAACCGCTTCCTTTCGACGCCGATCCAGAACGCCGCCAGTGCCGCCGCGAACGCCGCGAAGCTCACCATCGCCTGCTCGTTCGGCGGTTGCACCGCGATGACGAACAGGAGTCCGCAACCGAGAATCGCGATCACCGCCAGCGGCCGGTACCACGGGCCGAGGCTCCACGGCCCCAGCCGCGTCCACGTCCGGCCCAGCGCGAACAATCCGAGCGTGATCGGGATGACGTAGGAGACGTAGAGCAGTACGGAGCAGACCGCCGTGATGGTGGCGTACACCGGCGTCCAGACGGTGAAGGCGACGGCGACCAGCGACACCGTCCAGATCGCCGCGACCGGCACGCGGAACGTCGGGTTGACGTGGCGCAGTGCTGCCGAGAACGGCACGCCGCCGTCGCGGGCGAAGGCGAACAGCATCCGCGACGCCGACGTCACCGTCGCCAGGCCGCACAACAGCTGCGCCACGACGATGCCGACGAGCACTGGCCAGGCCAGCCAGCCCGGCAGGCTCGCCCGCACGATGTTAAAGAAGGCGTCCTTGCCCTCCCCCGCGGCCGCACGCAGGTCCGGGGCGGCCAACACCACGGCGCACAGCATCACCCAGCCGAACACGCCGGAGACGACGACCGACTGGACGATGCCGCGCGGCACCCGCGCCGCGGCGTGGACCGTCTCCTCCGAGGCGTGCGCCGAGGCGTCGAATCCGGTAACGGTGTACGCGGGTAACAGCAGCCCCAGCAGCAGTAGCCACGGCAACGACGACTGCTCCGGCCAGACCGCGTCGTCGCCGGGCGGTAGGCCGCTGAAGTTCTCGAACGCCCACAGCCGGGTGAAGTCCGGTGACGAGGTGTGGAAGATCAAGGCGAGGGTGAGGGCAACGGAGAGAAAAAGGATCCACCAACCGCTGAAGTCGGTCAACCGGGAGGTGAGGCGGATGCCGCGGTGGTTGATGAACGCCTGGGCCGCGGTGATGACGAGCACGACGGCGGCCTGGACGGCGACCTTCCACGGGCCGAGCGTGTCGGGGTCGAGGCCGGCCGGCTTGGCGAGGGACGCCACCGCCGTCTCGTAAGTCCCGACGTTGATCGCCGCCAGCACCGTGACCAGGCCGGCGAGGTTGAACCACGCCGCCACCCAGCCCCAGAACCGGCCGCCGAGAATGCTGGCCCAGTGGTACAGCCCGCCCGCCGTTGGGTAGGCCGACGCGATCTGTGCCATCGCCAGCGCCACCACCAGCGAGAACAGGCAGCCCAGCGGCCAGCCGACGCCGATCGCCGCGCCGCCGACGGAGCACAGCCCAACGTGGAACGACGTCACGCCGCCGGCGAGGATGCAGATGATCGACAGCGACAGCGCGAAGTTGGAGAACGCGCCCAGGCCGCGGTGCAGTTCCTGCTGGTAGCCCAGGCCGGCCAGGGTGCGTTCGTCGTCGGACAGCGGTGGGGTCATCGGGCCTCGGGAAGCGTGGGGGCGGGCAGTTGTTCCTTGACCGCGACGCCACTGGCTCGCGCGTCCCGCAGCCGGGCTGCCAACGTCAGGACGCGGCGGGCCGCCTCGCCGGCAGGAACCCCGCGGGGGTGGATGTTCGAGATCAGGTTCCGCTTCGCGTCGGTGTCGCCGGGCCGGGGCCGGTACGCCATGTAGGCCGACAGACTCTCCGCCGTCGCCAGGCCGGGTCGCTCGCCAATCAGCAGGACCACCACCGGGTCGAGCGTACTCGCCGACGTCGTTCAGGACGCCGACGCGGCAGTGGCGGACGAAGAACGGGTCGCCGACGGTCCATCCGCTGGATCTCGCCTGGGAAAGTAGAGGTGGCAGCAAGGTCGGAACCTGCGTCCTGACCGCCGCGGCCGATAGGCCGTCGCCGACGACGAGTTGAAGGTCACCGCCGCACCGGCAGCGCTGGCCGACCTCCCACCGGGCCGAGTCATCGAGCTGTCGGCCAAGGTCGGGGCGCAAGAGGTACTCGTGCTTGGTCGCCGCCCGGGTCGAGACGCCAAACAGCCCGAGGCCGGGCAGGTCGCGTTCCAGATCGACCTCGGCCCAGACGGCATCCCGCGCTGCCGCGTGGTCGGCGCGCAGCTCCATCGCGGTGCGCGTGACATACCCGGCGCCCGCCCTCCCGACAAGCACCCGGGCGGACGTGCGCTGCCGCGCCCGCTCCACCAGCGCGTTCGCCTCGACCGGGACAGGTGGTTCTGACATCAGGTTCTCTCACCCGATCGGGGTCAGTGCGTCGCTGAGCGATGCCAGGAGCCGATCGCGCTGGCGGTTCTCACTCAAGAGGCGCCCGTCGCGCCAGATACCGATCCGCTCCAGCCACGCCGCGAATTCCGGGGCCGCCCGCAGCCCCAGCAGCCGGCGTACCGCGGCGGCGTCGTGGTAGCTCGTCGATTGGTAGTTCAGCATCACGTCGTCGGCGCACGGCACGCCCATGACGTAGTTGACGCCGGCCACCGCCAGCAGCATTAGCAGGTTGTCCGCCGAGTTCTGGTCGGCCGCCGCGTGGTTGGTGTAGCAGACGTCCACGCCCATCGGCAGGCCGAGCAGCTTGCCCAGGAAGTGGTCCTCAAGGCCGGCGCGTGTGATCTGCCGCTCGTCGAACAGGTACTCCGGCCCGATGAAGCCGACCACGCTGTTGACCAGGAACGGGTCGAACAGCCGGGCCACCCCGTAGGCCCGCGCCTCCAACGTCAGCTGATCGACGCCGCGGTGCGCCCCGGCCGACAACGCGCTGCCCTGCCCCGTCTCGAAGTACATCATCTGGTCGCCGACCCACTTAACGGATCGCGATTGTCGCCATCCCAACACCCGCTGGCGCCCCTCGCGAAGCACGCCCAGCGACACCCCGAAGCTGGCGTTCGCCGCCTGCGTGCCGGCGATCGACTGGAACAGCAGGTCCACCGGCGCGCCCTGACCCATCGCCTCCAGCTGCGTCGTGACGTGGGCCAGGCAACAGGATTGCGTCGGCGCTTCGAGGCGGTCGATCACATCCGCGAGCGCCCGCAGGACGCCGACGACGACCTCGACCGACTCCGTCGCCGGGTTGACGCCGATCACCGCGTCGCCGCAGCCGTACAGCAGTCCGTCGAGCGTGGACAGCACGATGCCCGCCAGGTCGTCGGCGGGGTGGTTCGGCTGGACGCGCACGCCGAACACGCCGCGTTCGCCCAGGGTGTTCCGGCAGCGCGTGATGACACGGATCTTGCTCGCGGCGAGCACGAGGTCCTTGTTGCTCATCAGCTTCGCGACGGCCGCGGCGACCTCGGGCAGGACGGCCCGGTGCAGCCCGCGAAGCTCCTCCTCGCCGGTCTCGTCGTCCAGCAGCAGTTCGCGGAACTCCCCGACGGTCAACGACCGCAGCGGCCGAAACCGCTCCTCGTCGAGGTGATCGAGCAGCGCCCGACTGACGTCGTCCTCGTCGGGGTCGATCAGCGGCCGGTCGGCGATCTCGCCCAGCGTCAGGTCGGCCAGCACGAGCTTGGCCGCCACGCGCTCGCGCTCTGAACTCGCCGCGAGGCCGCCGAGCTGGTCGCCGGACTTCTCCTCGTTCGCCTTGGCGAAGACCTCGCGCAGGTCGGCGAAGGTGAACCGCTCGTGCCGCAGGGTGGCGCTGTACGACATGGCGGTTCGCCCCCTTCGGTCAACGGGCGTCGGCTCGGGCGGGAGGAGGCGGCTTGACCGACAGCCCGGCCCGCTCGCGCGCCTTCTCCACCACCAGCGCGATGCGATCGACGTCCGGCTCGGCCGTCCGCAGGATCGGGCCGGGGTAGAAACCGATCACCACGCACAGCACGAAGATCGGCGTCAACAGTCCCCATTCGCGGGGCGTCAAGTCCTCAACTTCGTGCCCCTCGTGGGCCGGCTCCCTCAGCGGGCCGAACAGCAGCCGTCGCAGCATCGTGAACAGGTACCACGCCCCCAGAACCAGGCCGCTAGCGCCGAGCACCGTGAGCGGCGGCAGCACGCGGCCCCTGGCGTAGATCACCTCGTGCTGGTAGATGCCCGCCAGGCAGAGGTACTCGCCGATGAACCCGTTCAGCCCCGGCAGGCCGACACTCGACAGCGTGGCGAAGACGAGGCAGACGGCGAACAGCGGCATCTTCGCCGCCATCCCGGAGTAGTCCTTCAGCTGCCGCGTGTGGTAGCGCTCGTAGAGCATGCCGATGAGCAGGAACAGCGCGGCGGTGGACAGGCCGTGGTTGATCATCTGCATCAGGCTGCCCTGGATGCCGACGGCGTTCAGGCTGAACAGGCCGAGCATGCACAGCCCGAGGTGGCTGACCGAGCTGTAAGCGATCAGCCGCTTGACGTCGTCCTGGGCGAAGGCGCACAGCGCGCCGTAGACCACCCCGGCCGCCGCCAGCCAGGCGACGATCGGCAGGCCGTAGGCGAGGCTGAAGTCCGGCGCCAGCGGGATGCACAGCCGCAAAAAGCCGTAGGAGCCGATCTTGAGCAGCACGCCGGCGAGGTCCACGCTGCCGGCCGTCGGCGCCTCGACGTGGGCCAGCGGCAGCCAGGTGTGGAACGGCAGCAGCGGCACCTTGATGGCGAAGCCCAGCGACAGCGCCAGGAACGTCCACATCTGCACCGAGCCCCAGAACGCCTTCGCCTCCGGCTGGTCGGCGGAGTGGGCCAGGCGGATCTGCGCGTGGACCTCCTGGACCAGCTCGGGCAGCGCGAACGTCAGCTTCGAGGACTGCGAGTAGCAGGCGATGACGACGCCGAGCACGCCGAGCAGCGTGATGAGACTGCCAGCGAGGGTGTAGATGAAGAACTTCCGCGCCGCGTACTGCCGCTGCGACCCGCCCCAGATGCCGATGAGGAAGAACAGCGGGATCAGCGTCAGCTCGAAGAAGACGTAGAACAGCACGATGTCGAACGCCAGGAACACGCCCATCATCGCCGTCTGCAACGCCAGCAGCCAGGCGTAGAACTCGTTGACGCGCTCGGTGACCTGGCGGAACGACACCAGCACCGAGGGGAGCATCAAGAGAGCGGTGAGGACGACCAGCCAGACGTTCAGGCCGTCCACGCCGAGGTAAAACTGGATGTAGCTGTCCTCGCCGATCCGCAGCAGATTCCAGGTCGTCTTGTGGGGGTCGTCCTCCGCGGCGCCGGGGACGAACTCGGGCAGGAATGTGGCGATGCCCGACCGGTCCGACGGGGCGAACTCCGGGCGTTCCACACCCATGAACCGCGCCGCCAGGATCGCGGCGAGGGCCATGACCACCAGCGAGCTGGCCAGGCTGACGCCGCGCACCGCCGGGCCGCGCGTCGGCCCCAGGCACCAGACGACCACGGCCGAGAGCAGCGGCAAGAACAGCAGCCACAGCAAAACGTGATGGTCAAACGTCATCCGCAATGTCTCCGGGTCCGATCCGCCGAACCCGGTTAGGATTACGGACGTCGGCGGGCCCCGTCGAGCCCCTCAGGGCCGAAACAGCCCCCACACGCCGTCGTCGCCGCGTACCTCGTTCGGCACGAAGCGCGTCTTGTACTCCATCGACCGGCAGCCGGCGACGTAGTAGCCGAGGTACAGGTATGGCAGCCCGCGCCGCCGCGCCTCCTCGATCAGGCACAGCACGTTCCACGTCCCCAGCCCGCGGTCGCGCTCGCCGGGGTCGTGGTAGAAGTAGATCGCCGACAGCCCCTCCCTCCCCTCTCCCTCCCCCCCGGCCGGGGCGCTCGGCATGCAGTCCACGTAGCCGACGCCGACGAGCCGCCCGTCGAGGTAGTAGCACCACTCCTCGACGCCGAACGGGTGGTGGACGAACGACTCGAAGTAGCTCTCGGCGTCCTTCGGGGGGTGCTCCGGCCAGCCCTTGGCCTCGGCCTGGAAGGCGTGGTAGCGGTCGTACAGCGCCAGCTTGACCACGCTGACCGAAGGCGGGCCGACCTGCAGCTCGACGACCCCCTCGTTCCTCTGCCGGCAGCGCCGCTGGCTGCGGTCGGGGCGGAACTCGCCGACGCGCACGCGCAGCGCCTTGCAGGCGGTACACCGCTCGCACGCCGGGCGGAACAGCATGTGCCCGAAGCGCCGCCAGCCGTCGAGCATCCGCTGTAGGTACTCCTCAGGGGACAGCTCGGCGACGTACTCGTACTCCAGGCTCCACTGCTGATCCGGCAGGTAACCGCACCGGCTCGGCGCGGCCGTGTAGCGGAAGAGCGACTCCATGGCGGCCCCCGTCAGCTGTTCCTGAGCATCCGCCTTGCGTTTTTCATCTCGCGGCCGGCCAGCCAGTCGCTAACCGACCGCGGCAGGTACTTCAACAGCCGCACCCGGAACGCTATCCGAGGCGGGAAGGCGATGAACGGTCGCTTCCGGCGGATCGCGTCGAGGATGGTGGCGGCGGCGACCTCGACCGGCAGCGTGATCCGGTCCGGCAGGCCGAGGGCGGCGGTCATCGGCGTGCGGACCCAGGCCGGGCAGACGGTCGTCGTGGCGATGTTATACGGCTTCAGCTCCACCCGGAGGGAGTCGAGCAGCGCGTTGACGCCGGCCTTGCTGGCGCAGTAGGCCGACATCAGCGGCAGCCCTCGGTAGGAGGCGACGCTGGACAGGACGACGAGGTGGCCGCGCCTCCGCTCGCGCATGCCGGCGAGGACGGCGTCGATGCTGTTGACGACGCCGAGCAGGTTGATTTGCAGCACCTCGTTGACCGCCTCGGCGTCGAACGACTCCGCCGGCGTGCCACGGCCGACCCCGGCGCAGGCGACCAGCAAGTCAGCTGGCCCGAGCTTGGCTTCGAGGCGCTTGACCGCCTCGCGGGTTGCCCGGAGGTCACGCACGTCGGCGACCGCCGTGGCGAGGGGGTGGCCCGGCAGGGAGGCCGCCAGCGCGTCTAGGCCGGCCTGCTGCCGGTCGATCGCAGCTACGCGCGCCCCCTCGGCCGCGAGCAGGCGGGCGAGTTGCCCGCCGATGCCGCTGCCCGCCCCGGTGATCACCGCCACGCGGTCGCGAAAGTCGCTCATGCGCGCCAATCTACCCAGTGCGCGGCTGGATGTCCACAGGGTCGGCGACCCTGTGGCCAGGTATGGACAGGGTTGCCGTCCCGCAACGCCCTACCCGACAACGCCGGCCCTACCTATAGTTGCTCCATCACCCGGTGGAGCCCCCGATGAAGACCAGCCGCGAGTTGTGGGAGACGATCGAGCGCCTGCGACTGCTGCCGACCGGCGAGGCGGAGCGCGTCAAGGCGCGGTGGTTCCGCGAGGGCCGCGAGGGGGTCGAGGACGCCTCCAAGTTCGCCAGCTGGCTCGTCGCCAACGACTTCCTCAGCAAGTACGCGATCGACGAGGTCCGCCACGGCCGGGCCGACCGCCTCCGCCTCGGCAACTACCTACTGCTGGGGCGGCACGACAACGGGCCGCACGCCGGGTCGTTCCGCGCCTCAGACACGCTCGGCCGGCAGGTGCTGGTGGACGTGGTGGACGAGAAGCTCGCCTCCGACGCCGACGTCGTCCGCGCCTTCGAGGCCGCCGCCGAGCGGGTCATGGGGGTGCAGAGCCCCCACGTCAACCGGGTCATCGACTTCGGCAAGGCGGACGATCGCCTTTACCTGGTCCGCGAGCTGGACGAAGGGGTCACCCTCGCCGAGATCCTCGCCAAGCGGGACAGGCTTCAGCCGGACCACTCCGCCCGCCTCTTCTCCCAGGCGTTCGCCGGCCTACAAGCGCTGCACGAGAAGCAGGTGCAGGGGGGCGATCTTACGACCCAGAGCCTGCTGTTGGCGGCGGTCGGCAAAAAAGGGCGGGTCGTGAAGCTCCTCCGCCCCGGGATGCCTCCCGCCTTGTTCCTGGGCGGCCCGGCCAGCGACGTCGTCCGAACCCTGCGGCCCGTCGCCCGGCCGGAGGACGACCTTTTCCAACTGGGCCAGGCGTTCTACCAGAGCCTGACCGGCAAGCCGTCAGAGGCGACCCTCGCCGGGGCCGGTCGGCCACGCCGGTGCGCCAGCCGCCCCGGACGTCCCGGAGTTGCTCGCGGAGGCGGCCGAGCAGCTGATCTTCCCCGACCTGTCGGCCCGGCCGCGTGCCGCCAACCGCGTCGCCAAGACGCTTCGCGTCTACCTGGCCAGCGAGGAGGATGCCCGGGAGGCCAATGCCGAGGAGGAGATCGGCGAGGCCACCCTGCCAGCGCTGCCCGCCGTTTCGCCGCGGGAGCAGGCCGAAGAGGCCGTCGCCGTCCAGTTCGGCCAGGACGAGCCGGCCTCCCCTGCAAACCGGGTCACTGAACTGTGGGGCGAGTTCGGCCCCAAGCAGCGCGACTGGCTGTTCCTCGCGGCGGGCGCGGCCGGCATCACCCTGGCGCTGCTGCTGGCCCACCTCATCACCGGGGTCACCGTCGTCAACATCGTCTGCCTTCTGACCGGAGCGGCGCTATCTTTCCTCGCCGAGCGCATGATCGCCCAGCGCCAGGCCCAGGCGGAGTGAACGGCGCGGCCCTCGCCCGGGACGGGATGGCAAAATGGGACCAGTCCGAAGCGCTATCAAGGGCGAGACCCTCTCTGGCGCTTCGGACTGGTAATTGACGTCACCCTTTCAAGTTCAAGAACCCGCCCTACGCCAGGTCGCGATCCTCGAACAGGATCAGTCCCAGCAGCAGGACCACGGCGGTGTAGACCACCCCGTACAGGGTGACGCTGCCGACGTATTGCGCGAACAACGCCGCGGGGGGCGGGGCTTCTGTCAGTAGCGCCGGGTCCATGCTGAACGAGCTGAGGTCCGGCAGCACCGTGTCGAAGACGCGCGAGACGAACCCGAGGATCTGCGACACCGGCCCGGGGTTGTCGGCCTGCGACTTGGCCGCGATCCGCACCAGGACCGGCGTCAGGTGCGACAGGAAGAACACCACCAGCACCGTGGTCAGGTTCACGACCATCGGCACCCGCGTCGCCAGCGCCACGGCCAGGCCGACCAGCACCATCACCTGCGAGTAGCACAGCACCAGGCCCGGCAGCGTGTCCAGCGTGTGCGCCAGCCACTGGCCGATGCCGCGCAGCACGTCGGCGATCTGCCCGGGAAGCCCCCACTGTTCCAGGGCGGTGGTCACCCACACCGGAGTGGCGACGACGCCGATACGGGCCTGGCTCGTCTGGCTCTCGACGACCTCAGTCAGCGGCTCCAGCTTGTCCCACCAGTGCTTGACGATCAGGACGCCCTCGAAGTACACCCCCAGCAGGCCGAACATGAACAGGGCCGCCAGCAGGATGCCGGCGAACTTGCCCAGCATGAACTGGCGCCTTGACACCGGCTTGGACATGACGGTGATGGCGGTGCGTCCCTCGATCTCCTCGCTAATCGACAGGCTGGCGGCGAGGCTGCCGAACAGCACCGACACCAGCATGATGACGTCGTAGCCGAGCTGCTTGACCATCAGGAAGTCTTCGCCGAACGTGAAGTACGGCACGATGATCGAGACCGCCATGGCGGCGGCGGCCAGCCCGGTCAACAGCCACAGCATCGGCTGGCGGACGCCCTCGCGGAAGGCGGCCAGGGCCACCGAGCCGCCCTTGGGCCACACCAGCAGCATCAGCCCGAACCCGAGGATGAACAGCAAAACCGTCAGCTGGACCTGTAGCACGGCGGCGTAGAGCCGGCCGGCGATCTCCAGTGACGTGCGGTCCTGGACGAACGTCATCAGCACCACCGGGGCCGCCACGCTCAGGCCGATCGCCAGGGCGACGCGCTGCATCACCCACGGCGCGAACGGGTTCTGCCGCAGCTTCTCCCGCTCGTCACGCGACAGGAACAGCAGCACGACCCACGGGACCGCCAGCAGGAATTGCAGCAGCACCAGCCCCGTGCCGATGAGCAGTGAGTTCAGCGGGATAGCCATCGTTTCGCCGGTCGGTCGAGGGTGTCACGGGGCGGGCCTCCGGGGCCGCCCCTGATGGTCAGTCTCCACTACGCTCCGGGGGCCGGGAAGGTTCGACCCGGTAGCTCGGCAGTACCCCCCAGAAGAGCTTGTCGTGCAGAGTGCGGTAGTAGCTGCGGCCGGCGACTCGGGCCAGCATGAACGACACCGGGGCGCGGCGGACGCGGACCACGGCGCCGGCTTGCAGTGGGATCACCTCCTGGCCGTCAAGGACCAGCATCACGCTGGTCGCCCGTCGGACGGCGATGGTGTACTCCTGGTCGGCCGTATCGACCAGCGGACGGCTGGTCAGCCCGTGGGCGCAGATCGGCGTGAGGACGAACGCCGGCAGTTCCTGCCCGACGATCGGCCCACCGGCCGAAAGCGAGTGCGCCGTTGAGCCGACCGGCGTGCTGACGATCAGGCCGTCGCCGGAGTAGCGGGCCGCCAGCTCGCCGTGGACCAGCAGGTCCAGTTCGAGCATGTGGAACGGAGGCCCGGTGTGGACCGTGACGTCGTTGAGGCCGAGGGACGGGCGGCGGGTGTGTGGAGGCTCGCCGGGCAGCTCGTAGGACGCCTCGAACATCAGGTGCCTGGTGACGTGGTAGCCGCCGGCGAGGATGCGGTCGAACCGCCCGCGGAACTCCTCGGGCGTCAGGTCGGCCAGGAAGCCAAGCCGGCCGAGGTTGATGCCGAGGACGGGGCGCTGGTGGTAGCCCATCTGGCGGGCGGCCCGGAGGATCGCCCCGTCGCCGCCCAGCACCACCGTCAGGTCGGCGTCGATGCCGGCCAGGTCGCTCTCCTGCACCAGATCGACGTGGACGACGTCGGCGTGCTCGCGGAGGAACGGCAGCAGCAGCTCGGCCTCCTCCGGCACGCCGGGCCGGTGGGCGTTCCCAAGGACCATGATGCGCGGCACGCGTGGCTCCATGTGGAAAAAGAATAGCCACGCAGGGTACGAAAAGACATGAAAATGGGGAGCGGCGAGAGCCGGAGGGTGGGCGACCGGGGTTGACTCACTCCGGTCGCCCACCCTCCCGGCTCGCCCCGGCTTCGATCCCTGGTTGGGAATCGCCCTCTCGTCGTCTACCGCGGCCGTCCGGCACGGATCGAGGCCGGCTGCTCGACCCCTCGGGTCCGCCCCAGCTCCCGCCGTACCGTGCCGCAGATGCCGGCCACGTCCAGGCCGAGGTCCGCCAGCAGCTCGCCGCGCTCGCCGTGCTCGACGAAGCGGTCCGGCAGGCCCAGACGCACGACGTTTCGTGAGTCGAGCCGCTCGGCGTTGGCCATGTCCAGAACGGCACTGCCGAAGCCGCCCTCCAGCGTCCCCTCCTCAACCGTCACGACGAGCGACGCCTCCTCGATGGCCTTCGACAGGGTCGTCCTGTCCAGCGGCTTGCAGAAGCGGGCGTTGACCACGCCGACCGACAGCCCCTCCTGGCGCAACACCTCGGCCGCCTTGACGCACGTCGTCAGCAGTGTGCCGTAGGCGACCAGGATGACGTCGTCGCCCCAGTCGATCACCTCAGCCGTACCGAGTTCGACCGGCGTGGCGGCGCGGTCGGTCTTCTCCAGGTTCGCCTTCGGGTAGCGGAGCGACGCCGGGCCGTCGTGGGACAGGGCGAACCGCAGCATCGGGGCGACGTCCAGCTCGTCGCCGGGGGCCATGACGGCGAAGTTGGGGAACATCCTCATGTAGGACGTGTCGTAGGTACCGTGGTGCGTCGGGCCGTCGGGGCCGGTCAGGCCGGCCCGGTCGAGGGCGAAGGTCACCGGCAAGTTTTGCAGCGCCACCTCCTGGAAGACCTGGTCGAACGACCGCTGCAAGAACGTGGAGTAGATGTCCACGATCGGCCGGCGCCCGGCCTTGGCCAGGCCGGCGGCGAAGGCGACGGCGTGCGACTCGCAGATGCCGACGTCGAAAAAGCGGTCGGGGAAGTCGGCGCGAACCTTCTCCAGCTTGTTGCCCTGACACATCGCCGCCGTGATGACGGCGACGCGCTGGTCGTCGCGCATCGCGCCGTAGATGGCCGACGAGGCGGCGTCGGTGTACGCCTTGGAGCCGCCCCGGCGGAGGGACAGGATCTTGCGGTCGGGGCCGACCTTCTCGATCACCGGCGGGGTGTGGAACGTCACCGGGTCGGCGCAGGCGTCGGGGACGCCTTGCCCCTTCTTCGTCAGCACGTGGAGCAGGACCGGGCCACGCTGGTTCCTGACGTCGCGGAGCCAGCGGCGGAGCGTCGGCAGGTCGTGGCCGTCGATCGGGCCGATGTAGCGGAAGCCGAGTTCCTCGAACAGCATGCCGCCGGTCAGCCAGGCCTTGACGCCCTCCTTGAGTCTGGCCGATGGCGTTCTTGGCCAGGCCGCCGACCAGCGGGATCGCCTCGAGCAGGTCGCGGATCTGGTGCTTGGAGCCCTGGTAGAAGTTCGACAGCCGGGCGCGGTCGAGGACCTGGGCCAGCCCGCCGACGGGTGGCAGATCGACATCTCGTTGTCGTTGAGGATGACGAGCAGGTTCTTGTTCAGCCCGCCGGCGTTGTTGAGCGCCTCGAAGACGATGCCCGACGGCAGGGCCCCGTCGCCGATGACCGCGACGCTGTGGCGGTCGCCCTCGCCGGCCAGGTCGTCGCCGACCTTCAGCCCCAGCGCGCACGACACGCTACAGCCGGCGTGCCCGGTCACGAACAGGTCGTAGTCGCTCTCAGCCGGGTTGGGGTAGCCCATCAGCTCGCCGCGCGTGCGGATCGAGTCGAACTTGTCGAACCGCCCCGTGATGAGCTTGTGCGGGTAGATCTGGTGGCCGGTGTCCCAGATGAGCCGGTCGCGGGTGAAGTCAAAGGTCAGGTGCAGCGCCAGGCACAGCTCGACGACGCCGAGGTTGCTCGCGAAGTGGGCGGGGCGGATGCTGCACACGCGGACCAGCTCGTCGCGCATCTCCTGGGTGAGCTGCTCCAACTGGGCGTCGGTCAGCCCGTGCAGGTCCTTGGGAGACGCGATTCGCGGCAGCAGCGCGGTCATGGTAGCCATCCTTCGTCGTGGTGGAACTCCAGGCGCCCCGCCTGGAACTTTCAGCGGTCTCGTGTCAGAACGAACGTCACCAACTCGTCGAGACGGCGGGCGGCCGGGCCCGAGCGCCACCAGTGGCGCGCCTCCTCGCCCAGCGTTGTGGCTCGGCGGCTCTCCGCGACGCCCAACAATCCAGGGTAGGTTAATTTCAGCACGCCCGGCGTCCTTC
The DNA here is from genome assembly GCA_046350195.1 of Gemmataceae bacterium. Taxonomy (GTDB): domain Bacteria; phylum Planctomycetota; class Planctomycetia; order Gemmatales; family Gemmataceae; genus CALDUY01. The sequence continues at coordinate 51,348 of JAXMAW010000044.1, forward strand.
CCGGCCGCCTTGCCCATCGCCCCGGCGCGCCGACGGCGTCGAGCAAGTCGTCGGTGATTTGGAACGCCAGCCCCAGACAGCGGCCGTACCCGTCGAGGCCTTCGAGCACCCCGGTCAGGCCGGCCCCTGGTCGACGCGGGCGACCCGCGCCCCCAGCCTCAGACACGACCGGATCAGCCCCGTCTTGCGGGCGTGCAAGAACTCCAGGTCGGCCAGCGAGCTGACGGGCCGGCTCCGGGGACCGCTCCCGCGCCAGGCCGTCGGCCTGGACTGCCGACCATGCCGGTCATGCCGGCGGCCCCCGCGAGGTCGAGGGCGCAGCACGCGGCGGCAGTCGGCCGGGGTAAGAGCCAGCCAGCACCTCGAAGGCCATGGTCAAGAGGGCGTCTCCCGCGAGGATCGCCGTCGCCTCGCTGAACTTCTTGTGACAGGTCGGCAGGTCGCTGTTGAGGGTCGTCGTCATCCATCGCCGGCAGGTCGTCGTGGATGAGCGAGTAGACGTGACCGATCTCGACGGGCGCAGGCCGCCGGCCACGGGTCGCCTTCCTCACCGCACGCCTCCCGGGCCAGGAGACCAGGAGCGGGCGCAACCGCTGCTGACCGGCGCCAGCAGGCTGTAGCAGCATGGGCCTGGAGCGTACTGCCGGGAAGCCCGTCGCGCGGCCCCAGGGCCGTGTCGAGCTGGGCCTCGATTTCGTGGCGGCGGCGCAGGTAGTCTTCGAAGCTGGATCCCATCGCTGCCCGTGGAGCGCCCGCTTGCCCCATCTGTAGGTGCTAACCGATCCCGGATGATAGCATTAACGCCTTTTTCGAGGCAATGGCGGCTTGGCGAGTTCTTCCCGCGCCGTCGCCCTCGAACGGCTTCGCCTCCGGCTGGCCGTCCGCCCCCACGCCGGTCACCAGCAGGACTTCTGCTCCGCCTGCGTCAGCCGGGCCCGGCAGGTCTTGACCAGCACGCGGATGTCGCGCTCGTAGAGGCCAGGCGTCGTCCAGGCCGGGCTGGCCCTCTTCCAGGTCGTTCCATCGCCCAGCTCGGCGAGAGCGTCCTCGAACGGCGGCTCGGGCAGGGGGGAGGTACTCATGACGGGACCGTCCTGGTGTCGGGGTCGCACTCCGTTGCGGATTCGACGCGGCTGACAATTCGGCCCCGGTGGACCTCGGACACGATCCGGTCCCCGGCCGCCACGTCGGCCGGGCCGCGGACCAGCGACAGGTCGTCCAGCCTCCGGGTCACACTATACCCCCCGCCCGAGCACCTCTGGCGTATCCAGGCCGTCCAGCATTGCGGCGGCGGCCCCGATGCGGGTCGCCCTCTCGTGGTGATGGCCGATCGCCCTCGCCAGCCGCCCGGTCAACTCGTCCATCCGGTGCTGTCCCTCGATCCTCTCGTGGGGCCTGCTCAGGCACGGTGGCCGCAACTCAGCTGCTCTAGCTCAGCGCGGGCGTACACCGCTGGCGGCCGAGTATTCGCAGCCGAGCGGAGGCCGCATCGAAGCTCGCCAAGGAAAGCGCGGTCGGGGACGATGCGTTCGGCCGCCTCCACCGCCGTGCCCGCTGGTCGGCGACCAGGTCGGCGATGGTCAGGTCGTCCTCGTGGCCGATGCCCGTCACCACTGATGTGGCGGAGCGGCAGATGGCGTGGGCCATCACCTCCTCGTTAAATCCGCCCACAAGTTTCGAGGTCGCCGCTACCTGCGCTGCAGTAGCACGTCGATCGCGAGGGCCCAACCCGCCGTCCGACCTGGTTGAGGTAGCCGATCGCAGCGGCGACCTCGGCGCCGCCTCGTCGCCCTGGACGCGGGTGGATGGACCCAGACCTCGACTGCCGGCCAGCGGCGGGCCAGCACCTCCAACACGTCGCGCACCGCCGAGCCGGTCGCGCTGGTGACGAGGCCGACCCGCCTCGGGAAGCGCGGCAGCGGCCTCTTGCGCTCGGGGTCGAAGTAGCCCCTCGCGAATAGCTTCTCTTTGCGCTGTCGGAACGCCAGCTCGAGCGGCCCGACGCCGCGCGGCTGGACCTGCTCGATCATTAGCTGGTACTCGCCGCGCGGGGCGTAAACCGACAGCCGGCCCTGGGCGACGACGTGCATCCCGTCGTCGAGATCGTACCTCAGGCGCAGGGCGACCCCCCGATAGATCACCGCCCGCAGAGACGACTCGGCGTCCTTCAGGGTCAGGTAAACGTGCCCGGAGTTTGGCCGGGCCAGGTTCGACACCTCGCCCTCAACCCAGACAGAAGGGACGGCGGCTTCGAGCAACTCCTTGAGCACGGCGGTCAACTCGCGGACCTGCAAGACGGGGGCGCCGGAGGGCGGGAACTCAGCATTCATCCTAGCGAACCCTGGGGGACGGAATACGCGTCCAGGCTACACCGGTTCACCACTTGAGAACAAGAGGGGTTCGCCGAGGTGACGGGCTTGACAATGCGGGCCTGGAAACTTATTATACTAGTAGAGTTTCCAAGGTTTCGTCCGGGAAGGCTGAGAGCGATGCAACCCAGCGACGTGGAGAAGAACGCTTCTGGTGCCGAGTGCCCTTCCCGCCGGCGCATCGTCAAGGCGGCGAGGGCGCGCTTCCTGGCTAACGGTTTCCGGAGCGTCACCATGGACGACCTCGCGGAAGCGCTTGGCATGAGCAAGAAGACGCTGTACGCCCACTTCGCCAGCAAGCAGGCCCTGCTCGAGGCGGTGCTGCTCGACAAGTTTGGCGAGATCGAGGCCGAGTTCGCCCGCATCTCGTCGGAGTGCTCGGCCGACTTCCTGGGTTGCCTGCACCGGCTCCTGGCGTGCGTGCAGCGGCACACGGAGGAAATCCAGCCGCCGTTCCTGCGAGACATCCAGCGAGAGTCACCGGAACTGTTCCAGGTGGTTGAGGGCCGGCGCCGCGAGCTGATCCAGCGCCACTTCGGTCAGCTGTTCGAGGAGGGACGGCGGGAGGGCCTCATCCGCAAGGACGTCCCGGTCCCCCTGGTCATCGAAGTCCTTCTCGGCGCAGTGACGGCGGTCATGAACCCGCCCAAGATCGCGGAACTCGGCCTGACGCCGACTGCCGTCTTCACGGGGATCATCCGTGTGACTCTAGAAGGCGTGCTAAGCCCGAAGGGGAGGGCAGAACGATGAACGGCTCACCTGGCAGGGGCCAGCGACTTCTCGTAGGTCTGGGGTGCGCCCTTCTGGTACTGGTGGGCCTGTCCGGCTGCACCCCCGCCGATCCCGACCGCGTCCAGGGGTACGTCGAGGGGGAGTTCGTCTACGTCGCCTCGCCCCTGGTGGGCGCCGTGGAGTACCTCGACGTGAGGCGCGGCGACCGGGTGAAGGCCGGCGACACGCTGTTCACCCTGGACTGCACTCCCGAGAAAGCCGGCCGGGCCGAGGCGCAACGTCGCCTCGTGCAGGCACGGGCCACGTGGGAGGATGTGAGAAAGGGGATGCGGCCCTCAGAGATTGAAGCCCTGGAGGCGCAGCTGAAGCAGGCCGAGGCCTCGCTCCAGTTCACCCAGCGGGAGCTATTGCGGGAGGAGCGGATGGGTCGTACCGGGGCCAGCTCGGCGGAGAGCGTGGACCGCGCCCGCTCGGCCCGCGACCAGGACCGGTTGCGCGTCGCCAGGCTCAAGGCCGATCTGGAAACGGCGCGGCTCGGCTCTCGGCCCGACCAGGTCGCGGCCGCTGAGGCCAACGTGAAGGCGCTGGAAGCCGCCCTGGCGAAGGCGGAGTGGGACCTGGCGCAGAAGCGGCAGAACGCGCCGGCGGACGGACTGGTGATCGACACGCTGTTCCGCGAGGGCGAGTGGGTAGCCGGCGGCCGCCCCGTCGTCGTGCTGCTGCCCCCGCAGTATGTGAAGGTCCGCGCGTTCGTGCCCGAGCCTCGGATCGGGGCGGTCCGTGCGGGGCAGAGCGTGTCGGTACACGTGGACGGCGTGTCGGATCCGTACCCCGGGCGGGTGAGTTTCATCTCACCGCGGGCGGAGTACACTCCGCCGGTGATTTACAGCCGCGAGAGCCGGGCGAAACTGGTGTTCATGATCGAGGTCCGCTTCGACCCCGAGGTCGCCACCGACCTGCACCCCGGCCAGCCGGTGGACGTGCGGCTGGGAGGGTAACCCATGGCGGACGGCCTGGCCATCGACGTTCGCGGGATGACCAAGCGGTTCGGCGACCGGACCGCCGTCGATCACATCGACCTACAGGTCGCGCGCGGGGAGATCTGCGGCTTCCTCGGCCCCAACGGCAGCGGCAAGACGACGTTCATCCGAATGCTCTGCGGCCTGCTGCGGGCGGACGAGGGGAGCGGCACCTGCCTCGGCCACGACGTCATCGCCGGGAGCGAGGCGATCAAGCGCGAGGCCGGTTACATGACCCAGCGGTTCAGCTTTTGGGAAGACCTGACCATCGCCGAGAACCTCGACTTCGTCGCCCGCGTCTACGCCGTCAAGGACCGACACCGGGTCGTCCGCGACAGCCTGGAGCAGCTCGGGCTGACCCAGCGCCGCGGCCAACTCGCCGGCCAACTCTCCGGCGGCTGGAAGCAGCGGCTGGCCTTGGCCGCCTGCATGATCCACCGGCCCCAACTGCTGCTGCTCGATGAACCCACCGCGGGGGTGGACCCGAAGGCGCGGCGCGACTTCTGGGAGGAGATCCACGAGCTGGCCGGCCGGGGGCTGACGTTCCTCATCACCACGCACTACATGGACGAGGCCGAGCGCTGTCACCGCCTGGCCTACATCCTCAACGGCAGGTTGCTGGCGCACGGCACGGCCGCGGAGGTGATCGCCCGGGCGCGGCTGACGACGTGGTCGGTCAGCGGCCCGCGGTTGCAGGATCTGGCGAAGCGGCTCCGAAGCCAGCCGGGCGTGCGCCAGGCCGTCGCGTTCGGTGCGTCGCTCCACGTCAGCGGGGACGACGCCGCTGCCCTGGAACGGGCGATCGCCCCGTTCCGCACCGGCGAGTACGAGTGGCGCCCGGTCGCCGCTGGGCTGGAAGACGTGTTCATCCACCTGATGGACCAGGCCCGGCAGGGGGTGGCGCCATGAGGTGGGCCTCCTTCTCCCCGGCGCGGTTTTGGGCGGTCGTCGTCAAGGAGTTCATCCAGATGCGGCGCGACCGGCTGACGTTCGGGATGATGATCGGCATCCCGCTGTTGCAGCTGGTGCTCTTCGGCTACGCCATCAACTCGGACCCAAAGCGCCTCCCGACCGCCGTGCACCTGGCCGACTACGGCCCGCAGGGGCGCACCCTTCTGCAGGCGATCCGGAACAGCGAGTACTTCGCCTTCGTGCGGCAGGTGGGCACCGAGGCCGAGGCCAACGAGGTGCTGGCGCGCGGCGAGGTGCTGTTCGTCGTCACCATCCCAGAGAACTTCTCGCGCGACCTCGTTCGCGGCGACCGGCCGGTCCTCCTCGTCGAGGCCGACGCGACCGACCCGGCGGCGACGAGCAACGCCATCGGCGCCCTGCGCACGCTGGTGGAAACGGCCCTGGAGAACGACCTCAAGGGGCCGCTAGACTTCCTCCGAGGCACCGCCGGCCCCGTCGAGCTGCGGGTGCATGCGCGGTACAACCCGGAAGTCATCACCCAGTACAACATCGTGCCCGGGCTGATGGGGGTGGTGCTGACGTTGACCATGATCCTGATCACCGGCCTGGCCATCACGCGCGAGCGCGAGCGGGGCACGATGGAAAACCTGCTCGCCATGCCGACCCGGCCGGCGGAGGTTCTCCTGGGCAAGATCCTGCCGTACATCTTCGTCGGCTACATCCAGGTGGGGCTGATCCTGATCGCGGCGCGCTGCCTGTTCCGCGTCCCGATGGAGGGCGGCCTCGGCCTGCTGCTCGTCGTCACCCTGGTGTTCATCGCCGCCAACCTGGCCGTCGGCATCACCTTCTCGACGATCGCCCAGAACCAGTTGCAGGCGATGCAGATGACCTTCTTCTTCTTCCTGCCGTCGATCCTGCTGTCGGGCTTCATGTTCCCATTTCGCGGGATGCCGACCTGGGCCCAGGTCCTCGGCGAGGCGCTGCCGCTGACGCATTACCTGCGGATCATCCGCGGCATCCTGCTCAAGGGCAACGGCCTCGAAGTGGTGGCCCTGGAACTCTGGCCCATCGCCTTGTTCGCTGTTGTCGCCCTGACGGTCAGCGTGGTGCGCTACCGCCAAACGCTGGATTAGCGACCGAGGCGCGGGGGCCAGGAAGTCACGCCGCCACACACTCCAGGCCGAACGTCTCGGCGACCGCGGGGTTGGTCACCTGGCCGGCCCGCACGTTGACGCCGTGCCGCAGCGCCGCGCTGTCGCCGACGGCCTTGTCGAAGCCCTTCCGCGCCAGCTGGAGCACGTAGGGGAGCGTGACGTTGGTCAGCGCGTAGGTGCTGGTGCGGCCGACCGCGCCGGGCATGTTGGTGACGCAGTAATGCACCACCTCGTCCACGATGTAGACCGGCTGGCTGTGCGTCGTCGGCCGCGACGTCTCGACGCACCCCCCCTGGTCGATGGCGACGTCGATGATGACGGCGCGCTGCGGCATCTTCTTCAGGTCGTCGCGCCGCAACAGATGGGGTGCCTTCGCGCCCGGGATCAGGATGGCGCCGATCAGCAGGTCGGCGCGCTGGGCGGCATCGAGGATGTTGTGGCGGTCGCTGTACAGCGTCGTGACGTTCTTCGGCATGACGTCGTCGAGGTAGCGGAGCCGATCGAGGTTGATGTCGAGGATGGTGACGTTGGCCCCCAGGCCGGCGGCGACCTTGGCGGCGTTGGCGCCGACGATGCCGCCGCCGAGGATGACCACGTTGGCCGGCGGTACGCCCGGCACGCCGCCGAGCAGGATGCCGCGGCCCTCGAACGGCCGCTCCAGGTACTTGGCCCCCTCCTGGATGCTCATGCGGCCGGCGACCTCCGACATCGGCGTCAACAGCGGCAGGCCGCCCCGGGCGTCCTTGATCGTCTCGTAGGCGATGGCCATCACCCCGGAGGCCATGACGGCGCGGGTGAGCTTCTCGTCGGCGGCGAAGTGGAAGTAGGTGAACACGACCTGGCCAGGGCGCATCAGCGGCCACTCGACCTCGAGCGGCTCCTTGACCTTGACGATGAGGTCGGCGCCGCGCCAGACGTCGGCCGCCTGGGGCACGATCTCGGCGCCGTGCTCGCGGTAGCGGTCGTCGGTGATGCCCGAGCCCTGGCCGGCCCCCGCCTGGATGAGGACCTTGTGCCCCGACCGCGTCAGCTCCTCGACGCCGACCGGGGTCAGGGCGACGCGCGACTCGTGGACCTTGATCTCGTTGGGCACGCCGACGACGCACTTCGCCGAGCCGGACACCGGGAACGCCATCACCGCCTCCGGGGGAAGGATGAAGGATGAAGGATGAAGGATGAAAAGCAGAAAGAAGGCAGCCCGCCGACCTGGCCGGCACCGTGATACTATACTGATCGTTGTCTTGTTCATCCTTCATCCTTCATCCTTCATCCTTTCCCAAAAATGCCGTCTCGCGCCGCCTGCCTCGGGATCGTCCTCGTCTGGCTGGGGTTCAACGGCTGGCTGTTCTTCCGCGACCTGCTGCCGCGGATGCTGCCCGGCCAACCCCCGCCGTACACCATCGACCTCGTCGAGGAGACCAAGACGCGCCGGCCGTACGTCGAGTGGGCCGTCGAGCACGGCGGCGAGCGCGCCTTCCGCGCCCGCACGTACGTCAACCACCCCGCGCACGACGTCTTCGAGCTGGTCGCCGACCTGACGGCGACGGCCGGCCCGCCGCCGCTCCACGGCGTCCGGCTGCGGCGGATGTCCAGCACCTACCGGGTCAACAGCGCCGGCGACCTGCTCGGCGTCGCCGTCGATCTCGACGGCCACCCGCAGGCGGAGGCGCTCCGGCTGGTCGCCGCCGACTTCACCGCCTCCATCGGCGGGGACGTGGAGAACGGCCGGCTCACGCCGCGCCTGACGCTGAAGCTGCCCGGCAAGCCGTTCGAGCGCGACCTGGCCACCGTGGCCGTTCCCTCCGGCGGCGCGGTCCTGCTCCCCCTGCACCCGGTAAACCGGGTTCAGGGCATCTCCCTGGGCCAGTCCTGGTTGGTCAGGGGGATCGACCCGATCGCCAGCTTGCTCGGCGCTCTGGCCGGCGGGGCCGAGCTTCCCCTGCTGCGGGCGAAGGTGCGGCCGGAGTTCCAACCCTTTTCGTACGGCCGGCGTCGCGACGTCGAGTGCCTGGTGATCGATTACGAGGGCGACGGGATGACGGTCTCGACGTGGGTGGCGAGGGAGCGCGGCCTGGTCCTTTGTCAGGAAGCGACGCTCGACAACGGGAAGTGGGCGATGTACCGGGAGTGACCGCCGCGGGACCGGTTCGAGGTTAGGCGAAGGCGTCGAGCAGCGCCTGGCGCATCACCCCCGGGTCGGGGTCGCGGCCGGTCCACAGCCGGGTGCCGATCACGCCCTGGTTCACCAGCATCCCCAGCCCGTCGAGGGTCACGCAGCCGCGCGCCTCCGCGTCTCGGACCAGGCGTGTTCGCGGCGGGTTGGGGATGACGTCGCACACGAGCATCCCCGGCGTGAGCGTGGCGACGTCGAGCGGGACGCGCGCCTCCACGTCGGGGTACAGCCCGATCGACGTGGCGTTGACGACGACGTGCGTCCCGGCGGGAACCGCGTAGTCGCCGCGCCACGGCACGAAGCTCGACCGGCCCGGCGCGACGGCGTCGAGGACGGCGACCAGCTCCCGCCCTCGGGCCTCGCTGCGGTTCACCACCGTGATCGACCCGGTGCCGTCCCGGAGCAACTCAACGCCGATGGCCCGGGCGGCGCCGCCGGCGCCGAGCAGGACCACGCGCTTGCCGGCCACCGGGCCGTGGCCCGTCACCGACTGCAAGAACCCCTTGCCGTCGGTGTTATCCCCGAGGAGGCGGTCGCCCTGGCGGACGACGCAGTTGACCGCGCCGATGGCCCGGGCGGCGGGGGTCAACTCGTCGAGCAGGGGCAAGACGGCGACCTTGTGCGGGAGGGTGCAGTTGACCCCGCGGAACCCCATCGCCCTCAACCCGGCGACGGCCGCGGGCAGGTCGGCCGGCGCCACCTCGATGGTGAGGTAGCGCCAATCCAGTCCCATCTGGCGGAACGCGGCCTCGACCATCACCTGGGTCGGGTTCTCGGCGACCGGCTGGCCGAAGACGCCGACGAGTTCCTGCTTGAACGAGCGCGCGGCCATGGCGGTCCCCTCGGGGCTGGGGCGGGAGCACCCCCATGTTCTACAATGCGGGCATGGACGTGCCTACGACCACGCGGATCGTCTTGACCGGCGGGCCCTGGCCGGCAAGAGTTCGGCGCTGGCCCGCGTGCAGGCCCACCTGGAGCGCACGGCCTGAGCGTCTACCGGGCCCCGGAAGCCTCCACGCTGTTGCTGTCCGGCGGCATCGTCGTCAAGGGCGCGCCGCTGAGCCTGATGAAGAGCTTTCAGAGGGGGATCGTCCGGGTGCAGATCGCCGTCGAGGGCGCGTTCGAGTCGTTCGCCCGGGCGGCCGGCCGGCCGGCGGTACTGCTGTGCGATCGGGGCGTCCTGGACGGGGCGGCGTACCTGCCGCGTCCGGCGTGGGAGGAGCTGCTGCGCGAGGAGGGGCTCGACGAGGCCGAGCTGCGGCGGCACCGCTACGCGGGCGTCATCCACATGGTCTCCGCGGCGTTCGGGGTCGAGGGGGCCTACGGGACGCACTCGAACGCCGTCCGCTACGAGGACGTGGCGGGCGCCCGCGCGGTCGATCTGCGCCTCCGCCAGGCGTGGGGGGGCCACCCCCGGTTGCGGGTCATCGACACCAGCCAGGACTTCGAGGCCAAGCTCCGCCGGGTCGTTGCCGTGGCCAGCGAACTCCTCGGCGTGCCCCCCCCGCCGGGGTGACGCTAGCGGAGCCGGCGGTTGCCCCACTTCGTCCGGTCGAAGTCGCCGACGGCCGGTGTCGGGTTGTCCAGGCCAAGCAACTCGTACCCGTTGCGCATGCGGGACGGGGGGCACGGGTCGGCCTCCGGTTCCGTGGCCGGCCCCGGCTCGCCGTCGCGGACGACCTCACTCTTCGACGCCCCCAGTAGCAGGCACCAGGCCACGGTGGTCAGCCACATCCCCCCCAGAAAGGCGCCCACGCCACCGACCAGCCCGACCAGGAAGCCATTCCGCGTCGCGCGGACCGCGGCCTCGTCGGCCACCTTCAGCGCGACCTGCTCGGAGACGGTGGAGTTGTAGTCGAAGAAGTACTTCTTCGAGCTGGTAAAGTCGGGGATCAGGCCGGCCTGTTGGACCATCGCCGGGTAGGTGATCGGCATCGTCACTGCCAGTCGCACCGTCTGGTTGGCGAGTTTGGCGTTACCGGGCAGGGTGAACTCGATGACCGGCTGGATGGGCTGGTTGACGGCGTTCTTGCGGACGGAGAACTTCTCGCCCCACTGGCAGTTGCTTCCCTCGGCGGGGAGCGTCTCGGGCAGGCCCAGGGCCTTGGCGTTGAGCACCCGCACCGTCGGCGTGCCGCGCCAGATGTCGCCCCCCACGCCCTGGGCGGTGCAGGAGGTACAGGTGAGCCGCACCCTGGCACCGTCCACCACGACCGACGGCGAGCAGTGCTCGTTCGCCGGGGGCGGCTCCCGGTCGGACAGGTACAGGATGCTCAGGACGAACCCCGCCGGCCCGGCCAGCACCAGGAGCAGCCCGGGGACGTGCCGAAGCCCGACGTTCCGGGGCGGGGGCGCGACCGCCTCCGGGTCGCCGGGGTTGACCACCTCCAGGCGTCGCTCCTTGATCATCTGCTTGGCGACCCGGCGGTTCTCGGCGAGGTCGGCGTTGGGGTTGTGGAACACCGTGCCGACCTGGAACAGGGCGTAGACGGCGAACAGGCCGACGCCGACCTGTGCCGCCGTCACGGCGTTCGCCCCGCCGTTGGCCATGCCAACGGCCCAGAGGGTCAGCAACCCAAAGAAGGCGGCGAACAGCGTCAGCGGCAGGGCCACCTTCAGCCACATCACCATCTCGGGCTGGTACAGGCCGCAGTCGGGACAGGGGTAGCAGCGGACGGAGCCTTCCGGCCTCATCGTCTGGCTCATCCACGGCGTCTTCCAGTGCCGCGGATCGATGCCGTAGGTGAAGACGCAGCCGCAGCGGTTGCAGGTGTGCCGCTTCTCAATCATCCCCTGCCGCCCGGTGGTGCCCATGGTGCTCTCGTGTCCGATGGAGGAGCGGGACGTCGGGAAAACTCTAGCACGCGGTTCGCAACGGTGACGCCGGACTGGCACGACAGACGGGAGGGCAAACCATGGCCACCTACGACAGCATCGCCGAGGACTACACCCTGTCCAAGCAGGCGCCGTGGCGGCGGTACCTCGAGCGGCCGACGCTGTTCGGCCTGCTCGGCGAGTCACGCCGCCTGTCGGTGCTCGACCTGGCCTGCGGCTCGGGCTTCTACAGCCGGCAGATCCGCGCCGCCGGCGCGGCCCGGGTCGT
>JAXMAW010000045.1:0-62451 GCA_046350195.1 Gemmataceae bacterium
CCTTCCGCCTCGCCGCCGTTCAACGCCTGCTCACCAGCCGCTACCCGTCGGACGGCCCCGGCGCGGCGTTCCTGCTCGTCGAGGCCGACCACCCGATCCTGTTGACCGGATACGGACTGGCCGACGTCGCGGCCAACGTGCCGGTCACGCCGCTGACCCTGTTCGACCTGGCCAGCGTCTCCAAGCACATCACCGCCTACGCCGTCCTCATGCTCGCCAGCCGGGGCGAGCTGGCGATCGACGACGAGGTCCGCGAGTTCCTGCCCGAGCTGTCACGCCTCGACACCGGCTGCCGCGCGTTCCGCCTCAGCGACCTGCTGTTTCACTGCTCCGGCCTGCCCGAGTACACCTCCGAGTTGGGGCCGGACGAGTACGCCGGCTTCACCAACGCCCGCCTGATCGACTGGCTCGTCGAGTGGCCCGAGCTGGACTTCCCCACCGGCACGCGCGGCTTCTGCCTTCAGGACGACGGGACGACGTACTGCAACACCAACTACGCCCTGCTCGCGTCGGTGGTCGAGCGAGTCAGCGGGGTGGGCTTCGCCCACTTCCTCAAGACCCGGCTCTTCGAGCCGCTCGGCATGGCCGACACCCTCTGCGACCCCTGGCGGCCCGACCACCCCGGGCAGGCCAGGCGGTACGACCGCGCCGGCCAACTCATCCTTCACCCCCGCGTCATCCCGGTGGTCGGCGACGGGAACGTCTACAGCACCGCCGCCGACTTCGTCCGCTGGGACGCCGAATTGGCCCACCCGACGCTGGTGCCGCAGGACTGGCTCGACCGCGTCTGGGAGGCCGGCAAGCTCGACGACGGGCGGACGATGGACTACGCCTGGGGATGGTACGTCCGCGCCTGGCCGGGCCGCCGCGTCGCCTGGCACGGCGGCGGCTGGGACGGGGCGGCCACCTGCTTCTCCCGCTGGCTGGACGACGGCGTCCGGCTGGCGCTGTTCAGCAACACGCAGCTGCAGCCGGCCTGTCGGGTCGTCTCCGAGATCGAGGAAGTCGCCCTGGACCGATGACCCCGCCGGCACCCGCGGCACCCCCGGCAAAGTCTTCCCATCCCCCTGCCACTTTCTTCAAGGTTTCCCACCCGCCCCCCGCCGCCGTCGCGACCAGTGGGTAGACTGTTGTGGAGTTTGCCCAGGCCGGGTTTGCCACCTGACCCCGTGGCCCCTCCACGACGCGGCGGAACACCCCAGGATCGCCTTCGCGCGCTTCCTCTCTAAGCCCCGCCAACCTGCCGGTTTGACCCCCCGAGCCCGCCCACCGTGAGGGCCTGTGCCCCTCCACGCCGCCAGTTGACCCGTGCAATGGAGAGCACGATGCCCCGCCCTACCTCGCGCCGTTTCAACGTCGAGCGCCTCGAGGATCGCTGCGTCCCCACCGCCTCGGTGGTCGATCTCCCCCAGGTCCAGGTGGACCCGTCGCAGGCCAGCTCGTCGCACCTCCTCGTGCAGTTCCGGCCCGGCTACCAGCCGGTCGCCCTGCCGGGCACGACCGTCGGCCGGTCCTACGACCTGGTCCCCGGCCTCTACCAGATCGACCTGGCCGGCACGACCCTCGACCAGGCGCTGGCCGGCTACCGCGCCGACCCCCGCGTCGCCACCGCCGAGCCGGACTTCGCCCTGACCGCCTCGTGGGTCCCCAACGACCCGCGCTTCGGCGAGCAGTGGTACCTGAGGAACCCCGCCAAGACCGCCGGCACCGCCGCCGACATCCGCGCCGCGGACGGCTGGGGCACGATCGTCAACGCCCAGCGGGTGCCGATCGCCGTGATGGACTCCGGCATCGACTACACGCACCCCGACCTGTACCTGAACATCTGGCTCAACCAGGGCGAGATCCCCGCCTCCCGCCGCGCCAAGCTCACCGACGTGGACCGCGACGGCCTCATCACCTTCCGCGACCTCAACAACCCGATCAACATCGGCCCCGGCAAGATCACCGACCTCAACGGCACCGGGTACATCGACGCCGGCGACGTCCTCAAGCCGATGACCAAGGACGCCTCGGGCAACGACACCGGGGCCGGCGGCTGGGCCGACGGGGCCTCCCAGGACAAGGACAAGTACGTCGATGACCTCGTCGGCTGGAACCCCACCAAGAACAACAACAACCCGTTCGACGACTACGGGCACGGCACCCACGTCGCCGGCACCCTCGGCGCGGTGGGGAACAACGGCGTCGGCGTGGCCGGCGTGGCCTGGCAGGCGCAGCTGGTCGCGGTGAAGTTCCTCAACAGCAGCGGGGCCGGCTCGATCGGCTGGTTCATCGACGGGCTGGAGTGGGCGCTCGCGAAGGGGATCAAGATCTCCAACAACAGCTGGAACGACTCCGGCTACACCCAGATCCTCTACGACGCCGTCCGCAACGCCCGGGCCAAGGGGCACATCTTCGTGGCGGCGGCCGGCAACCAGAACCGCGACGCCGACCTCAACCCGGCCTACCCCGCCGGGTTCAACCTCGACAACATCGTCTCGGTCGCCGCCACCGACCGCAACGACAACAAGGCGAGCTTCTCCAACTACGGCAAGACCTCGGTGGACATCGCCGCCCCGGGCGTCGATGTCCTCAGTACCAACCCGAACAAGGCCTACGGCAACCGCAGCGGCACGTCGATGGCCACGCCGCAGGTTACCGGGGTGCTGGCGCTGGTCTGGGCGCTGCGGCCGGAGTGGACCTACCAGCAGGTGATCAACTGGGTGCTGAGCACCGCCGACCGCGTGCCGGGGCTGGCCGGCAAGCTCGCCTCGGGCCGGCTCAACGCCGCCGCCGCCGTCAAGGTGCCGCCGCGCAACGGGCCGCAGCCCCCCCTCGTCCGGGCGACCCCCGTCACCGTCGCCGCGGCGGCGACGTCCTCGACGCCCCGTCCCAGCGAATACTTCACCGGGTTCGTCGCCTCTCAGGCGCCCGGCTACGTCGGCGACGTGCTCGCACTGCTGGAGGGGGTGAAAAAGGGGAAGGACGGCCCGTTCACCCAGGCCCTCTCGAACCGCTGAGCGCGACCGGCCCGAACTCACCCCCTGCCGGTGAGCAGGTCCAGCGCCCAGCAGCCGCGGACGTGCTTGTCGCCCTGGCGGCAGTGCTCCAGCAGCAGCGGGTCGTCGCAGCCGGCGTCTTCCAGGGCGTCGGCCAGGACGTCCATCCGCTCGAAGGCCTGCTCCCGGACGATGGCCAGGGCCACGTCATGCACGTCGCGCGTCAGCCACCCCGGCCGGTCGCCGAACCGGCGGAACGGCTGGATGACCTCGCGAAACAGCCTCACCGAGCGCGGCTCCAGCCCCAACAGCGAGATGTACCCGCTCGCCGCCAGCCGGTGCATGACGGCCGACGACAGCGGCCACGGCGACAGCGCCACCCGGGCGTAGGGCTCGCGCAGGCCGTATCGCCACCACGGCCGCCAGCTCAGCCACATCTCCAGCGCCCGCTTCCGGGACACCTTCAGTTCCGCCCGGGTCGCGGCGCCCTCGGCGTAGCGCTCGGCCACCTCGACGAGGGGCTCGTAGCCGCCGGCGCCCTCGGCCCGCCAGCAGGCGCAGAGGAACAGGCGTAGTTTCCGTTGACGGTCGCCCAGCAGCCAGCCGCGCAGCTGCCGTCGCAGGTAGCCCCCGACGACGAATTCGAGCATCGGCCGCAGCTGCTCACAGGTGAGCCATTCCGCTTCCGTCATGTTCGTCGCTCCGTCCGGGCGACAATCCCCTTCAGCGTAGCAGACGGCCGGCGTCGTTGTCACCGGGTCGCGACGACCAGGCGATGTACACCGCCACCCCAGCAACCAGCGTGCCCAGCCCCAGCAAGATGAACAGCCACTGCGACGTGAAGTAGACGAACAGCCAGCCGGCCAGCGCCAGCAGGCACGGCAGCGGGTACAGCCAGATGCGGAACGGCCGCGGCAGGTCCGGCCGCGTCCGCCTGAGAACCATCACCCCGATAACCTGCGCGACGAATTGCTCAAGGATGCGCGTGGTGATGAGCGCCGTGATCACCGTGCCGAGGTCGAAGAACGTCCAGAACAGCGTCATGCCCCCCACGAGCAGGAGCGAGACGTGCGGGATCTGAAGGGTCGGGTGAACCTTCCCGACGACCGAGAAGAAGTGCCCGGCGCGGGCGGCCCCGAACGGGATGCGCGAGTAGCCGAGCAGCCCGGCGAAGACCGAGGCGAAGCACGAGCCGATCAGGCACAGCGAGATCGCCTTCACGGCCCAGTCGCCGTACAGCCGTTTCATGAACTCCGCCGGCAGGCTGAACGCGGCCAGCTTCTTGTCGTCGTCGATCGGGACTTCGTGGTAGGAGACGGTGCCGAGCATCGCCAGGTGCAGCAGGGTGAACAGCACCACGACCAGCAGGGCGCTGACCAGGATGGCGCGGGGGATGGTCCGGCCGGGGTCGCGCACCTCGTCGCCGACGTAGCAGACGTTGTAGTAGCCCAGGTACGAGTACAGCGCCAGGGCCATCGTCGCGCTCACCCCGGCGACGAACCCTCCCGGCCCGGGAAGCCCCGCGGGCGGGTCGAACGCCACGGCCGGGTCGAAATGCCACCACCCCGCGAGGAGCACCCAGGCGATGACGGCCAGCACCCCCAGCCACAGCGCGAACGTCAGCCGGGCCAGGGCCGTCACCCGCCGGTAGAGGAGAAGGATCAGCAGCACCCCGACGCCCAGCGCGGCCAGCCGGGACGGGCTGAGCGTGACCGCCAGGTCCTGCGCCTCCCACAGCGTCACGCGCATCGTGTGCCGGTCGTTGAACGACCGCCAGTCCTCGCTGAGCGGCTGGGCGAACGTGTCCATGGCGATCAGCCCCGACGCCAGCTCCAGCGGGCCGGAGATCATGAACTGCCAGATGAACAAGAACGCCATCGGCTTGCCCCAGCGCTCCCGGCCGTAGCTCTCCAGCAGGAAGTGGTACGACCCGCCGGAGCCGGGCAGGGCGGCGCCCAGCTCGGCCCAGACGAGGCCGTCCACGAGGATGAGTGCGCCGGCGGCGAGCCAGCCGAGTACCGCCCACGGGCCGGGCAGCTCCTTGAGCATCAGCGGCGGGGTGATGAACACGCCGGCGCCGACGATCATGGTGACGTTCAGCGCCGTCGCCTGCCAGAACCCGAATTGCCGCCGCAGCTCTCCCGAAGGTGGTTCCACGTCGCGCTCCCGGTGCCCATGGAGGGGTCTCGCGTGGGATTATAGAGAGAAACGCCCCGTCGCCGACGGCGCAGCTTGCCCTGCCTGATCAGATTGCCGCGCGATCTCCGCCGGCGCCGCAGGGCTGTTGCCTCCGGCCCGCCGTCGCGGATAGACTGAGGCGACGGCCTGATCTTGCAGGAGGAAGGCGCTCTGCGACCCGGCTCTCGCGGCGACCCTCGCCGTCGCCACGCTAACGCTCTCCGGATGCCGCAAGGCCGAGGACCCGGCCGCCCCGAGCGTCCTCGTGCTCGGCTCGCGCGGGCTGACGCCGCTGGTCAGCGAGATCGCCGAGCGGTTCCGCGAGCAGCGGCCGCACATCCGCATCGACTTCGAGCCGGCCACCGGCGACCGGGCCGTCGTCGATACCCGGGCGGGGCTGGCCGACGTCGGCCTTTTGGGCCGGTCGCTGCGGCCGGAAGAGACGGGGGTGCGCGGCCACGTGCTGGCCCGCGACGGCATCGCCTTCGTCGTCCACAAGACCAACAACGTGCCGCCCCCGCTGGAGACGCACCTCGTCGGACTGCTCACCCGCGTCTATACCAGTTGGAGGGACGTCGGCGGCAGTGACCGCCCGGTCGTCCTGGTCGGGCCCGGCGAGGGCCGCTCCGTCCGCGACGTCCTGCTCGACCACTTCGGCCTGCGCCAGCCGCAGCTGCGGCCCGACCCGGCGCTGGGCAGCAGTCGGCTCGTGCTGGAGGCGGTCGCCGCCCAGCCCGCCGCCCTCGGCTACGCGTCGCTCGGCGCGGTCGAGACGTTCCCCGGCAAGCAGGAGCTGCGCGTCCTGCCGTACCAGGGCGTCGCCGCCACCGTCGAGAACGTCCGCAACCGCAGCTACCCGCTGGTCCGCAACCTCGTGCTGCTGACCCGCGAGCCGGCCCACGCCGACGCCAAGGAGTTCGTCGAGTTCGCCCTGTCGGAGAAGTGCTTCGACCTCATCGCCAAGCACGGCTACGTCCCGCCCGGACCCTGAGACGACCCCCCGATGAAACCCCTCCGCTTCGTCCTGCTCGGCGGCTTCCTCGGCGCCGGCAAGACCACCACGATCGCCCGGCTCGCCAGCCACTACCAGTCGCGCGGCCAGAAGGTCGGCATCGTCACCAACGACCAGGCCGAGGGCCTGGTCGATACCACGTCGCTGCGGTCGCGCGGCTTCGCGGTCGAGGAGGTGGCCGGCGCCTGCTTCTGCTGCCGGTTCGACGACCTGGTCGGCAAGGTCGGCGCGCTGGAGGCCGACGACCGGCCCGACGTGATCCTGGCGGAGCCGGTCGGCAGCTGCACCGACCTGGTCGCCACCGTCGTGCAGCCGCTGCGCGACCTGTACGGCAACCGGTTCGAGGTCGCCCCCTACGCCGTGCTGTTCAAGCCGAGCCACGGGCGGAAGATCCTCAAGGGGGAGCCCGGCTCCGGCTTCTCGCCGAAGGCGGCTTACATCTTCCTCAAGCAGCTGGAGGAGGCCGACGCCATCGTCCTCAACCGGATCGACGAGCTGTCGCCGGACGAGGTCGCCGAGGTCCACGGCCTGGTCGAGCACGCCTTCCCGTCCACGCCGGTGCTGAAGGTGTCGGCGAGGACCGGCGAGGGGTTCGAGCTGCTCACGTCGTTCCTGGGGCAGGAGGGCCCGTTCGGCCGGAAGGTCCTGGACATCGACTACGACACCTACGCCGAGGGCGAGGCCGAGCTGGGCTGGCTCAACGCCAGCGCCGAGGTGAGGGCGGAGGCGCCGGTCGCCCTGGACGAGCTGCTGTTGGGGGTCGTGCGGAGCCTCCGGGCGGCCGTCGAGGGCGAGGTGGCCCACCTGAAGGTGATCGGCCTGGGCCAGACGTCGTTCGGCGTCGCCAACCTGGTGGCCAGCGGCGGGGCGGCCGAGCTGTCGCTGCCGTCCTGCTCCCAGACCGACGAGGTCGAGCTGATCGTCAACGCGCGGGTCGCGGTGGACCCGGCGGCGTTGGAGGCGGCGGTGCGGCGGGTCGTGCCGGAGGCTTGCGCCGCCCACGGCGCGACGGCGGCGATCCGCACGCTGCAGAGCTTCCGCCCCGGCCGGCCGACGCCGACGCACCGCTACGCGGCGGCGAAGGCGTGACCCCGGTCGCCCGTTGGCGACGCTCGCTGTTCGGCGGGGGTCACACGCCGTACAGGAAGAACGCCTCGCTGACCTCGATCAGCTCGCGGATCGCCTGCAGGCTCTGAGCGCTGCTCACCGCCGAGCTTAGCTCCGCCGCCGTCGGCGGCCGGCGCAGCAGGTCCCTGTAGTACGCGGTGACCATCTGGGCGCGGAATGCCGCCGTGTGCGGCAGCGTCGGCGAGCCGAGCATCGCGCCCAGCACCGCCTCCTCGCTCTGGCCGGCCAGTAGCGCCTGGACCAGCGGGGCCGACTCGGCCGGGGTCGGGTTCCGGCCGAAGAACATCAAGAACCACTCCTGCACCAGGAACGTCCGGCCCGCCGCCGACGTCTCCAGCCCGTGCACCACCGCCAGCCGGCCCTGGGCGTTCAGCAGGCCGATCTGGGCGATGACCTCCGGCAGGATGGGGTTGCGGCCCACGATGTGCCGGTACAGCGCCCGGATGTAGTTCGCCGAGGCGTTGATCCCCAGCACCGCGTTGATGTGCTGGTACCGGTACCCCGTCGGGGTGTTGGCCTGGTAGCTGACCTGGATCAGGCCGCTGCGCGGCCCGGTCCGGAAGTCGCGGATCACCGCCCCCCCGGTGGTGTCTATCGTCTGCAGCGAGTTGGTGCCCAGCCCGCCGCGGACCTCCAGGCCCGTCGGCCGGTTGGTGCCGCCGACGAACACCCGCAGGGTGTCGTTGCCGGGCGCCGCGTTGACCACGACGTGGGCGGCCCCCACGCCCAGCGTCCGGACCAGGTCGTTGCCGAGACCGGCCAGGAAGGACAGCTGGTTATAGCTGCCGTTGCTGGCGTAATAGTCCACCCGCCAGCCGGGGCCGGCGAGGGTCGATTGGCCGACGTCGTAGGTGCCGCCGACGGAGTTGCCGACGTCGCTCACGCTGAGCGCGTTGTCGCCCTCGCCGGCGTCGAGGATCAGCGTCCCCACCAGGCGGGTGCGCAGGGCGGCGGTGCTGGCGACCGTGACCGAGTCGTCGCCCCCCCCGGTCCCCACGGCGGTCGGGCCGGCGGTCCCGTTCACGGTGACGGTGTCGGCGCCGTCCCCGGTGAGCACCAGCACGCCGTTGGCGAAGCTGCCGCCGGCCGCCTGGTAGGAGACGTTGTAGTTCCCACCGCCGTTGACGGTGCTGCCGGTGATGGTGACCTTCTGGTTGGCCGCCGTGGCGGAGCCGTTGATCACCAGCCGGTTGGCGCCGGCGTCGCCGAGGATGGTCATCGAGCCCGGGACGACCTCGAACACGTCGTTACCGGCCCCGCCGACGAGGGTCCCGGCCAGGCCGGCCCGCAGGGCGTGGACGGTGAGGAAGTCCGCGGCCGGGTCGTCGTGGCGGACGTTGTCGCCGGAGATCGTCAGCCCCTGCAGGGCCGCGTCCAGCGCGTCCAGGGAACTCAGCGTCATCGTCTGGGAGCCGGTGCCCCCGCGGAGGGTGAGCTGGTTGAACCCGCCGAACAGCACGTCGGTGAACCCGCCGTTGCCGTCGATCAGCGACAGGCCGTCGTCGGCCGCGCCGGCGCCGACGGTGAACGCGGTGGCGTTGACGAGGGTGGCGTCGGCCACCAGGGTCCCGCTGTTCCCGTCGATCGTCAGCCCGCCGAGTGCCCCGAACGACAGCCGCAGCGCGTTGGCCACCTCGACGTTCCCGCCGCCGCCGCCGGCCAGGTCGGCGAAGTACGACAGCGCCCGGCTGGTCTGCAGCACCAGCGCCAGCGTGTCCAGGCCGGTGGCGCCGCCCCGCACGCTCAGCCCGACGTTGCCCACGGGGAACGTGCCCGGGGGCAGCTGGCCGGCGTCGTTGTGCGAGCCGACCGCGGTGCCGGCGAAGGTCGGCAGCCGGCCGGCGCTCTCCGCCAGCGAGAAGTCGGTGCGGTCGGCCGACCCGGCCAGCGACAGGCCCCGCGCCCCGCTGAGGTTCATGGCGAAGTAGCCGACCAGCGGCTGGCCGTTCTGCGCCGCGGCGATCAGCAGGTCGGTCCCGGTGCCGTCGAGGCTGACCCTCACCGCGTCGGGGTTGGCGGTGCCGTTGCCGAACGGCACGCCGTTCAATGACGCCTGCGCCAGGTCGAGGAGCACCTGGAAGCTGCCACCGGTCAGGTTCACGTCCTCGACGGAGACGATCTTGACGTCCTTCGCCGTGGCGGCGAACGTCGCGGTCGCGGTGTTCAGCTCGGTGACCTGCAACACCTTGCCGGTGAACCCGGTCAGGTCGAGGTTGAGCGCGTCGCCCGGCGCGACGGCCGGGGTGGCGCCGTTCACCGTGATCGGCGTGTCCGCCGACGGCGTGAACGTGAACGTGTCGTTGTCGCCGTTGCCCAGCGCGGTCGCGCCCGCGGGGGCGATCAGGGACGCGCCCCGGAACGTCGCCGTGCCCCCGACCCCGGGGTCGGCGCCGGTCGCGTCCACCTCCAGGAGGATCGTGCCGGCGCCGGACGTGGTCAGCTTCGCCGCCGGGTCGATCGTCAGGTTGTCGCCGGCCCGCAGCGAGAGGCTGCCGCCGGACTGGCTCGCCACGTCCGCCAGCACCGCCAGGTCGTCGCCGGCCGCCGCCGAGTCCCGGGCGACGAGCCGGACGTTGCCGGCCTTCGTCGTGACGCCCTCGCCGACGGTGAGCTTGCCTCCCGACGACACCTCGACGTCGCCGGAGGCGTTGACGGCGATGCCGGTGAGGTCGGGCCGGGCCCCGCCGATGGTCAGCGCCACGGCGTTGCGGATAAAGACGCCGCCCGTCCCGGTCTTCGCCTCGACGTTGCTGGCCAGGGTCTGGACCGGGGCGCCGGGCGCGCCGATGCCGGTCTCGGCGAACATGGCCAGCGTGTTGGCCTGGAACAGGCCGGCGCCGGCGGTCGCGACGTTCGACCCGGAGACGAGGACCAGGTCGTTGCCCCCGACCGACAGCGTCGCGGTGGCGCGGATGCCCCCGGAGCCCGCGCCCGGCGTCTGGAGGACGACGTCGGTACCGAACGTCGCGGTGCCGTCCACCGTGGCCGCGCCGCTGGTGTCGCCGCGGCCGATGGTGATGAGCGTGAACGTGGGGGAGATGGCGGCGAGGTCGGCGGCGGTCAGCGACAGCTTGCCGGCCTGGTTCGCCCCCGCCCCCAGTGAGAGGCCTCGCGCCGCGGTCAGCGGCTTGACGAACAGGTGGGCGTTGCCGGTGACCGACGTTCCGGCGGCGAAGTCCATCTCGTCGGCGTTGAGGGTGACGTCGCCGGTGTTCGCCTGGACGCGGCCGCCGGTCGTCAGCCGGAGGCCGGCCGTGACGTCCGGGTTGACCGAGGTGCCGGTCAGCGCCACCGAGCCGGCCCCGCTGGCCCTGAGGGCGGCGGAATCGACGACGTCGATCCCCACCGCGGTGGGGCCCGCGTTCACGCTGGTGCCGGTGACGGCCAGCGCGCCGTTGACCGTGGAGACGGCCGAGCCGGCCCCGTCGATCCGGACGCCGGTGCTGTCGCCGGCGCCCCCGGTGCCCGTGACGGTGACGGGGGCGGCGCCGGTCCCCGCCACCACCGCGCCGGCCCGGACCACGACGCCGTGGTTGGAGGTGCTCGCGCCGGAGCCGCCCCCGTCGCCGATTACCCGAAGTAACCCGCCGCCCGAGGTGAGGCTCGACCCCGCCGTTGACGAGGACGCCGACGTTGTCGTCGCCGCCGGTCGTTCCGCCGGAGCCGATGACGGTGACCGTGCCCGCGCCGGCCGCCCCCACCGCCGCCCCGTTAGAGACCAGGACACCGTAGTGTTGGCCGGAGGAGCCGGACCCGTTCCCCGACCCGAGGACCTGGACCCCGCCGCCGCTCGTGGTGACGGTCGTCCCCGCGCCGGTGACGTGAATTCCGACGTTGCCGGCGACGGCCCCCGCGCCGCCGGTGCCGGAGATCAGGACCGTTCCCGGGGCGGAGACCGCGGCGCCACCTGAGATCAGAACGCCGTCGGCCTGGGCCTCCGCCCCGTACCCGACGACCTCGACCGAGCCGCCGCCCGAGGAAATCGCCGTGCCGGCCCCGTCCACGAAGACGCCGAGGTTAGCGGCCGTGGTCCCACCCCCGGCGACGCCGGTCACGCTCACCAGGCCCGCGCCGAGCGCCTTCAACACGGCCGCGTCCGAGAGGACGACGCCGTGGTCCTTCCCCCCGCCGCCCTTGCCCGTGCCGAAGATCGTCATGCTGCCGTCGGCCGCGATCACCCGCGTCCCGGCGCCCTGAAGGAGGACGCCCCCGTTGTCGTCCGTGCCGGCGCCGCCGGTGCCGAGGATGACTACCGTGCCCGCCCCGGTGACCTCGACCACCGCCCCGTTCACCAGGGCCACCCCGAAGGCCGCCGCCGTGCCCGCGACGCCGGTGCCGGTGATCGTTAGGTCGCCCCCGCCGGCGTTGAGCGTCGCGCCATCGATCTCGACGCCGCCCTTGTGCCCCGCCGAGCCGGTGCCGGTGACGGCCAGCGTGATCGCCTGGCCGGTGCCGTTCCTCACCGCGGCGCCGCCGTGGATCGTGACGCCGCCGTTGCCCGTCAACGTGACGGCCGCGCCGGCGGCCGCCGCGGTGCTGGTCACGTCCTGGGACACCGTCAGCACGCCCTGGGCGATCAGCGCGATGTTGCCCGCCCCGGCCACGGTGTCGCCGGGGGTGCCGATCAGGATGTCGCCGGAGCCGTCGATCCGGATGTCCCCGCCGGTGAGCACCTTCACGCCCGCCAGGTCGCCCACGCAGGCGTCGGGGTTAACGCCGCCGATCGCCAGGTCGGTCGGCGTGCCGGCGTTGGCGACGTTGGCGACGAAGATGCCACCTGTCGCCGTCTCCGCCTCCAGCCGGGCGACCTCCGCCTCGATCGCGTCGGCGACGCCGATGCCGGTTTTCGCCCGCACCGCCAGCGCCTGGGCGAAGACGTTGGTGTCGCCGCCGTTGCCGTCCGTGACCTGCCCGTTGACGCTCCGCAGCGACACCGTGCCGCTGGTGGCGAAGACCGTCCCGACCGACAGGTCGTCGTTGACGCAGACGGCCAGGTTGGTGCCCGCGACCAGCGTGCCGTTGAGCACCGCGCCGCCGCAGTTGTCGAGGTCGTTGAACGCGGCCACGACGGCGAGCGCCGTCGCCGCCTGGACGTTGGCCCCGGCCTGAACGACGACGTCGTCGCCGGCCCGCAGCGTGACGGCGCCGAGCGTGGACGAGACCAGCACGCCGGCGTTGACCGTCAGGTCGTTGGCGCAGGTCGGGAAGTCGGGCACGTCGCCGGCGGTGAGGGTGATGTCGCCGTTCATCGAGACGCCGGTCGCCACGGTCAGCGACAGCGTCGAGGAGACGTCGGCGGAGCCCATGCCCGAGCCGCCGAACACCGTCTGGTTGAACGCACTGACGTCGTTGACGGTGAGGTCGCCGGCGTTGGCCAGCGCGATGCCGCCGGTGCCGCTGCCCCAGGCGAGGGTCGAGACGGCCGTGTCCAGGGCGTTGCCGGCGCCGATGCCGGACCCGGCCTTGAGCCCCAGCCGGGCGGCGGTCACGTCGGCCCCGGTCGCGTTGCCGTCGGTGATGGCCCCGGTCGCGGTCAGCAGCGCGGTGTCGCCAGCGGCGCTGACCACGCCGACGGTCAAGTCGCCGCCTTGCGCCTGGAGGCGGAGGTTGCGGCCGGTCCCGCCGGCGGTGACCGACCGCGCGTCGAGGTTGGCCCCGGCGTCGATGAGGATGACGCCGTCGCCGGTGCTGGTGTTGTCCACGACCAGGTCATCGACGTCGCCGATCCAGATGCCCGGCGTCGGCGCGCCGGAGAACGGCCCCGCGCCGGTGGTCCTCGCCTCGACGCGGGTCACGGCGGTGTCGATCTGGCCCGTCGCGCCGGGGGCGCCGATGGCCCGGCCCGCGGTCAGGAACAGCGAGCCGGCCGTGACCCGCGTCGTGTTCACGCCGTCGTCGAAGACCGACCCCGCCGAGGCGGTCAGGGTCGCGCTGGCGGTCAGGCCGGCGGCGACCGTCTCCACGGTCATGTCGCCGGCGGCCGTCGTCAGGACGACCGAGTTCGACGGGTCGTCCGTGCCGGCGACGACGTTGCGGACGCGCGTGGCCCCGCCGGCGACGAGGCTGATGCCGCCGTTGGCGGTCGTCGCGCTGAGCACGTCGAGGCCGTCCAGCTCGCTGAGGCTGATGCCCCCCACCCCGGCGACGGTGGCGGTGACGAACTCAACAGCCGTCTCCAGGTTAACGATGCCGGTGACGGCGGTGGCGAACAGCTGGTTGGCGAAGACGCGGTTGGCCCCGGCCGTGGTGTCGGTGATGGAGCCGGCGGTGGCGGTCAGCGTCACGTTGCCCAGGCCGGCATCGACGGCGTCGCCCAGCTCGATGCTCGCCGCCTCGATGACGATGTCCCCGCCCGGCGCGCCCTGCGTGGCGGAGTCCACGCCCGAGCCGCCGCCCGTGCCGCCGACGGCCAGGAAGTCGCCGTCGGCGAAGACGTTGATGACGCCGCCCTCGGTGATCAGGGCCGGGCCGAACGGCCCCGCCGGCTGGGTCAGGAGCACGTCGCCGGCCGTGTTGATGATCAGCGGGCCGCTGCCCCGGGCGATCACCCCGGAGTTGGCGGTAACGACCACGTCGCCGCCGACGGTCAGCGAGATGCCGACCCCGGTCACGTCGCCGAACTGGTTGGTGGCCGCGTCGCCGATGACGACGTCGCCGCCGGCGGTGAGCATGACCGGGCCGCCGGTGGACGCGACCGCGCCGAGCGGCGGGTTGAAGAAGCCGTTGTTGCCCCCGGTCCGGATGTCCCCCGTCGATTCGAGGGCGATCAACCCCGGCCCGTGGACCACCTCGCCGCCGAGCGTGACGGACAGCGAGCCGGTCACGGTGAGGGCGACCTGCCCGGCCGCGCCGGTCACCTGCACCCCGGACAGCGCGGCGCTGACGCCGCCGACGGTCAGGTCGCCGGTGTTGAGGAGGAAGATCCCGCCGGTCGCCGTCTCCGCCTCCAGGTGGCTCACCGCCGACTGCACCGAGTTGCCGACGCCGATGCCGGTGACCGCCGACAGCGCCAGCGCGGCGGCGGTGACGTGCGGGCCGGCGCCGCCGGCGGCGATGTCGCCGGCCGTCGCCGTCAGCGTCACCGTGCCGGCCGCGGTGACCGGCTTGAGCAGGTTGATCGAGCCGGCCGAGATCGTCACACCACCGGCAGCGCTGGCGGGCCCCGGCGGCGCTGAGGCCGGTGCTGAACTCGCTGGTGGTCGCGGTGACGGAGACATCGGTGACGGCGAGCCCACCGGCGTTCGTGACCGCGACGTCGCCCTGGGCGCTGGCCGCCAGCGAGGCGACGGCCGTCTCCAGCGCGTCGCCCGCCCCGAGGCCGGCGCCGGCGGTCATTACGAGTGACCCGGCGGTAACGTTCGTGGCCGCCCCGTTGGCGTCGGTGATCGCGCCGACGGCCGACTCCAGGCCCACCCCGCCGGTCGTAATGAACGAACCGGCGGCGAGGCCGGCGGCGCCCCGGTAGACGATGTTGCCGCCCCCGCTGAACGTCGTCGCCGTCGCCGACATCGTCAGCGCCCCGCTGGCCACCGCGGCCACGTCGCCGACGCCCCCGGCGAACACGGTGGCGTTCTGGGCCAGGTCCTCCTGGGAGAACAGGGTGATCTTGCCGGTGCCGCCGACGGCGTTGATGCCGTTGTTGATGGTCAGCTTGTCGCCGGCCGAGCCGCTGTCGATCGCCAGCAGGCCGATGTCTCCGCCTGCGGTCGAGGTGACGGTGCCGTTCACGGTGATCGTGGTCGAGAAGAACTTGACGTCGCCCGCGGCGGCCACCGGGCCGGTGACGGTCAGTGTGTCGCTGTTCGTGCCGGTATCGACGACCAGGTTGGTGTTGTTGTGGGCGTTGTTGGCGCTGGCGATCGTGACGGTGTCGGCCCCGTCGGCGGCGGTGGTGGTGATCAGCACGGTGCCGTTGTTCCACAGCGCGACCGACTCGATGCCGACGCCGCCGGAGGTGCCGCTGACGACCAGGGCCGGGATCGTCCCGGTGGCGAAGTCGAAGCCGTTGGCGACGGTCAGCACGTCGTCGGCGTTGGGCGGGCTGACGATGGCGACGAGCATGCCGCTCATATCGACCGGCTCCAGGTCGGTGAAGCTGATCGGCACGCCATCGATCTTGACGGTGCCTTCGCCGGTGGTCGTGGCCGACGGCGTGTAGACGGCCGTCTGCGTGCCGCTGCCGCGGACGAAGAGCTTGTCATTGCCGCCGGCCCCGCCGGCGTAGACGACGCCGCCGGCCGGGAGGACGCCGCCGCCGGCCAGGTCGAGCGTGACCAGGTCGTCGCCGCCCCCGGTGGCGAACTGTAGCTGGCCGGTGACGTTGGCGAACGGCAGTTCCACGGTGTGGTCGTCGATCTGCGTGACGCCGGCGCCGGCGAGGATCTGGCCGTTCGGCTCGCTGACCCGCAAGTTGGCCCCGTTGCGGGAGACCGTCAGCGAGTCGCTTTGGCCGCCCGAACTGGTGACGAGCAGGGTGTTCGAGGCGTCGAGGGAGGCGGTGATGAACAGCGGGGTCAGGGCGAAGTCTTTGCCGGCGCCGGCGGCGTAGGAGTAGTTGAACGGCCGGCCGCATCGACGGTGATCGGGCCGCCGGAGGGCGGCGGCAGGTTGACGCCGGTGACGTCCTGGAACCCGGTGGTGCCGACAGTGCTCCCCTGGGTGGTCGTCAGCAGCGGGTAAGACACGGCCGCCAGCGGCCCGATCACGCTGCCGCGCAACTGCGTCCCGTTGGCGATGGTGATGTCGAGGAGACCGCCACCCTGTCCGCCGCCCCGCCGGGGCCGAGCATCGACCAGGAACGTCGAGCCGGCGTTGAAAGCCAAGCTGAGCGCCCGGCGACGTTGAGCGTGCCGACGCCGCCTGCGCCGGGCGCTGAGGGTGCCGCCGGACTGGACGGCCAGGCCGCCGCCGACGGTGCCGGTGCCGCCGATCGTGCCGCCGCTGTTGACCGTCGTGTCCCCGGTGCCGGAGGTGCCGGTGACGAGCAGGGTGCCGGCGGAGACCGTCGTCGTGCCGGTGTAGGTGCTGGCCCCCGACAGGGTGAGCGTGCCGGCGCTTGCTTGGCGAACGACAGGTTCTTGTCGTTCGCCGAGCCGCCGGCGGGGCCGCCGATGCGGCCGGAGTAGGTCGAGGTGCCCGGCTGGTCAATCGTCGGCGTCGCCGCCGGGGCCGAGCCGTTGGTGATGTCGCCGGGGCCGGTCATGCCCGCGCCGGTGACGACGGCCAGGCTCTTGCCGTTCAGGGCGATGGCGCGCTCACGGTGGCGGTGCCGCTGCTGATGTCGCCCACGACGAGCGTGCCGGCGGTGATCTGGTTCAGTTCGTCCGCCGTCAGCCCCAGCGTCAGCGGGTTGCCGGACAGAACGGCGGGGCCGCCGAGGTCGATCAGCGTGCCGGCCGTCCGCGTTCGGATCGTCGTGGTGCCGGTGCCGGAGTTGATCGCCCCGGGGCTGACGATATCGACGCTGTCGGCGGTGACGGAGACGGGGGCGTTGCTCGTTGTGGAGATCACCCCGCCGTTCTTCACCACCACGGCCTGGCTGCCGGCACCCGCCGTGCCGGTGACGTTGACGCCGCTGCCGGAGGTGATCGCGCCGTTGTTGTTGACGACCACGCCGAGGTTATTGCTACCGGCGGCCGCGGCACCGCCGGTGCCGGTGACGCTGACCAGCGCCGCCGGACGTGACCTGGCCGGAGGCGTCGATGTTGACGCCGATGTTGCTGCCCCCCGCGCCCGCGCCGCCGGTGCCGGTGACGCTGACGGCCCCGCCGGCGGTCGCGCTGACCACTGCCCCATTCTGCACCCAGACGCCGATGCTGTCCAGGGCCGCCGTGCCCAGGGCCAGCAGCGTCGTCCCGCCGGTGCCGCCGGTCAGGCTCGCGCTCACCACGATGCTCTGCGGGGCCGTCACGCTGAGGCTACTGGCACCCGTCGTGGTGACGGCGGCGTTGAACGTGTTCGTCTCCACGCCGGTGCTGTCCAGGCCGCCGGGGAGCGCGTAGGCGGAAGTGCCCGCGAAGGTGATCGACTGGCCGGCGTTGTTCCCCGCGTCGGTGAGGACGAGCTTCGTGACCCCGCCGTCGCGAAGGACGACCCCGCGCCGGTGATCGTGTTGTTGCTCGTGAGCGTGATGTTGGCGCCGTCGTTGGTCAGCGTCGCCGCCTCGTTGGCGTTATTCAGATCCACCGTGAGGACGCCCGCCGCGAACGTCGTGTTCGCCGGGGCCAGCCGCTCCTCCAGCCCCCCCGCGGGGGGGGGGGGCCCCCCCCCCCGACCGTTGGGGCCGGACGCCCTTGGACCGTCGCGCGCGGGCAAGTAAGCGGGCTAGCCAGGGGGAGGCGGGCATGGAAGGTCCCTCGACGGTGCCGGTTCTGTAGGGTTGGGTTGGGGTGGCGCGCGAGCCGGTCCGGGCGGGGGACGTCTTCGGCCCTGTTCCAAGGCAATGGTCCGCGCGGAGAATCCGCGCGGTGTTCCGGTTACAGACCTGAATTACCAGCCCCACACCCAGGGTCAAGGGGGGAGGCGCGAAAATGTTCCGACGGGGCAGGCTGGGAGGCTGACGGGGCCCGAGTAACCCGCACCCCGGGCGGTCAGCGCAGCACCTCCCGGACGACGCGCGCCGGCTGGCCGTCGGTCAGGGTCAGGTCGCGGCCGTTGCGGTGGTAGGCGAGTTTGGCGTGGTCCAGCCCGAACAGGTGCAACAGCGTCGCGTGCAGGTCGTAGTGGTTCACCACGTTCTCAACGGCGTGATGGCCGAACTCATCGGTCGCGCCGTAAGCGAACCCCGCCTTGAACCCGCCGCCGGCGAACCACATACTGAAGCCGAACGTGTTGTGGTCCCGGCCGACGGTGTCCTTGCCGGAGTCGTTCTGGATGACCGGCAGCCGGCCCATCTCGCCGCCCCAGGCGACGACGGTCGTGTCCAGCAGCCCGCGCTGCTTCAGGTCCTTGACCAGCCCGGCGATGGGCCGGTCGGTGTACCGGCACGCCTGCGGCAGCGCCGCCCGGATGTGGCCGTGGTGGTCCCAGAACTGGTTGCGGGTGAACAGCTGGACGAACCGCACGCCGCGCTCGACCAGCCGCCGGGCGATCAGGCAGCGCGTCCCGTACTCCGCCGTCGCCGGCTCGTCGATGCCGTACAGGCGCCGCGTGGCCGGCGACTCCCGCGAGACGTCCAGCGCCTCGCGCGCCTCGGTCTGCATCTGCGCCGCCAGCTCGAACGTGGCCAGGCGCGCCTCCAGGTCCAGCTCGCCGGGCCGCGCGTCCAGGTGGCGGCGGTTGAGCCGCTCGACGTAGCCGAGGTAGCGCCGCTGCGCCTCGCCGCTCAGATGCGGCGGCGGCTCCAGGTTGAGGATGCGCGGCTCGCGCGGGCGGACCGCCGTGCCCTGGTACAGCGACGGCAGCCAGCCGTTGGACCAGTTCTCGACGCCGACGACCGGCAGGCTGACCGGGTCGGTCAGTGCCACGTAGGCGGGCAGCTTCCGGCTCTCCGAGCCCAGCCCGTAGGTCAGCCACGACCCCAGCGCCGGCCGGCCGGCCAGGATGCGGCTGGTGTTCAGGGCGTGGATCGACTGGACGTGGTTGTTGACGGCGGTCCGCATCGACCGGATCAGCGTCACGTCGTCGATGACCTCGGCCAGGCCGGGCAACAGCTCGCTGACCTCGATGCCGCAGCGGCCGCGTCTCTCGAACTTCCACGGGCAGGCCAGCACCTTGCTCGACGCCTCGGCGGCGTTGTCGTACTGGATCTGGCCGGGGAACGGCCGGCCGTCGTACTTGCGGAGCGCCGGCTTGGGGTCGGTCAGGTCGAGGTGGC
Source organism: Gemmataceae bacterium (assembly GCA_046350195.1). Lineage (GTDB taxonomy): Bacteria > Planctomycetota > Planctomycetia > Gemmatales > Gemmataceae > CALDUY01. The sequence goes on from JAXMAW010000045.1 coordinate 19,115, forward strand.
TGGGGCCGCCCTGCATGAACAGCGAGATCATCGCCTTCGCCTTCGGGGCGAAGTGCGGCGGCTTCGGCGCCAGGTCGAACCGCCGCGGCGCCAGCTCGGGTCGGGTCGGGTTGGCGAGCAGCCCTTCCTCGTTCAGCAGCCACGCCAGCGCCAGGCCGCCGACGCCGAGCGTCGAGCGCGAGAGGAGTTGACGGCGGGAGAGATCGTGCATGCCTCAATCCACGTAGAGGAACTGGTTGCTGCTCAGCAAGGCGTGGCAGAACGTCGCCAGCGCCTGCTGCCGTGGCTCGGGGTCGTCCTTGCCCCGCTTCTGCTTCCCGTAGAACGCCGCCTGCTCCGTGAGGTACGCCAGGGCGTCGCCCAGCTCGGCCTCCGACGGCGGCCTGGCGTAGGCCAGCCGCCAGGCGAGGGCCGCCCGCGCCCTGTCGTCGCCGGCCTCGCGGGCCACCCGCTCGGCGAAGGCACGGGCGTTGTCCACGACGAACCGGCTGTTCATCAGCAGCAGGGCCTGCGGCGCTGCCGTCGAGGAGTTCCGCCTCTCGCAGTTGGGGGCCACCGTCGGATTGTCGAACGTCTCCAGCACGCCAAGCGGCAGGCTGCGGCGGGCCTGCACGTAGACGCTGCGGCGGAACCGCTCCTCGCCCAGCGAGACCGGGTCGCCGCGGAGGTAGCCGGCAGCTGTCGCGGCGATCGACGCCGAGGACGACCTGCCCCGTCTCGTCCGGCATCACCGGCACCGGGGGCCGTAAAGTCGCCGGTTCAGCCGGCCGGCGACGGCCAGCACCGCGTCGCGCAGTGGCTCGGCCTCCAGCCGCCGCAGCGGCATCCGCCCCAGCAGCTTGTTGTCCGGGTCGGCCCGCGCCGCGTCGGCGTCGGCCCGCGACGATTGGCGGTACGCCGTGGACGTGACGATCAGCCGGTGCAGCCGCTTCAGCGACCAGTCGCGGGAGAACTCGACGGCCAGCCAGTCCAGCAGCTCCGGGTGCGTCGGCGGCTCGCCGAGCCGGCCGAAGTCGCCCGGCGTCGGCACGAGGCCCCGGCCGAAGTGGTGCATCCAGACGCGGTTGACCAGGACGCGCGCCACCAGCGGGTGCCGCCCGGAGACCAGGTGCCGGGCCAGCGCCAGCCGCCGGCCGGTGGTCGGCCGCGTCGGAGTCCTTCTCGGGGAAGGTCGCGCGCCCAGGACGGTCAGCCCGCCGGGCCCGACCGGCTCGCGCGCTGGTCGGGGTCGCCGCGGTGGAGCAGGTGCGTCACCGGCGCCCGGCCGGGCACCTCGGTCAGCGCGTCGAGGAAGTCCTCGGCCGGCTTCGTCGCCCGCAGGGCCTTGGCGCGGTCGGAGTACGCCTGGAGGTCGTCGGCCGCCTTCTTGTCGTACAGGTACAGCGACCCCGACGAGACGTTGACGCTCGGGTGCCTCCGCAACAGCTCCGCCTGCCGATTGGACCGCTGGTTGGTGGGAGCGCGGTACGCCTTCTCGACCTCGCCGCGCTCCGCCTCGGGGACCTTGGCGAGCTGCCTCTGAAACGTCCGCTCGATGTACCCTTCCTGCTTCTTGAGGCGTTCCCGGTCGATGGTGGCCGCCTCCCGCTCGACCTCGGCCCCCCGGGCCCGCTCCGCCGCGGTCAGCAGCGACACCAGCCGGCCGCTCGCCCCGCGCCAGTTGGCCACGTCGTAGGCCGGCTCGAACACCGCTCGCAGCCGGTAGTAGTCGGCCTGCGGGATCGGGTCGTAGCGGTGGTTGTGGCACTGGGCGCAGTGCAGCGTCAGGCCCAGGAGCGACGTGGCGACGACCTGCACCGTGTCGGCGACCAGCTGGTTGGTCGCCTCCTTGCGGTTGGCCCCCGGCGACTCCATGCCGTCCGGCGCGGTGCGCAAGTACCCGGTGGCGATCAGCCGGTCCTGGTCGTCCGGCGACAGGGTCTCGTAGGGCGGGGCGATCAACTCGTCGCCGGCGAGCTGCTCGGTCACGAAGTCGTTGAACGGCTTGTCGGCGTTGAGCGCCCGCAGCACCCAGTCGCGGTACTTCCAGGCGTACGGCCGTGGCGGGTCCCCGGTGTAGCCGTGCGAGTCGGCGTAGCCGGCGACGTCGAGCCAGTGCCGACCCCACCGCTCGCCGTGGGCCGGCGACGCCAGCAGCCGCTCGACGACCCGCTCGTACGGCTCGCCGGCGTCTTCCCCCGGCGGCAGGCCGGCCAGGCCGAACGCCAGTCGCCGAAGTAGCGTCTCGCGGTCCGCCATGGGGGAGAATGACAGCCCCCGCGCTTCGAGCCTTGCCAGCAGGAAGGCGTCGATCGGGTTGCGGACCAGGTGGCCTTGCCGGACGGCCGGGACGGGGGGCCGGCGGACCGGCTGGAACGCCCACCAGGCGCGGTCGTCGTCGCTGATGTGCAGGCCGGGGGTGAGCTTCTCCGGCTCCGCCCTCGCCACGGGGGCCCCGGCGGCGACCCACGCCCCGAGGCGGTCGAGTTCCTCCCTCGACAGTTTGACCTTGCCCGGCGGCATCTCGTGGTCGCGGGCCCGGGTGAACAGCGGGCTCTCCTCGGGCTTGCCCGGGACGACCGCCGGGCCGGCGTCGCCGCCCCGGACGATGAGCCGGCGCAGCCGCAGGTCCAGGCCGCCTTTGGGCCGGGCGGCCTCGCCGTGGCACTCCAGGCAGTGGGCCTTGAGGATCGGCCGGACGTCGCGCTCGAACGTCGGCGCGGGCGCGGCGTGGCCGGGCAGCAGCAAGGCGAGCAGGGGCAGGTAAGTCATCAGGACGGACCGGGGCAGGCGGGGTGTGGGCAGGCTAGCTGAGATAGTCTAACCCGCGAAGCCGCGCCGTGTCCAGCGCCGATTGCGGTTCGGCGGCCCTGTGCTTGTACACCCCGGCCGCGGCCCGTAGGATCGATCTACCGCCCGCTTCCCCCGGACCGCCGCCGCATGAGCCAGCCCGGACTGCCGTGGTTCCTCGCCCGCCTGGAGGAGGCTCCGGCAGGCCAAACCCCCGACGCGGCCTGGATCTGCGAGGGGCGATCCGACCTCTTGCCGTGGTTCAGCAGGCGGCTGGAGCAGTTCCAGCGCTCGCGCCGGGCCTCCCGCCGCCGGACGACACCCTCGTCGGCCGGTCCCCTGGCCGTGCCGCTCCAGCCCACGGTCGCCGGCCCCAGTCGGCGCCCCGGCGAGGCGGCCGCCCCGCCGTCGTACGAGATCCTGGACGTCCTCGGCCGCGGCGGCATGGGCGTCGTTACCGCGCCCGCCAGGCCAAGCTCAACCGGGTCGTCGCGGCGAAGATGGTCCTCGGCGGCAGCCACGCCGGTCACGAAGACCTGGCCCGGTTCCTCACCGAGGCCGAGGCCGTCGCCGCCATCCAGCACCCGGGGATCGTGCAAGTCTACGACTTCGGCACCCACGACGGCCTGCCCTTCCTGGCCATGGAACTCTGCCCCGGGGGCAGCCTGGCCCAGAAGCTCGCCGGCGCGCCGCTGGCCCCGAAGGCCGCCGCCGACCTCGTCTCCCGCCTGGCCCGCGCCGCCCAGGCGGCCCACGACAAGGGCATCGTCCACCGCGACCTGAAGCCGGCCAACATCCTGCTCGCCGCCGACGGCTCGCCGCGCATCACCGACTTCGGCCTGGCCAAGCGCGTCGCCTCCGACGGCCACCTCACCCGCACCGGCGCCCTGCTCGGCACGCCGTCGTACATGGCGCCGGAGCAGGCCACCGCCAGCAAGCACACCGGCCCGCCGGCCGACATCTACGCCCTGGGGGCGATCCTCTACGAGTGCCTGACCGGCCGGCCCCCGTTCCGGGGCGCCACCGCGGTGGAGACGCTCCGCCAGGTCGTCGAGGCGGAGCCGGTGTCGATCCGCAGCCTCCAGCCGAAGGTGCCCCGGGACCTGGAGACGATCTGCCACAAGGCGCTGCGCAAGGAGCCGGCCCGCCGCTACGCCACGGCGGCCGACCTCGCCGCCGACCTCGACCGGTTCCTCGCCGGCGAGCCGGTCCTCGCCCGGCCGGTCGGCCCGGTCCGGCGCGGCTGGAAGTGGGTCCAGCGCCGCCCGGTCGTCGCCGGGCTGTTCGCGGCGTTCGTCCTGTCGCTGGTGGTCGGCGCGGCGGCGACCAGCCGGTGGGCGCTCATCGCCGGCCAGCGCGAGCGGCTGGCGCGGCAGCGGGAGCAGGAGGTGCGCGAGGCCCTCGACGTGGCCGGCCGCATCGCCGTGCTGCTGGCCTCGAACGTGCTGGCGCCGATCGAGCCGCCCGAGCTGAACCGCGAGGGCCTCCGCAACAAGGGGATGAGCCCCGCCGAGCTGGGCGCCATCGAGGAGCTGGCCCGGCTGCCGCCGCAGATCGACCGCGTCGAGCTGATCCGCCGCATCCTCGACAACCCCTCGACGGCCCGGAAGCTGTCGTGGCGGCTGCGGCCGGTCCTGCGGGCGCTGGTCGAGCTGGACCTCGAGCGCCGCGACGCCGTCCTGGCCCTCGTCCGGCCGAGGGTCCTGGAGGAAGCGACCGACCCGGTCGGCCGGCTGGTCTGCGCCCGCATCTTCGGCCGGCTCGGGGCCGGCGACGACCCGGCGGCCCGCACCGCGGCCGGCGTGCTGCTCGGCGCCCTGCGGGGGGACCTGTCGCCCGGGGAGCAGATCGCGGCGCTGGAAGACCTGGCCCACCTCGCGCGGCACCTCCCGGTCGAGACGGCCGCCTGGCTGTGCGGCCGGCTGCCGGAGGTGGCCCGCGAGGCCCCGCCGCCGGCCCTGGAGCTGCTGACCCTCACCTGCCAGCGGGCGTGCGAGAGAGAGCCCGCGGAGTCGCGCCCGCACGAGACGATGGCCCGCGAGTTGCTGCGCCGGCTGACGCGCCAGGCCGGCGAGGAGACGCAGGAGCTGACCCTCTGGCACAGGCTGCACGCCTTCGCCATAGTCGGCGTTAACCTCGACCGCGCCGAGGACGACCGATCGGTGGCGCAGCTCGTCGATCTGGCGGAAAAGCTCGACCGGCCGGCGACGGTCGAGGCGGCCGCCGACGTCGTGGGCGTGCTGGCCGAGCGGCTCGACGACGCCCCCAGCGCGACGCCTGCACCCGGCTGGGGGCGCTCAGGCGCTCGGCTGGTGCCGGCCACGGACGACGCCTGGTTGCTCGACGGGCTGGCCCGCGCTGCGGCAGGTGCTGCCGGGGGCCGACGCCGGCCGGCTGGCGAAGCCGCTCGGCGACGCCCTGGCGACCAGGCCGGGCGCCCAGGAAGGCGGCTGGCGCTGGGCGAGGCGTTCCCGCGCTGGCAAGTCGGCTACCAGCCGGCGAGGCCTCCACCTGGCCGCGGCCTACACCGACGCGGTGGCACCGCTGGTCACGGTGCGCGACGAGCGGCCGCTGCGCGACCAGCTCGGGATCGCCTACGTCGCCGCGGCGGGCTTCCTCGACGCCGAAGCGGCCCGGCGGCGGCTGGTGTTCGCGACCACGCTGGAGAGGACGGCGGTCACCCCGGAACAGCTGGCGGCGCTGGCGGCGGAGGTCACGGGCGCTGGGCCGCCGGTCCGCGCCCGGCCGAGCGGTCGGCGGTGCTGGGGGCATTCAGGCGGCGGTCGCGGCCCGGCTGAACGCCTCGCCCGATGCCGCTGCCCTTAGCCGGCTGGCCCGCGCGGTGGCCGGGGTGGCCGAGCTGGATCCGGCCTGGGCGGGGGCTGGCGGGCCGGCTCGACCGCGAGGTCGGGCGGCGCCTCGCCGGCGCGGGCTCGGCGGAGCAGCTGGCGCTGCTGGCCCGCGCGGTCGGGGCCGTCGGCCCGTGGCTGGACGAGCCCGCCCGCCGCCGCCGCGTGGACGGGCTGACCGACCGGTTGACCCGGGTCGTCCGCCCGGACTCGCCCCTGGCCGACCTGCGGGCGCTGCGCGACGCGGTGAGGGCGCTGAGGGCCTGGCTCGACCCGGCGCGGTTCGACCGGCTGTGCGAGGAGTTCGCGCCGATGGTGATCCGCGGGGCGGTGATGGACCGGTGGATGACCGAGGTGCAGGAGCTGGTCAAGGGGACCCTGGCCCCGCTCCCGGTCGGCGAGCTGGTGGCGGTCCTGCGGCAGCCGTCGTGCATCGGGCCGTCGGAGGCCGCCGCCCTGGCCGCCCTGGGCCAGCGGGTCGGCCGCCAGTTCACCGGCCTGTGGGCGGCGGTGCGGTGGCTGCGGGAGAACCGGCCCGATATCGACCTGGGGGTGGGGGCGGACGCGCTTGACGCGGCGCGCCCGGGGGGATAGTTCCAATCCCTACCGGAGGTGCCGCCATGTCCGCCGTCCCCGCCGACGCGCCCGCCAGGCCGCCGTTCCCCACGCGGTTCGGCTGGGGCATGCGCCTGTTCCTGGCGCTGATCCTCTTCGACATGGCCTTCCGCGGCTTCTCCGTCACCTACCCCTGGGGCGACTGGGCCGACGAGCTGGGCATGCGCACCATGCCGATCCGCCTGCCGACCCGCGCCGAGTGGGCCGAGTTGCCGTCGCAGGCCACCGAGGACAACCCCCACCCGCTGAGGGAAGAAATCTGTCGGTCGCTCGACTCGGCCTGGGACTACCTCAAGCCCTGGCCGGGGCCGGCGGAGCGGGCCAAGGTCCGCACCTGGGCCGACGGCGGCAAGTGGGCACTGGCCTGGCTGAGCAGCCGGCTGGAGTTCGCCGAGAACCTCGTCGGGTTCAACGAGGAGTGGCCGATGTTCTCGCCGTCGGTCAGCACGAACAAGCAGGTCGCCCGCGCCCGGCTGGCCTACGCCGACAGCACCGAGCGGGTCGTCCGCGGGCTGTGCGACCCGGAGGACCTCACCCGCTACAGCCACTGGTTCGAGGAGAAGGTCCTCGACCACGAGCTGAAGGTCTGCGAGGGCGGCGAGGCGAAGGCGCGGGACAACCGCGGCTACTGCAACCTGCTGGCCCACCGCTACCCGCGCGGCGACGCCGGCGCGCCGCTGACGACGATCCACCTGTTCATGGTCCGCTACGACCTCGTGCCGCCGCACGCCGACGCCAGGGCCTGGCTGCGGGCGCAGACCGGGCCTCCCAAGGGGCAGGTCCTGGCCGACTTCTACCGCTACGACGTCGCCGCCCGCGAGGGCACCATCCTGCTCCGCAGTTACAAGACCAAGCATGAGTGACAACCGGCTGTCAACCTGGACGCGGTTCTGGCACGAGCCGGTGCGGGCCGAGCGGCTGGCGCTGATGCGCGGCCTGCTGGGCCTGGCCCTGCTGGCCGACCAGCTGTTCCAGTACCTGCCGAACCTGATGGAGTTCTTCGGCCCGACCGGCGTCGCCCCGGCGGGGCTGCACGACGCCTACCAGCTGCGCCAGTGGCGCTGGACCGTGTTGCTGTTCAACCACGACGACCCGGCGGTGGTCTACCCGCTCTTCTGGGCCTGGGTCGGCGTGACGGCGGCGTGGACGGCCGGCCTCCTTACCCGGCTGACCGGCGTGCTGGTCTGGTTCGGCACCCTCTGCTGGGTCTACCGCAACCCGAACATCCTCAACGGCGGCGACGACACGCTCCAGGTCGGCCTGTTCCTGCTGATGCTGTCGCCGTGCGGTCGGGCCCTGTCGCTCGACGCGCTGCTGTTCCGCCGGCCGCCCCACGTCCCGCCGTGGTCGGTGCGGCTGATCCAGCTCCAGCTGTGCGTGGTCTACCTGACGACCGGCTTCGTGAAGCTGGTCGGCGAGGGGGTCGGCCCGCACTACCTGCCGAAGGGGACGTGGTGGGACGGCACGTCGATCCACTACGCGCTGAACTACGTCACCATGAGCCGGTGGTCGTTCGCCCAGCTTCCGCTGCCCCTGTGGGCGACGGCGCCGCTGACCTACGTCAGCGTCTGGTGGGAGACGCTGTTCCCCCTGCTGGTGCTGTGGCGGCGGACCCGGCCCTACGCGCTGTGGTTCGGCGTGCTCTTCCACGTCGGCATCTGGCTGACGATCGAGGTGGGCTGGTTCAGCTTCTACACGCTGTCGCTGTACGGCGTGTGGGTGCCCGACCGGTTCTGGGAGCGGCTCGCCGGCTGCGAGCCGCGCACGAAGTAAGCGGGGTGCGGAGGCACGACCTCGGAGAGACCGCCACCCGAGGTCGCTGATTCTCGCCCGCCCGCTTACTTCGTGCGCGGCTCGTAAGCTTCGCTCACCCCAGCTTGTCGGCCGCCGCCCTTGCCGCCGCACGCCTCGCCACCTCGCCGACGAGCTTGCCCGCCTCGACCTTGCCCGTCAGGTCGTCGGTGACGGCACTTCATCAGCCCGACCTTGCCCTCGTCCGCCCAGCCGACCAGGACGACGCCGCTCTTCGCCTTCTGCCGCAGGCGGTCCATCTGGGTCCGCATCTGGTCAGGCCGGCGCGCCGGCACCTCGCCGACGATCACCGGCGCCCGTTGACCTCGACGGCCTGCACGAACAGCCGTCGCCGGCGGCAATTCAGGTCGGCGCTGGCTTCAGCTTGCGCTGGAGCTTCTTCACCTCGTCCTGGAGCGCCGACACGCGCCCTCGCCACCTCGTCGGGCTTGCACCCGGCGCGCCCGGCCACCTCCTCGACGGCGCCGGCGAGCTTCTGCACCGCCTGCACCGCGCCGCGGCCGGTGACCGCGGTGACGCGGCGGACGCCCTTGGCGACGCCCTCTAGGAGACCGATCTTGAAGAAGCCGGCCTGCCCGGTGTGCGTCAGGTGCGTGCCGCCGCGAGCTCGACGCTGTCGCCGCGGCTGGCCTTCTCCGGCAGTCGGGGCCGATGAGCAGCACGCGCACCGGGTCGGTACTTCTCGCCGAAGACGGCGCGCCGGACGCCGGCGACCTTTTTCGCGTCGGCCAGCGGCATCGCCGTCGCGGTGACCGGCAGGTCGGCGTAGATCCTCTCGTTGACCAACCGCTCGATCTTGCCGATGTCGTCGTGTGACAACGGCTTGTCATGGTGAAGTCGAACCGCGTCTTGTCGGCATCGACAAGGCGAGCCCTTCTGCTCGACGTGGTCGCCGAGCACCTCGCGCGCCCAGTTGAGCAGGTGCGTCGCGGTGTGGTTGCGCATCGTGTGCGGCCGGTCGCCGCCGACCTCAGCGTCGCCGCCTCGCCGGCCTTGAGGGCGCCCCGCCGTGACCCGGCCGAGGTGCAAGACGGCGTCGCCGAGCTTCTGCGTGTCGTCCCTCGAACGCCCCTGATGCGGTACGGACCGTCCCGGCGTCGCCGACCTGGCCCGCCCTGCTCGGGGTAGAAGTTGGTCCGGTCGAGCAGCAACCCGACCTCGTCGCCCTCGGCGATCTGGCCGGCCGTGACGACCTTGTTGTCCTTCACCCAGCCGAGGACCTTCGCGCTGGTGGAGAGTAGGCCGTACTTGGGCGAGTCGTCCGTCTTTGGAAGCTCGCCCTGTACGGCGGTGACGACCATCTTCTTCCGCGTGCCGCGGTCCTGCTCCTTGCGCCCGCCGCATCTCCTCGTCGTAGCCGGGGCGATCGACAGCCAGGCCCGCCTCCTGCGCCCATCTGCTCGGTGATGTCGATGTACAGGCCGTAGGTGTGCGTGCAGCTTGAAGGCGTCCTCGCCGGAGATGCGGTCTCCAATCTGCTTCGCCCGCTCGCCGCGTCGGAGAAGTGCTTGATGCCGCGGTCCAGCGTGCGGATGAAGCCTCCTCTTCTTCCTTGATCGTCGCCGCCACCTTGTCCGGCACGCCGTCAGCTCCAGGAACGCCTGGCCCATCGTCTCGACCACCGTCGGCACCAGATCGACCAGGAACGGCCCCTTGGTGCCGAACAGCTGCCGGCCGTAGCGCTCGGCGCGGCGGAGGATGCAGCTCGGGACGTAGCCGCGGCCGGTGCTGATCGTCGCCCCGTCGGTCAGCGCGACGTCAGCGCTGAATGTGGTCGGCGATCTGCGTGCCGATGTCCTTCAGGTCGTCGAGCTTGCCGGTGTACTGCCGGCGCGCCCGTCACCTTCTGGATCGCCGCGAACAGCGGCGTGAACACGTCGGTGTCGTAGTTGCTCGATTTCCCTGGATCACCGCCGTGACGCATCGAAGCCCATGCCGGTGTCCACGTGCTTGGCCGGCAGCGGCGTCGAGGCTGCGGTCGGGGTTGCGGTTAGCTGGATGAACACCAGGTTCCAGATCTCGATGGCCTGCGGCGTGCCCTTGTTGACGAGCTTCCCGCCGCTCCTGTCGGGCGTCAGGTCGATGTGGATCTCGGTGCAGGGGCCGCGGGGCCGGTCTCGCCCATCTCCCAGAAGTTGTCCTTCTTGCCCCAGTGGATGTGGGACGGGTCGATGTCGGTCTCGCCGCTTCCACAGCCCGAGCGCTCGTCGTCGCGCGGCACGCCCTCGTCGGGACTGCCCTCGAAGACGGTCGTGTGCAGTCGCGACTTGTCGACTTCCAGACCTCGGTCAGCAGCTCCCACGCCCAGCGGATCGCCTCCCTCTTGAAGTAGTCGCCGAAGCTCCAGTTGCCGAGCATCTCGAAGAACGTGTGGTGGTAGGTGTCCTTGCCGACGTCGTCGAGTCGTTGTGCTTGCCGCCGGCACGGATGCACTTCTGCGTGTTCGCCGCCCGCTTGTAGAGGCCGCGTCTCGGTGCCGAGGAAGATCGGCTTGAACTGGTTCATGCCGGCGTTGGCGAACAGCAGCGTCGGGTCGTCCAGCGGCACGACGCTGGACGACGGCACGTTCGTGTGCGTGCTTCCTGGCAGAAAAGTCGAGGAACTGCTGGCGGATCTGGCTGGAAGGAATCATCACGGTCTCGCGGAGTTCAAGAGTCAGTGCGTCCGGCAATTCTGTCGTAGGACAAGCATCCTTGCTTGTCCGCGTGCGTGTCAAGGACAAGCAAGGATGCTTGTCCTACGATTCGTCCGGCGGGAGCCAGCCGCTGAGGGCGCCCGTCGAGGAGGAAGCGGTCGTGAGCGGAGCAGAACCAATCCTGCGGCTCCGTGACAAGTCCCGCTTTGACAGGATTGTAGGCGATGTAGTCCACCACGTTCTAACTCACCTCGTCACGCACCCAGTGGTCGTAAGACTCGTGCTGCCAAAATGGGCCGTTTCGCCCCCCAGGATCTTGTTGGCCTCGCTCGCGGTGTAGCTTTTCAGGCTGTGCATGATCCGGGCGAGTGGCCCTCCGGGGTCCGGCCTCTCGTAGTCCACGTTCTCGGTGCCTCGGGATCTCTCGATGGGCTGGAACAGCAGGTGGACGTGGTTCGGCATGACACCAAGCCATCAGGTAATACCGGGTCGCGTCGTAGTGATACAGGCTTCGCCGGATCAGCGCGCGGCAACTGTTGGTCTCGCTAACCAGTCGATGTCGCGGTGCAGATCCAGGTAGCGGTCGAGTCGCGCGAACGCTTGTTTGTGGACCCGCTCCAGGTGCTGGGCTTGTGACTGTCCGTCCGGCGTTGGGGCCGCGAGCCGTGATTCGTGCTCGGCGGGAACTGCTCCAACACATGGTCCGGTAGCGTGCCGGCGAGGCGGTAGGTCACGAAATGCGCGGCCCCGGGGACGTACCAGTACGGCAGGTGACGGCGTGTGATGACCTCCGGCATGGGCATCTCCTCCGTAGGACAAGCATCCTTGCTTGTCCTCTTCCAGAAAGGACAAGCAAGGATGCTTGTCCTACGACGAAACGACCTCACGGTAACGGGAGCCCCGCCTCGATCAGCTTCCCGCGCCCGGCAGCTGGTAGGCGTACATCACAGCGGCAGCGACAGCATCAGCACCAGCGCCACGCCCCAGAACCACCCCACCCCGGCCGGGCGTACCTCGCCAGGCTCAGGAGCATGACGAGGTCGAACGCGGCCAGGCCGGCCATGCCGCCGGCCCGCTCGGGCCCGGCCAGCCTAAGGCGGCGGGGTGGATAAGGCTGGTCAGGTACGGCAGGGCCATCTTGTAGTCGTTGAAGACGAAGTCCCAGTACGGCCCGAGCGTCGCCGCGCGGCGAAGCCGGCGCCCAGCGCGTGGGCGAGCCAGCCGAGCACGCTCAGCCTCCACCAGCCGGGCTCCTTCGATTCAGCCCCGTCGTCCATCTTCGCGCTCGGTCAGCGTGACAGCGCTTCGCGCAGCACTCAGGCAGGTACAGGATCAGTTCCACCAGCGGCCAGGCCAGCAGCAGCACGACCACCACGCCCCAGAACCAGTACTTCCACGCCGGCCGCTCCCACCGCGCCAGCCATACGTGTACCCCAGGTTCGCGACGGTGAGCCCGGCGAACATCCGAAGTCGAAGCCACTGCCCCCCGCCCGCGTGACTTTCCGAGGAGGCCCTCCGTCGCCATCGGCAGGAGGTTATGCTCGCGGTACCGCTGTTCGTAGCGCGGCCCGGCCGTGGTGACGCGGAACAGCATGCCGCCGGAGAAGACGGTGTGGACGAACCAGCCCAGCAGGGCCAGCATCAGCCAGTGCGGCGGCCTCGGCTCTAGATCTTCGCTCATCGTCGTACCTCCGGGGCGGTACGACGCCCGGACGGCGTCGTACACCTCGCGCAGCAGCACGCCGTGCTGCCGCGCTACCCGGGCGCAGTCCTCGTACTCCGGCGAGAACACCTCAGCCCCGGCCGCCAGCCGCGCTGCCCTTCACTACGCCCCACGGCGTCTCGACGTTGACGGCGCTCACCTTGGGCTTCGCCCGCTCGGCCGGTACTTCCGCACGCCGAACGTCTGCGTCTCGCGGAACAGGACCGCCTCGACCTCCCCGACCGCCGCCGCCGGCGCGATCACGCTCAGCAGCACGCCGGGGCGGCTCTTCTTCATCTGGATCGGCGTGAACACGTCCAGCGCGCCCGGCGGCGAACAGCCGCTCAAGGAAGCGGTAGCCGACCACCTCCGCCGGCACGTCGTCGAGGTTGGTCTCCACCACCCAGACGGCGTCGCGGTCGCCGGGGTTCGCGGCGCCTCGCCGACAAAGACGCGCAGCAGGTTGGGCTGGTCGAGGTATTTCATCCCCGCCCCGTGGCCGACCGCCTCGACGCCATCGCCGGCGACTCGACCCACTCGGTCACCGTCGTCGCCAGGATCGCCGCCCCGGTCGGCGTCGTCAGCTCGGCCTGGATCGGGCAGGCGGCGAGCAGGGCGCGCTGGCGCTCGGCCGTGGCCGGCGTCGGCACCGGCATGACACCGTGGGCGCTTGACGGTGCGTGGCCGGTCACCACCGAGCGGCTGGTGAACCGCTCGACGCCGAGCAGGTCCAGGGCGATGGCGACGCCGGCGATGTCGGCGATCGAGTCGAGCACGCCCGACCTCGTGGAAGTGGACGCGGCTCGACCGGCATCCCGTGTACCGCCGCCTCGGCGTGGGCCAGCCGGCGGAAGATGCGCAGGCCAGCTCCCGCGCCGGGGGCGTCAGCGCCCCGCGGCGAGAGGATCTCCTCGATGTCGGAGCGGGTGGCGGTCTTCGTTCTCCTCGGGCATCTTCACCCAGACCTGGGTCGCGGCGAAGCCTGCCCTTGCGGACCACGCTCGACGTGCAGCTGGATCGGCAGGCCGAGCGAGTCGAGGCCGGCCGGACCCTCCGACGTCGACGCCGGCGTCGATCCTTGCGCTGAGCGTCATGTCGCCGGAGATGCCGCTGAAGCAGTCGAAGTGCAACGCTTTCGCCATCGAGCCTCAGGGGATACGGAGGATTCTATTTCAGGAGAAGCGATGGCCGAACTACGGCACACGGCCTGCGGACACGGATGAAGACGGATCAGACAACAAAACAGGTAGGAAGAAGGAGGCATTGGCTTCCCTCTTCCTACCCCTTGAATCTCTTCTTCTGATCCGTCCTGATCCGTGTCCGCAGGCCGTGTATACCCGCTCCGTGAAATCGCCTTCCCTTCCTCACTCGCCCTTGCGGCAGCGGCGACTTCCTGCCGCGGCTTCTTGGCCGACCCCATCTCTTCGAGCTTGGTCCCGACGATGGTGCCCTTCCACAGGTCGTAGTGGCCGCGCCGCTGCGCCTCGACGCTGGACAGCAGCACGGCCAGCGCCTCGTTGTACAGCCCCTGCACCAGCTGCGACGGCGCGCCCGACAGCGCCAGCTTGCCCGCCAGCGACGCCATGCTCTCGGAGATGTACGACGCCAGCGCCGGCTCGCGCAGGGCCAGGTCCTCCAGCGACTCGGGGTTGCCCCGCTGGCCGATGTCCTGCCGGGCCGAGACGATGTGCCCCGGTTCGATGAGCATGCTGTCCGGCTTCATGGGCCTCCCCTTGCTGCTGTCCCGCTGGTCTCTATGTCCAGTATACGCAGGTCGCAGCAGGATTATCACCGTCACCGGCCCCGGCGTGCCGGGACGCTCACCCCTGGCCCAGGGCCGCCCGCAACTCGCCCATGTTGCTCTTGCGCGGCAGCACGATCACCGGGCACCGCGCCGGGCTCTGCTCGACCTGCCGCAGCCACCGCTCGGCCAGGGCGGGCGGCAGGTCGTCGGTCAGCACGATCAGCGTGAACGGGCTGCCCTCGACGACCCCGCGCACCAGCTCCGTCATGCCCGCCTGGCCGTCGGCGACGGCGACCACGGAGCAGCCGGCATCGACCAGCATCCCGCCCAGCCGGTGCCGGTCGTCCTCGTCGGCGCTCAGCAGCAGCGCCGACTGCGAGCCGGCCGGCGCCGCCGGGTCGTCGTCGGGCTCGCGCCCCTCCAGCAGCCGCTCCAGCAGGCCCGCCAGGTGCTCCGCCGACTCCTTCAACGCCGCGACCTGCCCGGCCTGCTCCGCCGGCAAGCCGCCCTGCGCCAGCACCTGCACCATGCCCAGCACGCCGTTCAGCGGCGTGCGGATCTCGTGGTTGAGGGCCGCCAGGAACCCGTCCTGGGCGGCGCGGGCCGCCTCCGCCTGCCCCTTCTGCTCCAGAGCACTCCACCAGCGCCGACCGCAGCCGCGCGCGGCCCGCCGGCCCGCGCGCGGCCAGCAGCAGGTTCCCAGCCAGCCCGGCGGCCAGGCCCAGGGCGATGACCGTCGCCGCCATGCCGGAAAGCTCAATCGTGCCCTCCCCTCGGGATGCGTGTACAGAGCGCGCCCCCAACCAGCACGCCAGCAGCAGCGGGGCATTGGCAGGGGCGATAAGCAGGACGACCTTGGCCCAGACCGGTCCGGGTCGGTTGTCCGGCAGAGGGCAGGGCATCGACAGGCTCCCGGCGCGCTCAACCGCCAGCCGGTCCGGCGGGCCTCTAGTGTCTAAAATCCTTTCCCGGCCCGCCGCGGACAGTAAGAAGGCGGCCGCGAGAGTCGCCTCGCGGGCCACCCCCCACACCACTCACCAGGAGAGAACGCTGCGATCCGATCGGCCGCCGAGCCCGACCCCCGTTCCCCGCGGCGGAGGCTCGCCCTGTTGACGTTCGCGTGCCGCGGCTTCGTCCCTGGGCTCATATGTTCGCCGGGGCCCCGTCTTCTCACCTTTGGTTGCCCCTTGGATACCTCAACATACGGCCCCACCGGCGCGCTGTGATGGCCAGGCCGTTTTTCCGGATCTCGTTGTTGCAAGACATGTGATCTGACGTACACTATTCCGATCCCGGCCGGAGAAGACGTCGTGATCAACATGCGGGATGTGCTGGTGCGGGTGCGTCGGCTGGAGGAGTTGTCGCGGGGGCTGTCGAAGGAGGTGACGCTCTGGAAGGGGGGCGACGACCCGCTGCTGTACCTGGAGCGGCGGTCGACCTGAACGCGATGCAGGACGCGGCGGGGGTGGAGGAGGCCCGCGTGGTCCTGACCCGGGTGGCGCGCTTGTTGACGCGCGGCAAGCGGGCCGCCCCGACACTTGCCGAGCTAGGCGCGGCCGGGCGGCCGGCGAACTGCTCGACCTCGCCGAAGCGGGGCAGCTCGATGGCGCCCCGCGCTGGCTGCGCTTTCGGCTGCTCCTCCAGCCGACAGAGGAGGGCGGCGAATCGGCCCGGCGAGGTGCTGTAGGCCGGGTCGGCCTCGGCCCAGCCTGCCGGCAGACCTTCTCCTCGGGCGTGTCGCCGGGCGCAGCTTCCAGCTCTCGCACGGCTGCGAAGGCGGCTCGGAGTTGAGGCGGTGGAACCACGCCGCCGCCTCGACCAGGGTCAGCTCGTCGGCGAGCAGTTTCTCGACGACGCCGGCCTTCGCCTCACTGCGCCGCGCCAGAATGAGGACCTCCTCCGACGGCGGCAGCACCAGCCTCGTGCACGGCTCGGGGGTCGGTGGGGCAGGGGCGGGGCGCCCCGGTAGGCCAGGGCTCCGGGCGGCCGTGACCAGCACGGCCGTCAGCAGCCCGAAGGGTGACGGTGAGGAGCGGAGCGTAAGGTTCATGGCGGTTCTCCTCGTCGGTAAGGCCAAGCGAAAGAAAAACTCCTCCTCCCCTCCTGGTGAGGAGGGGAAGGAACAACAGCCTCGGCGGCGGAGAGAGTACCGCGTGGGCCGGCGCTGAGAACCGGGCGGGAGCACGGCCCCTGGATTCGCCTGAAGCCAGGCGGCGAAGAGCAGGCAGGGTGATGCAGGAGAGCCAGGTGAGGCGTCCGGGAGTCGCGACGCCTCACAACGGTCAGGCCGTGCCCGGGGTGCGGGCAGCGGTCGGGACGCATCAGGGGATGAGCAAGCGACGTGCCGAGTCGAGCATGGTTAAGGATCATAATCCGTAAAACCATATTGATCAATAACTTATGGAATAAGAAGATCCAGGGAAGTGAGTGGAAGCTTGATCGGCTGCCTGATCAATAGCAGCGGGTGTCACGAACACGGGCACCTGTAGTGTGGGCGAAGCATCGCCGCGCGATGCTTCGCCCACCGAGGCGTCACTTCTTGCCGGAGGTCTCCTTCTTGCCTTTGATCGCGGCGGGGTCGCCGGGCTTGAGCTTGAGCGCCTCGTCGTACGCCTTGACCGCGTCGGCGAACTTCTTCTCCCTCACCGCCGTCGCGGCCTGGGCCATCGCCAGGCCGTAGCGCGCGTCGGTGAGGGCGGCGGTGGCCGCCTTGTCACCGGGCAGCTTGTTGAGGGCCTCGGTGTAGGCGTTGATCGCCCTTGTAGTTCTGCCTCTTCATCGCCGCCGCGCGCGCCCATGGCCAGGTCGTAGTCCTCCTTGAGCTGCCGCGCCCTGGCGTCCTTCACGGGCGGCTTGCCGGGGGCGTCCGCGTCCTTGACGCCCTTGGCCGCCGCGGGGTCGTTCGGCCAGCTTCAGCAGCTGCTCGAACGCCTGGCGGGCCTCGGGGAACTGCTTCTTCGCCAGCGCTGCTGGCCGCCGCCCATGTGGGCGGCGTAGCGCTTCGGCGACCGTCATCTTGGGGTCGCCGGCGGGCTTCGTCGGCTCGCCGCGTCGAGGGCAGAGCAGCTGCCCTGGATCGCCGCGGCGTCGCCGGGCTTCGCCTTGAGGAGGGCGTCGTCGTAGGCCTTCTCGGCCTGGGCGAACTGCTTGGCCCCCATCAGCTGGGCATAGCTTGCATCGCGGCCTTGTACGGGGCGTCCATCGGCGGCGCCCGCCTGCCGCTTGAGCTGTTCCTGCTCGGCGTCGCGGCTCGCCTTCGGCGGCGAGGCCGGCGACGGCCTCGACGCTGCCCGGCGCCAGCTTCACCGCCTCGCGCGGGAAGTACGCCTCGGCCGCCTGGCCGTACTGCTTGGCGTCGCGCGCCCGCTTGCCCTCGTCGAGCTTCTCCTTCAGAAGCACGGCCCGCCGGGCGGCCCGCATCCTTGCCGGCCTTCTCGTCGGCCTCGCGGCTACTTCCTGGGCGAGCAGGCCGTTGGCGTGTGCCGCCCTTGGCCGCGTCGGTGTTGAACAGCTTGGCCGCGGCGGCGTACTGGGCGGCGGCCTCGGCGTACTTCTTGCCGACGAGGGCGTCCTCGCCTTCTTCATCGTCTCGGTGTACAGCTTCCTGGTCACTGGCGTGCTTCTTGTCCGGCCTCCTCGCGCCTCTTCCGGTCGTCCTCCAGGCGTTGCGGCCGGTGGCGTCCTTGGCGTTGGCCAGGGCGAGCTGCTGCTGCCGCTCGGCGGCGAGCTTGGCCGCCTCGGGGGTGGGCTTGGCGGCAGGCCACAGGCTCGGCGGAGGCAAGCGCGCCCGGCGTACTCCTTCTTCGCCATCTCGGCGGTGGCCTGCCCGAGCAGGCCGTCGTGCAGCGTCTGGGCGCGGGCCTCGTCGGCCTTGCGGCGGTCGACGTCGGCCTTGTCCGCCTCTCCTTCTCCGCCTGGGCGAGCTTGGCCGCCTGCTCGCGGCAGGCGCGGGCCTCGTCGTCACTCCTCTGCTCGGCGGTGGCCTTGTCGGCGTTGGCCTTGGCGGCGGCGACCTTGGCGGCGGCGAGTTCCTGGAAGACCGCGTCGCCGGGCTGGAGGTTGGCCGCGGCTTTGCGGCTGCTGCACGGCCTGGGCGTAGCTGCCCTTCGCCATCACCTGCTTGGCCTGGGCCCGCAGCGACTGGGCGGCCATGCAGCAGGCCTGCTGCGCTGCGGGCGGCCTCGCCCCGGGCGGTCGCGTCGGCCTCGGCCTTCACAGGCCTCGGCCGCCTGCTTCGCCAGTTCCGCCTGGCGGCTTCTTGGCCTGTTCCAGGGCGGCCGCCTGGCGGGCGGCCTCGGCCCGGCGGTCGGCCTCCAGCTTGGCCACGCGGGCGCGGCGGTCGGCGTCCACGACGAGGGCCTGCAAGCGCGGTGCTGTCGGGGTTACCCTTCAGGGCGGCGCGGGCGACCTCGGCCGCCTTCGCCGGGTCCTTGGCGAGCAGGCCGCGCGCCTCGGCCAGCGCCTTCTCGCTGGCGGCGCCGCGGGCGGCCAGCGCCTTCTGGTCGTCGGGCTTGGCACCGATCTGCCGGGCCAGCTCGCCCAGGCGCAGCTTTAGCTCGTCGTGGTCCTTGACGTGGATCTTGCCGGTGCCGCTGCGCGTGCCGGTCTCGGGGTCCACCAGGTGCGTCTCGACGTCGAAACTGGCCGTCTCCAGCAGGCTGCCGAAGACGAAGTAGCGGGCGTGCAGGGCCTGCGCCAGGCAGCGGCGCGACGCCTCGTCGGTGAGCACCTCGCGCATGGTCAGCCCGAGCCGACCCATGTACCAGCAGACCTCGCCGCGGTCGATGACCTCGTAGCTGCCGCGGCAGTAGGAGGCGAACTGGTCGGCCAGCACCTCGCTGGCGGCCGGCGGCACCGAGCCCGGCCGGCAGCTCTGCACGCCGGACCGAACACGGCGACGCGCGGCCGGGCGACACGACCGGCGGCACGCTGACCACCGGCGGGCGCGGCGTGGCGGGCAGGACGGCCACCGGCGGAGGGGCCGGCGGCGCGCGACGACGACCGGCGGCAGGGGGAGCAGGGCGACGAACAGCCGGCAGGCGTCGAGGCCACGCTGTAGCTCGCGGTGCGGGCCGCCGATGGCGAAGGCCAGCTGGAAGTGGCGCTTGGGCGTCCTGGAACAGGCCGCGGCGGAAGCAGTTGTCGCCAGCTCCAGCGACAGCCGGAGCGAGGCGGTGGCGGCGAGGGGTCCTCGGCCTTCAGCACCGGCCAGCAGCGGCAGGGGCGGAGGCGGGACGTAAGCGACCGGCAGCCGCCCGAAGTCCTGAGCGATGCCGCCAAAGCCGGCGGCCGCGGCGTGTAGGTGACGATCGGCGGCGGGGGCGGGGCCTTGGGCGCCGGCGGGGGCGGGGGCGGGGGCAGCTCGACAACCGGGGCGGCCTCGATCGGCTTGACGACGGCGACCTTCTGGATCAGCGCCTCCTCGAACGCCACCTTCTGCTCGTCGGTCATCTGCAACATCAGCGCGACCGGCTTGAGCTTCGGCACCAGCGCCTCGACCGTCGGGGCGGTCACCCGCGCCGTCTGCACGATCAGGCCGGTGGGCACCTCGACGAGCCGCGCGTGCAGTGTGACGCCGCCCAGAGAGGAGAGGCTGCCGACGACGAGGTAGCGCAGCCGGGCGGCGCGGCCCAGCTCCTGCCGGCCGGCGGCGTTGTCGGCGAGGTCGCCGGCGCCGAGGTTCAGCTCGGCCAGCACGCGGTTGATCTGGGCGCGCTCGACGATGTCGAACCGGGGGCGGAAGTGGGGCAGCAGCTCCGCGGCGACGATCCGGCCGGCGTCGGGGCCGACGTCGCCGAGCACCTCGAGGTCGGCGACGCTGACCCGGTCGCGGCGGCGTTCGAGGATGAGCTGGCACTCGTCGATCTCCTGCCGCACCGTCAGCGTCGGCCAGGCGTCCTGGGCCTTCTTCAAGAGCGTGAGCGCCTCCTCGACGGTGGTCGGCTCCTTGCGCAGCCGGGCGGCGCGGTCGCGGCAGTCGTCGTAGGTCGCGAGCTGCTCCTGGAGCGAGGCCAGGCGCCTCGACAGCGCCGCGTCCTGGCCGAGCGCGAGGGCCTGCTCGAAGGCGACGGCGGCGGCGCGGAGGTTCTTGTCGGCGAGCGCGGCGTCCGCCTCGGCGACCAGCGCGGCCTTGCGGGAGGTGGTGTTGTCGGCGGAGGCGGTGACGAGGGCGTCGGCCTCCTGCTTGAGCTTGGTCAGGTCCTCGGCGCGGTCGCCGCCGCCGTACTGGCCCAGGGCGGCGCCGGCGAGCTTGGCGGCCTCGTCGGCCTTGCCGTCGTCGAGGACGGTCTTGACGTCCTGGACGGCCTTGTCGGCGGCGCCCTGCTGGTCGAGCATCGCCTGGACCTTGAAGATCTCCCGCTGCACCGCCCCGGTGTCGTTGAGCTTCTGCGCCTTCTCCAGCGCCGCCAGCGCCTCCTGGTACTTGCGCTCGGCGAGGTGGTCGATCGCTTCCAGCAGGGCCTGGTCGTAGAGCTGCTGCTTGGTCGGCTCGGGCAGCGAGGCGACGACCTCGTCTCCGGACGACCCGGCGGGTAATTCGGCGGTGGTCACGGCGCCGCGGCCGGGCCTCTCGTCGTCGGCGATCTGGACGGCGCGCGGGTCCCTGGCGTCGCCGCCTTCGATCATCTTCTTCGCGGCGGGGGGCTCGCCCTTGCAGCCGACGATCAGGATCAGGGTGAGCAGCAGGAGCTGGGACAGTCGTCGTCGCATGGCGTCGTCTCCGTGACCGGGGAAGGGAGGTCATTCTAGGGCGGCGGCGGGAGGCGACGCAAGGCGTCCCGCCGGCAGGGCGAATCGTCCGGTGTTGGACGCCGCGACGCGGTATACTGAAAGGCGCTGGGCAAAGCCGCCGCGAGGCGGGCTCGGAAAGGAATCATGGGGTCAACAGGCGGACCAGCAGGAGGATCTCCCATGCGAACACGCAGCGCCCCCAGGGCGGAGAGGGCGAGTGAAGCGGTCCTCTTTGCCCGGCTCTGGGAATCGAGCAACGGCGAGATGACCGCCGAGGTGGCCCGTTACATCGTGGGCTTGAGCTTCACCGAACAGGACAAGGCCAGGATGCACGAATTGGCCGCCAAGAACCAGGAATCGACAATCACCGCGGAGGAGCAGGGGGAGCTGGAGAGCTACGTCAAGGTCGGCGACCTGCTCGCCATCCTCCAGTCGAAGGCTCGCGCGCGTCTTAACAAGGGCGAGAGAGTGAACCGCCGTCATGGATGAAGCGACCGCGTCGGCGGTCCGTGAGCGGGCACGGCACGTCTGTGAGTACTACCACCTGCCCGCCTCGGCGCACCCAGCGCCGTTCGAGATCGAACATGTCGTCCCGAAGCAGCATGGCGGCGCCTCGGCACTGGGCAACCTGGCCTACTCTTGCCTCCATTGCAACAAGCACAAGGGCCCGAACCTTGCCGGCATCGACCGGGTCAGCTCGAGGACCAAGCTCGTCCGGCTGTTCAACCCGCGCCGCCACACCTGGCGAAGGCATTTCCGCTGGGAGGGGCCTTACCTCGTCGGCCGCACGGCCATCGGCCGCGTGACGGTTCAGGTACTCGCGATGAATGATCCGGTCCGAGTGACACTCCGGCAGGCGCTCCTCGACGAGGGCGTGCATCTGTTGGAGGAGTAACGCGGACGTCCAGCGACTGGCCGCCTTGCTCTGTGTGGGTTACACTGCCGCTACCTCTCCCGCACCACCAACCCGCGAGGCCGCCATGCGCCACCCGCTCGAACCGCTCTGTGCCGCCGAGGTCGATCAGGCCGTCGCCTTACTCCGCTCCGCCGGCCAGGTCACGCCGACCACCCGGTTCGTCTCCGTCAGCCTCAAGGAGCCGCCCAAGGCCGCCGTCCACGCCTGGAACGAGCGCGACGAGCCGCCGCGCGAGGCGTTCGCCGTGCTGTTCGACAACGCCACCAACACGGCCCACGAGGCGAGCCTGTCGCTGACCGACGGGAAGCTGACCGGCTTCGTCTCGCGCCCCGGCGCGCAGCCGACGATGACCGTCGATGAGCAGATCGAGTGCGAGCAGGCCGTCCTCAACAGCGACCTGTTCAAGGCGGCGCTGAAGAAGCACCTCGGCCTCGAAGACACCCGCCTGGTCATGGTCGATATCTGGTCGGCCGGCAACTACGGCTCCGAGGAGGACCGCACGCGGCGGCTGGCCCGGCCGCTGTGCTTCGTCCGCTCCGACCCGACCGACAACGGCTACGCCCGGCCGATCGAGGGGCTGCGGCCGGTCGTCGATCTCAACACGATGGAGGTGATCCGCATCGACGAGCACGGCACCTGGCCTTTGCCGGACGCCTCGTGTAACTACGCCGCCGACCGCGTCAAGAAGAAGCGCGCCGACATCAAGCCGCTGGAGATCACCCAGCCGCAGGGGCCGAGCTTCTCGGTCGAGGGCCGCCGGGTCAAGTGGCAGAACTGGGACGTGGTGGTCGGCTTCAACGCCCGGGAGGGGCTGACGCTGCACCACCTGCGCTACGCCGGGCGGTCGGTCCTCTACCGCGCCTCGCTCAACGAGATGGTCGTGCCCTACGGCGACCCGGCGCCGACGCAACGGCGCAAGAACGCCTTCGACGTCGGCGAGTACGGCATGGGCATGTGCGCCAACAGCCTCCGGCTCGGCTGCGACTGCCTCGGCCACATCCACTACTTCGACGCCGACATGGTCACCAGCCGCGGCGAGCCGCTGAAGATCGACAACGCCATCTGCATGCACGAGGAGGACTACGGCATCCTGTGGAAGCACACCGACCGCCGGCTGCCCGACGCCCCGGAGGTGCGCCGCTCGCGCCGGCTGGTGATCTCGTCGGTGTCCACGGTCGAGAACTACGAGTACGGCTTCTTCTGGTACCTCTACCAGGACGGCAACATCCAGCTGGAGGTGAAGCTGACCGGCATCCTCTCGCTGGGCGCCTTCCGCGACGGCGAGAAGCCGAGGTACGGCAACCTGGTCGCGCCGAACGTCTACGCCCCGAACCACCAGCACTTCTTCAACGTGCGGTTGGACTTCGACCTCGACGGAGTGGCCAATTCGGTGCAGCAGATCGACGCGATCGCCGACGAGCCGTCCGACGCCAACCCGTTCGAGAACGCCTTCCAGGCACGGGCGACGACGCTGAAGACCGAGAAGCAGGCGCGGGCGCACCTCGAGCTGAAGACCGGGCGGACGTGGAAGGTCATCAACCCGGCGGTGAAGAACGCCGTCGGCGAGCCGGTCGGCTACCGCTTCCTGCCCGGCGACAACGCCTTCCCGCTGGCCTCACCCAACGCCTGGTGGCGCAAGCGGGCCGGCTTCGTCAACTACCACGTCTGGGTGACGCCGTACCGCGACGACGAGAAGTACTCAGCCGGCGACTACCCCAACCAGTCCGGCGGCGGCGACGGCCTCATCCGGTGGACCGAGCAGGACCGGCCGATCGAGAACACCGACGTCGTGCTGTGGTACACGATGGGCCACACCCACCTCCCGCGAGCCGGAGGACTACCCGGTGATGCCGGCGGCGTGCATCGGGTTCTTGCTGAAGCCGGCGGGGTTCTTCGACCTCAACCCGGCCAACGACCTGCCGCCGTCGCAGAAGAAGGAGAGCAAGGGCGGCCTGTTGTCATTAACGGTTAGCCACGCTTCGCAGAAGCGTTCTTCCGCCTACTTCGACACGTCCCAGAGCAGGACGGTGGAGTCCTCGCTGGCCGTGCGAGCCGCTTCCCGTCGGGCGCGGAAGGCCAGGGCGTTGACCCTGCCCCGGTGCCCCTCGAACTGGTACAGAGGCCGGTGGCGATGTACCACACCGTCGTGCCCCGGGCCCCGCCGCCGGCCAGCCGCTTCCCGTCGGGGCTGAACGCCAGGCTCACCGCCACCGCGGCCGGGTTGATCGTCCCGGGGTAGACTTCGATCGCGCGGAGCGGCTTGCCGCCCACCTCGAACACCAGGACGCGGACGGTCGCCCCTCGAAAGTCGTTGGGGAGCTGCTTACTCCCCAGCACGCAGAATGCCAGCCGCGTGCCGTCCGGCGACACCGCGCCGTACTCGACCCGGTTCCACAGGCCACGCTCCTTCTGGGAGGGCCTGGCCAGGACGTTCTTCTCCTCAAGGCTCCACGAGGAGAGCTTCTTCCCCGATTCGACGTCCCAGACCTCCACGTCCTGGCCGACGACGACCAGCTTGCGGCCCCCGTCGAGGAAGCCCTGGGGGCCGCTCTGGAAGTGGAGCCCGTCGCGGGCACCGGCCGGCTCCTTCAACGCTTGGAGGTCTTTCCGCGTGTCCATGTCGAGGACGTGCAACTCGCCGCGGTTCACGAACGCCAGCCGCCGTTCGTCCGGCGAGAAGGCCGGTACCCGGCCGTCGCGGTCGAGGACGAGCTTTCCGCCCCGGGCACGCCAGACGCGGACCCAGTTGCGAAAGCCCGCCGGCCCACTCTCCCCGCCGAAGGCGTAGAGGTAGGTGCCGCGCGGCGAGAACTTCGGATACCAGCCGGGGCCGAGTCGGCTCGTGGTGCCGACGGCCCGGCCGGTCGCCGCGTCCAGCTCGCGCAGGGACAGGTCGCGGCCGGCGGTCAGCACGGTGTCGCCAGCGGGGCCGAACGCCACCGCCTCCAGGGCGCTGGTGTTTCCAGTGGGGCGGGACAGCTCCTGGCCGGTGCGCAGGTCCCACAGGCGGATGACCCCGGCCTCGTTCATCGTCGCCAGCGCCTGGCCGTCGGGCCGCACGGCCACGGTGGTGCCGATGCTCGGCTCGGCCGGCCACGAGAGGCCCGGCTTGCCCGTCTCCGTCTCCCAGCAGCGCAGGGAGGAGGCTCGCGCCCCGGAGCCGCCGAAGCCGGCGATCACCAGCCGTCCGTCCGGGGTGAACTGGAGCGTATCGACGGAGTCGCGGCCGACGTCGGCCTTGGACCTGGGGACCTCGAGGTCTCGGGCGACGGTGCCCCGCCGGAGGTCCCACAGCCGGAGCTTGCTCTTGCCCTGCGTCACGAGCCACTTGCCGTCGGCGGAGACGGCCATGTGGCGGACGGGGTCGTCCTGGCCGTCGATGCCGAACTCGCGCTGGGGCAGACCGGTCTGGAGGTCAAACTGGGTGAACTGGTGCCCCTCGCCGTTCGTGAGGACACTTTTGCCGTCGGGCAGGAAGGCCGCATGCTCGTCGTAACCGAAGCGGCGTTGGTTCTGCCGCCGTTCGAGGAAGCGGAGGTAGGATCCGGTCGCCGCGTCGTGCAGGATCAGGCCATACCCGGTGGGCGTGAGGAGGAGCTTGCCGTCCGGCGAGAGGACCGACGGCACCCCGTAGCCGACCGAGACCCCCTGCGAGGTCTCGACGCCCCGGGCCAATTCGATGCGCACCTTGGCGAGTTGTTTGCCGGTGGTCAGGTCGTACTCCGCCGAGTCCCAGTAGCTGCTGCGGCCGCGGCTCTGGATGGCGTGCTCGATGATTCTGCCACGCCGGCCGTCCGCCGTCACCAGGGTGATCGGGTACATCTCGCCGGGGCCGAGGCCGTCGCCGACGGAGGCGACGGCCTCGCCGGTGGTCGCGTTCCACCGGCGCACCCGGCCCGCCCCGGCCGAGACGAGGTGGCGGCCGTCCGGCGAGAACGTCAGCGTGGGCCGGTAGCCGGTCTCCCCGTGGCGGAACGCCAGCGTGCCCAGCCGGGCCACCGCGCCCTTCGGCAGCGGCGGCTCCGCAGGGGGTGGTTCGGGGTTCACCACCGGGTTCCGCGTCGCCTGCGGCCCTGGCACCGCCGCCACCCCCACAGCGACGGCGGCCGCCAGGGTGGCCAGCGCCAGCCACTTCGACAGCACAAGCATGGTCGATCCCCCCTCAGCCAGCGCCGCCACCGACGCGGGCGCCGGCCCCTGGATGCACCCCAGGGCCGCCTCGCGCAGCTCCCCGGTCACCACCGACGGCCGGGCCAGCGCCACGGCCGACAGGCTGACGCCGTGCCTCGCCATCCGCCGCCGGAGCAGCTCGCGGCCGCGCTCCAGCCGGCGGCGCAGGGTGCTGAGGCTCCAGCCCAGGCGTGTCGCCGCCTCGTCCTGCGTCCGCTCCTGGTGGTAGCACAGCACCAGCGGGGCGCGGTACTCGTCGGGCAGCCGGTCCAGTTCCTCGTCGAGCAAGAGGAGCAACTCCTGCCAGCCCTTCTCGTCCTGCCGCCGCCCCACCACGGCGGCCTCGCGCTTGCGGCGGGCGGCCTCGGACCGGACCGCCTTGCGCGACAGCCGGCGGGCGACGGCGTACAGCCACCCGGCCACGCTGCCGCGCACCCCGGACGCCCGCCGGGCCAGCACCAGGAACGTCGCCTGGAAGGCGTCGTCGCCCAGCCCGCCCGCCGCCCGGCGGCAGACGCCGAGCACCATCGGCCCGTGCCGGTCGAGCAGCGCCTCGAACGCGGCCTGGTCGTTGAGCTGCACGAACCGATCCACCAGCTCCCGGTCCGAGTATCCCGCCACCGCCCCCGAGCGAACGCGCCGGATCAGCGTCGGCCAGGCGGGGTCCCGGGCGGGCATGATTCACCTCCGACGGTCGGCGAGGGCGTCCTGATGATACCGTGCCCGCCGCGGCCGGGGATCGTTCAACTTTTTCCCCGCACGGGTATGATGGTAGATGGAGCGTGAGGCGACGTGCCCACGCCGGTTCAAGTCCCCGCCGGGCGCGGACAGCCCCGGCGAGCTGGAGAGGGTCATGCATCACCACTGCAAGCCCTGGCGTCACGCCGGGCACCATTTCGGTCCCTGGGGCGGCTACGACGCCTGGTCGCGGCGCGGCCCCGAGGAGGGCGAGGAGGGGGGCGGCTTCGGCATCCGCCGGCCGCTGCGCTTCCTGGCCCACAAGCTCGAACTCGACGAGGGCCAGATCGCCCAGCTCGCCCGCATCCTCGACGAGCTGAAGACGGAGCGCGCCCAGGGCGAGGTCGATAACCGCCGCGCGCTGGCCGCGTTCTCCGACGCCGCCGCCGGCGAGGCGTTCGGCGAGGCCCGGGCGAAGGAGGCCGGCGACCTGCGCGTCAAGACCGCCGAGCGGCTGCGCGACGCCGTGTTGAAGGCCCTGGGCGAGATCCACGCCGTGCTGCGGCCGGACCAGCGGCAGCGGCTGAGCTACCTGATCCGCACCGGGACGCTGGTGCTGTAACGCGGAAGGCGAGCCGCGCACGTAGTAAGCGTTGTCCGGAGAAGACCGCCTACATTCGTGCGCGGCTCGTACCTACTTCTTCAGCCGCTCGCGGCAGAACGTCTTGTCGTCGAACGCCGGGTTGATCTCGACCGCCCGGAAGTGATACCTCCCGACGAGCTGCCCCTTGTCGTCGCGGAGCACCGTGCCCGTCTGAAGCCACGTCTCCGTGTCGAAATGGTACGTGGTATCGACGACCCCCTCGGGGTCGCGCCCCGGGGCGTGGGTACTGTGGACGACCCAGCACTCGCGGCCGCCTAGCTCCGGGACCTGGCTCGTCCCTTGCAGGGCCACCCGCAAGTCCCCTCGCTCCCTCGCCTGCCTCCAGGCGGCCAGGGCGCGGCGGGTGCCGACCGCCATGCCGAACTCGTTGATCGGGTAGCGCGACGTCGCCTTGGCGTCCTCGTCATCGACGGGGACGGTCACCTGGCCGACGAGGGCCCGCCAGCCCGCCAGCTGCACCACGATCTGGTTCTCGTGCGCCCCGTCCACGTACATCGTCTTCCGGGCCAGCTTGTGGCCACGCTTCCACTCCATCAACACGCTGAACGGCCTCTCGCGGAAGTGGACCTCAATCTCCTCCTCGGCTCCGAGCTGGCCCTTGATCCGCTCCTGCTTGATGAGTGTCGCCCTGTAGCAGCTGACCTCCCGCTCGTAGCGCTCCAGGCAGCGCTCGACGAACGCCACCGGGTCGGCGGCCGGGAGCCGCTCCAGGGCACCGCCGGAGGGCTCGGCCGGCTTGAGCGCCTTGACGACGGTGACGGCCTCGAGGGACGGCACGCTCAGCTGGGAGCCGCCGTCGGGGACGGGCGAGCAGCCGGCGATCAGGCACGCGGGCACCACCCACAAGACGCGACGCATGGCCGTCCCTCCGCAGGTTCCACTCCAGTGTAGTCAGCCCACCAGGCGGCGAACAACCGGGGCCGGTCCGACCGGGGGCGCCGGCGCGGCCGCCGGGGCGGAGAGTAGCGGAGGAATCGACCTTGCCGGCCTCACGGGGCGGCGCGGTTGGCCACGACCAGCACGCGCTTGCCTTTCCCGTACAGGTCGGGGAACCGCGCCACCACGCGCGACCCGTCGGGCAGGTCCTCCTCCAACTCCGGCCAGCGCGCCTCGCTCACGAACACGTAGCTCGGCAGCGGCCCGGCGAGGAAGTCCAGCGCCTGCTCCGGCACGTCGAGCCGGCGCACCTCGCGGCGGCAGTAGAACACCATCGACGGCCGGTCGTAGCAGTACGCCCCGACGCGCACCTCGCGGTACTCGTGGTCCGCCGGCAGCGTGCCGGCCAGCGCCGGGCTCGCCTTGTGGTCGTTCAGCGCCGGCAGCACCCCGGCGGTGACGCAGGCGATGAACCCGGCCGACGCCGCCGTCACCGCCACGAGAAACGCCTCGCGCCTCCTCTGGGCCAACATCCAGCCGCCGACCGCCGCGCCCGTGACCGGCAGCACGCCGACCCAGGCCCACGGCAGCAGGTCGGGGAAGAGGAACGGCACCTGCGCCGGGACCGCGCCGGCGAAGACCAGCAGCGTCGCCACCGTGCCCGCCCCGGCCAGGGCGAGGCAGCCCAGCGACACGCCCATCACCCACCCCGGCACGGCGAACTCGCCGGCCCGCCAGCGCTCCAGCGCCCACGCCGTCAACAGCGCCGCGGCGGGGTAGAGCGGCAGGATGTAGTTGGGCAGCTTCGTCCGGGCGTAGGTGAACACGCCGAAGCACACGACGAACCACAACACCAGCAACCGCACGGCGGCGCGGTCGTCGTCGGCCTGGCGCAGCCGACGCCAGGCGTGGGCGGCAGTCGGGCCGAGGAAGATCGACCAGGGGAACAACCCGGCGGCCAGTACGACGACGTAGTAGAACGGCGAGCCGCCGTGCTTCTCCATCGGCGTGTCCACCCGCTCCAGGTGGTGGGTGAACCAGAACTCGCGGAGGAACTGCCCCTTGGTCTCGACGCCGACCCAGGCGTACCACGGGGCGGCGACGAGCAGGAAGATTAGCAGCGCCTCGCCCAGGTGCAGGTCGAACACCCGCCCCAGCTCCCGCTGCCAGAGCAGGAACAGGAACACGACCGCGCCCGGCAGCAGCACGCCGACCGGCCCCTTGGCCAGCACCGCCAGCCCGCAGGCGACGGCGGCGCCGTAGACCCACCAGAACCGCCCGGTTTGCCAGTAGCGGTAGTAGCAGCCCAGCGTCAGCGTGGAGAACGCCAGCAGCAGCGCGTCGGGGTTGGCGAAGTGGGCCGCCCCCAGCACGCTGACCGACGTCGCCAGGACGACGCCCGCCAGCAGCGCGGCGCGGACGCCGAACATGGCCCGGCCCAGTTCGTAAGTGGCGAGGGCGGCGAGGAGCGCGGCGAGGGCCGACGGCAGCCGGGCGGCGGTCTCGTTGACGCCGAACAGGTGATACGAGCCGGCCTGGAGCCAGTAGAGCAGGACCGGCTTGGCGCTGCGGAGCTTGTAGTTAAACGTCGGGACGACGTAGTTGCCGCTCTGGACCATCTCGCGGGCGGCCTCGGAGTTGAGGCCCTCGTCGATGTCCCACAGGGTCGCCCCGCCCAGGTTGGGCAGACAGCCCAAAGCCCACAGCGCGACGAGCAGCAGGTAGTGGCCAGCCCGGTGGTCCCACGTGCGGAACATTCCGTGTTCCTCGCTTGCCTCGCTTGCCCATCCTCGGGAAGCGGTCGGTGATGATACCCGACGTGCGGGTTGCGAGGGGAGGCCAGTCCGCCGTGTGCCGGTCGAGTCAGTCATCCCCTGGAACCTGGCCAGCCGCCTCGGAGCCACTCAGCATCCTGATAATCCGCCTGGCTAACCGCTCGTTGACCTCGCGGTGCCTGGGAACGTGTATGAGACGCCCGTGGCGGGGTTGGTGTACCAGTCGTGCTTGCCTCCGTGCCGCACGAGCACGCAACCTATCCCCTCGATCGTTTTGATCAGATCGACCCGTTTCACGGCAGCACCAGGTCATCCACCCTGCGGATGCCGGGGATTTGGCCGTCCGTCATGTCACGGTGCAGTTCGGCGAGGTGTTCCTTGAGGTCATCCAGGGAGTCACCCTGGGTCCAGTAGTCGGGGAAGTCCTGGAGGTAGCCCAACCAGTGACTGCCTTCCTGCCAGTAAACGTACTTGACGGTTTGCATGATCAGCCTTCCGCCAATTACACGGGAGAGCGTCGCACCCACACGAGGCCATCCTACACTGACGCGAGCCGGGTTGACACGCCACCACGCCGGCAGTATGGGGGCCTTCCCGTGCCCTGCCCGTCCCCCGGAGGCCCGACCCATGCAAGCGACGCTGCTTCACCTGGCCGGCCTGGGAATGCTGCTGGCGCAGACGGCCTGCGAGCCGGACCTCGCCCAACTCCAGGAAGTCCTCTCCGACCGGCAAGACCCGCGCGGCCAGAGCCAGGCGGCGCTGCTGCTGGTGCAGTCGGCCGACCCCGAGGCGGAGGTCGCCGTCCGCCGCGGGCTGCGGCAGCTGGAGAGCGAGGAGACGTTCGTCGCTCTGGCGGCGGCGGTGCGGCTGCGGCCGGACGACCGCTTCGTCAAGGAGCTGCTCGCCGGGCTCGGCGCCGCCCGCCCGCGCGTCCGCCAGGCCGCCGCCGAGACGCTCGCGGCGCTGACCGGCCCCGGCCTGGTGCTGACCCTGCACGCCCTGCTCCGCGACCCCCGCGCCGACCTCCGCGTCCGCCAGATGGCGCTGTGGACGCTCGGCCGCTGCGGCCGCAAGGAGGCCGCCGGCGTCCTCGTCGAGGCGCTGGGGCACGACAACGAGGAGCTGCGCCGCGTCGCCGCCTCCGCGCCGACCGACCTGACCGGCCAGGCGCTCGGCCCCGACGCCGCCCGCTGGAAGGCGTGGTGGGCCAAGCACAAGGACCTGCCGACGGAGCAGTGGCTCTCGCTGCGGCTGTCGTTCCAGACGACGCGGGCGCAGCGGCTGGAGGGCGAACTGGCCCGCGCCCGCGCCCAGGTGCTGAGGCTGCACCAGCAGGTCTACTCGCGCCTGCCGGCCGCCGAGCGGTTCGCCCACCTGCAGTCGATGCTCGACCAGGACGACGCCGGCGTCCGCGCCCTGGCCGTCGGCTGGGCCGTCGAGTTGCTGCCCGGCGCCGACGGCGACCGCCGGCAGGCGCTGGCCAAGGTGCTGGTGCGGCTGACGCACGACCCGGCCCCCGAGGTGCAGCGCGAGGCCGTCGTCGCCCTGGGTCGGCTGCCCGACGACGCCGCCTTCGACCGGCTGCACGAGTTGCTCAAGGACGCCTCCCCCGCCGTCCGCGCCGCCGCCACCCGGGCGATGTCGCTGCACGCGCGCGGCCGGATGAAGCAGGCGCTGCCGCTGTTACGCAAGGCGCTGGAGGACGACGCGCCGCAGGTCGTCGTCGAGGCGGCCGAGGCGCTCGGCATGCTCGGCGCGCCCGAGGCGGGGCCGGTGCTGATCGGCCTGCTGAAGCACCCCGCCGAGCACGTCCGCCAGACCGCCGCCCAGGCGCTGGAGCGCACCGCCGACGCCGGGCTGATCGACGACCTCGTCCGCGGGCTGGACGCGCCGGCGGTGACGGTGCGGTTCGGCCTGCTGGGCGCGCTGGCCAAGGCGGCGGGTAACGGGCAGGCGCTGTCGCGCGAGGCCAGGCAGCGCGTCCACGGCCGGCTGGAGGTGCTGCTCAAGACCGACCCCGACGCCGGCGTCCGCAGCCGGGCCGCCACCGTGCTCGGCGAGTGCGGCACGCCCGACGTGCTGCCGATGCTCTGGGAGCAGGTGCAGACCAACGCCGAGGAGCGGGTGCGCGAGAAGGCCTGGGACGCCTTCGTCGAGGTGCTGACCCGCGCCGCCAACCTGCCGCTGATCGAGGGCTGGGACAGGAGCCTGCGCGACGCCAAGCAGGACACTCGCCGGGTGCAACTCTGGTCCAAGGTCCACGCCCGCTGGGACCAGGTGGCGACGACCCGCGACCAGGCGGCGGTCGCGCTGGAGGGGCTGGCGAGGGCCCACCTCGACCTGGGCAAGTGGTCCGCCGCCGCCCCGCTGTTGCAAGGGCTGTTGTCGCGCGGCGGCGAGGCCGAGGCGCTGCGGTCGCGCTGCCTGAAGGCGCTCGCCGAGGCCGCCGGGCTGGCCCTGAAGGAGGGCCACCGCGCCGAGGCGCTCCGCCTCGTCCGCGAGGCGCGCGCCTACCTGGCCAAGGGCGACAAGCTCGCCGAGGAGTTCGACAAGCTGGAGAAGCAGGCCGGCGCTCAACCCTGACGCGGCGCCCGCCAGGCGCAGACGTCGTCCAGAGATGAATTCCCCCCGCAAAGTAGCAAGACGACGTGGTCTGTCGGGGCGAAGCGGTGCCGCCGCGCAGCCGCCAGGCAGCAGGCGGCGGCCGGCTCAGTCAGCACCTTGGCACGCTCCAGCAGCAACACCAGGGCATCAACCGCCTCCGCGTCCGTCACCACGACCACCTCGCGCGCCAGCTTCCGAACGTGGTCGAGGGTGAACTGGGACACCCGAGGCGCGCCCAGCGTGCGGGCGATCGACGTGATCGCCGGCAGCTCGACCGGCTCGCCCGCCGCCAGCGCCTTCGCCATGGCGTCGGCCCCGACCGTCTCGACGCCGACCACCTCGACGCCGGGTTTGAGGGCGTGTAGCGCCGTGGCGACGCCGGCCAGCAGCCCGCCGCCGCCGATGCTGACGTAGACGTGCGTCGCCTCGGGGGCGTCTTCGGGGATCTCCAGCCCGATCGTGCCCTGCCCGGCGGCGACGAGCGGGTCGTCGAACGGGTGGACGAGCGTCAGCCCTTGCCCCCGCAGTTCCTCGACCCGGGCGAAGGCGGAGCGGATGTCGTCGCACAGGGCGATCTCCGCCCCGTAGCCGCGCGTCGCGTCGAGGTAGTTGGCCGGCGTGCTTTTCGGCATGCACAGCACGGCGCGGACGCCCAGCTCCCGGGCGGCGTAGGCGACGCCCTGGGCGTGGTTGCCGCCGCTGACCGCGACGACGCCGCGGCGCCGCTCGTCGTCGGACAGCGTGAGCAGCTTGTTGAACGCGCCGCGCGGCTTGAACGAGCCGGTCTTTTGCAGGCACTCCAGCTTGAGCGACACCCGGGCGCCGAGTTCCTGGCTCAGCGTCGCGCTGGAGACGAGCGGCGTGCGGTGGACGCGGCCGCGGATGCGGTCGCGGGCTTGCCGGATCAGGTCGAGGGAGAGCATGACGGCCGTCGTATGGTGGTTCACAGCTTCCGACACCGGCCGGCGCGCAAGTCCGTCAACGCCTCGTCGGCCAACGCATCCAGCCGACCCGCCGCGGCGTCCCGTTCGATCTGCTCGTCCCAGACGGTGGCGTCAAACTCCAGGAACCAGGCCCGGAACGCGGCCAACTCCTCGGCGGGAAGTTGGCGGACGGCGCGCTCAATCTCTTGCACGGTGCTCATGGCGGAATCGTACCACCCCGGCGCGACCCGTTCAACGCCTCGTCCCTCCGCTATAGTGACCTCATGGCGAAGAAGCGCAACCCCCCGGCCGCGCCGGCGGTGACCTTCTGGGGCGCCGCCCGCACCGTGACCGGGTCGATGCACCTGCTCGAGGCCAACGGCCAGTCGGTCCTGCTCGACTGCGGCCTGTTCCAGGGCCACCGCGCCGAGGCGTACGACCGCAACTGGAAGTTCCCCTTCCGCGCCAAGGACATCGACGCCGTGCTGCTGTCGCACGCCCACATCGACCACTGCGGCAACCTGCCCAACCTGGTCAAGAGCGGCTTCACGGGGACGATCTGGTGTACCCCCGCGACGCGCGCCCTCGTCGCGGTCATGCTCGGCGACGCGGCCAAGATCCAGGAGGAGGACGCCAACTACCTCAACCGCCGACGCGAGAAGGGCGAGCCGAAGGTCGAGCCCCTCTACGAGGGCGTCCACGTCTACCGCACCCTGCTGCGGCTCAAGGCCGTCCCCTACGACACCCCGGCGAAGGTCGGCCGCGGCGTCACGGCGACGTTCACCGACGCCGGCCACCTGCTCGGCTCCGCCATGGTCCACGTCCGCATCGACACCGGCGCCGGCGAGCGGACACTGACGTTCACCGGCGACGTCGGCCGGGCCGGCTTGCCGATCCTGCGCGACCCCGGCCCGGTGCCGCCGGCGCAGCTGGTCATCAGCGAGAGCACCTACGGCGGCCACACCCACGAGCCCGTCGAGGAGACCGCCGAGCGCCTCGGCGAGGTCGTCCGCCGCACCGCCGGCCGCGGCGGCAAGCTCGTCATCCCGGCGTTCGCCGTCGGCCGGACGCAGAACGTCGTGTACTTCCTACACCAGCTCATCCAGTCCGGCCGGCTGCCGGACGTGCCCATCTTCGTGGACAGCCCGATGTCGGTGCGGGCCACCGAGGTCTACCAGGCCCACCCGGAGTGCTTCGACGAGGAGACGCTCCGGCTGCTTCAGCAGTACCCCGACCTGTTTGGGGGGCGGCACGTCCGCTACGTCGAGAAGCAGCACGACAGCGTCGCCCTGAACAGTCACCCCGGGCCGTGCGTCATCATCTCCGCCAGCGGCATGTGCGAGGGCGGCCGCGTGCTGCACCACCTCAAGCAGGTGATCGAGGACCCCCGGAGTACGATCCTGATCGTCGGCTACCAGGCGGAGAGCACCCTCGGCCGCCGGCTGGTCGAGCGGCAGCCGCAGGTGCGCATCCTCGGCCGGCTGTTCCAGGTCAAGGCGGAGGTGGCCGTGCTCAACGGCCTGTCCAGCCACGCCGATCACCCCGACCTGCTGCGCCGGCTTGGCCCGCTGGCCGGCACGGCGGAGCGCGTCCGGCTCGTCCACGGCGAGCCGGAGCGCGCCGAGAAACTGGCGGCGGGGCTGCGCGAGGTCGGCTTCACCGACGTGGCGGTGCCGGATCGCGGGGAGAGCGTCGAGGTCTGATTCGGGAGGGGAACGTGGCGCGCTACTTCAAGTTCCACACCGTCGAGGCCCTCGACGCCGAGTGCCGACGCCTGGGGCTGGACCTGCGCTTCAGCGGCGACCACGGCCCGCTGTTCTCTCCCGTTTCCGTCGGCCCGCTCCGCGCCGGCAACGCGCTGTGCATCCAGCCGATGGAAGGCTGCGACGGGACGCCGGACGGCCACCCCGACGAGCTGACCTACCGCCGCTACCGCCGCTTCGGCGCCGGCGGGGCCAAGCTGATCTGGGGGGAGGCCGCCGCCGTCGTCGAGGAGGGCCGGGCCAACCCGCGCCAGTTGCTGGTCAGCGAGGAGACCGCGCCGTCGCTGGAGCGGATGCTGCGCGAGTGCCGGCAGGCGCACCGCGAGGCGCTCGGCGGTGATGACGACCTGGTCGTCGGCCTGCAACTGACGCACTCCGGCCGCTACAGCTACCGCCGCCCGCTGCTCGCCTGCCACGACCCGAACCTCGACCCGCGCACGGTCGTGGATAAAACGACGGGGTCGGTGGTTGATGAGAGTTATCCTCTCCTGAAAGACGATGATTTATTTCGTCTCGCCGACCACTACGTCGCGGCGGCGAAGATCGCCCACCGCGTCGGCTTCCAGTTCGTCGATCTGAAGCAGTGCCACCGCTACCTGCTGAACGAGCTGCTCGCCGCGCGGACGCGGCCGGGGCCGTTCGGTGGCTCGTTCGAGAACCGCACCCGGCTGGCGCGGACGGTCATCGAGCGCATCCGCGAGGAAGTTCCCGGGCTGGTGATCGCCTCGCGATTGAACGTCTTCGACGGCATCCCCTACCGCATGGGCACCGACCCCGAAGGGCCGGGCGAGCCGTGTCCGTGGGTCGCCCCGGTCGAGACGTCGTGGGGGACGCGGCCGGACGACCCGTTCACGCCGGACCTGGCCGAGCCGCTGGCGTGGGTCGGCGAGATGCGGCGGCTGGGGGTGGCGATGGTGAACGTCAGCATGGGCAACCCCTACGCCTCGCCGCACCTCATCCGGCCGTTCGAGTACCCGCCGCCGGACGGCTACCACACGCCGGAGCACCCGCTGATCGGCGTCGATCGCCACTTCCGCCTGGCGGCGGAGGTGCAGCGGGCCTACCCGGACCTGCCGGTGGTCGGCTCGGGCTACAGCTACTTGCAGGAGTACCTCTTCCAGGCCGGGGCGGCGAACGTGCGCGACGGGCGGGTCACGTTCGTCGGCGTCGGCCGGGCCAGCCTGCCAATGCCCGACTTCGCCTTGCAGCTGAAGAATCACGGCAAGCTCGACCGCAAGCGGGTGTGCCGGACGTTCTCGTACTGCACGGCGCTGATGCGGTCGAAGCACAACGAGCTGGGCCAGTTCGCCACCGGCTGCCCGCCGTTCGACGAGGTGTACAAGCCGATCTGGGAGCAGGCGAAGAAGAAGGCGTGAGCCCGCGTCAGGGCTTCGCCGACTGCAATTGAGCGACGAACGCCGCATGTTCCGGCGTGGCTACGCCCTGCTGCAACACCGCGAGCACCTGGGCCAGGTCCTGCTTCAGCATCGCCGCCGGGTCGAGCCAAAGGCCGGGCAACGCCTCGCTGCGGTAGGCGCCCTGGACGAGCGGAAGCGGGTCGTACTGCCCGCCGCGCAGGGCGAACCAGTCGATGGCGTCCTCCTCGACGCGCCACAGGACGTACTCAAGGCGGACGCCGTTGCGGTGGTACGCCCCATCTTCTTGTTGCGGTCGATGTGCTGACGCTGGACGCCGCGACCTCGGCGACCACTGGCTGCCCTCGATGTAGCCGTCGTTGAGCACCGCTTGCGCGCCGCGCTCGGGGTCGATGAAAGCAACCGCGTCCGGCTGGGGCTCGTTGTTGAGATCGAGCCGAACCGTGGTATTACTGGCGGATCGAATCCCTGGGTGTGCTGACCCGATAACTGTTGGATCCACCACATCACTATTCCGTCTAGCTCCCCATGAAGTGCTCGCAGTTGACCGGGGACGGCATGCAAACGACTCTTCGATCAGCCCTGGCCCTGGTTCCTGGAGGATCGCATGATAGCGCTGCTCGAACTCGTCTCGTCATGATCCTCATTGTGGACGGTATCGTGGAGCCGCGCGATTGAGCAGTGATGATCGACATGGACACCCTCCTGGATAACCGCATCCTACGCGATCCTGGGCGCGCCTGGTCAACTGGGCGTACCCTACCGCCTCGCGGCCGGCGTCTACAATCGACCCACCCGACCCGCAGGAACGGCCATGCCCGACGAACAACTGACGCTGCCCCCGGACGACCCGTTCGCCACGCTGGCCCTGCTGGCGAGCCCGCGCGAAGCCGAGCCTGCCCCGGTGGCGTTCCGCTGCCGCACACCCTCGGCCGCTACTGGCTCGACCGGCTGCTCGGCCAGGGCGGCATGAAGCGCGGTCTACCAGGCGTTCGACACCTGGCCGGGCCGTCGCCCTGAAGGTCCCGTTCCTTTCCGGCCCTCGTCCGACTCCACGCGCAGCCGCTTCTCCGCGAGGGCGCAGGCGGCTGCGCGCTGTCGCACCCGAACATCTGCCCCGTTCACGACCTCGGCGAGATCGACGGCGTGCCGTTCCTGACGATGGCCTACATCGAAGGCCAATCGCTGGCGCGTCACCTCGGCGGCCAGCCGCTCGACGCCCGGGAGGCGGCGGTGCTGGCGCGGAAGATCGCCCTGGCCCTGAACGAGGCGCACTCCCGGGGCGTCGTCCACCGCGACCTGAAGCCGGGCAACATCCTGATCGACGCCCGCGGCGAGCCGGTCGTCATGGACTTCGGCCTGGCCCGCCGCGCCGACTCGCTGCTGCAGCTGACGCAGCAGGGCGAGATGATGGGCACGCCGGCGTACATGCCCCCGGAGCAGGTC
Organism: Gemmataceae bacterium; assembly: GCA_046350195.1. Classification (GTDB taxonomy): domain Bacteria; phylum Planctomycetota; class Planctomycetia; order Gemmatales; family Gemmataceae; genus CALDUY01. The sequence continues at coordinate 57,164 of JAXMAW010000045.1, forward strand.
AACGGCGACGTCGCCGCCATGGGGCCGGCCTGCGACGTGTGGTCGCTGGGGATGGTGCTCTACGAGATGCTCACCGGCCGGCTGCCGTTCGCCGGCGACCTGCTGGCGCTGCTCGGGCAGATCACCTCCGACGAGCCGGCCCCGCCGTCGCGGCTCCGCCCCGGGCTCGACGGGCGGCTCGACGCGGTGTGCCTGCGGGCGCTGGCCAAGGCGCCCGCGGACCGCTGGCCCTCCATGAGGCACTTCGCCGAGGCGTTAAATCCGTTTCTCGCCGCCCACGTGCCGCTGCCGCCGGCGTCGCCGCTCCGCCTGCGCGTGCTGGGGACGCCGTTCGCCTACCGGCCGCTGCCGGGGCAGGCGGTCATCCGCGTGGGCCGGCAGAAGCGCCGGCCGGGCGACGCCCCGGAGGCGGGCAACGACGTCGTGCTGCGCGTCCCCGACGATGACAACCTGTCGGCCCGGATCAGCCGGCAGCACCTGCTCGTCCGCCGGGCGGGCGGCGGCTTCGAGGTCGTGGACCTCAGCAAGGCCGGCACCCTGCTCAACGGCCAGCCGCTGACGCGCGACGTGCCGGCGGCGCTGGCCGACGGCGACCGGCTGGTCGTCGCCGGCGTCGTCACGCTCCAGGTCGAACTGGCTGGCCTCCCGGCCCGCGCCGTGGCGGCGGAGGTGAGCCTGACGGCCGGCCCCGCCCGCGTCGTGCTGGAGGCGACGCACGGCGACATGGTCACGACGGAGTAGCGCCGATGGCGGTGGTGGACTCGGAGGCCAATCAGGTCGGCGAATACCTGATCGACCGCGAACTGGGCCGCGGGGCGTTCGGCGTCGTCTACCTCGCGCGCCACCGCGCCAGGCCCCAGACGCCCGTCGCGCTCAAGGTGGTGCAGGGCCGCGGCAACCTCGACCGCATGATGCTGGAGCCGGCGGTGCTGTCGCGCCTGGAGCACCCGAACATCGTCCGGCTGGAGGACTACTTCCTCCGGGGCGACGACCTGGTCCTGGCGCTGGAGTACGTCGAGGGCAGCGACCTGAAGACGCTGCTGGAGGAGGGCGAGCGCTTCACTCAGGCCGACGTCCGCGACCTCCTGATACAGCTGGGCAGCGCCCTGGCGGCGGCGCACGAGCAGAACATCCTCCACCGCGACCTCAAGCCGGCCAACATCCTGGTGCAACGCGGTCAGGACGGCTGGCGGTTCGTGCTGACCGACTTCGGCATCGGCCAGGTGCGCGAGGGCATCCAGCAGCGTCGGCAAACTGGCGGGACGTACCTGTTCATGGCCCCGGAGCAGCTGCGCGGCCGGCCGTCGCCGCAGTCCGACCTGTGGGCGCTCGGCGTCGTCGCCTACCGGATGCTGACCGGCCGCATGCCGTTCCCCGGCCCGTCGCTCCAGGAGCTGACCACGCAGATCCTCTACGGCGGGATCGCCTCGCCGTCGGAGGTCCGCAAGGAACCCGTCGATCCGGACCTCGAGCGGGCCGTGTTGCACCTGCTCGACAAGTCGCTCCAGGAGCGGACCGGCTCGGGGGCGGAGCTGCTGCGCGACCTGGGCGTCCGCGAGTCCTCCGCCGCGGCGCGGAAGTCGGCCCCGCGAAGGCCCCCGTCCAGCACCCTCGACGAGGGGCTGGCGCGGAGCATCGCCCGGCGGCGGTCTTGGCTGGCGGTGTGCCTGTTCGCTTACCTGGTGCCGACCGCCATCTTCGCGGGGCTGCTGCTCATCCTCGGCGGCGCGCTGTTCTACCTCGGGCAGCGGGAGCGGCGGGTCCGCCGGCTTACCACGGTCCTGCTCGCCCTCGCCGCGTTCGCCGTGCTGTTCGCCCACGTTCAGATGCGCTACGTCTGGGCGAGGTACGACGTCGGCGTGGTTCACCTCGGCGGGACGGCCGGCCCGGTCCTGGCCGGCGTGTTCTCGGTGCTCAACATCGCCCTGCCGATCGCCGCCGGCTCGATGTTCGCCGGGCTACGGCGGCTGCAGCGCGAGAAGCTGCTGCGCGACCTGGCGCGTGAGGAGGGGCCGGGGTCCGAACGCTACCTGCAAGCGCTCGAGCAGGCCCTCGACTCGCGGTTCGAGGACGTCGGCTTCCACCTCAAGTACGCCGAGGCGCTGTTCGCCCGCGGCCGGGTCAAGGAGGCCGCCGCCGAGTGCCGCGTCCTGCTCCGCCAGGACCCGTACAACTTCAACGGGAACCTGCTGCTGGCCAACGCCTACTTCGCCCTCGACCTCGACCCGGAGTGCGTCGCGCAGTGCGACGGCTACCTCGGCGTGAGCGGCTACTGCTTCGAGTTCAGCGAGCTGCGCGAGCAGGCGCGGCGGAGGTCTCCGGCGTGAAGATCGACGGCAAGGCGCTACTGTTTCGCCCCGCCACGCCCTGGCCCACGCGGCGGCGGCTCCTGTTCCTCCGCCGAGGCAACTCGCTCCACTTGCTGGAGACGGCCCTCGTCGTCGAGGGCTACCGGCAGCGGCTCTTCATCCCCGTGGTCGATGCCTTCTTCCGCAAGGCGCTCAGCGAGTGGACGACCGTCACCATCCCCTATTCGCGCATCCTCGACTTTCGACACCGGCCGATGTTCTGGGGGCGGGTGGTGGCCGCCCTGGTGCTGTGGCTACCCGTGGTCGCCCTCCTGGCCAACGGGCTCTTCGACGCCAGGCACAGCGAAACCGGTCGGGCCGAAGTGGTGACGACCGCCATCGCACTCGGCGTCGGTGCGGCGGTCCTCACGCCCCTGCTGCTCCTCTGGGCGCTCGAGCCCCGCAACCAGCTGCTGTTCCGCCAGGCCGACGGCAAGCGGGCCCTGATCGTGTTCAGCATCAGGCGGAAGAAGCTGCAAGAGGCGTTCGTCCGCCAGCTGGAGGCCAACCGCGAGGTGAGCCGGGGCCGCGTGGCCGAGGTGGTCGAATCCGAGGACGCCACCTCGCCGATGCCGTTCGTCCTGCTCCTGCTGTTCCTGCTCGGCCACGACCTCGTGCCGGGGCTGATCCAGGGGTTGCGGCCCGGCAACGACGTCTGGATTGCCCTCGGCGAGGCGGCGTTGAACGCCCTGGCGGTGGCGACGTTGGCCCTGCTGTTCGTCGGCCCGCGCAGCCTCGCCCCCCGGTGGATCGCCGTGGGCGTAATCCCTCGCAGTTGAAAGCTGACCGTGGGTCTGGTCGCGTCTTACCCCGACGCCGGGTGCTGACCGCATACCGCCCGTAACGACGGGGAGGCATCTTCGGCGGCTGGTTCTATGTCGCCTCGCCCTGGCGGTGTGCGCCTCGCGCCGTTGATCGCTGCGGAGGAAGAGGGGCGACACCCGAAAACACCGCGACCGATGCTGGCCGGCTTCATCGGCTTCCTCTTCTCGCTCATCGTCGCCTACCAGCCGCCAGCCGCGGCTACTCGATGCCGGTGTGGACGCTGGCCGGCATGCCGAGCAGCAACCCGTCTTTGCTGGTGCTGCTCGGCGTCATGCCCGACTTCGCCTGCAAGCGGCAGCGAGTCGGCGGAGTTGGAAGACCTCGAATCGCGGCTGAGGAGGCCCCGGTCGCGCCTCAGCGGGCCGCCGGGCCGGAGACGCTGCGCCGCTACAGGCCCGGCCGGATGTGCAGCGCTCCGTCGGCGACCAGCCGACGGTCCCGCCCCAGCCGCTCGGTCGGCGACGACGAGACGCGGCTGTGAGTCAGTTCGCCCTGAACGCGCGCGGATCGCCTCCACCCGCCTCCGGTTGACGCCGAGGTCCGACCGGCCGGCGCGCGAGGCCGAGCGGACCTGAATCGCCTTCGCGTCTCGGTCGAGCAGGCACTCCAGGTCATCGACGAAGCGGAACACCAGGCTGGTGCATTCGGCGTGCAGGTAGTCGTCCGTCACGCGGACGACGGCGGTGCGCGGCAGCGTGGCGACGGCGGCCTGGAGGCGCCGCCACGCCGCGTCGGGGTCGCCGGTGAGCCGCAACGGCTGGACGGCGTGTTGCGGGTCCCCGCCCTGGCTGCACACGCAGTTCGGCGTCTCCGGACAGGGGGCGAGCCGGCCCTCGGTGACCCCGAGGTTCCCCGGGCGCCGCGCCGACAGGCTGAACGCCACCATGATGAGCGCCCAGGACGCGACGGAGACCAGCAGGACGAGCAGTACAGTGGTGAGCACGCGACGTTTCCCCATGCCCCCATGATAGGGGGCGTCGGCCCCGGCGGGTTTGACAACGAAGAACGGCCGGCCTACAGTTGCAAGGGCCTCCAGTCCTAGGGGGGATGGGAAATGCTCACGCGCGCGATTTCGACGTGGGGCCGGCTGTTCGGGGCGGGCCCCGCCTCCCAGACCGACGAGGAGCGGCGGGCGCACGGCCGGGTCGAGTGCGACCTGGCGACGACGTGCCACCCGGCGGGCCGCGACCACGAGCCGGTGACGGTGCGCGTCCAGAACGTGTCGCGCAACGGCGTCGGCCTGCTGTCGCCGCGCTCGTTCGGCTGCGGCGAGCTGGTGAGCGTGAGCCTGCCCGGGGGGGACGACGAGGCCGCCACCGAGGTGCTCGCCTGCGTGGTGCGCTGCGACCCGGCCGGCGAGGGCCTGTGGGAGGTCGGTTGCGCCTTCCCCGCGAAGTTGACCGACGACGACCTCCGCCGGCTCGGCGCCCGCCGGGAGCTGCCGCTGCCGCTCGACCAGCGCGGCTGGGAGCGATTTGACTGCCGGGCGCGGGTGGCCTATCAGGTCGTTGGAGTCCCCGCCCGGTGGGCGGGGGCGGAGGTGGTGAACATCTCCTGCGGCGGCGTGGCGCTCCAGGTGGCCGAGCCGCTGGCGGTCGGCGACGTGTTGAGCGTCGAGCTGCGCCGCGAGGGCGTGCCGGCGGTGACCGCCCTGGCCAGCGTGGTGCGGACGGCCGTCGAGCGCGCCGGGGCCCGCCTGGTCGGCTGCACCTTCATCCACGAGCTGCCGGAGGAGCAGCTGGCCAAGCTGCTGGGTTAACGCCCCGCGCAACGCGCCTTCCCTGACGATCAGGCCTGGGAAGGTCAGCCGCACACCGGGCAGCCCGGCCGGCGCTCGATCGCCACGCGGCGGAACGCCATGTCGGCCAGGTCGCCGAGCAGCAGCCGGCCCGCCAGCGGCTCCCCGAGGCCGGCCAGGACCTTGATCGCCTCGACGGCGCCGAGGCTCCCCGCCACGCCGGAGACCGCGCCGAAGACGGGGAACCGCCGCCGCCAGGCCGGCGGCGCCTCGGGGTACAGGCACGCCAGGCAGGCCGACCGGCCCGGCAGCACCGTCAACACCTGCACCTCCAGCTCGTACATCGCGCAGTCGATCAGCGGGACGCCGCGCCTCAC
>JAXMAW010000046.1:0-58908 GCA_046350195.1 Gemmataceae bacterium
GACGGCGTCCTTGGGGAAGTGCATCCGGAAGTTGTGCCAGTTCACCATGCCGGGGATCGGCTTGCCGGAAGCGTGCAGCGTGGCGGCAGACGTGCCCGGGAAGGCGGCCCAGTGGACCGCGGTCGCGCCGTCCTGCCACTGCCGGGCGTTCACCAGGAACGGGACCACGCCGGGCGCGGGCGTGTGGTCTTTCACCGAGGCGAACAGCCCGGTCCGCGACAGCGTCGTCGGGAAGTCGGATTTCTTGCCGGCGGTCGGGTTCCGCTCGATGGTGTGGACGGTGCCGTTGTCGTGGTCGAGGAAGTACAGCTCGCCGTCGCGGTCCTCGCCGAAGGCGACGATGCGCACCGACGGGCGGGCGATCTCCGGCAGCTCCTTGACGCGGTCGCCGTCGAAGCGGGCGGCCCACAGGCGGCGCGTCTCCCAGTCGCCGAAGACGTAGGCGCCGCGCAACTCGGGGAACTTCTTGCCGCGGTAGACGTAGCCGCCGGTGACGCTCGCCGCGGCGGTGTGCGGCAGCTCGATCAGTGGCGGGAGGATCGGCGTCGGGCCGACCTTGTCCGGCTTGATCGGCTGCGGCCCCTCCGTCGCCGCCCAGCCGTAGTTGCCGCCCCTCTCGACGCGGTGGACCATCTCCCACAGCTCCCAGCCGACGTCGCCGACGAACAGCCGGCCTGTGGGCCGGTCGAAGCTCATCCGCCAGGGGTTGCGGAAGCCAAACGCCCACACCTCCGGCCGCGCCCCCTTCAGGGCGACGAACGGATTGTCCTTCGGCACCGAATAGTTCTTACCCGGATCTTTTTTGTCCACATCGATGCGCAGGATGGACGAGAGCAGGTCGGAGATGTCCTGCCCGGTGTCGAGCGGGTCGGGCGGGTTGGGGCTGGCGGCGTCGCCGGTCGAGATGTACAGCATGCGGTCGGGGCCGAAGTGTAGGTCGCCGCCGTTGTGCCCGCCCTGGAGGAACGTGAGCACGACCTCCTCGCTGGCCGGGTCGATCCGCGGCGGGTCGGCGTCCTTGACCTTGAAGCGCGACACCCGGGTGCCGTCGGGCAGGTTCTGCTGACGCGGGTCCTTGCTCCGCAGGGTGTAGCAGACGAAGCACTGCCGGTTCTTCTCGAAGTCGGGGTGGAACGCCAGCCCGTAGACGAACTCGACCTCCTTCGCCTGCGGGTGCAGGTGCAGCGTCTTCAGCTCCTTGCGGAGGTTGAAGAACAGGTCGGCTTTGGCGTCCGGCCGGTTGGGGAACGAGTACAGCACGCCCTCCTGCTCGCCGACGAAGAGCCGGTCGCCCACCGGCGGCCGGGCCATCAGCAGCGGCTGCTTGAACTTCAGGTTGGGGAACGCCCGCACCACCTTGAACGGCGGCGGCGGGTCGGGCGAGCCGACCACCCGGGACGCCGTCCACGGCGTCCGCACCGGCCCCGCGGCGGGCGCCACCAGCCACGCCCCAAGCCCGGCGAGCAACAGCCCGATCCCCACCGCCAGGCGCCTCGTTGCGGCCATCATGTCCCTCACGCCAGCAGCCCCTTGACGACCTCACCGTGGACGTCGGTCAGCCGGTACTGCCGGCCCTGGAACTTGAACGTCAACCGCGTGTGGTCGATGCCCAGCAGGTGCAGGACGGTCGCCTGCAAGTCGTGGACGTGGACGGGGTCCTTCGCCACGTTGTAGGCGAAGTCGTCCGTCTCGCCGTAGCTCGTACCCGGCTTGACGCCGCCGCCGGCCATCCAGATCGAAAAGCAGCGCGGGTGGTGGTCGCGGCCGAACTGCTTCTCGCTGGGGTTGCCCTGGCAGAACGTCGTCCGGCCGAACTCGCCGCCCCAGATCACCAGCGTGTCGTCGAGCAGCCCGCGCTGCTCCAGGTCGCGCACCAGCGCCGCCGACGGCTGGTCAGTGTCGCGGCACTGGACGGCCAGCTGCGTCGGCAGGTTGCGGTGCTGGTCCCAGCCGGCGTGGAACAGCTGCACGTAGCGCACGCCCCGCTCCAGAAACCGCCGCGCCAGCAGGCAGTGCCGGGCGAAGCTGCCCGGCCGGTACACGTCGGGGCCGTACCGGTCGATCACCGCGCGCGGCTCCCGCGAGATGTCGGCCACCTCCGGGACGCTGGTCTGCATGCGGAAGGCCATCTCGTACTGCGAGATTCGCGTCTGGATCTCCGGGTCGCCGGTCTCGTCGTATTTGAGACGATTCAGGTCGGCTAAATCATCGAGCTGCCCCCGCCGCGCCTCGCGGCTGACGCCGGCGGGGTTGGACAGGTAGAGCACCGGGTCGCCCTCGGCGCGCAGCTTCACGCCCTGGTAGCGCGACGGCAGAAAGCCCGAGCCCCAGTAGTGCTCGTAGAACAGCTGCCCGCACGACGCCTCCCTGTCGCGCGAGGTCATCACCACGAAGCTGGGCAGGTTGTCGTTGAGGCTGCCCAGCCCGTAGCTCAGCCACGCCCCCAGGCTCGGCCGGCCCGGCAGCTCCGCCCCGGTCAGCAGAAGCGTCACCGCCGGCGCGTGGTTGATCGCCTCCGTCGTCATCGACCGCACGAGGCACAGCCTGTCGGCGATCGCCCCGGTGTAGGGCAGGAAGTCGCACATCCAGGCGCCGCACCGGCCCCACTGTTTGAACTTCGTGATGCCCGGCAGCAGTGGCCGCGACTTCTGGCCGGACGTCATGGTCGTCAGCCGCTGGCCCATGTGGACGCTGGCCGGCAGCTCCTCGCCGCGGCGGCGGACCAGCTCCGGCTTCCAGTCGAACAGATCGACGTGCGACGGCGCCCCGCCCTGGAACAGGTAGACGACGCGCTTGGCCTTCGGGGCGAAGTGCGGCAGGCCGGGCACCTTGGCCGACGCCTCGCGCCCCAGCAGCGACGCCAGGGCCGCGGCGCCGAGGTTGACGCCGGCGGCGCCGAAGAACTGCCGGCGCGAGTGCAGCAGGTGGGCTTCACGAAGCGGGTCCTCCTTCTCCGTCGTAGGACAAGCTGCCAGCTTGTCCGTTTGGGCGGCGCGAGGACAAGCTGGCGGCTTGTCCTACGACATCACTCCTTCGTCAGCACCTCGTCCAGGTTCAACAGCATCGCGCAGACGCCGGCCAGGGCCGCCAGCTCGGCCGGGTCGGCCGATGCCTCCACCGGCGACTCGCCGGCCGCGATCACTTGCCGCGCCGAATCGACGTCGTCCCGGTAGCGCCTCAGCAGCCGCTCGTAAGCGCGCGACAGCACCGCCCTCTCCGGGTCTGACGGCGGCCTTGAAGTCACTACCCGGAACGCCCACGCCGGCCGGTCGTCGCCGCCCTCACGCAGGGCGCGGCCGGCCAGGACGCGGGCCGCCTCGGCGAACGTCACGTCGTTCAGCGTCACCAGCGCGTGCAGCGGCGTGTTGGTGCGCGTCGGCCGGACCTCGCAGACCTGCCGCATCGAGGCGTCGAACAGGTTCGTCGGGCCGACCGTCCGCCGCCAGAACGTGTACAGGCTGCGGCGGTGCAGGCTCGTCCCGCGGTCCTGCTTGTAGCGGATGTAGCCGAAGCTGAACTCCTCCCACAGCCCCGGCGGTTGGTACGGCTTGACCGGCGGGCCGCCGACCTGCCCGACCAACAGCCCGCTCAGCGCCAGCGCCTGGTCGCGGATGATTTGAGAAGCGAGGCGGAAGCGCGGCCCGCGGGCCAGCAGCCGGTTGTCCGGGTCGCGCTCGGCCAGGCCCGGCGGCACCCGCGACGACTGCCGGTAGGTGGCGCTGGTCACCATGAGTTTCATGAGATGCTTGACGTCCCAGCCGGAGGTGCGGAACTCGACGGCGAGCCAGTCGAGCAGTTCAGGGTGCGAGGAGGACTCGCCCTGCACGCCGAAGTCCTCCGCCGTCTTCACCAGCCCCACGCCGAACAGCATCTGCCAGTAGCGGTTGACGACGACGCGCGCCGTCAGCGGGTGGCGCTCCTCGACGAGCCACCGCGCCAGCGCCAGCCGGTTGGGGCGCTCGTTGGCCGGCGGCGCCAGCGACGTGATGACGCCGGGCGAGACCTTCTCCCCGGGCCTGTCCCAGGCGCCGCGGACCAGGACGTGGGTCGGCCGCGGCGTGGGCCGGTCGCGCATCACCATGACCGTCGGCATCCCGCGCTCCAGCGCGGCGAGCATGTCGCGCTTGATCTTCACCTCCTTGTTGATCGTCCGCTGGGCCTTGTCCGGCCCGATCAGTCGCCTCTCTTCCAGGTCCTGGATCTCCTGGACCAGCACCTGCCGGCGGGCTTCCTGCTGCGGCGTCGGGAACTCCATCACCGGGTTGGCGTTGCCGCCACGATCGACGGCGCCGCTCTCGTCGATGCTGTTGAAGAAGGCGGCGAGGCGGTAGTAATCCCTCGCCGTGAACGGGTCGAACTTGTGGTCGTGACAGCGCGAGCAGCCGAGCGTCAGGCCCATCCACACCGTCGCGGTGGTGTCCACGCGGTCGTGGACGTAATCGACGCGCGACTCCTCGGCGACCCGGCCGCCCTCGCCGTTGAGCGGGTGGTTGCGGTGCAAGCCGGTCGCCAGCACCTGCTCCCTCGTGGCGCCCGGCAGCAGGTCGCCGGCGAGTTGCTCGACGGTGAACTGGTCAAATGGCTGGTCAGCGTTGAACGCCCGCACCACCCAGTCGCGCCACGGCCACATGACCCGGTCGCGGTCGGACTGGTAGCCGTTGGAGTCGGCATACCGCGCCGCGTCGAGCCAGTCGTAGGCCAGCCGCTCGCCGAACCGCGGCGACGCGAGAAGCCGATCGACCAACCGCTCGTAGGCGTCGGGCCGCGAGTCGGCGAGGAAGGCGTCCACCTCGTCCGGCGTCGGCGGCAACCCGGTCAGGTCGAGCGACAGCCGGCGGATCAGCGTGTGCCGCGGCGCCTCCGGGGACGGCGTCAGCCCCTCGCGTTCGAGCCGGGCCAGGACGAATTGGTCAACCGGGTTGCGCGGCCAGGCCGGGTGCTGCACCGCGGGCAAAGGCGGACTTTTCGGAGCGACATACGCCCAGTGCGGCGCCCAGTTGGCGCCCTCGGCGACCCAGCGCCTCAGTGTCTCGATCTGCCTCGGGTCGAGCGGCCGCGCGAACTTCGCCGGCGGCATGCGCTTCCTGGCGTCGGCGCTGACCAGCCGGCGAATCAGTTCGCTCTCGTCGGGCCGGCCCGGCTCGACCACGGCGCGGCCCTCGTCGGTGTCGAGCCGCAGACCGGCCTTTCGCTTGCTCTTGTCAAAACCGTGGCAGGCGAAGCAGGCGTCGGCGAGGACCGGCCGGACGTCACGGATGAAATCGAGCTTTCCCGACTCCTTTTTCTCCTTTTCCACCATCTCGAAGGTGACGAGGTAGTTCTCCTTCAGCCCGTCGATTTTGACCTCGCCGGTTTTCTTGAAGCCCGACTCGACGATCTCCTTGGTGACAACTTCGAGCGGGGCCCGGACGTGGCCGAGGGTCCACTCGCGGCTCTTGCCGGGGATGCGGTGGAAGTCCACGACGACGAGCCGGCCGCCGGGCCGCAGCGCCTGGTGGATCGTCGCCATCGTGCGGTAGGGGAACTCGAAGTGGTGGTAGGTGTCGCAGATGAAGACGACATCGACCGACGCCGGCGGCAGCCCGCACGAGGTCTGCGTACACTTGACCGTCTCGACGTTCGTGAACTTCAGCTCGGCGGAGGTCTTCTTGACGTGGTCGAGGAACTTCTGGGCAATGTCCACGGCGTAGACCTTGCCCTTCGGCCCGACCTCGGCGGCGAACAGGCGGGTGAACAGCCCGGTGCCGGCCCCGACGTCCGCGACGGCGAGGCCCGGCTTGAGCCGGCACGCCTTGAGGATGTCCTTGCGGGCGGTGAAGATCTCGCGACTCTCGCCCTCGAACGTCTCCTTGAACTTCTTCAGGTCGGGGTTCTTGAAGTGGTCGTTGATGCCGGGCTTGACGCTCTTGTCCTGGGCGAGGGAGAACGCGGCGGCGAGCAGCAGCGCCGGGCCGGCGAGGCGGTGCGGTCGTGGCATGGTCAAGGGTCTCACGGCGGCGCGGGTCGAGGCGGGATTTCCCCTCATTGTCGCACGGCGGCAGGCCCGGTCAAGCTCGCGTCGCCGCGCGGACACTTGCCGGGAGCCCGAGCGGCGCTTGCCACGGCGCGGCCCACCGGGTAGCATCGAGGGCATCCCGCCAGTTGGAGACCCACCCCCATGCACCTCCACGAGCACGCCTTCTCGTTCCTCCGCCCGCGTGACCGGGAGGGGCTTACCGTCTCGACCCGCCGCAATTTCGTCAAGGCCGGCCTCGCTGGGATCGCCGGGCTGTCGTTGCCGACCCTCCTCCGCCACCAGGCCCAGGCGTCCGCGTCCGAGGCGCGCTCCGGCAAGGGCAAGGCGGTAATCCTCCTGTGGATGGCCGGCGGCCCCAGCCACATTGACACCTGGGACCCCAAGCCCGACCGCCCGCTGGAGAACCGCGGCCCGTTCGGCGTCCTCCGCACCAGGGTCCCCGGCGTCCTCGTCTGCGAACACCTGCCGAAGCAGGCCGCCCGGATGGACCGCTTCACGCTGGTCCGCTCGGTCGATCCGCGCGGCAGCAACCACGAGCCGAACACCGTCTTCCAGACCGGCAACCGCCTCGCCGAGGCCCGCACCAACCCGCAGGCGCCCTACTACCCCGCCATCGGCTCCATCGTCGCCAAGCACCACGGGCCGAACCACCCGCTGATGCCCGCCTACGCCACGTTCATGAAGTCGCGGTCGCACCTGGCCTTCGCCGGCTACCTCGGCCGGCAGTACGACCCGTTCCTCGCCGACACCGCCGCCCGGCTGCCGATCTACGACCTCGTCGGCAACGACACTGGCCGCGTCAACGACCCCAGCCTGTTCCGCCTGCCCGCCGACCTGAACCACCGCCGGCTGGCTGACCGCCGCTCGCTGGGCGAGCAGCTCGACCACCTGCGCCGCGGCGTCGAGGGGACGGCCGCGTCGCTGGACCGCCACGGCCAGCAGGCGCTCGACCTTCTCCTCGGCCGGCGGATGCAGGAGGCGCTGGACGCCTCGCGCGAGCCGGAGCCTGTGCGGCATCGCTACGGCCAGCACCTGTGGTGCCAGCAGGCGCTGCTGGCCCGGCGGATGATCGAGGCCGGCGTCGCCTTCGTGACCATCGACCTGAGCTACCACACTGCCTCGGGCACCTGGGACACGCACGGCGACAACATCCCGCCCTACGGCGGCATCGAGCGCGGCCTGAAGCCGCTGTTGCCCCTGTTCGACCACCTGCTCACCACTCTGGTCGATGACCTGGCCCAGCGCGGCCGGCTCGACGACGTGCTCATCGTCGCCATGGGCGAGTTCGGCCGCACGCCGCAGATGGGCACGCAGGGCAGCACCGACGGCCGCGACCACTGGCCGTACGTCTCGACGCTTTGCCTGGCCGGCGGCGGGCTGCGGCACGGGCAGGTGATCGGCTCGTCGGAGAAGGACGGCGGCCAGATCGCCACGCGGCCGGTCGGCCCGGCCGACCTGGCGGCGACGATCTACCAGCACCTGGGCGTGCCGCTCGACACCGAGTACACCGACGGCACCGGCCGGCCGATGATGGCGGTCTACAACGGCAGCCCGATCGCGGAGCTGTTCTGAGAGTTGGCGAGCGTTGTCGCGCCGGGCGCCGAGCGAACGTCACTGGGCGCGAGCGCGAAAACGCAAGCGGTGGGTGGGCACCGCTTGCGGTTTCGCAACCGCGCCGACAGGCGCTCACTCCTGGCGCGGACGACCGCCCACGAACCTTTTCGCTCGCCAGGAGTATCTACTGATAACTACACGGGCCCGCGCCTCGCCCCCTCTGGAGACCTCACCCATGCTTCGCACCGCGCGTTCCGCCGCCGCGTTCGTCCTCCTCGCCGGGCTGTCCGGCGCCGTCGCCGCGGCGGCCGACGAGAAGATGCCGGCCAGCACGTACTACCCACTCTCCGTCGGCGACACCTGGAACTACCGCGCCGGCGACAACCGCTTCCAGCTCAAGGTCACCGAGGTCAAGACGGTCGAGGGCAAGCCGCGCGCCAAGGTCGAGCTGCTCGTCAGCGGCAAGCCGGTCTCGTTCGAGCAGGTCGGCGTCACCAAGGACGGCGTCGTCCGCTACACGTTCGAGGGCAAGGAGGCCAAGCCGCCCATCGAGTTTTTGAAGCTCCCGCCGAAGGCCGACGCCTCCTGGAAGATCGACTCCGAGGTGATCGACCCCAAGGGCGGCAAGTTCCCGGTCAAGGGAACGCTCAAGGCCGGCAAGGAGGAGGACGTCACCGTCCCCGCCGGCAAGTTCAAGGCGGTCTCCGTCAGCGGGCAGGACATCGACGCCAACGGCGTCAAGGTCCAGCGGCTGACGTACTACTTCGTCGAGCGGTTGGGCATGGTCAAGCAGGTGATCGAGCTGGACAGTCAGAAGATCATCATCGAGCTGGAGAAGTTCGAGCAGGGCACGCCGGCGAAGTAGCCGTCACCGCGCCCGCAGCGTCACCGTGACCGGGAAGTGGTCGCTCGCCCCGCGGGCCGACAGCGGCCGCCTGTCGTTCTTCTCCCCCCCGAAGCGGTTGGGCCGGCCGTTCCGCTGCGCCACCTGCTTGACGACCTGCGCCGAGTCGGGGACCAGCGACCACCCCTCGTCGTCGAGCATCCCCGGCGAGACGCAGACCTGGTCGAACAGGTAGCCCCGGGGGCCGTTGAAGAGGCTCGCCTGCCCGGCCTGCCACAGGCGGTCCATCGGGTTGAACAGCAGCGGCACCCCGCCGCCGGCCAGCACCGCGTCGGCGTCGCCGACGGCGTGCAGGTGCTCCGTCACGCTGGGGTCGTCCGGGTTGTCGTTGAAGTCGCCGCAGACCAGGAAGTCCACCTTCGGGTTGGCCGTGTACATCCGCCGGAACCGGCCGTAGATGACGTCGGCGTACTTCGCCCGGGTCGCGCCGGTGTGGTCGGAGACCCGCGACGACCAGTGCGACGCGACCACGACGAGGGGGTGGCCCCCGACGCTCACGCGCCCCTCCAAGATGCGGAGGCGGTTGCCCCACAGCACCGGCTTCCCCTCGACCGGGAGGCGCGTCAGGATCGCGGTGCCGATGTGCCGGCCCCCCCCGGGGCTGTCGAACAGCACGCTGGTGTAGCGCAGATTCGGGTCGGGCACCCGGCGGTTGAACGCCTGCTGGAGCAGCTGACAGGCCCGGAGCGACTCGACCTCGGCGACGCAGAGGACGTCCGGCCCCCGCCCGCCGTTCATGGCCACCAGCACGTCGGCCAGGTGCTTGAGCTTCTCGTTGAGCGCGGCGGCGTCGTGGGAGTACCACTGGTCGTACTCCTGGTCGCCCCTCTGGGTGCGGCGGTCGTCGCGGTCGTCGAACAGGTTTTCCACGTTCCAGAAGCACAACAGGTATTCGCCCGGCCCGGCCGGCACCGGCGCGGTGTTGACCGGGGGCTCGTCCGGCAAGGTCGGCGCCGGCGGCGGCTCGCAGCCCGGCCGGCCGGCGATCAGCCAAACTCCCAGCCCGATCAGCGCCAGCGCGAGCAGGGCGAGCCGGACCTGCTGGTACTGGAGCGCCCACACGATCAGCTCGGCCAGCCGCCGTTGGTCGGCGCGTCGCATGCGGCCCCCCTCAGCGCGCCACGCGCAGCTGGACCGTCACCGGGTAGTGGTCGCTGGCGCCGCGGTTGCGGAACGGCCGGCGGTCGGCCGGGCCGCCGAACCGGTCGGGCCGGCCGCGGAACTGCAGCCGCTCGACGACCGCCGCCGACTTGTTGACGTATGACCACCCCTCGCCGTCGAGCAGCCCCGGCGACAGGCAGACGTGGTCGAAGACGTAGGCGCGGCCGCCGAAGTAGTGCGTCCCCTTGCCGGCCGCCGCGAGCGGGGCGAAGGGGTTGTAGAACATCGGCTTCTCGTCCTTCTTCAGGGCGAGCACCCTGTCCAGGTCGCCGGTCGAGCCGAGGTCGTTGACCAGCGAGTCGTCCGTTGGGGTGTCGTTGAAGTCGCCGCAGACGAGGTAGTCCACCGCCGGGTCGCGCCTGTGGGCGGCAAAGAAGTCGTCGTAGATCTGCCGGGCGTAGCTCGACCGGCCGCGGCCGGTCTTGTCGGAGACGCGCGACGTCCAGTGCGACGCGACCACGGTGAGGGCGTGCTTATCCTCGGCGAGCGGCACGACGAGGATGCGCTGGAACCGGCCGACCAGCCGCGGCGTGCCCTGCACCGGGACGCGGGTGAGGACGGCCGTGGCGATGCTACGGCCGCCCTGCGGGTCGCGGTAGACGACCGTCTTGTAGTGCAGCTCCTTCTCCTTGATCCGCTTGTTCAGCGCCTCGCGGAGCAACTCGGCGGCGCGCTGCGACTCGACCTCGGCCAGGGCGAGGATGTCCGGCCCCTGGCCGTTGTTCATCTCCTTGCCCAGCAGCACCTGGCAGAGCCGGTCGAGCTTCGCCGCCAGCGCCTCGGCGTCCTTGGCGAAGTAGTCGTCGAACTCGCGATCGACCTTCTCCAGCTTCGGGTTGGGTTTGTCGTCGAAGAAGTTCTCGACGTTCCAGAAGCAGAAGAGGTACGTCTTCGTCTTCGGCGCCTGGGCGGGCGCGGCCAGCGCCCAGGCGGCGGCGAGCAGCACCGCCAGCAGCAGGCCGGGCGGGCGGAGGAAGCGGGGGGGCATGGCAACTCTCGTAAGCCTGGGCGGCCGGGGCGGCTGTGGCGGATTCTATCCGGTCCACCCCGGGCACTCAGCGCGAGCCGGTGCTCCCGTCTCCGGGGCGAGTGCGAACCCGCCCTTCTGGGGGCGAGCGCGAACCCGCAAGCGGAGCCCTCCGCTTGCGGGTTCGCGCTCGCCCCCCAACGAGTGGCCCCCACCCGCGCCTACACCGCGACCCCCTCGTCCTGGGCGACCTCCTCCAGGTCGGCCAGAAGGTCGGCCGGCGACTGGTAGCGGTCCTCGGGGTACCGCGCCAGCAGCAGCATCACCGCCGCCGAGAGCCGCTCGGGGATGTTCTCGTGGAAGTCGCTGGGCTTGGGCGGCGTGGCTTTCAGGACCATCTTCCAGGTCTGGGCCGGGCTGTCGCCCTGGAACGGCGGGCCGGCGGTGAGCCGGGCGTACATCACCGCGCCGACGCCGTACAGGTCGGTCAGCAGGTCGATCGGCGCCCCCTGGGTCAGCTGCTCCGGGGCCATGTACCCCAGCTCCGCCTCCAGCTTCTCCTCGCGGTGCGCCTCCACCAGCGCACTGCCGTGCAGCGCCCGGCTGAGCATCAGGTCGCCGAGCTTTACCTCCTTCTCGCGGCCGTCCTCGTCGCGATTGTACAGGACGTTGGCCGGCGAGATGTTGCCGTGCACCAGCCGGTTCTTGCGCAGGAACTCCAGCGCCCGCCCCAGCTGGATGCCCAGGCGCAGGGCCGACCGCCAGTAGCTGCGGCCGGGGTCGGCGTCGCGCAGGACGTCGGCCAGGCTGTCGCCCTCGACGTACTCCAGGGCCAGCCAGCAGTACGGCCCGGTCCGGCCGGCGTTGTACAGCGTGACCAGGTTGGGGTGCTTCTTGCCCAAAATCGCCTTCAGCGCCGCCACGAATGCCTTCATCTCGGCGGGGTTCTGCGGGAACTCCGCCGAGAGCACCTTCAGGGCCAGCTCGGTGCCGCTGGTGACGTGGCGGGCGTGAAAGACGACGCCGTAGTGCCCCTGCCCGAGCACCTTGCCCAGCTGGTAGTGCGACAGCGTGTGCCCGGACAGCACCTTCAGCCGTCCCAGCGGGACGTTCGGCAGCTGGCCGGGCTCCGGCGGCGCCTCGGCGGGGGCGTCCTCGTCGTCTTCCACCGCCACCGCCTCGATCACCTCCTCCTCGGCCTGAACCGCCTCGGGCTCGGCGGCCGGCTCCGCGTCGGGGTGGTCGTGATCGTAGGGCTCCAGTCGCAGGTGCGAGTTGCCCAGCCTCAGCACGTCCTTGCTCTTGAGGACGCCCTCCTTGAGCTTGGCGCCGTTGACCAGCAGTCCGGCCTCGGCTTCGGGGAGGGCGCGGAACAGGACCTCTTCGCCGTCCACCACCACCTCGCAGTGGACGCGGGCGACGTACAGGTCGTGCAGGATGATGTCGGCGTGACGCTGGCTGCGACCGATCGTGACCGCCCCTTGCAGGGGCAGGACGAACGACTGCCCCTGGTTGGCGCCGTCAACCACGAGAAATCGCCAGCCCATAGGCACTCCCTCGCTGGCCACGCGCCGGGTGGGTGGCTGTTCGGGTGAATGGTCTCTGGCCTGGTAAGAAGGGGAAACAGGCTAGAGTTTGCCGAAAGGGCGGTTCCCTGTCAAGGTGGAGAGGAGGGTAATTCAGGGAGGATGTGCCGGACTCGTGCGGGCCCTCCCGGTCCGAAGGAGATTGAGGTTGTCTGGCCCGGGGGAGTCGCTATCGTGTCGCTCCTTGCCGGCGCGGGTCGGCGCGAGGAGGGTGAGACCCATGACGGATCGCGGAAGGCTTTTCTGGCTGGTCGTCGGCCTGCTCCTCGGCGGGGCGGGGGCCGGCGCCTACCTCACGCTGACGCCTCGCGCGTTCGCCGCCAACGACCGCTACGAGGACTACATCCTCTGCACCGGGGCCGTCGCGGCCCGGGCCGGGGCGCCGACCGACGGCGTCTGGCTGCTCGACTACAAGGCTGGTAAGCTGCTCGGCACGCTGATCGACCGCAGCCAGGGGGGCAAGATCATCGGCTGGGCCGAGGTGGACCTCGTCACCGAGTTCAACCTGCCGCCCCGGCAGAACGTCCACTTCCTGATGACCACCGGCATGATCGCCCAGGGCCAGGCAGCGCTGTACGTCGCCGAGACGACCAGTGGCAAGTTCGCCGTCTACACCATGGGCCAGCGCCCGGACGGCAAGCCGGGCGTGATGATCAAGCGGCACGACCAGGTGCTGTTCCGCAAGGCGGCGTGACGGTCAAGCCGACGGGCCGGAGGGGCGTGAGTCGGTTATACCCGGACTCACGCCCCTCCGGCTCATTTGGCTGGAGAAGCTTTGTCGGCCGTGACGATCCTAACCCCGATGAGGCGAGGGCTCTCGCCGCTGGGGAGGGATTTCGTCATGGCAGGCCAACACTGCGGGAAGGGTCGCGCCCGGCTCTGGCTGGGGGCCGGCATGCTGGCCTGCCTGCTGACCGGCTGCACCACGCTGAAGGAGTACTGGCACAACGGCCTGAAGGTCGGCCCGAACTACAGCCGCCCGCCCGCCGCCGTCGCCGACCGGTGGATCGACCAGGACGACCCGCGCCTCCGGCTGGACCCGGAGGAGCACCGCCGGTGGTGGAAGGCGTTTCACGACCCCGTCCTCGACGACCTGATCTGCGCCGCCTTCCAGCAGAACCTGGAGCTGAAGCGCGAGAGCTTCCGCGTCCTGGAGTACCAGGCGATCCTCGGCACGGTCATCGGCCGGTTCTTCCCGCAGACGCAGACCGCCTCCGGCAGCTACACCCGGACCGGGCTAAGCTCGAAGGTCGCCAACCGCGAGTTCATCCCGCAGCGGTTCTACGACGCCTGGGTCTACGGCGTGGGCCTGGCGTGGGAGCTGGACATCTGGGGCAAGTACCGCCGCGACATCGAGTCGTTCCAGGCCTTGTTGGACTCGAGCGTCGAGGGCTACGACGACAAGCTGGTCAGCGTCCTCGCCGAGGTGGCAACGCAGTACACGACGTACCGCACCCTCGACGCCCAGATCGAGTACGTCAAGGCCAACGTGCGGCTCCAGCAGGAGACGCTGAAGGTCGCCCAGGCCCGGTTCAAGGGCGGCCTGGTCAGCGAGTTGGACGTCGATCAGGCCGAGAGCCTGTTGCAGCAGACCCTGGCCGACGTCCCGCAACTGGAGATTCAGCAGCGCCAGGCGCAGAACCGGCTGTGCGTGCTGCTGGGCGTCCCGCCGTTCGAGATGCGCGTCAAGCTCGGCACCAAGCCGATCCCGACGGCACCGCCGGACGTCATCCTCGGCGTGCCGGCCGAGTTGATCCAGCGCCGGCCGGACGTCCGCAAGGCCGAGCGCGAGGCGGCGGCGCGGTGCGCCCGCATCGGCATCGCCGAGTCGGAGTGGTACCCGGCGGTGACGATCACCGGCGACATCGGCTACCAGGCGCAGAACTTCCCCGACCTGTTCAACTCGAAGGCGATGCAGGGCCGGATCGGGCCCTCGTTCAACTGGAAGGTCCTCAACTACGGCCGGATCGCCAACGACGTCCTGCGGACCGAGGCCAACTTCCAGCAGGCGGTGCTGGAGTACCAGCAGGCGGTGCTGAAGGCCAACGAGGAGGCCGAGAACGGCGTCGTGAAGTTCCTCAAGGCGCAGCAGCGGCTGCGCGACCAGAGCCTGGCCGTGAAGGCGGCGGAGAAGGCGGTGGTGGTGGCACTGGCCCAGTACAAGGCGGGCCAGATCGACTTCAACCGGGTGTCGGTGATTGAGCAGAACCTGGTGCAGCAGCAGCTGACCGAGGCGGCGGCGCAGGGCGAGATCGCCGAGGGGCTGATTGCCGTCTACAAGGCACTGGGCGGCGGCTGGCAGGTGCGCCTGGACGGCTGCGTCTGCGTCGGGGCGCCGGCCCCGGCCGAGCCGGTCATCCCGTCGGCCCCCCTGGGGGCGCCGGACCGGTTGCCGACGCCGACCCCGCCTCCGAAGGGCGACCCGCAGCTGGACAACAAGCCCCCCGCCGACGAGCCGGGTCAGGGGCAGGGCGGCGGCCTGACGGCGGTGGTGCCGACGAAGTTGCCGCCGCGCCGGTCCCCGCGATAAGGAGGGCCTCCCATGTACAGAACCCTCGCGGTGGCCCTCGCCCTGTCGTTGACGGCGTCAGGCCGGGCCGGGGACGGCGCCTGTTCGCGGTGGTGGGACGTCTTCTGCCCCGGCCGGCTGAAGCTGCCCTTGTGCTGCCCCGACGACTACTGCGAGAAGTCGAAGCCACCCTTGCCGCCGGAGTACTGCCCCCGCGGCTGTGACGACTACTGCCCCAAGCCGCTGCCGCCGCTCCCGCCGGAGTTCAAGCCGTGCGGCTGCGACGACTACGTCGGCAAGCCGCCTCCCAAGCTGCCGTGCGCCGCGCCGGGGAAGTGCCACCCGACCGACGGCTGCGGGCCGAAGGAGAAGTGCTGGTGGCTGTGCGGCCCTTGGTGGGGGAAACGGCTGTGCGGCTGCGAGCGCAAGTGACGGCTTCCGCCTGGCTTATTTCGGCCCGACGCACCACAGGTGCGATTTCGTGCGCAGGAACAGCCGCCCCCCGCTGACCGCTGGGCTGGCCTGGGCCTCCTCTCCCAACGGGTTGCGGGCCAGCAACTGGTAGTCGTCGCTGGCCTTCAGCACGAACGTCTCGCCCTGGTCGGACAGGGCGTACAGCCGACCGTCGGCCAGCACCGGCGAGGCCGAAAACGAGCCGCCCAGACGCCTCTTCCAGACCTCCTGGCCGGTCTTCGTGTCCAGGCAGGCGGCGAACCCCTTGTCGGTGACGACGAACAGCCGGCCGCCGGCGGTGACCATCGACGGCAGCATCGGCACGTTGTTCGTGTCCTCCCAGGCGACGTGCGTGTCGGTCACGTCGTCCTTGCCCCCCAGCCGGACCGCCTTGAGCCTCGGCTTGCCAAACCCGGTCGTGCCGAACGCCAGCCCGTCGGCCGCGGCCGCCGACGGCACCAGCCCCTCGCCCCAGGTGCGGACGGTCCACAGGAGGGTGCCCGTGGCCGGGTCGAACCCCTGAATGACGTCGCCGGCCGGGCTGACCAGCACGTCCTGGCCGCCGTGGCGGACCAGCAGCGGCGTGGCGTGGCCGATCCGCGACTGGCCGCGCCCGGCCTTCCATTTCAACTTGCCGGTGGTCCTGTCCAGCGCAACGAGTTGGGCCTTGTCCCACGGCGTCTGCCAGCCGACCTTCTTGTCCGGCCCCTCGCTTGAGCCGTCGAACGCCATGATGAGCAGGCCCTTGTACAGCACCGGTGAAGCGCCGAGGCCGTGCTGGCTGTAGTAGGGGAAGTCGCGGTTTACCCAGGCCACATCTCCCGTGTCCGCCTTCACCGCGACCAGCGTGCCGTCGCCGAACGCCGCGTAGACCCGGTCGGCGTCGGAAGCGGGGGTGGGGGCGGCTTGCGAAGTCCGCTTGTGGGCGTGCTTCACCTCGATCCGGCACGCCTCCCGATCCCACAACAGCTTGCCGGTGTCGGCGGCGAAGGCCAGCACGCGGCCGGACTTTCCGCCGTCGGTCGCGGTGGTGAGGTAGACGCGGTTGCCGGCGACCACCGGCGACGACCACCCCTCGCCTGGCACGGGGGCCTTCCAGGCGACGTTGTCGGCGGCCGACCACCTCAGTGGCAGGCCCCTGTCACCGCTGACGCCGCTGCCGTCGCCGCGGAAGCCGGGCCAGTCGGCGGCGGGCGTGGCGCCGGCGAGCGCTAGGATCAGGAGCGTGATCGGTCGCAGCATGGGAGCACCTCTTACGGCGTCAGCGAGCGGGACGCCCGGGTTGGGGGAAGTCTTTCGAGGCGTCGTCCAGCACCAGCACCCAGTCGAGCAACTCGCCGACGTCCGGTGGGGTGAACGGCCGGGTGCCGGCGTTCGGGAACGTGCCGATCGCCGTCGCCCGGCCGTCGCGCGGGTTGAACCACCACGCCTTCACCTTCGGCCCGCTGACCTTGCCCATCGCCACTGAGAACGGCCGGCCGACCGGGGCGTAGACCATCGCGTAGCGGCCGGCCTCGTCGCGGGTGGCAACGAACCGTCTCGTGCCCGAGCCGGGGACCGACGTGGCGACCTCGGCCGTCACGATCACCGAGTCGTCCGGGACGCGGCCGAGGTAGGGGCGCGACTCGATCAGCCGCCGGCCGTGGCCCATCTGGGCCGCGCCCGGCTCGTTCAGCGCCTCCTCCCACGTCATCAGCGGGTCGTTGATCGGCTTGCGGCCCTTGGCGAAAAACTGCCAGACTGAGTGGTGCCCGTAGGTGTGCCCGCAGGCGCCGCCGAACAGGTCCCAGTACAGCGATCGCCGCACGTCCGCCGCGACGGAGTGGCCCAGCTCTTTCTGCTTGAACGACACCGGGTGGCCCTCGTAGATCGGCTCGCCGTCGAGCACCGGCTTGGTCGGCTTGCGGTCGTAGTCCGCCGTCTTGTCGTAGCGGCCGGTGAACTCGGCCTGGTGGCCGTTCTGCTGCATGTTGAAGTCGAGCCAATCGTCGGCGTGGAACGACTGGCTGGACCCGGCCCCGCCGGTCGGGTGGAAACGTCATCAGGTGGGCGCCGCCGTCGCCCTGACGCAGCCCTTCGCCATGGCCCGGATGATCGCCTTGTGCTGTTCCTTTTCGACCGGCCGGTCTCCGCCGAGGACCCAGATGACCGGCCGGTCCCTGTACCGCTCCAGCCACTCGCCGTAGGCGCTGCGTTCTCGGGGGTGAAGATCTCCGGGCCACCGCCCCACTTCTTGTTCCACTTGTCCCCCAGGTCGGCAGCAGCCGGTGTACAGCCCGAACTCAGCCGCCTTGTCGATGACCCAATCGACGTGCTCGAAGTACCTCTCGTTCGGCCGTGTCGGGTCGTTGTCGATCAGGGCGTCTGCCCGTAGGGGTTGGGCTCCTTCAGCCCAAGTCGAACTCGGCCAGCCGCCACCGCCTGGATGACGGTGAACCCCTTGCGGCGCGGTCCTTGAGGTACCTCTCGGCCTGCTCGCGGTTGAGCCGGTGGAACAGGCTCCCAGGCGGTGTCGCCGAGGTAGAAGAACGGCTTGCCGTCGGCGGTGACCAGGAACCGCTTGTTGTCGCTGACCTTCAGCCGGGCAAGCCGCCTCCCTTGCCCTCGTCGGCGCAGGCCCCGCCGATAGCCAGCCAGAATCACGACCGCCAGGCAACCACGCAGGCTCATGACCGCGCCTCCGAAGCATGACCTCCCCGGCCTCCGGCCCGCGCGCTTGCCGCCGGTCAGCCACAGGATCGTCAGGAAGAACACCGGCGTCAGGAAGATGCCGAACAGCGTGACCCCCAACATGCCGCTGAACACCGCCACGCCCAAGGCCCGTCGCATCTCGGCCCCGGCGCCCTCCGCGATGACCAGGGGGACGACGCCGAGGATGAAGGCGAACGACGTCATCAGGATCGGCCGCAACCGCAGCCGGCACGCCTCCAGCGTCGCTTGAATAGCGGCACGCCCGCCTCGTACTGCTGCTTGGCGAACTCGACAATCAAGATCGCGTTCTTCCCCGCCAGGCCGACGAGGACGACGAAGCCGATCTGCGTGAAGATGTTGATGTCCATCCTCATGACGATGACGCCGGCGACCGAGCACAGCAGGCACATGGGGACGACGAGGATGACGGCCAGGGCAAGCGCCCACGACTCGTACTGCGCCGCCAGGACGAGGAAGACGAACACGACAGCCAGCCCGAAGACGACCATCGCCGTGCTGCCGGCCTGGAGCTGCATGAACGTCAGTTCCGTCCACTCGTAGCCCATCGCCGGCGGCAGCCGCTTGTCGATGGCCGCCTCCATGGCCGTGATCGCCTCGCCGGAACTCGTGCCCGGCGAGGCGTCGCCGTAGATCGCGCCGGCCGAGTACATGTTGTGCCGCATCAACAAGAGCGGCCCGGTGCTGCCGCGCACCGTCAGCATCGTCGCCAGCGGCACCATGTCGCCGCGGCTGTTGCGCACCTTCATCTGGCTGATGTCGGCCACCTTGTCGCGGAACCGCGAGTCGGCCTGCACGTTTACCTGCCAGACCCGGCCGAACTCGTTGAACTGGTTGACGTAATAAGAGCCGAGATAGACTTGCAGCGCGTTGAAGACGCTGTCCATCGACACGCCCATCGACAGCGCCTTGTCGCGGTCGATGTCCATGTACAGCCACGGCGTGTCGTTGCGCATGCTGGTGAACAGGCCGCGCAGCTCGGACGACCGCGTCGCCTCGGCGGCGATCTCGTCACAGGCCCGCTGTAGCGCCGGCAGCCCCAGCGGGCCGCGGTCCTCGATCATCACCTTGAACCCGCCCGCCGTGCCCAGCCCGTCGATCGGCGGTGCGCCAAAGACGCTGACGACGGCCTCGCGGACTTCCTTGCGGCAGCGGTCGCGGATCGCCGCGGCGATGTCGTCGCCGGACTCGCCGCCGCCCTCACGCTCCTTGAACTCCTTGAGCATCACGTTCATCGAGCCGAGGTTCGGCGCGTTCGCCCCCAACAGCAGCGACTGCCCGGCGATGGCGACGGTGTGGGCGACGCCGGGCAGGCCGGGGTACTTCACCGGGTCGTCGGGGTCTCCGCGGACGATCTTGTCAATCTGGGCCAGCACCCGCTGCGTGCGCTGGACGCTGGCCGAGTCGGGCAGCTGGACGTTGACGAGGAGGTAGCCCTTGTCCTGCGGCGGGATGAACCCCGTCGGCGTCGTCGTGAAGCTATCGTAGGTGAGGTAGAGCAGGCCGCCGTAGCCGATCAGGACTAGCACGCTCAGCCGCAGGATGACGCCGACGACGCCGGTGTAGAGCCAGGTCAGGCCCTCGAAGAGGCGGTTGAACGCGACCAGCGTTGCCGCGCCGATGACGCCGCCGGCGGCGGCCCCGGCGGCGATCACCAGGGCGAGCGGCCAGTCGGCCAGGATGCCGTGCGAGAATCTCAGCCACCACGCCGCCAGGCCGAACAGGATCATGAACGCGACCACCGTCTGCCAGTCGAAGCCCTTCTTCCGGTGTCGCAGCAACAGCGCCGACAGGGCCGGGCTGAGCGTCAGCGAGTTGAACGCCGAGATCACCGTGGACACCGCGATGGTGATGGCGAACTGGCGGAAGAACTGCCCGGTGATGCCGGAGATGAACGCGCACGGCACGAACACGGCGCACAGCACCAGGGCCACGGCCACCACCGGGCCGGTCACCTCGTCCATCGCCTTGCGCGCCGCGTCCCTGGGGCTGTGGCCTTCTTCCAGCCAGCGCTCGACGTTCTCGACGACGACGATGGCGTCATCGACGACAATGCCGATCGCCAACACGAGGCCGAACAGCGACAGGTTGTTCAAGGAGAAGCCGACCGCCGCCATGACCGCGAACGTGCCGACGATGGCGACGGGCACGGCGATCAGCGGGATGACGGTGGCGCGCCAGTTTTGCAGGAACACCAGCACGACGATGGCGACGAGGAAGATGGCGTCCCCCAGCGTGATGAACACCTCGAAGATCGACTCCTTGATGAACGGCGTCGTGTCGTAGACGATCTTGTAGTCGAGCCCCTCGGGGAAGCGGAGCTTCAGCTCGTCCATCTTCTTGTAGACGCCCTGGGCGGTCGCCAGGGCGTTGGAGCCGGGCAGCTGGTAGATCGACAGGGCCACCGACGGCTGACCGTCGAGGGTGCAGGTCTGGTCGTACTGCTGCGCCCCCAGCTCGACCCGGGCGATGTCGCGCAGCCGGACGATACTCGGGGCGGCCGTCGAGGACGGCGCCGGCTTCCCCTCCTGCTTCGCCTGGTTGGGCAGGTTGCCGACCTTGATGATGATGCCCTCGAACTCGTCGAGCGTGGTCAGCCGGCCGAGCGTGTTGATGATGAGCTGGAACTGCTGCCCCTTCGGCACCGGCTGCTGGCCGATCGAGCCGGCGGCCACCTGGACGTTTTGCTCGTTCAACGCCTGCACCACCTCCTGCGTCGAGATTTGCAAGGTCGCCATCTTCTCCGGGTTGAGCCAGACGCGCATGCTGTAGTCGCGCTGCCCCATGAAGGTGACGTTGGCGATGCCCGGCAGGCGGAGTAACTCGTCACGGATCTGGATGGTGGCGTAGTTGGACAGGTAGATGTCGTCGTAGATCAGCCGGCCGGAGCTGTCCCTTTTCGAGATCAGGTTGACGGTCATCATGACGCTGGGCGACATCTTGAGGACGGAGACGCCCTCGCGCTGGACGAGGTCGGGGATGCTGGGAAGCGCCAGCTGGACGCGGTTCTGCGTCAGCACCTGGGCCATGTTGGGATCGACGCCGAGCTTGAACGTGACGAGCAGGTTGTACCGGCCGTCGTTGGTGCACTGCGAGGTCATGTACAGGGCGTTCTCGACACCGGAGACCTGCTGCTCGATCGGCTGGGCCACGGTGTCCTGCACCGTCCTGGCGTTGGCGCCGGGGAAGTAGGCGGACACCTGAACCGTGGGCGGCGTGATGTCGGGGTACTGGGCGACCGGCAGGGCGGTGATGCTGACGACGCCGGCGATCGTGACGACGATCGACAGGACGGACGCGAAGATCGGCCGGTCGATGAAGAAGTGCGAGATCAAGGCGGCACCTGCCTGGGGGAACGCGGGACGCGCGATGAGGATGGCATAGCATGTGGGCGCGGCCGGGCAAGCCCTTGCCGCCGGCGCGACCATCGCCGCCTCATCGCCCTGCCCGGGCTCGGGAAGCATCGACGAGTTTCGGGCCTTCCTGCCGCGATCATCCCTTGTCGTTAGGGAACGCGATCGCTTCGCCCTCCAGGTTCCACTCCTTCGGAAGCGCCGAGGAACAAACCCCGCACTCGAACTCACTTTCTTTAACGATGTTGATGGACCCGCAGGCGTCGCAACGCCGGAAGACGCATTCCTGGTGGAAGCTGTTCGGTGCCGAGATCCTGGCCCGCTCCAGGGCAGCCCGAACCGCCGGCCAGGACTCCGGCTCCGGGCAATAGCCCGTGGACTGATTGCTGACCCACAGTGCCTCGACGCCGCCCGGCGTGACCGCGAGCGTGATCTCCCCGGCGGACAGCACCGGCCGGCGCCCCGCGCAGGCCACGTGCTCGCTCCGCCGGTCCGCGATCCGCATCCACCCGTCCTCGTCGATGACGAACGTGGCGGTGAGGCTTCCCGCCTGGGTGCCCCCCAAGACGGCTTGCCGAACCCAGCGACGGACGTCCTCGGCCGACTCGACCCGCATCCCCGCCGGGCGGGCGGGGGCGCGAACCCCGATCGCCTTCGGCCCGACATAGTTGTAGGACCGTCGCATACGGCACCACCCTTGCTGGGCGATCAGCCCGCCAGCGTGCTCTCGGCTTCCGCCTGAAACGGCGTCCCGCTCAACCCTTGGGCGATGGCGGCCGCGAGCGGTGCGCGGACAAACTCAGGCGGGATGGCCTGGAGTGCCAGGTAGAATTGGGCCGACGTCGCCCCGGCGACCAACCGGTCGATGATCGGCCCCCAATCCACCGAGGAATACGACTGTGGATACCCGGTAAAGCATCGGACGACAAGATCCTTGATCAAATTGGCCGCGGGCGCCGATAGCTCGGTGGTGTAATCGCCCAGCACGCCAAACAGCGCGTGGAGTAGGTCCCCGACCGACCCGTCCGGTGCCTGGACCACGTCGGCAACCAGGCGGTCAAGGACGGCGCTCGACCACCGGGGTTCCTCGCCGTCCAACCCCAGCCCCAGCAGCCTTCGCCGCACCGCGGCAACGCGGTCTGCCTCCGCTGTCGCCAAGGCTCGCCGGTCGGTGCCCACCTGATTCGCCAAGGCGTTCCTGTCAGTCATGGAGTAAGATCCGGATCGTAATGTTCGGGTCGAGCCGGCCGGCCTGGACTCGCAGGGCAATCTCGTGGGTCCGGTGATGGCCTCCCGTCAGCGACAGACCACCCTCGACCTGAGTCGCACTGATCGGGTCCTCGCGGCGGAACTGAATCAACTCCTCGTCGCTCATCTGGCTGATCCGTTGGGCCTGCTCAGGAAAGACGCCATGCCTCCTGCGAACTATCGTGGCCGCCAGATCCCCCGCGCGCACGTCCACGATTCGCGGGTTGAACTCCTCGAGGGTAGGAACACGCGGATTCCTCGGCGTCCCAAAAGCCCAAAAGCTCTCCCCTTGACGTCGCCTCGCACGATGCGGTACAGCACGTCTTCCGGTAACTGGGCAACGTCCGCGTCCATATTCCTCTCAGGTAGGCCGACCCGAGAATTATACCCGTAGGCTCTCGCTCCCTCCATCCCTACGCGTCACCCTTGCCGCCGGCGCGACCAGCCGGGATAATGCCCCGTCGCCGCGCGCCCGCCGAGGCCGGATGATGAGATGGCTCCTCGCCCCGTGGCGGTTCGCCTGCCGCCACGGCTGGCGGACCCTCGCCTACGACCTGCGCACCCTGCCGCTGACCCCCTGGGAGGCCCGGCGGCTGGACGGCCGGGGCGTCGAGGACGACGCCACCCGCCACTACCTCGCCTGGCGGCGCAGCAACCTGCTCGTCGCCGGCGCCGCCACGGCGTTCGCCGCCGCGGCCCACTCGCTGGTGGCGCTGACGTTTTACCTGGAGTTCCCCAACCTGTTCAGCCGGCTCGGCGTGGCGGTGCAGACGGCCCGGCACGCCGCCCTGTTCGCCTTGCCGGTGGCGTCGTTCGTGGCCCTGGCGCTGTGGGCCCGGCCGCGGGCGTCGTACCGGGTCGTCCTCCTCGGCTGGGTCGTGTCGTTCCTGGTCCCGGTGCTGCTGTCGTTCGTGCCGCCGCACCAGCTGTTCGCCCTGGGCCGGCTGACCGAGGCCGAACAGCAGAAGGTGGTGGAGGCGGCGGCCGAGGCGGTGGACTTCCCGGTCGGCCTGACGGCGGCGGCCGAGCGAGTCCGCCAGGGCTTTACCTGCTGGTGGACGTCGTCGTCGGCGCGTTCTTCACCCTGCTGCTGCTGCCGACGGGGCTGTCGCTTTTGCCCGGCGTCTTCCCGCGCCTGCGCCCGCATCAAGGTCATGCTGCCCGGCTCCAGCCTGCCGGGCTGGTCGCTGATCACGACGGCCCCCCTGTACTCGTTCGGATTCCTGGTGCTGTTGGTCCTGGTGCACCAGGTCACCGGCAGCTGGCTGCTGCTGGCCAGTGCCCTGCTGTTCGCCGTCGCCCCGCTGGTGTACCTGGTCAAGGCGCCGCTGCTGCTCCGGCCGGCGGCGCGCGAGCCGTCCGCCGAGACGCTCCGCTCGGTCCAGCTGGTGTCGTCGGCGATGGGGGCCGCGGCGGCGGCCTGCCTGTGCGTCTACCTGGCGACGCTGGAGGTGCGGTTCGCCGGCCAGACCTGGCGCGGGTTCGGGCTCGACCCGGAGACGTCGCTGGTGCAGCCGTGGACCGTGTTCCAGTTCGTCGTCGAGTACCTGGGGCGGTCGTTCTACATGACCGTCCTCGTCGCCGACCTGGTCCTGCGCATGCACTGCCTGGTCTGGGCGGAGGACCGGCCGTTCCGCGAGTCACCGCACCACGCCGAGTACGAGTCGGCCATGCGCGGGCTGCACCGCCACGTCGGGCCGGGCTGACCACCCGGGGCCGGGTGGGGGCGGCTTCCGGACCGGCGCGACACCCGCGCACGGCGGGAGTGAGCTACTATATTCCAGACACCCGTTCGTCACTCGCCCAGGCCGAAGGCCCCCTGAGCCATGCCCATCACACCCGGGATCGGCGTCGAGATCTGCCCCGGCTACCACCTCGTGGACCGCATCGGGTTCGGGGGGTACGGCGAGGTTTGGAAGGTGGCCGCGCCCGGCGGGCTCGACAAGGCGGTCAAGGTCGTCTACGGCGACCTCACCGGGCCCCGCGCGGAGCAGGAGTTGAAGGCCCTGGAGCGGATCAAGGGCGTCCGCCACCCGTTCCTGCTCTCGCTGGAGCGGGTCGAGGCGCTGGAGGGCCGGCTGCTCATCTTCACCGAGCTGGCCGACCAGAGCCTGCTCGACCGGTTCCGCGAGTGTCGGGCGGCCGGCCTGCCGGGCGTCCCCCGCGAAGAGTTGCTCGGCCACCTGCGCGACGCGGCCGAGGCGCTGGACCACCTCAGCGAGAAGCACGGGCTCCAGCACCTGGACATCAAGCCGGAGAACCTGCTGCTGCTGAGCGGCCGGATCAAGGTCGCCGACTTCGGGCTGGTCAAGGAGGTGCTCGGCGCCGGCACGCACATCACCGGCGGCATCACCCCGATCTACGCCGCCCCCGAGGCGTTCGACGGCCGCGCCAGCCGCCAGTGCGACCAGTACAGCCTGGCCGTCGTCTACCAGGAGATGCTCACCGGCCAACGGCCGTTCCCCGGCACGACGGCGTTCCAACTGGCGGCGCAGCACACCTGCGCCCCGCCGCTGCTCGACCCGCTGCCGCCGCAGGACCGGCCGGTGCTGGCCCGCGCCCTGTCCAAGATCCCCCAGCAGCGCTTCGCCTCGTGCCGCGAGATGGTCGAGAAGCTGTTGGCGGCGCCGGCCCGCGCCCCCGTCGGCCTGCCCCCGGCCGAGCAGCTGCTCGGCATGCAGACGGCCCTGCCCGGTGGGGCGTCGCGGCCGCAGGCCGATGACGCCCCCTGGCCGGACGACACCCCCGGCGCCGCCACCGGGGTGGCCAGCGACCCGTCGGGGATGCGGCCGACACTGTTCGTCGGCCTGGGCGGGCTGGCCGGGTTGGTGCTCCGGCGGCTGAAGGAGAAACTGGCCCGGCGGTACGGCGACCTGGGGAAGCTCCCCATCCTGGGGACGCTGCTGATCGACACCGACCGCGCCTCGCTCCGCCACGCCCAGCAGGGGCCGGCCGCCGAGGCCCTCGCCCCGGACGAGGTGTTGCACTGCCCGCTGTTCCCGCCCGAGCACTACCGCGACCAGGCCGACGACCTGACCTGCTGGATCGATCGCCGCTGGCTGTTCGGCCTGCCGCGCTCCCTACAGACCGAGGGACTGCGGCCGCTGGGTCGGCTCGCCCTGGTGGACAACGCCGCCTACCTGCTGTCGGCGCTGCGGCAAGCGCTGGGCCGGCTGGCCAGCCCGGAGGCCAAGCTGGCGGCCGTCGGCGCGACGGCGCGCGGGCTGCGGACCGAGGCGCCCCGCGTCTTCGTCGTCGCCGCCATCACCGGCGGGACCGGCGGGGGCATGCTGGTGGACGTCGCCTACGCGGCTCGCCAGGTCCTGGCCGAGCTGGGCCTGCCCGACGACGGCCTGTGCGGCGTCCTTCTCGGCGCCAGCGGCCCCCAGGAGGACGAGGTCGTTCGAGCCCGCGCCAACGCCTACGCCACCCTGCGCGAGCTTCAGCACTGGGCCCGCGACGACGTCCGGGTCCCCGGCACGCCCGGGCGGCCGCTGGCGGCGGCCCCGCCCGGCGTGCCCCCGTTCGCCGACGGGTGCTACCGGACCGTCGTCCTCGGCGAGTCCCGACCCGGTGGTAACGAGGGCCTGGCGGACCGGCTGGCCGAGTACCTCGCCTTCGACGTCGAGCACGGCGCGACCCTGGACCGCCTGCGCCTCCTCTCGCGGAGCGAGGCCGAGGGGCCGGCCTGGCGCGGCTGCGGCCTGTCGAGGCTGCGCTTCCCCCGGGCGGCGCTGGCCGACGGCGTCAACCAGTTGCTGTGCCTGGCCGTCGTCGAGCGCTGGCGGGGCGAGCCGGCACCGGCCGACCGTGACCGGCTGGAGAGGCAGACTCGCGAGGCGCTCGACCGGCACGCCCTGACCGAGGAGCCGCTGCTGCGCCGCGGCCACGACTGGCTGCCCGACGCCCTGGGCCGGGACGCCGACGCCGCCTACCACCAGCTCGCCGAGGCCGTCCTGGCGGCAGGGGAGCCGCTGACCCCGGGCGGGGCCGGCACCCTGAAGCTGGTGGCGCGGATCGACCAGCTGCTCGGCCCCGGTCCCGAGCCCGACGGCACCGCGCCGATTCCGCCGACCGCCCTGGAGTCCCGGCTCCGGAAGGAGGGCGAGGACGCCGGCCGGGACGTCGGGCTCCGGCTGATCGCCTGGCTCCAGGACCTGGTCGAGACGCCCGGGCTGCGGCTGAGGGGGGCGGACCTCGCCCTGGACCTGATCACCCGGCACCTGCTGGAACTGACGCGGTCCCTCAACGGCCAGGCCCGGCAGCTCCAGGCCTGCCGGCAGACCCTGCGCCAGCGGGCCGGCGGCCGGGACGGGAGCCGCCCCGGGCTCCTCCCCGCGGGCATGCGGCTGCTGTGGGAGGACACCCCGCGCCCCGACTACCTGCCGTGGTGCCTGTTCTGCGTTCGCCTGGAGGAGGTGGTGTTCGAGGGCCTCCTCCAGCTGCTGCAGAAGGTCCAGTCCGGCCTGCGGGGCTGGGGCCACGACTTGAGCCAGGCGCGGCGCAAGCTGGCCGAGTTCCCCACGCGCCTGGCCGGCCCGCCCCCGGCGGCGGCCGGCGCGAGGTACCCCGCCCAGGGCGAGATGTTGCCCTACGGGGCCGGCGACCTCGCCACCGCCGTGGCCGCCCTGCTGGGGCACCTGCCGGTGGACCTGCCGCGTCAGTTCGACCTGCTGCTCCAGGCGGAGGTGCTCGACACGGGCGGCGGCCTGTGGGGGCTGCTGACGGGTAAAGTAGACGGCTCCCGCGCCTCGCTGAGCCGCTCCCTCGCCTCCGCCGACTTCTGGGGCCTGGTCGGCCGCGAGCAGGCCGCCGGGCTTCAGGCCTTCCGGGGCGAACTGACGAGGTGGGGCCACACCCTGGTCTCCGAGTTCCTGAAGGGGACCGACCTCGTCGGCCTGATCCTGGAGCGCTACGGCGACGACGAGTCGCTGCGCGACTTCATCCGCGGCCGCGCGCCGCCGCCGCGCCCAGACCGGCGGGGGTGGCAACACCTGGTCCTGGTGCTCCCGGAAGGCCCCGACGCCGGCCTGCTGCGCGAGCACGCCCTGGAGGCGCTGGTCGGCGCCCCGCTGACGGCTCTGGAGGCCGGGGACGACCTGCTGCTCGTCCAGGAGGGCCTGCACCCGTCGCTGGCCGCCCTGGCCGGCGAGCTGACCGAGGACGACCCCGAGCTGATCGACCTGGCCGGCAAGCTGCTCACCCGGCGCGACGTCGGCTGGACCGACTTCCCGGCCGGCCGGGCCCGCTCCCCCGCCGGTCAGACCCGCCCGGACTTCTGAGGGCCGGCCACCAGGTCGGGGGCCGGCAGGGGGTGGGCAAACAGGTACCCCTGCCCCAGCCGGCAGCCCAGCTCCTGGGCGAGGGCCATCTCGTCCTCGGTCTCGACGCCCTCCGCCAGCAACTCGCTGCCGACGTCGGCGCACACCCGGCCCAGGGCCCGCACCAGCTCGCGAAGCGGTCCGGAGTGCGGCAGGCTTTGCACGATGCTCCGGTCCAACTTCACGTAGTCCGCCGGCACCTGGGCCAGCGCCGTCAGACGCGCCTGCCCCACGCCGAAGTCGTCGTACGCCAGCCGGAACCCCGCCTCGTGCACCTGGCCCCTCAGCCGGCCCAGGGCCGCGACGTCGGCGACGCAGCCCTCGTTCACCTCGACGACGACCGACTGCCCTTCGGCGGTCATCTCGGCCAGGCGACACAGGTCGTCCGGGAGCCCCTCGTCGCCGTGCTCCCCGGGGTGGAGGTTCAGGAACAGCAGGTGCGGCCGGGGAAGCGGGCCGGACTCGGCCAGGGCCAGCTGGCGGAACAGCCGGCTCAGCGGCACGGCAAGCTGGCACTGCTCGGCCAGGGCGAACAGCGGGCCGGGACCGGTCGGCAGCGACCCGTGCCGGCCGCGCCCCAGCGCCTCGAACCCCTGCGGCTGCCGGTCGGCCAGTGAGACGATCGGCTGGAAGTGGGCGGTGACCTGGCGCCAGAGGATCAGCTCCCGAAGCAGCTCGCACTCCTTGAGCAGGCTGCGCGGCTGCCCCGGCTTGGCGACCGTCGTCGAGGTGTGGGCGATGGCCGGCTCGGGCCCGACCTGCGCCTTGGCGTCCCGCCCGAAGCGGAACTCCTTCTCGGCGAGGTGAAGGATGTCGCCGTCCCGCAGCGGCACCCGGTCGGTGACCCGGTGGCCGTTGTGGAACGTCCCGTTCGTGCTGCCCAGCTCTCGGAGGAAGAGCTGGTCGCCCTCGCGGACGATCTCGGCATGGTCCTTGGACACCTGCGGGTGGAACACCACCAGGTGCGCGGCCCGGTTCCGCCCCAGCCGGAACGGGAAGCGGTTGAGGAAGACGCGGGCCAGGTTCCCCCCGGGCTGGGGGAAGTGGTCCAGGTAGGGCCAGCAGGCCTCCGCCCCAAAGTTCGTTGAGCTGTCCATGGCCGTCACCCCACCACGGTGAAGTAGCTCTCGACCGCCCGGTCCAGCGCCTCGGGCGTCAGGCGGACGGGCAGGTCGTTGTACCGGCAGTGACAGCGGACCTGTAGCAGCAGGTCGCGCGGGTGGCAGCGGCGGCGCGGCCGGTTCTTGCCCCGGTAGTGGGTCTCGAGCAGGTACTCGACGGCGTCGGCGTCGTACTCGCAGCCGAACTGGCCGACCGCCAGCCGGAACAGCTGGTGGAACTCATCCTCGTCCGGGTCGGGCACGTTGACCTTGAACGGGATGCGCCTCAGGAACGCCTCGTCCACCAGGTCGCGCGGCTCCAGGTTGGTCGAGAACAGGATCAGCTGGTCGAACGGCACCTGGATCGACTTGCCGGCGGCCAGCGTCAGGAAGTCGTACCGCTTCTCCAGCGGCACGATCCACCGGTTGAGCAGCTCCAGCGGGTTCATCCGCTGCCGGCCGAAGTCGTCGATCAGTAGCGACCCGCCGTTGCTCTTCATCTGCAGCGGCGCCTCGCTGACGTTGGTCTGGTGGTTGTGCCGCAGCTCCAGGCTGTCCATGGTCAGCTCGCCGCCGACGACAACCGTCGGCCGGCGGACCTTCACCCACCGCGGGTCGTGGGTGTCCTGGCGGACCAGCTTCCGCTGGTTGGTGGCGACCGCCCTGTGGTAGGCCGGGTCGTACAGCTTGATCAGCTCGCCCTCGGCGAGGATGACCCGGGGGATCCAGATCTCCTGCCCGAACGCCCGGGTGACGCGCTCGGCCAGGGTGGTCTTGCCGTTGCCGGGTGCGCCGTACAGGAACAGCCCGGTGCCCGAGGCGATGGCCGGCCCCAGGCGGGCGAACAGGTCCGGCGGGACGGACACCTCGCGGAACGCCTCCTCCAGCTGCGGCCGCCGGGGTACCTCCGCCCGGATGGTCTGGGCCTCGACCGAGTTGACGTAGTCCGCCAGCGGCACCGGGGCGGCACCCTGGTAGGCGCAGGTCTTGAGCATGTACTGGGCGGCCTCGCGCCCCTGATCGGTCAGGGCGTAGACGTAGTCGTTCAGCGGGGCGGCGCCCTTGTGGGTGAGGACCTGCCGCGACCGCAGCCGCTGGAAGACGTCCTCGAGCAGCCCGTAGGACAGGCAGACGTGCTCGGCCAGGGCCCGGCCGCTCTCCTTGCCCACGGCGAGCAGCCGCTTGCAGAGGAGGGACTCGACGAGCCCCTCGCTCAGGCCGGCTTCTTCGAGGGAGGAGGGCTGGGCGGGCTGAAAGGCGTCCCCGGTCAGGAGGGCCGAGAAGGCCCCGAACGCCTTGGCGGCCGGGGACCGGCTGGTGGTGACTGGCATGGTGGTTCCGCCCCTCGTTGGACGGCGTAAACAGGAGGCCATGGGTGGCGGCGGCTCGCCTCGAGCCGCCGGCGACCGGTGCCCCTCCCAGGCCCAGCATCAGGCCCGGTGGGTCCAAGGTCAGTTTACCTCACGTTCGGGGACAAATGTAATTTCCCGCCCAATCAGAATTGCTGCGGCGAAATCGGTGTCGTAGACTTGAGGACCTGCGGCCATCCCCTCCCCCGCCACCCGCCACAGGCCTGACCTGCACCCCACAACCCGCCGTCGGCGACGCCGGGTTTCCTGGCCGTTTCGCCCCCGAGGATTTGCTCATGTCCACCCCCAGTACGGTTCGGAAAGCCAGCCTGGTCGGCCCGTACGAACTGCTCGAGAAGCTCGGCGAGGGCGGCATGGGCGCCGTTCACAAGGCGCGCAAGCTCGGCTCCCGGGAGCTTGTGGCCGTCAAGCTGCTCTCCCCGGACAAGACCAGCAACGCCATCGTCCTGAAGCGGTTCGAGCAGGAGTTCCGGGCGGCCTTGCGCCTGGACCACCCCCACGTCGTCCGCGTCCTGGACTTCGGGGCCTCGGAGAAGTTCCACTACCTCGTCATGGAACTGGTCGAGGGGACGAGCCTGGGGGCCCGCATCGCCAAGAAGGGCCGGCTGAAGGAGGCGGAGGCGGTCGAGATCATCCTCCAGGTGGCGACCGGGCTACAGCAGATCCACGAGGCCGACCTGGTCCACCGGGACGTCAAGCCCGACAACATCATGCTGGCGGCCGGGGGCGTGGCCAAGTTGTCCGACCTGGGGCTGGTCAAGGTGCTGGACGACGGGGTAGACCTGACCCGCCCCAACACCGGCCTGGGGACCCCCAACTTCATGGCCCCGGAGCAGTTCTCCGACGCCCGCCACGCCGACGCCCGCTGCGACCTGTACTCGCTGGCGGCGACGCTTTACCACGCCGTGACCGGCGAGGTCCCGTTCCGGGCCTCCAGCCCGGTGGGGGTGTTCCGCAAGAAGCAGGCCGGCCAGCTCACCCCCGTCCGGTCGCTGGTGCCCGGCGTGGGCGAGGCGGTCGAGCGGGTCATCAACCGATCGCTCAGCCTCGACCCGCGCAACCGCCACGCCAGCTGCAAGGAGTTCCTCGCCGACCTGACCGCCAGGGCGGCGGCCCGGTCCGCCCAGGGGGTCCGGCGGGCCGAAACGCCCCCGCCCCCGAAGCCCCCGCTGGCGCCGGGCAAGGAGCAACGGGCGTACCTCCGCCACCCCTCGAAGGTCGAGGGCCGGTGCCAGCCCATCGCCTCCTTCAAGGAGGACCAGTGGACGACCCGCATCGTGGACATCTCGCGCAACGGCGTCGGGCTGATCGTCAACCGCCGGTTTGAAGTCGGCACCCTGCTGGTCGTCTATCCCCACCAGGCCGACACCCCCCCCTTCCTGGTCCGGGTGGCACGGCTCAGGGTGCGGTCGTCGCGGAAGTGGCACCTGGGGTGCGTGTTCGCCAACCTGCTCAGCGACGGCGAGGTCCAGGGCGTCGCCGCCGATCACATCGGCGAGCGCACGCGGGAGGTCCTGGAGCGAAGTTAATCGCGCCAGGGGAAGGGCGTGGGATGGCCGCGCTGCCAGTCCCGTCGCCGTTGACATCGCGCGCGGGCGCTACCATACTGAGCTTGCCCGCCCTGTCGCGCCTGCCCCTCCCGACTCCGGGGTTGCTCCGAACATGCGCTACGCCTTGCTGCTTTCCCTCCTCCTCGTCCCGGCCCTCTCCGCCCAGGAACCCGCCTTTCGCGACGACCTCCGCTTCGCCGAGGCGCTCCGCGCCCGCGGCGAGAGCGACCTGGCGCTGGAGTGGCTCGAACGGCTGCGCAAGACCGGCCCGCCGGAGCTGCTCAAGGAGCTGCCGCTGGAGCTGGCCAAGACCCGGCTCCGCGTCGCCTCGGAGGAGCCGGAGACCGGCAAGCGCCTCGCCCAGTACCGCGAGGCCCGCGACGACTTCTTGCGGTTCATCGCCGCCAACCCCGGCCACCCGCGCCTGGCCGAGGCCAACCTCGACATCGCCCGCGTCCTCAACCTCCAGGGCAAGACCGAGCTGAGCCGCGCCCTGCTCGCCGAGGACGCCAAGTCGAAGCGCGACCTGTCCGCCCAGGCCCGCGCCACCCTCGAACAGGCCGCCCAGCAGCTACAGGCCGCCGAGAAGGCGCTGGAGGCCCAGGCGGCGATGTCCGAGGAGGTCAAGCAGACCCAACTGGAGCGGGCGTTGAACCTCTACGACCAGGCGTCCACGCACCTCGGCGGCGGCGACGAGCAGGCGTCGAAGCTGCTGGTCGAGGCCGGCAAGATGCTCGCCAAGCTCGCCGAGGGCGACCGCAAGGACCCGATCAGCTGGAAGGCGCTGGCCTGGCTGGGCCGGGTCCAGCAGCAGA
Source organism: Gemmataceae bacterium (assembly GCA_046350195.1). Taxonomy (GTDB): domain Bacteria; phylum Planctomycetota; class Planctomycetia; order Gemmatales; family Gemmataceae; genus CALDUY01. The sequence goes on from JAXMAW010000046.1 coordinate 32,617, forward strand.
CCGAGTCCGCCGACAAGGCCCGCGCCCGCTTTCAGGAGGTTCTCGGCGCCGGCACCACCGCCGCGGCCGAGGGGGCCCGGCTGGCCCGCTACTTCCGCATGCTCGTCATCCGCGAGCAGCCCAGCGACGCCGACAAGAAGGCGGGGGTGAACTCCGTCCTCCTCGACGCCGCCGCCCGCTGGCGGAACGACTACCGCCGCTTCCACCGGACCCCCGAGGGGGTCGGCGTCGCCTTCCTGTTCGCCCAGACCAAGCTGGCCGAGGCCGCCGGCAACAAGAAGCTCGACGGCCTGGCCGTCGGCCGGCTCCGCGACGAGGCCCGCGACCTGCTCCGCGAGATCGAGGCCAGCGAGAACGAGTTCACCGACCGGGCCCGCCGGCTCAAGATCCAGACCATGGCCGCCCAGGGCCTGTTCAAGGTCCCCGTCGCCAACCTCCGCCGGTTCGACGACTGCTACGTCCGCGCCCAATTTGAGGCACTGGAACTGGCCAACGAGAGGGACGAGGCCAGGCGCAAGCAGCGCATCGACAACGTCGTCCAGGCGCTGCGGCGCGGCCTGGCGATGCCGGAGGTGAAGAAGATGAAGGCCGGCCTGGAGGTCAACAACGCCCGCAGCATGCTCGCCTACTGGGCGCTGACGACCGGCCAGTTGAAGGAGGCGATCGCCGCCGGCGAGACGTTCGCCCGCGACGACCCGCGCTCCAGCCAGGCCGAGATGGCCGCCGTCTACGCGCTCCAGGCCTACAGCCAGCTCGTCGGCCAGAAGCAGGCCAAGTTCGACGAGTCGGCCGGCGACGACCGGACCGCCATGCTGGCGCTGGCGTCCTACATGGAGAACCGCTGGCCGCGCGGCCTCGGCGGCGACCTGGCCCGCCACACCGTCGGGCTGCAGCTGTTGCGCGAGGAGAACTACCCCGAGGCGATCAAGAAGCTGTCGCTGATCGGCCCCGGCTACAGCAACTTCACGCTGGTCTGCTTCCAGATCGCCGACGCCTGCGGCAAGGCGGAGAAGGCGTCCGTCGAGCCGATCGCCGGCGACCGGCCCGGCGACTACCGCAAGCGGGCGCTTTTGGCGCTGGAGGCCATGCCGGAGGGTGCCCTCGGCCCCGACCCGCTCACGAACCAGGTGCTGGTCAGCGGCAAGGCGATGCTCGGCCGTGACCTCTACCGCTACAAGCGCTTCCAGCAGATGGACGACCTGGCCACCAGCCTGCTGGCGAGGATCGACAAGGTGAGCTTTCACGACGACGAGGACAAGGGCCGGGCCATCCGCAACCAGCTGCGCTTCGAGCTGGTGGACGTCAAGCTGTTCGCCCGCTATGGCCTGGCCGATGCCGCCTTCCAGGCCGGCGACCACGCCAGGGTGGTGGCGCTGATCGACCCGCTGGTGGACGCGGTGGTGAAGGCCGACGACAGCCAGGAGAAGACCAACCTCCAGAAGAACCAGCAGCTCGGCACGGCGCTCTTGATCCTGGGGCTGCGGTCGAACATCCAGCTGGGCAAGGTGGACCGCACCGACGCCGTGCTCGACGTGCTCGACAAGGTCTCAGGCGAGGGCGGCGACACGACCGGCGTCTTCAAGCTGCTGGCGTTCCTGATCCGCGGCCAGGTCGATGAGCTGAGGAAGAAGGACGACAAGGCCGCGCTGGACAAGGCGGTCAAGGGGTACACCGCCATCCTCGACAAGCGGGTGACGCGGCAGAAGGCGGTGACCCCGGACTTCGTCCGCGTCCTGGCCGACTGCTACTCGAACATGGAGGAGCACGAGAGGGCGGCGGCGGAGCTGGAGAAGGTCGAGGCGCCGAAGAACGCCCGCGCCGGCAGCCCCGAGGAGGCGCTCTACCGCCGCATCCAGACCGAGCTGGTCCGCGAGCTGCGGCTGACGCTGACGCCGGGCAACTTGCAAAAGGCGCGGCAGCTGATGGACGGCATTCTGGGCACGGCGAAGCAGCCGGGCTGGGGCCGCCGCGACCTCCTGGCGCTGAAGGAGCAGGGGGCGCTGCTGGAGGCGGAGGAGAAGTACAACGAGGCGTTCGCGGTCTGGTCGGACCTGACCAAGCGGCTGGCCCGGGAGGCGCCCAAGGGCGGGGCGGTCCGCGAGCACTTCTTCGAGAGCAACTTCCACCTGGTGCAGTGCATCGTCAAGATCGGCCTGGCCAAGCCGGCCGCCGCCGAGCGCGACAAGTACCTCAAGCTGGCGGCGCAGCGGACGGCCGAGTTCGAGAAGGCCTGGGAGGAGTTCGGCAGCGAGGCGTCGAAGAAGCGATTCCAGGAGCTGATGGCCCAGGAGCCGGCGTTCAAGCAAGAGTACGAGGCGCTGAAGAAGAAGTGAGGCGGCCGATGATTCGATACCTCTTCGCGGCGGTGGCGCTCGGCCTGCTGGGGACCGCGGCGGCGCAGGACTCCGTCTACTACCGCGACCGCGCCGCCAAGAAGGAGCTGGAGCACCGCGGCAAGATCGAGGCCGAGTCCCCCGCCGGCCTCTCGATCAAGGTGCGCGAGGCCAAGGACGACGTCGTCAAGCAGGTGCCGACCGACGACGTCACGCAGGTGATCTACGGCCAGGCCGGCGTGGACCGGGTGACCTACCGCGCGCCGTTCGGCAAGCTGGACCGGGCCGCCCGGGAGACCGGCAAGGCCCGCGAGAAGTCGCTCACCGAGGCGCTGGACGGCTTCTCCCAACTGGAGCAGCGGGTCACGACGCCCAACGCCAAGCGTTACTTCCAGTACAAGGCCGCCGAGGTGACCGCGGCGCTGGCCGCCGACGACCCGACCCGGGTCGATCCGGCGATCAAACTATTGACCGAGTTCAAGTCGTCGCACGGCAACAGCTGGCAGATCGTGCCGGCGCTGAAGACGCTGGCCCGGTTGCAGGAGGAGTCGGGCAAGACCGACGACGCCCGCAAGACCTACGAGGAGCTGGCCGAGTTGCCCGACGTCCCCGCGGCGGTGAAGCAGGAGAGCGGCGTCCTCGTCGGCCGGCTGCTCTTGCGCGGCGGCAAGTACGCCGACGCCGAGAAGCGCCTTCAGGCGCTGGCCGGGGCGATGTCCGCCGGCGACGCCCAGCTGCCGTTCGTCAAGGCGTACCTCCTCGAAAGCCGGCTGGGCCGCGGCGCCCTCGACGGCGTGCCAAAGGAACTGGGCGACGTCATCAAGTCCAGCGCCGACGCGAGGCTGTGCGGCGTCGTCCACAACCTGCTGGGCGACTACCACCTGAAGGTGAGCCAGCCGGACGAGGCGTTCTGGCACTACCTGCGGGTGGACGCGATGTACCCCGACGACGCCGAGGAGCAGGCCAAGGCGCTGTACAACCTGGCGGCGCTGTTCGACAAGGTGAAGAAGGACCCGATCCGGGGCAAGGAGTGCGCCGCGCGGCTGATGGAGCCGCGCTTCGCCGGCACGACCTACCAGCGGCGAATGGCGGCCCAGACGAGGAAGACGCCGTGACCGGCGGAAGGAGCGAGGCGTGCGGAGCGTGTTCGACAGGCTGCGGCCCGGCGTGCGGGCGATGGCCGGCTACACCCCCGGCGAGCAGCCGCGCGAGGGCGACGTCGTCAAGCTGAACACCAACGAGAACCCCTACCCGCCGTCGCCGCGCGTCGCCGAGGCCATCCGTGAGGCGCTGACCGGCGAGCGGCTGCGCAAGTACCCCGACCCGATCGGCACGCGCTTCCGCCAGGCGGCAGGCCAGGCGCTCGACGTCGATCCCGACGGGGTGGTGATCGGCAACGGCAGCGATGACATCCTGACGATCCTGACCCGCGCCTTCGTGCCGGAGGGCGGCCTGATCGTCTCGCCGACGCCGAGCTACCTGCTCTACCGCACCCTGGCGGAACTGCAAGGGGCGCGGTTCCAGACGGTGGCGTACACCGCGGACTGGGACCTGCCGTCGCCGTGGCCGGTGCGCGAGGCCGAGCCTGACGTACGTGGCCAACCCGAACTCGCCGTCGGGCACGGCACTGTCGCCGGAGCGGGTGGCGCGCCTGGCGGACGAGGTGGCCGGACCGCTGGTCGTCGATGAGGCGTACGCGGACTTCGCGGAGTCGGATTGTCTGTCGCTGGCCCGCGCCGGCCGCGCGGTGGTGACGCGGACCTTGTCGAAATCTTGTACTCGCTGGCCGGCATCCGCTTCGGCTTCGCGGTGACGACGCCGCAGATCGCGCGCGAACTGACCCAAGGTGAAAGACTCGTACAACTGCGACGTGCTGAGCCTCGCCGCCGCGACTGCGGCGGTCGAACACCAGGACTACATGCAACAGACGCGGGAGCGCATCCTGGCGACGCGCGCCCGGCTGGCCGCGGCGCTGACAGGGCTGGGGTTCACCGTCACGCCGAGCCAGGCGAACTTCGTGTGGGCGCGGCGAAGCCGGTCAAGCCGGTCTTTGAGGAGCTGAGCGGCGGAACATCCTGGTGCGCTTGCCATGGCGTACCAGCGGGTACGGCGACGGGCTGCGTCTCCGTCGGCAACGGCGGAGATCGAACAGCGCCACTGGTGAGCTGAAGACGATTGTCTGAGGAGGTGGGCATGTCGGCTGTTGTCCTCCGCCCCGGTATCGGACCATGGCGGACCTGCAAAGGCGGCTCGGCGGCGTGCCTCCAAGACCGCATCCGCCTTCGGCCATTCCCGGGGACGGCGACCGTGCAGGACGTCATCCGCGTCCTCGACCACGAAGACCGAGCCTGTGAGTTGATCGATGGGGTCCTGGTGGAGAAAGCCGTGGGCCTGAAAGAATCGCTACTCGCCGGGTTTCTCATTACGGTCCTGAACCTTCATGTTCGTCCTCGCAACCTCGGGATTGTCACCGGGGGAGCAAGGGACGATTCAGCTCATGCCCGACCTGGTGCGGATACCGGCCGTGGCGTTCACCGGACGGGACAGGATCGCCCGGCCGCGCCAACCTTCTGATTCAGTACCCCTGTTGGTGCCCGACCTCACTGCGTCGAGGTCATCGCAAACAACACCCCGGGCGAGATGACGATCAAGCGCCCGGTATTTCTCCGCGGGCGTCACCTCGGTCTGGGAGGTCGATCCGAAGAATCGTCGTGACCGTGTATCATACGACCCAGGCCGTGACGCTGACCGCCGCCGACACGCTGGAGTAAGCGCGCCCCGTCCTGCCGGGATTCAGCTTGCCCCTGAGCAGGTTGTTCGACGAGCTCGACCGTCACGGCTGAATCACAGCACGCCGCGGTCGAAGTTCGCCGCGTGGCCGCCCTTGACCACCTTCCCCGCCCGCACCGCCCGCCAGCGCTCGGCGACCGCCTCCGGCTCGTACCGCCGGTAGACGAAGTCCGCCCGCAGCGACACGGCGCCGGCCCGCGCCAGGTCCCTCAGCCGCGGCGACAGGCAGAACGGCCCCTGGTTGAGCACGATCGTCCGGCAGTGGTAGTCCAGCGCCGTCACCTGCCGTGGCTGGACACCATGTCCATCGACTCGAACGAGCAGTTCGCCTTGCCCGGGCAGCCGCCGATCAGGTTGGCGTAGGCGCACGACTCGGCGACGAACATCGGCGTGTCCTGGTAGACGATCAGCACCGCCTTCGGGCCAGAACTCGGCGAACATCGGCCGCAGAGTTCTCCAGCCCGTCCTCCGGCGACAGCGCCGAAGCGCGTCACGCCCATGCCGAGCAGTTGCCGGGCGGCGGCGCGGTTGACGGCGTAGACCACGACCAGTCCGTGGACAGGTCGAGCTCGCCCGTCGAGGAACGCGTCGAGGCCGGTACGGCCGCCGACAGGTTGGCCGCCTCCAGCAGCGGCGGCGCGGTGTCGAGCTTGTGCCGCAGGCCGTTGCTCCTCCCACTTGCGTGATCGCCGGCAGCGCTGAGCGGATGCGGTCTCGGCCGACCTCGGCGGCGAGCTGGTCAGCTTTTCGCTCGGCGTTGCGGGGTGGTCGCGGGCGATGTCGTGACCTCGTCCACGCGGGCCAGGCTCTTCCTGGGTGAAGGCGTCGAGGTACTCGATGCGGTCCACGCATAATCGACCAGCGGAACGGCGCCGCCTGCGGCAGCGGCAGGCACACCTCGGCGAGGACGCGGGCGGAGCGCTCGGTGACGCTCCTCGGTCAGGGCGGCTTCGAGCCTCTGCACGACGTCACGGCGCAGGGCGTTCGGCGCAAGACGGGGACGAACAGCCCGTCGGAGTTGTGCAGGTGTACCGCTTCGGTGTCCAGGACGCTATGTCGAGCGCCGAACGCCTTCGCCACCGCCTATCCGTTGCTGCACGGCGCCGAGGACGGCGACTCCGCCGGATCTCGCCGCCAGCCGACGCGCCGTGACCTGCGGCCGAGATCGGCACCGCCTGGTATCACCCCGGAAAGCTCGCCGACCAGCAGCAGCAGCCTGATCGGACTTCGTGATCGTCATGGCGAGTACGGCGGTGGCGTTGGACGAGGCGCAGTAGACCAGCGAGCCCAGCGGCAACTCCGGCCCATCGGTGGTCCTGCGGCAAGCTCGACCTCGACGAGCAGGCCGCCGAGGCCGTGACGACCGCCTCGCGGCAACCGCGGCTTGAGTACCCACATGCAGCGGACGCCGAAGCCGAACGGCTTGCAGCACGACGGTCGATCTGCAAGCCGTCGTGCCGCTCGATCGCGCCGGACGCTGCGGAGGCGGATGTGGCGCGACTTGCAGTCGCGGTGCACAGCCCTCGTCTTGCCGATCAGCGCGCCCCGCTGGTGGCCGACGAGTCCGGCGACCTCGCCGCGTCCCCTTGTGCGAGTCGAGGAACAGCCGCGTCCACGGCCGGCCGAACGCCGATTTTCGGTCGCTCTCGCCGCGGGCGCGCTCCTCGGCGGTGAGCTTGCCGTCGAGCAGCTTGCGGTAGAAGTCGGTGGCGGTGGCGACGTAGAGGGCGACTTCTTGCGGCCCTCGGTGAATCTTCCCGAAACGAGCGACGCCGGCCGACCGCAGCAGCGGGACTTGTCCAGGCGGGGCCAGGTCCTTCATCGAGAACAGGAAGCCGCTCGACGGGTCGCGTTTGGTCACATGGCCGTCACGCAGGGTCTGCGGGGCGCCCTCGACGGTGAACGAGTCGCGGCAGGAGTAGGCGCACTTGCCGCGGTTGCCGGAGCGACCCAGCGTCTGCGAGCTGAACAGGCACAGGCCGCTGTAGCTGTAGCACAGCGCGCCATGAATGAACACCTCCGTCTCGATGCCGGCCTCGGCGGTGACGTCGCGCACCTCCTCGAACGTCAGCTCGCGGGCCAGCACGACCCTGGCGAAGCCCATCCGGCGCAGCGCCTCGGCCCGGCGCGGTTGTGGACGGCGAGCTGGGTGCTGGCGTGCAGCTCAACCGCGGGAAGTGCCGGCGGATCAGGCCGTAGACGCCGAGGTCTTGCAGGATGACCGCATCGACACCCGTATCCTCGATCGCCGCCAGCGTCTCGACCAGCTCGGGCAGCTCGTCGTTGCGGATGACGGTGTTGATGGTGACGAACACCTTGCGACGTGGCGTCAGCGGCGTGGGCGTAGGCGACGACTTCGGACAGCTCTTCCAGCGTGAAGTTCTCCGCCTCGGCGCGGGCGGAGAACTTCTTCAGCAGGTAGATGGCGTCGGCCCCGAAGTGGAACGCGGCGGGCGGCGTCGGGGCCGCCGGCGGGGGCGAGCACTCCGCTTCGGAAGGATGAAGGATGAAGGATGAAGGATGAAGGGAAGAAGGGGCCGCGGCCGCCTGTCCGGGTTCATCCTTTGTGGAGGCGTACTCGCCCTGCGGCGTCCGGCTCGGGGGCGGCGAGGGCGCTTCGAGGCGTGAAGCCCACTCGCGGACGGGCTCGGGGTAACCAAAGGTAGGGTGAACGTCGGTCGGGTCATGATCTCGCCGGGTCGAAGTTGCAAACGGATATGTTATCATACACGTCCGTCGTCGGCCTCGTCACCGGAAGGAGAAGCCATGCCCCGCACCGCACGCATCCAGCGCGCCCACCGGCAGGGCATCGGCCTGTCGCTCGACCTCGACGGCTCCGGCCGCTCGGCGGTCCGCACCGGCGTCGGCTTCTTCGACCACATGCTGACGCTGTTGTCCCGGCACAGCCTCATCGATCTCAACGTCCAGGCCGAGGGCGACCTCGAAGTCGAGGAGCGCACCACACCGTCGAGGACGTCGGCATCTGCCTCGGCCAGGCGCTCAAGCAGGCGGCTCGGCGACAAGGCCGGCATTCGCCCGTTACGGCGACGCCACCGTGCCGATGGACGAGACGCTCGTCACCGCCGCCATCGACCTCTCCGGCCGGCCGTTCTGCGTCTGGAACGCCGACGTGCGCTGGAGACGCTCGGCGTTCAGCTCGCAGCTGGCCGAGGAGTTCTGGCGCGGCGTCTCATCGTCCGGGACGCTCGCCCTGCACGTCGTCCTGCACCACGGCAAGAACACGCACCACATCGAGGCGTCTTCAAGGCGGCGGCTCGGCAGGCGCTGCTGCCGAGGCGGTCGAACCCGACCCGCGCAGCACCGGCGTGCCCTCTACCAAGGGCGTGCTGTAAATCCGCACTTCGCTTGACACCTCTCGGGGTCGCTTTACAATGCTTTCTTGTTGAGACTCGGTCTCAACAAGGTGTTATCGAGGAGCTGCTCCGCCGCCGCCGTGCGTGACCCCGCGCACTTCCGTTCGCAACGCGCTCACCTTCCATCCCTGTCCCTGACAGTCGCCGCGCCCGTGGCGCGCGGCGAAGGTGCCATGCGCACGCGCCGAGGGTTCACGCTGATCGAGTTGCTGGTCGTGATCGCAATCATTGCGATCCTGATTGGGCTTCTTCTGCCGGCGGTGCAGAAGGTCCGCGAGGCCGCCGCGCGGATCAAGTGTCAGAACAACCTCAAGCAGATCGCCCTGGCGACGCACAACTACCACCACGACGCCAACGACCGCTTCCCCTACGCCACGCTCGACCGGCAGCGCGGCGAGGGCGATCGACGCACCTACGTCACGGGGCACATCCTGATCCTGCCGTTTCTGGAGCAGGACAACGTAGCCCGGCGGTGGGACCCGAAGCAGCCGCGCAACAGCGCCGTGGACTCCGCCGGCGACGGCTTCACCAACGCGGTGCTCCAGCAGATGCTGATCCCGACGTTCGTCTGCCCGTCGATGAACCCGCCCAGCGGCTCGCTGCCCGAGAACCGGGCGTATTGCAGCTATCTCTTTTTCAGCGGCAGCACGCCGGACGTGACTCTGTTCCACTACGGCGTCCCCGACCCGCTGTTCGACAGCAACATCGTGCCGCTCAAGAGTGCGGAGAAGGCGGCGAACGCATCCAGCCCGAACAAGGGGTTCACGAAGATGACGTCGATCAGCGACGGCACGTCAGCGAACACGCTCCTCGTCGACGAGACCGACTTCAAGCCGCGCGCGGCGTGCCCTCGACGAGAGACGGGCGGCGTGTGGGCCTACGGCTACATCAGCTGCACGCCTGGGGCACGACGTTCCACCCGTTCAACAAGCACGACAACACCGCCGCGGTGTACGGCGCGTTCCGCAGCGAGCACCCCGGCGGCGCGGCGAGTTTTCGCCGTGGCCGACGGCTCGGTGCGCTTCGTGCGCGAGGCGATCGACCTGACGACGTACCAGGCGCTCGGCACGCAGGCCGGCGGCGAGGTCGTCTCCGACTACAACCGCTTCCCCGGCAACGACACCCCTCGCCGCCGGCCGCCAGGATCGTAAACCAACGTTCCAGTCCTCGGCGCCGAAGCCATGTTCAAAGGGATCAGCCTCATGAACGCTCTGGTAACTCTCTTGTCGGTAGTGGCGGCCGTGGCGCCGCCGTCCAAGGCGAAATATGACCCGCTGCCGGTCAAGGTCGCCAGCTTCGGCGCCGCCGCCTGCGACGGCTACCTGTACGTCTACGGCGGGCACTCCGGCAAGACGCACACCTACTCGACCGAGGACGTCATCGGCAAGTTCTACCGCGTCAAGCTGTCGGGCGGGGCGTGGGAGGAACTGCCAGGCGGGCCGATCGCCCAGGGGCTGCCGTTGGTTGCCCACAGGGGCAAGGTGATCCGCGTCGGCGGCATGCAGCCGCGCAATAAGCCCGGCGAGAAGGCCGACAACCACTCGCTGAAGTCGGTGGCGAGCTTCGACCCCCACACGAAGAGGTGGTCGGAGCTGACGCCCTTGCCCGCCGGGCGGTCGTCGCACGACGCGGTCCTCGTCGGCGACAAGCTCGTCATCGTCGGCGGTTGGGACCAGCGCGGCGGGGGCGACGTGACGTGGCACGACACCGCGCTAACGCTCGACCTGGCGAAGCCTGGCGCGAAGTGGGAGTCGATCCCCCAGCCGTTCAAGCGCCGTGCCCTCGGCGCCGGCGTGGTGGGCGGCAAGGTGGTCGTCGTCGGCGGCCTGGGTGCGGACGGGGCGCAGCTGAAGGTGGACGTCCTCGACCCGGCGACGGGGAAATGGAGTGAGGGACCGGCGTTCCCCGGCGCGACGCGCAACGGGTTCAGCCCGGCGGCGTGCGTCGTGGACGGCAAGCTGTACGCCAGCGGGTTCGACGGCAAGGTGCAGCGGCTGTGCGGTGACCGGTGGGAGTACGCCGGGTCGCAGGAGGTCAAGCGCCTGGTGCACCGCCTGGTGCCGGGCGACGACGGCGCGATCCTCGTCGTCGGCGGCACGTCGCGCGAGGACGACTCGCGCCGCGTCGAGGAGGTGCGCCCCGGCAAGCTGTTCGACGGCGATCAGCGTCCGCGGTGATCACACCAGCCCGATGCGCCAGCGAGATACTACGCCCTCGCTGGCGCTTCGGGCTGGTGAATCGCGCCGAACTTCCCGCCCCCACGCCGTGTCCTGTCGGGTGCATCATCCACCCGGCGGGGCGTCGCGCGCGTCGCGCCACGCCGGCCGGGGTCCCGCGGGAGACCGCAGTTTCGAGGGTTCGGCCCATGGCCAAGGGCGTCTTCGTCCGCACCAAGCCGCACGTCAACGTCGGCACGATCGGGCACATCGACCACGGCAAGACCACGCTGTCGGCCGCGCTGAGCGCGCGCATGGCGCACCGCTTCGGCGGCGAGGCCAAGTCGTACGAGAAGATCGCCAAGGGCGGCCACATCCGGGACGAGTCCAAGATCGTCACCATCACCGCCGGGCACCTTCAGTACGAGACCGACACCCGGCACTACGCCCACATCGACTGCCCCGGCCACGCCGACTTCGTCAAGAACATGATCACCGGCGCCGCCCAGATGGACGGCGCCGTCCTCGTCGTCGCCGCCGACGACGGGCCGATGCCGCAGACCCGCGAGCACGTCCTGCTCGCCCGCCAGGTCGGCGTGCCTCGGCTGGTCGTGTTCCTCAACAAGTGCGACCTGGTCGAGGACCCGGACATGCTCGACCTGATCGAGCTGGAGCTGCGCGACCTGCTCAACAGGTACGAGTTCCCCGGCGACGAGGTGCCGATCGTGCGCGGCAACGCCAGGGCGGCCCTGGCCTCCGGCGGCAAGGACGACGCCGCGTGCAACTGCATCGACGAGCTGGCCGAGGCGCTGGACCGTTACATCCCGATCCCGCCCCGCGAGGACGAGAAGCCGTTCTTGATGTCGATCGAGGCGGTGCATCAGATCGAGGGCGTGGGCACGGTCGTGACGGGCAAGGTCGAGCGCGGCCGGGTGCGGCTGAAGGAGAAGGTGGAGGTCGTCGGCCTGGCCCGCGAGGCGCGCGAGTGCGTCGTGACCGGGCTGGAGATGTTCCACCGGAGCCTGGAGGAGGCGACCGCCGGCGAGAACGTCGGGGCGCTGCTCCGCGGCGTCAAGCGGGACGAGGTGGAGCGCGGCCAGGTCCTCGCGAAGCCCGGCTCGATCACGCCGCACACGAAGTTCGAGGCCGAGGTCTACGTCCTGGCGAGGGAGGAGGGCGGCCGGCACAACCCGTTCTTCACGGGCTACCGCCCGCAGTTCTACTTCCGCACCACCGACGTCACCGGCAGCGTCACGCTGCCCGACGGCGTCGAGATGTGCATGCCCGGCGACCACAGCACGCTGGTCGTCGAGCTGTCGCCGGACAAGCCCGTCGCGATGGACACCGACCTGCGGTTCGCCATCCGCGAGGGCGGCAAGACCGTCGGCTCGGGCCGGGTCACCAGGATCCTGGCCTGAACGAGCCGCGCACGAAGTAAGCGGTTGACAAAAAGACCGCTTACTGCGTGCGCGGCTCGCCTCACGTCAAGATTTCTCGGATCGGCTTCCCGTGGTCGATGTCCAACCGCTTCCTCCCAGGCACGGCCAGCTTCCGCGAGTCCAGCCCCAGCCGGTTCAGCACCGTCGCGTGGATGTCCGTGACGTAGTGCGGGCTCTCCACCGCGTGGAAGCCCAGCTCGTCGGTCGCCCCGTGGACCACGCCCTTCTTGATCCCCGCGCCGGCGAACCAGACCGTGAACCCGTGCGGGTGGTGGTCCCGGCCCGTCGGCATCTTGTAGGCGTCGCGCGTCTCCAGCCCCGGCGTCCGGCCGAACTCCGTCGCGCAGACCACCATCACGTCCTTATCCAAGCCGGTGCGCTTCAGGTCCCGGATCAGCCCGGCGAGCGGCTTATCGACTCGGGCGCAGGAGCGCGAGTGGTTGTCCTTCAACAAGGTATGCGAGTCCCACTCACCGTAGTCGCTGAGGTAGCACAGCACGAACCGCACGCCGCTCTGCACCAGCCGCCGCGAGGCGAGCAGGCGCCGGCCGTACACCGCGGTGTTCGGGTTGTCGATGCCGTAGAGCTTGTGCGTCTCGGCGGTCTCCTTCGACAGGTCGAGCACCTTCGGCACCGCCATCTGCATGCGGAAGGCCAGCTCATACGCCTGGATGCGCGCCTTCACATACGGGTCGTCGGGGTAGCGCACCGCCGCCAGCTTGTTCAGCTCGCCGGCGAACTCGAAGGTCTGCTTCTGCTCCTCGGCGGTGACGCCCTTCGCGGGCTTGCCAAACGGCAGCGGCGCCGTCGGGTCCAGCGACAGCTCGATGCCGGAGTGCGTCGGGCCGAGGTAGTCGGCGTCGAAGTTCTGCCGGACGCGGCTGTCCTTGTACTGGCCGAGGAAGACGAACTTCGGCAGGTTCTCGTTGAGCGTGCCCAGGCCGTAGTGGACCCACGAGCCGACGACGGGCTGCTTCTCTTCGAGGACGTGCCGGCCGGTGTGCATCTGGAACTCGGCGCCGTGGTCGTTGTCGGTCGTGTACATCGACCGCACGAACGCCAGCTCGTCCACGCACTTCGACAACTCCGGCCACCAGTCGGTCATCTCGACGCCGGCCTTGCCGTGCTTCTTGAAGCCCACCTGCATCGGGAAGATCTTCGGGTACGGCCGCTCGCCGCCGACGACGTCCCGCGAGCGCAGGCGGAACAACGGGGATTTGAGAGGATTAGGATAGGGAGTGTCGGCGAAGGTCTTGCCGCCGTACTTCGTTAGCGCCGGCTTGGGGTCCCACGTCTCCATCTGGCTGACGCCGCCGGAGAGGAACACCCAGATGACCGACTTGGCCTTCGGCGCGAAGTGCGGCTTGCCGTCGGGCGGCGACCACCTCTCGTGCGACTCGTCGGCGCGCAGCATCGAGCCGAGCGCCAGGCCGGTGAAGCCCATGCCGACGTCGGCGAGGAAGGTGCGGCGGTGGATGCGACCGCAGAGCATGGCGGCACCTCAGCGGAGGGTGACGAAGTCGGTGTGGTTGAACAGCGCCGCGACGAGGTTCTCGCGGGCGCGGCGGGTGGGGTCGGCGGAGGGGCCGTCTGGCGTCGGCGTCAGCCTCATCGAGCGGAACAGCTCGGTTTGTTTCGCCAGGAAGGCAGCTGAGGCGGCGGCTTCCTCGGCGGTCGGCTCGCGCGCCAGCACCTGCTCGAAGGCGGCGCGGACGAAGGCGGCGTCGTCGGGCTCGGTGAGCTTGACGACCAGCTTGCGGGCCATGCGGAGCGTCAGCTCGCTGTTGGCCAGCGCCAGCGCCTGCTGCGGCCGCACCGACGTGGCCCGGCGGTAGCAGTCCGTCGGGTTGGCGGCGTCGAACAGGTCGAGGAACGCCATCCGCGTCTCGCCGTGGTGCGCGAAGTACAGGCTGCGGCGCGGCACGGTCAGCCCCTGGTCCTGCGCGATCTCCGGGCCGCCGAGCTTGCCGTCGAGTTCGCCGGCGCAGTGCAGCAGGGCGTCGCGCACCGCCTCCGCTTCGAGCCGCCGCGGCGGGAAGCGCCACAGCATCTTGTTGTCCGGGTCGCGGTCGCGGTTGGCCGCGTCGTCGGGGTGGCTCGACGCCATGCGGTACGCCTCGGACGTGACGATGCGGCGGTGCAGCGGCTTCATCCGCCAGCCGTTTTCCATCAGCTCGCAGGCCAGCCAGTTGAGCAATTCGGGGTGCGTCGGCGCTGTTCCCTGCCGGCCGAAGTTGGCGGTGGATTCGACGAGCGGCTGGCCGAAGTGCCAGTTCCAGATGTGGTTGACCGCCACGCGCGCCGTCAGCGGGTTGTCTCGACTCGTGATCCACTTCGCCAGGGCCAGCCGTCGCCCCGTGCTCTTCGCCGGGTACGACGGGCCGAGGGCGGTGTAGGTGTTGCCCCCTTGGCGATGGCGCGCGGGCGGCGTCGGCGGCGGCTCGCAGCGTGGCGACGAGCTTTTCGGCCTTTCCCGCTTCGGCGGGCGGGCCGTCGGCTGTGTAGATGAGCAGGTTCTGCTCCTGCTGGGCCAGCTTCGCTGCCGCGGCCTGCCAGGCGGCGATCTTCTCGGCCTTCGCTGCCGCCTTCGCCGCTGCTCTCGCGGTCGCCGACCGCCTTGCCGTGCTTCGCCCGGTCCGCCGCGACGCGCGCCCGCGCGCCGACAGCCACCTGGGCCTCGGCGGCGGCCAGCTCGGCGGTGCGGATCACCTCGGCGGCGCGGGCCAGCCGCGCTCGCCTGTACCAGTTGCGCCGCGTCGGCGTCGGTCAGTTGCTGCTCGACCAGTCGCGCTGCTGCTCGGCGCGGTCCGCAACTGGAGCGCTTCGCCTCCACTGGGTCGCCGCTTCGCCTTCTCCTCCTCGTCCTGCACGAAGGCGAGCAGCCCCGGGTGTGCAAGGCCTCCGCCGGCAGGTCGATCGCGGTGACGGCCAGCCGGTCGCCGCCGAACGTGCCGCGGGGAGCGCCGGGCTTGACCGGCGGCTTGCCCGGCACGCGGTCGCGCTCGTCGCCCTTGCTGTACATCCACGTCTGGGCGTCGAGCTTCTCGTCGAAGACGCGCACCATCCCGCTGGTGATCGGCTTGTACGCCGCGCCGTAGCTGTACTTCGGGTAGACGCCCGGGTCGGGCTCTCCTGGGACCCGGTCGTGGCGGATCTCTAATGGTTCAAAAAAGGCACGGAAGCGGAAGTAGTCTACCTGCGTGATCGGGTCGTACTTGTGGTCGTGGCAGTGGGCGCACTGCATCGTCAGGCCGAGGAACGCCTTGGCGGTGTGCTCGACGTTGTCGCGCATCCAGTTGTTGTAGTTCCAGCGGAAGAAGTTCCGCACCAGGAACCCCGTCGCGACGACGTTCTCGCGCTCCGTCGGGCACAGCTCGTCAGCGGCCAGCATCTCCTGCACCATGCGGTCGTAGCCGCGGTCCTCGTTCAGCGACCGCACGATCCAGTCGCGCCACCGCCAGATCATCCCGTAGCTGTTCAGCACGTCCGGCACCGCCGCCGGCCGTACCAGTCGGATGCAGCGCCAGACGTCCATCCAGTGCCGGCCCCACCGCTCGCCGTACCCCGGCGACGCCAGCAGCCGATCGACGAGCCGTTCATAAGGCATCGCCAGTGCCGCGTCGTGAAGCTCTTGCCGCGTCGGCAGCAGGCCGGTCAGGTCGAGGCAGACGTCGGCGGACCAGCGTGAAGCGCGGTCGGCCGGCGGTGCGGCCGCAGCTGCTTGGCCTTCCAGCCGGGCGCTCAGGAAGCGGTCGATCGGGTTGAGCAGCCGGCGCCGTCCGGCACGCGCGGCCGGGCCGGCTTGCGGAACGCCCAGTGCGCCGGCGGGTCGGGCTCCGGCCGCTCGCTCGCGGGGGCCTTCATCCCCTGGTGGATCCAGGCGCGGATTGTGTCGATCTGCTTGTCGGTCAGTTGTTCGTCGCGCGGCATGCGTCGCGAGGCCACCTTGGTCCTGAGCCGTTCCAGCGAGAGCCACCTCCTCGCCGACGACGGAGCCGTTGTCGCCGCCCTTGCGGATCAGCAGGGCGGTGTCGAGGCGGAGGCCACCCTTCTGCTGCAAGCTGCCGTGGCAGGCGAAGCATAGCTCCTTGAGCACCGGCTTGACGTCGCGCTGGTAATCCACGAGGGCGGCGCGCGGCGGCGTCGAGGGGAAGGCAGACGAGCAGGCAGACGAGGCCGGGGAGGGTGGGTTTCATCGCTCACCTCGGGGCCGGGGCGTGCCCGGCCCTCGCTCGCGTGGGAGGGTGAGTTCAGTATACCTCAGCGCGAGAGCGATGCAACGGTGTCGTTTCTCCCCGGCCCGCCAGGGCGGCCGCCTCACTTCGGCGCGGCAGCTTCAGCTGGCAGCAGCCCAGGTCCAGCTCGTCGCAGCAGGGGTCGGACTCCGGCTGCAAGACGCCCGGCACCAGCGAGTAGAGCACGAACCGCCCCAGCTTCTCGTTGCGGATCAGCCCGGCGTGGCGCAGCACGGTCAGGTGGTGCGACACGTTCACCGCCGGCAGCTGCAACATCTCCGCGATCTCGGTGACGTTGCGCGGGCCGTCACGCAGGAAGCGCACGATCCGCAACCGCGCCGCCGCCGCCAACGCGCTCAGCAGCTCCGCGCACTTCTTCGGCTGCAAGGGGTCTTTCTTCACGGCCCGATCCGTTCGCCAGCAGAGGGGAAACCCGTAACCTCATGTTACCCTCAGTTCCCGTCGAATACCACCGCAGGGCTGGTCGTCCTAACATCATGACACTAAAACGCTCAGGCATGTGTCAAGAGGTCCTCTTCCCCCAGGAGTGGTTGATGCTCCTCATTCAGCCGCCGGCGTGGCTTCACGCTGATCGAGCTTCTCGTCGCCATCGCCATCATCGCGATCCTCATCGGCCTCTTGCTTCCGCCGTGCAGAAGGTGCGGGAGGCCGCCGCCCGCATGAAGTGCCAGAACAACCTCAAGCAGATCGGCCTTGCCCTTCACAACTACGAGTCGGGGCTGGGCAAGCTCCCGGCGGGGTGGCTGGGCAACAGCGGCCTTCCCGCCTACACGGGCTTCCCCGACTACTACTTCAGCTGGAGCGTCCTGGCCCAGCTGAACCCGTACCTCGAACAGACCGCCATCTACAACATGATGGACCTGAAGCAGCCCATCTACCAGCCGCCGACGTACAACGTCACGGCGGCCAACCAGTTCGCCGTCCAGCAGGTCGTCAGCATCTTCCTCTGCCCCAGCGACAAGGGCCAGCCCGTCTCGGTGGCCTACGGCGAGCCGGTGATCGGCCTGACCCCCCCCCCCCCCCCCCCCCCCCCCCCCCGAACTACGCCGCCTGCCTGGGCAGCGGCACGACCAACGGGGCTGCCGTTCGGCTCCCCGCTGAACGCCGACGGCATGTTCATGGGCGTCAAGACGCTGCGGTTCAACGACGTCAGCGACGGCCTGAGTAACACCGCCTGCTTCTCCGAGAGCATCCTCGGCGACTTCGCCGAGAAGGTCACCGGCTGCCGCGCCCGGCCTGCCGGACACCGTCTACGCCTACCTGGGCTTCAGCGGCACGGCCATCAACGACAGCAACTGCGCCGGCGCCTCGACGTGGAACGGCAACAACCGGCGCGGCTTCATGTGGCCTCCGGCGAGATCCGCTGCGTCTCGTACAACACTACCTGACGCCCAACTCGAAGAAGTACGACTGCATCAACAACGACCCGGCGACGGGGTACACCGCGTCGGGGTTCCGCGCCGCGCGGAGCCGGCACTCCGGCGGGGTCAACGTGCTGCTGGGCGACGGCTCGGTGCGGTTCATCACCGACGCCGTGGCCCCGGCGACGTGGTCGGCCCTCGCGACGAGGTCCGGCGGCGAGGTCCTGGGGAACTTCTGATGGCCGTCGTCGCCGAACCCTCCCTCGCCCTGCCGCGGCAGCTGGGGCGGTGGCTGGCCGTGCCCCTGGCCGCCGCCGCCATGGTCGCCACGCTTCCGGGCCGGACGCACGGCCTGGGCCTGATCACCGAGCCGCTGCTGGCCGAGCTGCCGCTGGGCCGCGTCAGCTACGCCGCCCTCAACCTGTGGGCGACCCTGCTCGCCGCTGTTCTGCGTGCCGGTCGGCTGGCTGCTCGACCGGGCCGGCACGCGCTGGGTGCTGACGGGGCTGACGCTGTCGCTGGGCGGCGTCGTGCTGGCGATGAGCGCCCTGCCCGCCGGCGGCGTCTGGCTGCCGCTGTTCCTCCTCGTGCTGCTGACGCGCGGCCTCGGCCAAAGCGGCCTGTCGGTCGCCAGTCTGGCGCTGCTGGGCCGGTCCTCGTCGAGACACCGGGGCGTGGCGGTCGGCGTTTACTCCTTCCTCGTCGCGGTCGGCTTCACGGCCGCGTTCAGCCTGATCAAGCACGCCCTCGAGGCCTGGCACGCCGGCTGGCGCGAGCTTTGGGCCGGCGTCGGCTGGTCGCTCGTCGCGCTGGCCGCCGTGTTGGCCTTCGCCGTCGCCCCGCCGGCGGAGGAACGCTCGGCCGCGCCGGCCGGTGACGACGGCCTGTCCCTGGGGCAGGCGCTGGCGACGCCGGCGTTCTGGGTGTTCGGGCTGGGCACGTCGCTCTACGGGCTCATCAGCTCGGGCCTGTCGCTGTTCAACCAGGCGATCCTCCAGGAGCGCGGCTTCCCGCGCGAGGTGTTCCTGACGATCACCGCCTACGGCCCGCTGGTCGGCCTGGTCGCCAACCTCGCCGGCGGTTGCCTGGCCCAGCGGTGGTCGCTGCGCGGGCTGCTGGCGGTGGCCCTGGGGCTGCTGGGCGCGGCGCTGGCGGCGTTCCCGCTGGTCACGTCGCTGGCCCAGGTCTACCTCTACGCCGGGGTGATGGCCGTCGCCGGCGGGCTGGTCACCGTGATCTTCTTCGCCGCCTGGTTGAGCCTGTTCGGGTCGGCCCACCTCGGCCAGGTGCAGGGGGCGGCGCAGATGATCACCGTCCTCGCCTCGGCGCTGGGGCCGCTGCTCGTCGCCTTCGCCCAGGACCGCTGGGGCTCGTACACTCCCTTGATGCAGACGTTCGCCGGGGCCGCGCTTTTGTTCGCCGCCGCGGCGTGGGTCGTCCCGCTCCCCCGCCGCCGACCAGGAGCCGCCGATGCCGACCGCTGAGTTCCGCGCCGCCTACGACCGCGACGGGTTCGTCGTCCTGCGAGGTCTTTTGTCCCGCGCCGCCGTCGGCCGCGCCGCCGAGGAGGCCGAGCGGTTGGTCCAGAGGACGGACCTGATCGACACACGCAACCTCCGCTGCCGCTGGCAGAACAACGTCGTGACCGGCGACTGCACCTTCGAGACGTTCGACCCGGTCATCGACCTCGGCCCGGCCTGCCGCGAGCTGGCGTACTCCGGCGTGCTGCTGGAGGCGCTGGCGGCGCTGTACGGCGAGCCGGCCTGCCTGTTCAAGGACAAGCTGATCTTCAAGCCGGCCGGCGTGAAGGGCTACGGCCTGCACCAGGACTGGATCGCCTGGCCAGGCTTCCCGCGCAGCTTCCTCACCGTGCTCGTCCCGCTCGAACCGGCGACGCGCGACAACGGCTGCACAGTCGTCTACCCCGGCTACCACCACAACGGGTCATTGTCGTCGGAGGACGGGCAGTACCACGAGCTGCCCGCCGGCGCGGTGGACGAGGCGAGGGCCGTCTACCTGGAGATCGAGCCGGGCGACGTCGCCGTCTTCGGCGGGTTCACGCCGCACCGCTCGTCGGCGAACCTGTCGGCGGGGTATCGCCGGCAGCTGTACCTCAGCTATAACGCCCTCTCCGACGGCGGCGAGCAGCGCGAGAAGCACTACCGGGAGTTCCACGCCTGGCTCCGCGACCGCTACGCCGAGTACGGCAAGACCGACGTCTACTTCGCCTGAGGAGTCCGACCATGAGCGTTGCCCTGGCCACCGCGACGGCGGTCCGCTTCCACCTGTCGTTGAACGTCCGCGACCTGAAGCGGTCGGTCGCCTTCTACCGCGTCCTGCTCGGCGTCGATCCGGCCAAGGTCCGCGCCGACTACGCCAAGTTCGAGACCGACGAGCCGCCAGTCGTCCTCTCCCTGGAGCCGACGCCGCCCGGCCCCGGCGGGGCGCTGAACCACCTCGGCTTCCGCCTGTCCGACGCCGGCGCGTTGGTGGCGATGCAGGAGCGGCTGGCCCGCGAGGGCATCTCCACCAAGCGCGAGGACGGCGTCGAGTGCTGCTACGCCCGGCAGACGAAGTTCTGGGTCCACGACCCCGACGGGACGCTGTGGGAGGTCTACACCCTCGACGAGGACATCGAGCACCGCGGCGCCGGCCAGGCGCGCGAGGCCGTCCTGCCGCCGACCGCGCCCGCCGCCCCGGCGGTGTGGGAGCACCGGCTCGGCCAGCCCGTGCCGCTCAAGGCCGCCTTCGCCGACGCCTCGCTCGACGAGGTGCGGCTGCGCGGCAGCCTCAACGTGCCGCTCCCCGACGCCGACGCGAAGCGGCTGTTCGCCGAGGCCCGCCGGGTGCTGCGGCCGGGCGGTCGGTTGTTCGTCCACACCCTCGTCGCCGAGCGACCGACGCAGGGGCCGCCGAACCTGACCGGGGCGGCCGCCTACGTCCAGCACACCCCCTTTGAGAGTGAGCCGCTGGCGCTGGCCGAGGCGGCGGGGTTGGTCAGGGCGCGGCTGGTGAAGTACGACGCCGGCCCGTGCTTCGTCCGCGACGGCGTCGGCCTGCGCGAGCAGCAGTTGGAGGCGTTCGCCCCGAGGGCGGCCGGCCGCACCGTAAGCGTACTGTACAAGGGGCCGTTCCGCCAGGTGACCGACGAGGCCGGCAACGTGTACCCGCGCGGCCAGCGCGTGGCGGTGGACGCGGCGGCGGCCGAGCGGCTCGACGCCGAGGCGTTCCTGGTGCTGGGGTGAGCCGACCGGGAGGCCTGCCCCACGTTACGCCAGCACCTTCGTCAGCACCTGCGCCGGCTCCACGCCAGTCAGTCGGACGTCCAGCCCCTGGACCTTGACCGACAGCCGGGCGTGGTCGATGCCCAGCAGGTGCAGCATCGTCGCGTGCAGATCACGGACGTGCAGCGGATCGACGACCGCGTTGTAGCCGAGGTCGTCGGTCGCGCCGTAGGTGACGCCCCCCTTGACGCCGCCCCCGGCCAGCCACATCGAGAACCCCTTGATGTGGTGGTCGCGGCCCGACGAGGTGCCCTTGCCCTGGTACATCGGGGTGCGGCCGAACTCGCCGCCCCAGATCACCAGCGTGTCGTCCAGCATTCCCCGAGATTTGAGGTCCTTTAATAGGCCGGCGATGGGTTTGTCGCTCTCCCGGCACAGCTTCGAGTGGTTCCATGTACTTCGTCAGGTCGCCGTGGTGGTCCCAGTCGCGGTGGTACAGCTGGATGAACCGCACCCCGCGCTGGGCCAGCCTCCGGGCTAACAAGCAGTTCGACGCGAA
Organism: Gemmataceae bacterium; assembly: GCA_046350195.1. Lineage (GTDB taxonomy): Bacteria > Planctomycetota > Planctomycetia > Gemmatales > Gemmataceae > CALDUY01. The sequence goes on from JAXMAW010000046.1 coordinate 54,109, forward strand.
CGTCCCGTCCGCCCCCTTGGTGCCGTACAGGTCGAGGACGTGCCTCGGCTCGTCGCGGACGTCCATCAGCTCCGGCACGCTGGTCTGCATGCGAAAGGCCAGCTCGTACTGCGCCAGCCGCGTCCGCAGCTCGCCGCTGGCGGCGGTCTCGTCGCGGATCGAGTTCAGATCGCGGATGGCGTCGATCACCTCGCGCTGCTGCCTCGGGCCGACGCCGGGCGGGTTGCGGACGTAGTGGACCGGGTCGCCCTTCGACTCCAACGGCACGCCCTGGACGTGGCCGGGGAGGAAGCCCGGGCCCCACATGCGTTGCGAGATCGGCTGCGGGTTGCGACCGGCGAAGCTGGTCAGCACGCAGAACGCCGGCAGGCTGTCGCTCTCGCTGCCCAGCCCGTAAGTCACCCACGAGCCCATCGACGGCCGGCCGGAGATCGACGTCCCGGTATTCATCACCGTGTGCGCCGGGTCGTGGTTGATCTGGTCGGTTCGCATCGAGCGGAGGATGCACAGGTCGTCCGCCAGCTTCGCCGTCCAGGGCAGCATCTCGGAGATTTCCTGCCCCGACTGGCCGTGTTTCGCGAACTTGTAGCGCGGCCCCAGGCACTTCAGCTCCTGGTTCTGTAGCTGGGCGATCGGCTGGCCCTTGGTGAACGACTCCGGCATCGGCTTGCCGTCCATCTCGGCGAGCTTCGGCTTAAAGTCGAACGTCTCCAGGTGCGACGGCCCGCCGGACATGTACAGGAAGATCACCCGCTTGGCCCGCGGCGGGCGGTGCGGCAGCCCCGGCAGCCCGCCGGCCGCCCCGCGCCGCGGCGGGGCCGCCCCGCGGGCGAGCAACGACCCAGCCGCCGCCGCCCCCATGCCGAGCGCGGAGCGGCCGAGGAAGGCGCGGCGGGACTGGGCGATTGCGAGGTCGTGGTCTAGGTTCATCACCGGGCCTCCGGTCGTGGGACAAGCTGCCAGCTTGTCCTGTTGGGCAGCGCCAGGGACAAGCTGGCAGCTTGTCCTACGAATCAATTTCTCGTCACCACCTCGTCGAGGTTCAGCACCGCCCGCGCCACCGCCGCCCACGCCGCCAGCTCGGCGACGTCGATGCCGACTGGGGGGGAGGCCTGGCCGACCTGGAGCAGCTTCCGTGCCTCGTCGGCGTTGGCCCGGTAGTGCTCGCGCTGCTGGCGGAGCAGCCTCGCCAGCACCTTCTGTTCGCGCGTCGTGATCGGCCGCGACAGCGCCTCGCGCCAGACGAAGGACAGCCGCTGCTCGTCCGTGCCCTCCCCCGTCAGCGCGCGGGCGGCGAAGGCGCGGGCCGCCTCGACGAACGACGGGTCGTTGAGCAGCGCCAGCGCCTGAAGCGGCGTGTTGCTGACCGGCCGCTGGGCGGTACACTCCTCCCGCGACGGGGCGTCGAACGCCTTGAGCATCGGCTGGAGGAACTGCCGCTGCCAGTGCGTGTACAGGCCGCGGCGGTACTGGGCCGGCCCGGCGTCGGCCTTGTAGTCGCGCTTGGGGAAGTTGAGGTACTGGTAGTAACCGTCCGGCTGATACGGGCGGGCGCTCGGCCCGCCCAGTTGCCGCACCAACAGCCCGCTCGTCGCCAGCGCCTGGTCGCGGATCACCTCCGCCGGCAGGCGGTAGCGGGCCTGGCGGGCGAACAGGCGGTTTTCCGGGTCTCGTTCGCGGCCAAACGCCGGCTCCGCCGACGACTGCCGGTACGCCTCCGACAGGACGAGCAGCCGGGCCATGTGGCGGACGTCCCAGCCCGACTCGACGAACTCGACCGCCAGCCAGTCCAATAGCTCCGGGTGCGTCGGCCACTCGCCCTGCGAGCCGGTGTCCTCCAGGTTGCGGCTCAGGCCGGCCCCGAAGAACAGGTACCACAGTCGATTGACGAACACCCGCGCCGTCTGCGGCTGCTCCGCCGAGGTGAGCCAGTGGGCCAGGTCGAGCCGCGTCGGCCGGCCCTTGACGTTCAACGGCGGCAATGACTCCGGAACGGCCGGCTCGACCACCTCGCCGCTGTTGTCCAGCCAGTCGCCGCGCGGCAGCACGCGGACGGTGCGCGGCTTGGTCGAGACGGTGACCATCGTCATGGCCCTGCGCTTCTCCAGGGCGGCACGCCGCGCCTGGAACGCCTCCAGGTACCCCAGCACCTCGAAATGGTCTCCCCTGCTGCTGGCTAGGAATGTCTCGATGAACTTGATGGCCCGGTCCAGTTCGGCCGCCTCGATCCGGTCCAGCCGCGAGAACACCGGCACCTCGGGCGGCCGCAGCGTCGGCGACCTGTCCGGCCCCTTGAACGCGCCGAACTCCTTCACGTCGGCGAAGAACGCGGCGAGGCGGTAGAAGTCCTTTTGCGTGTACGGGTCGAACTTGTGGGTGTGGCACTCGCAGCAGCCCATCGTCGCCCCCAGCCAGACGACTGACAGGTTGCGCACCCGGTCGGCGGCGTACTTCACCCGGTACTCGCCGTCCTGCGCCCCACCCTCGTGCGTCGTTTGCAGCAGGCGGTTGTAGCCGGTGGCGACCCTCTGCTCCTCGGTCGCGCCGGGCAGCAGGTCGCCGGCCAGCTGCTCGACGGTGAACCGGTCGAACGGCATGTTCTCCGCCAGCGCCGCGATCACCCACTCGCGGTAGGGCCAGATGGCGTGCTCCTGGTCGCCGTGGTAGCCGACCGTGTCGGCGTAGCGGACCAGGTCGAGCCAGTACATCGCCAGCCGCTCCGCGTGCGCCGGCGACGCCAGCAGCCGCTCGACCAACCGCTCGTAGGCGTCGGGCCGCTCGTCGCGGACGAACGCCTCCACCTCGGCGTAGGTCGGCGGCAGGCCGGTCAGGTCGAACGACAGCCGGCGGATCAGCGTCGCCCGGTCGGCCCGCGGCGAGGGCGTCGCCTTGGCCGCCTCGATTCTCGCCAGGACGAAGGGGTCGATCGGGCCGCGCAGCCAGGCGGCGTCCTCACCGGCGGCACCGCCTGCCGCCGCGGCGGGGCGTAGGACCAGTGCCTCTCGTAAACCGCGCTCCTCGGCGATCCACCGGCGGAGTACGGCGACCTCCGCCGGGGTCAGCGGCTTGCCAAACTTGGCCGGCGGCATCTTGCCGCGCGCGCCTCCTCCTGCGCGACGCGGTGGAACAGCTCACTCTCGTCGGGCTTGCCGGCGACGAGGACCTTGCGCGCCCTCTGGGGTGTCGAGGCGCAGCTTCGCCTTGCGGTGGCTGGCGTCGGGGCCGTGGCAGGAGAAACACTTGTCGGACAGGATCGGCCGGACGTCGCGGTTGAACGTGACCCCGCCGGCGAGGGCCGGCATCGGGGCGAGCAGCCGCGAGAAGCAGAAGGCGGGTCATGGCGGTCTCGAGGCGGAGGGTGGGTACCATCAGTTTGGCGAATGCGCGGCTCCGCAGCAACCCACAATCGGCGGGCGAGGGGGCGTCAGCGACCGGAGTGTTGGTAGCCGTTCTCCTCCGGTCGCTGACGCCCCCGCTCGCCGCGCTGCCCTCAGAACTCGTTGCCGGTCAGCACCTCGCCGCCGGACTTGGTGATGATCGCCGACAGCAGGGTCAGGGAGATGCTCGCCTTGACGAAGCGGACCGCACCGTCGGCCAGCACCACGTTGACCCCGCCGGTGTGGAAGCTGTACAGCTCGTTGTCGTTGGTGCAGTTCATCGGGCAGGGGCCCAGCCGCTTCGAGCCGTCCGTCAGCGAGCCGGTCGGCGCGATCAGGTTGTTGCGGTCGGCCCACCCCGCCGCCGTGTTCGCCACCTGCGCGTTGACCAGCCGGCCCACCTGCCAGCGCTGCGGCCGGCCGGCGTCCTCGCCCAGTGCGATCGTGTTCGACGTGCCGTCGAGGATGTCGGCGATCCGCAGCCGCTGGTTGGTCACCATCACCCCGTTGATGTCGCCCGGCGCCGGGCTGACGAACCCGCCGTTGATGGCGTTCTGGGAGATGCGCGTCGTCGGCGTGTAGTCGGTCGGGGCCGCCTGCCAGGGGCCCGCCGGCGTGGTCGAGGGCGGCGCCGAGTCCACCCGGTTGCCCGGCGCCGACGGGCACAGGAACGTCTTGACCTGCGCCGACACCACCGCCTGGTTGACGGGGGCGTTCCAGTCGCTCGTCCACTGGTACAGCTTGAAGAGGTTGTCCTGCTCGATGTACGGCAGCAGGAACGTCCCCCACCCGTGCAGCTTGGCCCAGCCGGGGTTGAACACCTGGCTCGTCGCCGACGGCGGGAAGTACCCGACCGTGTCGTGGTGGTTGTGCAGGGCCAGGCCGAATTGCTTGAGGTTGTTCTGGCACTGCATGCGGGCCGCCGCCTCCCGCACCTTCTGAACCGCCGGCAACAACAGCCCGATGAGGATGGCGATGATGGCAATGACGACCAGAAGCTCGATCAGCGTGAAGCCGCGGCGCGGCCGGGCGGGGAGAGGGAGGGCTGGCATGGGTCCGGGTTTCCTTCCTTCTTACTTGAGCTTGAACGGGGGGAGGTCCGTGGCGGCCTCGTGGACGCGCGCCTTCAGGGTCGTCGTCCTGGGGTTGGAGAACCGGCCACCGAGCCGGTCGGCGCCCGAGTCGGCGTCGCCGCCGATGGTCGAGCTGCCTTCCGGCCAGGTGACGGTGACGGCGTACTCGCCGGCGGGTACCCCGTCGCCGGCGGTGTAGGTGCTGAGCGAGAACGACCCGTCCGCCGCCACCTCGCCGGTGGCCCGCGGGGCCTTCGGGTCGGCGTCGTTGACGGGGTGGAAGATCACCTGCGCCTTCTCGGCCGGTTTACCCCCCACCAGGACGCTACCCTTGACCGGGAAGACCGGCT
>JAXMAW010000047.1:0-58210 GCA_046350195.1 Gemmataceae bacterium
TGCGCCGATTCCACGTCGCCCAGCCCGTAGCCGCACCGGTCCAGGGTCACGTCCCGGCGGGCCTCGCGAACCAGGCCGGCGTACTGCCGCAGCAAGGTCCGGGTGGAGGTGACGATGTCGTCGAGCCGGCCGGGGAGGGCGTCCACGGCCGGCGAGGGCGTGACCCGACCGACCACGGCGGCGTCCCCGGAGTCGAGGACGACGCGCAGCTCGCGCGTGTGGTCCCGGGCCGTCCCCTGGCGCTCCGCGCGCGGCCCGGCGAGGCTACCGCCGATCAGGCCGCCGACGGTTCCCTCCCCCGAGTCGGAGTCGATCGCCAGGCGCCGGCCCCGGTCGCGGAGGAATCGCGTCAGCTCGCGGACGGGGACGCCGGCTTCCACGTCCACCAGGTCGCCGTCGCGGCGCGGCGGTGCCCGGACGTGAACCGAGACATCCACGACCACCCCGCCGCCCAGGGCGGCCCCGGCCCGCCCGGTGCCGCCGCCCCGTGGCACGAGCTGGACCTGGTTCTCCCCGGCGTAGCGGACCAGGGCGCCCAGGTCCTCGACGTCGCGCGGCACGACCACGCCGGCCGGAGCGACCTCGAACGGCGAGGCGTCGGTGGCGTAGAGCACGCGCGACAGCTCGTCGAAGAGCAGCTCGCCACGGACGAGGCCCTTCAGGTCGTCATGCAGCCGTTTGCGCTGGGCCTCGTCCACGGGTCACTGACCGCTCTTCTGCATCTGCTCGAGCCGGATCCGCTCCTGGCGGTAGCGCTCGTGCGTGGTCAGCTCGAAGGGGGCGACGCGCTCGGGCTGGGGGGCGTCGCGGTGCTCGGCGTGGCAGCGGTAGCAGACGATGACGTCCCTCACCCACAGGTACAGCAGGCCGTCGAACGCCGCCGAGCCGATCAGGATCGCCCAGGTGAGCCACTTGTCGTAAAGCCAGTAGGTGATCGTCGAGGTGGCGAAGGCGCCGACGAGCACCGCCATGCCCAGGCCGTGCGGGAAGTCCTTCTTGCGGAACAGCTCGTGGTTGCCGCAGGCGGCGCAGGTCGTGCCGTCGCTGGGCGCCAGCGCGACGAGGTGGTCGCACGCCGGGCAGCGCCACTCGGCGGCGCCGTCCGGGGCCCGGCCGGGGGTTTCACACACGGGGCAGCAAAGGCGGAGTCGCAAGGGAGGTCTTTCTCGTCAGAGGGTCAGCCCGGCCGGGCGGAGCAACTGGCCGGTCAGCTCGCCCAGGAAGCAAAAGATGACCACCACGTACAGGATGCCCGTCGCCGACTGCGTCGAGCGGATCCGGGCGGTCTGCCAGGCCATCCAGCACAGCACCGCCGGCGCCGCGAAGCCGACCGCCCAGCGGACCGGCAGCCACAACACCTGGTCTCCTTCCAGATTAGCCAGATCTTCATTCGCGGTCCACTGCCACAGCGCCCACCCGTCAACGAGCAGCCGCAGCGCCAGCGCCGCCGCCAGGGCGCCGAGCAGGCGGTAGAGCGGCGTCATGGTCATGTTGGGCGCGACGAGGTAGTTGTGCCCCAACAGCATGGCGCTGGTCGCCGCCCCGAGCAAGAGCGCCGAGCTGAGTCCGCCGGCCAGCGCCCGCGCGTTGGTCTCGGTGAACGCCAGGGCGGACACCAAGGCCGCCGTGGTCAAAACAAGCAGCGTCAGCGCCCCCGGCGAGCGCTCCAGCGACCAGCTGGCCGAGCCAAGCCCGGCACAGGTTGCCGCGGCCAGCAGGCAGGTCAGTACCGGCCACGCCGCGTCGGCCCGGAGCCACAACAGCGCCCCTACGGACAGGGCGAACACGACGAGCAGCTGCGTGCGGAAGAAGTTGGCGTTGGCGAGGGCTGGCTGCTGGGCCGTCGGCCGGGCGGTCCTGTGCGGCGACAGCAGCAGCAGGCACGCCGTCAACCCAAGGGCCAGCCGGATGAGGAAGAGCGCCAGCATGGTCAGCGCCCGCCGTAGATCAGGGAGAGCAGCTCGCCGCGCGTCTTGGAGTTGTCGCGGAAGATGCCGCGCATCGCGCTGGTCGTGCAGAGGCTGCCCGGCTTGCGCACGCCGCGGATGGTCATGCAGCTGTGCGACGCCTCGAGGATGACGCCGACGCCCTTCGGCTCCAGCTCGGTCATGAGTAGGTCGGCCAGTTCCTCGGTCATCCGCTCCTGAACCTGCGGCCGGTGGCTGACGACCTCGACGACGCGGGCCAGCTTGCTCAGCCCGGCGATGCGGCCCTCCGGCAGGTAGGCGATGTGGGCCTTGCCGGTGAACGGCAGCAGGTGGTGCTCGCAGAAGCTGGCGAAGTCGATGTCGCGGACGAGGACGACTTCGTCGTACTTCTGGGTGAACTTCTTGCGCAGGTGCTCGGCCGGGTCCTGGTGCAGCCCGGCGAACATCTCGGCGTACATGCGGGCGACGCGGGCGGGGGTCTCGCGCAGCCCCTCGCGGTCGGGGTCCTCGCCGACCGCCAGCAGGATCTCGCGCACCGCCGCCTCGATCCGCGGCCGATCGACCTCCCCGGCCCGGGAGTTCGCGGCGGGGGGTCGCGCGCGAGTGGTCTTGTCGCTCATCTGGTAAACAGTCTCCTCGTAGGGCCTCTGACCGTCATTGTATTACGGTCAGCCCCCGAGGGCCGAACCCAGCGGTGCCAGCAGTTCCCCGACCATCCGGCCCAGCATCGCGCCGAGGAAGACGCCGGCGACGCCGAGCAGCTTGGCCCCCTTCCAGGCCATCCCGGGGGCCGGCAGGTTCGCCCCGGCGAAGAAGCCGCCGATCCCGCCGATCAGGCCCCACCCCAAAGCGACCGTCCGCCCCGGCCCGTTCAGCTCGCCCCAAGTCTCCGCCCACTCGGCGAGTTCCCGGACGGCCCCAAGCGACACCAGAAGAAGGAGCGCCGCAAAGCAGGCGAGGCGGAGGGCCGCTTCGCGGTCGAGGCTGTCACCAACTTCTGCCCTGTGACGACGCCAACCCGCGTCTCTTGCAGACGCGGGCCGGCGAAGCCCATCCTGGAGCGCCGGACGGCGAGCGGCAGTGCCGGGTCGGCCGAGGCCGTAGAAGCCCCGCCGCCGCCGGTCGAGTCGCTGGTCGGAGGAAGGGAGCGAAGCGATGTTGCAACTGCGTACCGATCATCCGAGTGATGGCCAACCGCTGCGAGCGTTCTGGCAGCATCGACAAGCCGAGGCCACAGGCCAACGCCGCTACCGACGGGCGGGATAGTCACGAATCAAGTCGTGCGCCCCTTCCCGGTAAGGTTACCCCAAATCGACCCGGGAGGACGACCCGGTCGAGGGCCGGTGGTAGGCCGGCTGCGAGTCGGCCGGGGTGGGGGCCGGTGCGACGGCGGCCTCGGCGACCTCGTACTGCATCGCCCAGCCGAGCACCCGGCGGGCGACCTCGGCGGCGGACCGGCTGTGGACCGGCGGCGGCGGCTGGTCGCGCGGCAGGCCGAGATCGACGCCGAGCCGCCGCTGGACCACGTCCCCCGTTGCCAGGGCGATCTCCCGGTTGGGCAACCGGGCCAGGTCGTGCAGCGCCGCCAGCGCCTCGGGGTTGGGGCCCCGCGCCAGCAGCGCCTCGACCGCGATCAGGCGCACCGGCGCCGGCATCCCGGGGTCGAGCAGCCTTCGCAGGTCCTCGCCACCCAGTTCGCCGTGCTGGTGCATCAGCCGGGCTAGCTCCGCCGCAGCATCGGCGGCGTGTGCGGGTGCCGCAGCCACTCGCGGATGCTCGCCGACAGCTCCGGCCCGGCGCCGGCGGCCAGCGCCTGGCCGTAGTAGGCCCCCAGGGTGAGGGCGGCCCGAACCGACACGATCCCCTTCTCGGCCGACCAGGCGTGTAGGTCGGACAGCGCCTCCTTGGTCAGCGAGTTGCCCTGTAACCTCAGGGCGCCGTCCTCCTCGAACGCCGGGTCTCCCAGGGCGGCGTGGACCGCGTCGCGCAACCACGGCCAGCGCTGCTCGGTGTTCCACAACAGCGCCTCCGTCGCGGTCCGCCGCACCAGCGGCGACGAGTCGCGCATCAGCTCCGCCAGCGACTCCAGCAGGACGCGGTCGTCGAGGTTGCCCAGGGCGTTGATCGCCGACGCCCGCACCGGCGGCTCGGGGGCGCGGCGGGCCAGTTGGAGGATGACCTGCGGTTGGCCGGACCGCCAGCTGGGGCGGAACTCCAGGGCCGCCAGCGCCGCCACGCGCACGGCCGGCTTGGGGTTCGCCAGCAGCTCCAGGGCCGGGGAGGCGTCGATGTGCAGCGCCTCGCGCAAGGCCATCACCTCGGGCAGGTGGCGGATCTCCATCAGGTCGATCGGCCAGTCGCGGCGGGAGGCCAGGCGGGTGGCCAGCTGGCGGGCCCGGCGGATCGACGTGGCCCCCGAGTCGCGCAGGCACTGCAGCGCGAAGAAGCCCAGCGGCACGACCAGCAGGACCGACTGGGCCAGGTACACCACCCAGTCCTCGCGGTTGGGCGCGCCTAGCAACAGCCAGCTCAGGGCGATGACGTAGAGCATGATGTTGGCCGGCCCGGCCGGTTCGCGGCCGGCCCTCACCGCCCACAGCGCGATGCCGCTGACCAGGAGCTGGACCAGCCCGCCCAGCCACAGGGTCGGCCGCGCCTCGGCCGGCACGCGGGTACTGACGACCAGCAGCAACGCCACCGGCAGGAACAGGACCGCCAGCCGGGCCGCCCTCAGGGCCCCCCCCGCCGACGGCTTGCCCGGGCCCGACGCCAACCGCGCGCGCATGATGTCTCGCCTGGCAGGTGGTGACCCGCCACGGCGGCGCGATGGAGCGCGGCCCCGGCGGGGTGTGGTATTCCACCCCAAGTATGGGACACGCTCGGCGAAAAGGCCAAACCAGGACGGCGTTTCCCCCCTGGCGAGCGGGGGGCGTCAGCCTCTTGTTGCGGCGGGCCAACAGGGGCTATCGCCCCCCCGCTCGCCGCTCGACGGTCACTCCCCGACGTCGGCCTGCACCGCTTGCAACACCTCGCCGCCGCGGTCGTTCTGCACGAAGGCGATCACCTTGAGCTTCTTCAGCTCCAGCGGCCGCTCCTTGTTGGGGAACTTGTTCTTCTCGCCGAACTTCTCCAGGTAGTCGGCGAGCTTCTTCTTCAGCTCGGCGAGGTCCACCTCGTAGGTCTTCTTCACGCCCTTCGCCGCCATGACGACGCCGTCGGGACCGCCCGGCATCGCCCGGACCACGTGGCGGTGCGCCGCGATGCCGTTGGTCCCCTTGTACGCCACCTCCTCCTCGACCAGGACCACCCGCAGGCGCACGTCGTCCCCGGTCACGTCCAGCTTGTCCACCTCGGCGGTGATGCTCACCTTGTCGCCCTTGCGCGACGCGGCGACCTTCACCTCCGCCTTGGCCGGCTGCTCCATGAGCCGGTCCAGCTCATCGACGTACTCGTCGTACTTCTCCGGGGCGTCCTCGCGCGGCCCGCCGCCGCCGGGGCCGGACCGGCCGTTGAACAGGATCGCCGGCGCCCCCTTGACCGAGTCCTCGTAGAACTGGAAGCGGCCCTCACTGTCAGGGCACGTGAGCGGGTCGGGGGCGGGGACGTGGATGTGGTACTGCACCAGTGCCACCTCCCTCGCGCCGTACGTCTTGCCGATCGCGTCGAACGCCAGGTCGGCGGCGACGCAGGGCGGGCACTGCGCCCCGGTGAACAGCTCCACCAGCACCACCCGGTCACTCTTGGCCTTGCGGCCGGCGAACGGCTTGACCTTGATGCGGAAGTCGAGCTTGGCCAGCTTGGCCTGGGCGTCCTTCACCTCGGCTTCCTTGCCGGCCTTCTCTAGCACCCCGACAAGCACGTCCAGGACGCGCTTCTGCGCCGCAGGAGGCTCCTTGGGGTCGAGTAGCCGCTCCGCCCGCCGGGCGTACTGCAACGCCGTGTTCTCGTGGCCCTTCTCCTCGGTCAGGATCTGTGCCACCGTCAGCAGCACGTCGCGCTGTAGCGCCGGGTAGTACAGGTCCGCCGACTTGATCGCCTTCTCCGCCCACGCCCGCACCTCGGCCGGCTTCGCCTTCAGCTTCTCCGACTGGCTCAACAGCTGCAACGACATCGGGATCGCCTCGTAGCCCAGGGCCTGCTTGGCGAACGCCTCGCGCAGCTGGTCCACCGGGTCGAGGCTCGACGACGTGGTCCGCTCCAGCTCGACCGGCGTGTCCTTCTTCCGCAGCGTGGCCCGGCCGTAGAGCTTGGCCGCCTTGGGGTCCTTGCCCAGCTTCAGCTCGCACGGCAGGGTGAACTCGTTGGAGGCCAGCTGGAACCGTAGCAGGCCGTCGGCGACGGTCACCCTCTCGACCTTCTGATTGGGCCAGCGCGGCGCGGTCGAGACGACCTCGCCCTCCCAGCCGGCCCCCTTCGGCTCGAACTTGACGATCAGCTTGGCCTGGCTGCCGCTGTCGCTGACCAACGGCAAGTAGACTTTCCACGAGCCGGCAGGGGCGTCGGCGGCCTTGTCGTCACCCTTCTCCTGCGCCCTGGGCCCGGCCGGGCTGAGCAGCACCGCCGCCGCCAACGTTATCATCGCGAGTCGGGCCATCGGTCCCTTCCTTTTCGCTGGGTGAAGTCGTACCATCCACGCTGCGGATAGACTATCAATCTTTCCCCCCCCTGCAGAGACGAACCGCCGTGACCCGCCTCACCCTGTTCGCCGCCGTGGCGGCCATCCTGCTCCCCGGAGGCCCCCGCGTGACCGCCGACGAAGGCATGTGGCTGCTCAACGAGCCGCCGCGGAGTCTGCTCCGGCAGCGCCACGGCTTCGACCTCACCGACGCCTGGCTGGGGCGCGCCATGCAGGCGTCGGTCCGGTTCACCAACGGCGGCTCCGGCGGGTTCGTCTCGCCGGACGGGCTCATCGTCACCAACCACCACGTCGGCGCCGGCGCCATCCAGAAGCTAAGCACCAAGTCGGCCAACTACCTGCAAGACGGCTTCCTGGCCGCGACGCGCAAGCAGGAGCTGAAGTGCCCTGACCTGGAGCTGAACGTCCTCCAGGAGATCGTGGACGTCACCGCCCGCGTGAAGGCCGCGGTGAAGCCAGGCCATTCGGACGCCGACGCGGCGCGCGCCCGCCGCGCCGTCATCGCGAAAATCGAGAAGGAGTCCACCGACAAGACCGGCCTGCGCAGCGACGTCGTCACCCTCTACCAGGGCGGGCTTTACCACCTTTACCGATACAAAAAGTACACCGACGTCCGCCTCGTCTTCGCCCCGGAGTCCGCGATCGCCGACTTCGGCGGCGACACCGACAACTTCGAGTACCCGCGGCACAGCCTCGACGTCGCCTTCTTTCGCGCCTACGAGGGCGGCAAGCCGGCGAAGCCGGCGCACTGGTTCGCCTGGAGCCCGACCGGCCCGCAGGAGGGCGAGCTGGTGTTCGTGACCGGCCACCCCGGCACGACCAACCGGCAGGACACCGTCGCCATGCTCAAGCACCGCCGCGACCACACGCTGCCGTATCTGCTGACGCGGCTGCGTTATCAGGAGGCGCTCTTGTCCCAGTTCAGCGGTCGCGGCCCCGACGAGGCCCGGATGGCGGCCAAGGAGCTGCACCGCGCCGCCAACTCGCGCAAGGCGTTCAGCGGCCAGTACCAGGGCCTGCTCGACCCCGCCATCCTTGCCGCCAAGGAGAAGGCCGAGCACGAGTTCCGCAAGCTCGCCGGGGACGACTCCGCCTGGAAGCGCATCACCCAGGGGCAAAAGGCCTACGCCGGGTTCGAGCGCAAGTATCAGCTGTTGGAGACCGGTCACGCCTTCGACTCCGAGCTGTTCGGCATTGCCCGGCACCTGGCACGGCTGGCTGTCGAAAGGCCGAAGCCGTCCGCGGAGCGGCTGCGCGAGTACGGCGACGCCCGGCTGGCGTCGCTGGAGTTCCAGCTGTTCTCGCCGGCGCCGATCTACCCCGAGCTGGAGCGCGCCCGCCTCGCCGGGTCGCTCAGTTTCCTCGCCGAGCAACTCGGCGGAGGGCACCCGTTCGTCGCCAAGGTCCTGGCCGGCCGCTCGCCGGCCGCGCGGGCGACCGAACTGGTCGCCGGCACCAGGCTGATCGACGTCGCCGAGCGCAAGCGGCTGTCGTCGGAGGGGCAGAAGGCGATCGACGCCTCCGACGACGCCATGGTCGCCTTCGCCAGGCTGGTGGACGACGAGGCGCGGCAGCTGCGCAAGCGCTTCGAGGAGGAGGTCGAGGAGCCCCAGCGACAGGCGATGGCGACGATCGCCGAGGCGCGGTTCAAGGGGTTCGGCAAGGACGTCCCGCCCGACGCGACGTTCACGCTGCGGCTGGCGTTCGGCGTGGTGCGAGGCTACGAGGTCGAGGGCGAGAAGCTGCCGTTCACGACGACCTGGGGCAGTGCCTTCGAGCGGGCGGAGAAGATGGGCTTTCGCGAGCCGTTCGCGATGGCGAGGCGCTGGCGCGAGATGAGGGATAGGCTCGACCTGAATTTGCCGTTTAACTTCGTGGCGACCTCCGACACGATCGGCGGCAACTCGGGCAGCCCGGTGCTGAACCGGGCTGGCGAACTGGTCGGCGTCAACTTCGACCGCAACCGCCACGGGCTGGTCCGCAACTTCGTCTACACCGACGTGCAGGCCCGGCACATCAGCGTCCACTCGCGCGGCGTGCTGGAGGCGCTGCGTGTGCTTTACGCCGCCGACGGTCTGGTGAAGGAGCTGGCGGGGCGGTAGACTGGAATGGCCTCCCGAGTGCCGCCGATGCCGCCGATGCCGCCGAACGACGACAAACCCGACCGCGTGGTCTTGCTGATCCTCGCCGCCGAGAGCCTGCTGGACGCGATCGACGGCTGCGCGGCGCGGATCAAGTTCGACCCCGCCCGGCCGTGGGTCGCCGCCATCGACCACTTCGGCGCGCTGATCGTCGCCCGCTGGGTCAGGTGGCTCCAGTCGCGACCGCCCCAGGAGCAGGTCCGCGCCCTGGAGGCGCTGGCGCAGCTCGAACCGGACCTGACCGTCGCCGCCGTCGGCGACTGGCTCCAGCGCAACGCGCCGGCTGCGCGGGAAGAAGACCGCCACGTCGTCCGCGAGTACCTCACCGCCATTCCGACCGCCTCGCGCGAGTTCATCCAGTCGCTGTCGGCCAAGCCGGAGACGCCGTCGGCGCTGACCGAGCCGCGGCGGCTGTCGCGCTTCCTGCCGATCAACGCCCCGCCGTTCCCCATCGGCGCCGAGGTGCCCGGCACGCCGTACCGGCTGGAGGAGCTGCTGGGCACCGGCGGGTTCGGCGCCGTCTACCGGGCCGTCAACCGCTTCGAGCAGCACGCCGAGCCGCGCGCCTTGAAGTTCTGCCTCAACCCCAACCTGATGCCGAGCCTGAAGCGCGAGCGCGACCTGCTCGACCGGCTGATGACCGTCGGCGGGGAGAGTCGCTGGTCCGACCGCGTCGTCAAGCTCTACGGCCACAACCTCGACGCGCCGATCCCGTTTCTGGTCTACGAGTACATCCGCGGTGGCAACCTGGTCACGCGGCTGGCGGCGCTGCGGCAGCGGACGGAGAAGGAGTTGCAGCCGGGCCAGGTGCTAGGGCTGATCCGCCGCATCTGCGAGCCGGTCGCCTTCGCCCACGACCTCGGGCTGGTCCACCGCGACATCAAGCCGTCCAACGTCCTCGTCAGCGGCAACACGCTCAAGCTCGGCGACTTCGGCATCGGCGGGGTGGTGGCGGACTACGCCGCCCGCACGGTGAAGCTGGCCGACGGCCACGGGTCGCTGTCCGAGCAGGGCAGCGTCTTCCGCGGCGCCGGCACGCCGCTTTACATGTCGCCGGAGCAGCGCCGTGGCGACCCGGCCGACCCGCGCCACGACGTCTACAGCATCGGCGTGATCTGGTACCAGCTGCTGGTCAACGACCACACCCGCGAGCTGCACCAGGGCTGGGCCGACGAGCTGGCCGACGAGTTCGACGTGCCGCGCAAGCACATCGAGCTGATCCAGGCGTGCGTCGGCTACCTGAAGAAGCGGCCGGCCAACGCCGGCGAGCTGCTGCGCCTGCTGCCCCCGCCGGGGGCCACTCTGATGCCGTCCGTTCGTGCGTCCCGGTCCGGCGAGGGCCGCGTCCTCGCCTCGCACCCCGCCTCGGTGCTCCAGTTGGCCTTCGGCAGCGACCCGCGTCGCCTGTTCTCCGCCGGCGGCGACGGCGTGGTGCGCGTCTGGGACGCGGACCTCGGCGTCGGCCTGGCCGAGTGCAAGCCCAAGGGCCGCGCCGTGCAGACCCTGGCGGTCGCCCAGGACAACCGCCGGGCGCTGTTCGGCTGCGACGGCAACGTGACCTGGCTGTGGGACGTGACGCGCAACCAGGAGGCGGCCCCGCTGGCCGGGCACGGCGGCAGGGTGATGTGCGCCGCCTTCTCGCCGGACTCGCGCCGGGCGGCCACCGGCGGCACCGACGGGACGGTGCGCGTCTGGCACGTCGCCACCGCCCGCGAGCTGCTCTGCCTCGCCGAGCACGACAAGCCGGTCTCCGGGTTGCAGTTCTCCTCCGGCGACGAGTTCCTCGCCTGCTGCGACGAGTCCGGCGCCATCCGCTTCTGGGAGCTGGAGACCGGCTGGGAGGCGCGGCCGGCCCTTGACCAGCAGGACTGGCTGCTGTGCCTGGCCCTGTCACCGGACGACCGCTTTGTGGCCTGCGGCGGCAAGTCCACGCTTATGGTCTGGGACCGGGCCAGCGGCGAGAGGGTCTTCTCGCTGGCCGGCCACGAGCTGGCGGTGATGGGGGTGGCGTTCACGCGCGACGGCAAGTTCCTGGCCTCGGCCGGGCTCGACAACAAGCTCCACCTGTGGGAGATGTCACGGGGGAGGCTCGCCCACACCTTCCTTGGCCACGGGGAGGGGTCATGGCCCTGGCCGTGTCGCCGGACGGCCGGCAGGTGGCGTCCGGCGGGTATGACAAGACGGTCCGCCTGTGGACCTTGCCGGGGCGTCATGACCCAGCCCGCCTGCCCAACCTGCGGCCGCCCCGGGGCGGCGACGCCGTGCCCGCACTGCGGGTCGGGGAGGGAGTCCGCGACGGCGTCGGACCCCGGCTTGACCCCGCCGCCGCCGGGGGTGCCGGCCCTACCGCGCGACCGCAGGCGCGACAGCAAGGCCCGGGGGCCACGGCCACAGCTGCCTCGGCTGCCGGGCTACGAGGTGCTGGAATTGCTCGGCGCCCGCGGCCGGGCGTCGGTGTACAAGGCCCGGCAGACCGGGCTGCGGCGGGTGGTGGCGCTGGCCCTGCTGCACGACTTCGCCGGCGGGGCGGACGCGAAGAACGGCTTCCGGCACGAGGCGCAAACGCTGGCCCGGCTGGGCCACCCGCACCTGGTTCAGATCCTCGACGTCGGCGAGTGCGCCAGCGGGTTCTACTACGCCATGGAATATTGCCCCGGCGGTAGCCTGGGTCGGAAGCTGGATCAGGGACCGCTCGCGCCGGAACAGGCCGCCCAGTTGGTCGAGAAGGTCGCCCGGGCGGTGCAGGCGGCCCACGAGCGCGGCGTCGTCCACGGTCGCATCGGTCCCGCCGACGTTCTGCTGACCGACGACGGGTCCCCCAAGCTGGCCGGGTTCGGCCAGGCCTGCCTGCTGGGCGAGGAGCCAGCCGGCCTGGGCGAGGACATTCGCGACCTCGGCCGGCTCCTGGGCCGCTGCTGCAACGAGGCCCCACCCCCCACCCTCGACGCCCTACGACAGAGGTGCGAGACCGGGGCCTACGGCAGTGCCCGCGACCTCGCCGACGCCCTCTGCGGCTTCCTCGCCGGCGAGCGGGCCGCCCCGCCATCGGGTGACCGGCTCGTGCGGCTGGCGCGCGACGCGCGGCGGCTGCGGCTGGCGCTGGCGGTCTGCTTCGCCGTCGTGCTCGCGATCCTGGCCGGCGTCGCCGCGTTGTACCGACACGCCCGCCGGGCTTCGCTCCCTGTCGATTTGGCCCGCGCCGAGGTGTGGGTGTGTGCCGTCCCCGGTGGACTGACAGGCGGGACGCGGCTGTCGCGCGCCAGTGAGGGGTGGCTGGGCCGTTACCCGCACGTCTCACGCGTCGAGGGCTGCCTGTGCGGCCCGGCGGCGTGGAAGACCGAGGGGGGCGGCCAGGTGCCGTGCCTGGTACTCAGCGGCGACCTGGGAGGCTCCTCGTTGGGCCCCGTCGGCTTGCTGCCACCGCCGCTACGCCAGAAGCTGAGGGAGCCCGGCACCGTCATCGTCTGCGAGGCCGACCTGGGCCAGCTGGGCGTCAGCCCAACGGACTCCCAGAGGGGGTACGACGTCGGCTCCCGTACGGTGCGGGTGATCGACCTGGCCGGCCACCCGTCGTCGCCTTTGGGGCCGTTGGTGTTTTGCAGCCCCGAGACAGCCCGAGAAGTGCTCGGGGCGCCCCCGGAGCAGGTCACCTACGTCCTGGGTGAGTGCGACGACCCAGCCCGCGCCGCCGCTGTCGTCGCCCAGGTCCGCCGGGAGAACGGCGACGTCCGGGCCTACCGCCGCGAGGAACTGTCCCGGGAGCTGCGCCTGCGCTGGCTGAAGGCCCACCCCGCCACGCTCGTGTGCGCGGCAGTATCTCTGGCCACGTTGACCGTGGCGGCAGTCGTCCTCGGGCGTGGCCTGCAATCCAAAGCGATCCTGCCGCGCTGCCTGCTGGCGGCCGCCGTTCCGTTGCTGGCCGCGGCCGCAGCGACCGCCGTGATGCGCGGGGTGATCTGGGCGATGTGGCCCGGCTGCGCCGAGGTGCTGCGAACTCCGCTTCTCGACTTCACCGCCCTGGGCGCGGCGGCGCTGCTCGCCGGACTGGGGGCGGCGGTCGCCGCGCGACCCGGCTCGCCGGGCACCAGGTAGTTGCCCCTCGGGCAGGCCCCGGACCTGGCCTTGACTCTCCCCCGCGACGCGCTATACTCCGCCGCTCGCGTCAGACCTCGCGGTCCGTTCCGAACGTGCCTGGTCTGGCCCTTGGTTGAGGGGGCCGCGGAGACCCTCCGCGCGCTGTTGTCATGAAAACGTCTCGCCATTGGCGGGCGGGGGCCGTCCTGGCCCTGGCGGTGCTCGGCGGCCTCGCGCCGCTCCGGGCGCAACCGCCAGGCCCGGGGGCCTCGCCGCCATGGGCCGTCCCGCGGTCCGGCGCGGGCGGCACGGGCGTGCCGGTCTCCTCGGAGCCGGCCGCCAACCCCGGACTGCCGGAATCGCGCTCCGGACTGAGCGGCATCCAGCGGCAGGGCGACCTGCTCAAGGCCGGCCGCGACGTCCCCGGCGACGCCAAGCCAATCGTGCTGGAGGCCGACGAGGTGTTCACCTGGGAGGACCAGGGCCAAGTCGTCTTCCTGCTCCAGGGCCGGGTGCTCGCCCAGCAGAGCGTGGTTCAGGCGCGGTGTGACCAGGCGGTCGTCTGGGTCGATAAGCCGCGCTACCAGAAAACCGGCATTCTGCACGTGGACCTCTACGCCGAAGGCAAGGTCCGCCTCGACACGTCCGTTGAGATCCAGGACGGCGGCCGAGCCGTCCTCGACCTCAACACCCGCGGCGAGTTCCGCGTACGCAGCGGCCGCGGCCAGTTGAAGTCCCAGCCCAGGGGCGGCGAGCCGATTGTGGCCCGCGCCCGCGGCCTGAACCTCGGCCCGCGACCGGCGCAAGCCGCGCCCGTCGCGCCCCCGGTGATCCCGGTGTCGGCCCCGCCCGCCGCGTCGGTCTTGCCGCCGGTGCCCGGCACCCTGCCGCCGGCCCCGGAGCCTCCCCCGCCCGCGCCGCCGGGCGGCGGGGTGCAGCAGACGTCGTTCCTCGAAGCGAAGCCGGGCCCGCAGGGCCCGGCTTCGTCCGGCGTGGTGCCGGCGCAGGCGATCGAGCCTGGGCCGGCGCCCGCCGCGCGCCCCACCCCGCCGCCCTCGCTCGGAGGCTTCGGCCCGCCCGACTCAGCCCTTCCGCCCGGCCAAGCCCTGCCCGCCCCAATGCCGTCCAGGGTGCCGCCGTTGCCACCGCCTCCTTCCCAGGAGAACACCAAGCCCCGCGAGTCGAAGAAGAAGCAACCCGACCCCGAGCCGCCGGGCGATGCCCCGACGCCCCCGGTCCTGCCGGCCCCGACTCCGGGGACGCCGAGCACGGCTCCGGTGCCGCTGCCCCCCCCGTCGCGCGTCGAAGGCCCGAGGCGCCCCGCCCCGCCGCGCCAGGCCCCTGAGGCGGGTCGGCCGCTGGTCTACCAGGTGTCGCCGCGCACCGGCGGGGCCCACGACGTCAACTCGGTTTCGCTGCCCGGGGGGCGCCGGTTGATCACCGTCACCGGCGGGCTGATCCTCAACGTCCGCAACGTGCCGAAGATCGGCGTGCTCGACGTCGAGGCCGACCGCGCCGTCATCTGGGTCAAGGACGGCGACAAGGCCGACCAGACCCTGAACAACCTCCGCAGCGAGCAGGGCGAGACGTCGCAAGAACTCGAGTTCTACATGGCCGGCCACGTCGAGCTTCGCGGCAACTTCCAGAAGGAGCAGACCCGCCTGGAGGCCGACGAGCTGTACTACGACGCCCAGCGCAACGTCGCCGTCGCGCTGCAGTCCAGGCTGGAGATTCTCAGCGACCGCGTCCTGAGCAAGCCGCACCAACACGCACCTGGACAACCCGATCGTCCTCGCCTCTCCCGAGTTGCTGCGAACCGGCCCCAACACGTTCGAGGTGACCGACGCCCACATCTTCTCCAGCAAGCTGCCGTCCGACCCCGGCCTGGAACTGCTCGTCGCCAAGGCCACGCTCACCAACCGAGAGCGGCCGCGCACCCTCTTCGGCCAGCCGGTGCTGGACAAGACCGGCAAACCCGTCGTCATTCAGGAGTCGATCGTCGAGGCCAGTAACGTCTTCGTAGAATTGGAAGGTATCCCGGTCTTTTACACCCCTTATCTCGTTACTGACGCCCGCGACCCGCTCGGCCCGCTGGAGACCATCAACTTCGGCGGCAACAACGTCTTCGGCTTCCAGGGAGGCGTTGGCCTGAACGTTTACAAGCTGTTCGGCGTCGAGCCGATCGAAGGCACGCGCTGGCGCTTCCTGGCCGATTACCTCAGCCGCCGCGGCCCGGCCCTGGGCACGAACTTTTACTACGGCAACATCTTCGACTCGCTGGTAGACGAGAACGACCCCTACGGCACCAAGCCTCGCTTCGAGGGGCTGGTGACTGCCTACGGCATCCACGACAACGCCACCGACATCCTCGGCGGGAACCGCCCGCCCTCGACGCTGACGTTCGACCCGCCGGGCTTCCGCGGCCGCACGCTCTGGCGGCAGGGCGTCTTCGACCTGCCCGGCGGCTTCGACGTCATCGCCCAGATGTCGCTGTTGAGCGACGTGAACTTCCTGGAGCAGTACTTCAAGCGGGAGTTCGACACCGACCCCAACCAGGCCAACTTCCTCTACGTCAAGCAGCAGCAGGGCAACTGGGCCTGGAGCGCGCTGGGCCAGGTGCGGACGTCGAACTGGCTGACGACGACGCAGTGGTGGCCGCGGCTGGACGGCTACCTGCTGGGCCAGGACTTCTTCGACCTGATCACGAGCAACACCCAGGTGGACGTGGCGTACGCCAGCCTGCGGACCAGCTCGCTCCAGCCGATCCCGCTCCAGGTCCCGCCGTTCACCCCGATCTTGCCCTCCCCGACGGACCAAAACAACTCGACGGGGCGGGCCGCCCTGATCCAGGAGTTCGACCTGCCGCTCAACCTCGGCGCGCTCAACCTGGTGCCGTACGTCAAGGGGACGCTGGCCGAGTACACCAACACGCTGGACGGCCAGGAGGTCGGCCGGGCCTGGGGCGGCGGCGGCGTGCGGGCCGGCCTGCCCCTGAGCCGATTGTACCCCGACGTCGAGAGCGAGCTGTTCAACCTCAAGGGGATCAACCACAAGATGGTCTTCGGGGCGAACTACTTCTACGCCCGGACCAACGAGCCGTACACCCGGTTCGCCCAGCTGGACCGGCTCAACGACGACGCGACGAACCTGATGCTGATCGAGTTCAAGCCGTACGAGCCGGTCTACAACAACCGGGCCGGCCTGGCCCTGGCGACGTCGCCGTACTACGACCCGCAGACGTACGCCATCCGCCGGCTGGTGGACAACCGCATCGAGACCTTGGACAACATCCAGGTCCTCCAGCTTGACCTGCGGCAGCGGTGGCAGACGAAGCGCGGCTTCCCGGGGTTCGAGCACATCGTCGATTGGATGACGCTGGACACGTCGGTCAGCTACTTCCCGCAGCCGGACCAGAACTTCGGCAAGACGTTCTCGTTCCTGGAGTATCTGTACACCTGGAACGTCGGCGACCGGCTGACGATCGAGTCGTTCGGCTGGTACGACCCGCAGGAGGACGGGGCGCGGGTCTACACGGTGGGGGCGTTCTTCAACCGGCCTGACCGGACCTCCTACTACGTCGGCTACCGTCAGATCGACCCGCTCCAGAGCCGGCTGCTGATGGCCAGCGTGACGTACGTCTTCAGCCCCAAGTACGCGATGACCGCCTCGACGTCGTACGACTTCGGCACCAACGCGGCGCAGAACAACACGCTGGTGTTCACCCGCACCGGGACCGACCTGCAGGTGTCGCTCGGCTTCTCGTATAACTCCCTGCAGAACAACTTCGGGGCGATCGTGGAAGTCGTCCCCAGCCTGGTGCCGCTGTCCCGACGCAGCGGGCTGGCATCGGCGGCGCTGACGGGCGCCCGCTGACCTTGGTAGGGTAATGTTGCCCTGCGAGCAGAGGCCTAGCCCGATGAGCACGCTCTGGCACGACGAGCCGCCGGCGCCGGCCGAGGACGAGAAGCGCCCTCGCCGGTCGTGGCGCGCCAAGTTCGCCGCCGCGTTTCGTGGGCTGAAGCTCGGCGTGCGCGGTCACTCGAGCTTCTCGGTTCACTTCTTCTTCGCCGCCCTGGTGGTCGCGGCGGCGGTCGCGCTGGGCTGCGACCTGACCCAGTGGTGCGTGCTGCTGGGCTGCATCGGGCTGGTGTTGACCGCCGAACTGTTCAACAGCGCCGTCGAGACGCTGTTCCGCGGCCTCGACGAGGAGGCGAAGTCGCGCGCCTGGCCGGCCCTGGACATCGCCGCGGGTGCCGTGCTGCTGGCCAGCATCACCGCCAGTGTCCTGGGGCTGATCGTCTTCGGCTCGTGTCTGGTGACGATGCTCCGGAAGTGACGTCACTGCTCCTTCTTTTTCTTGGCCTTCTTCTGCTTCTTGGCCTTCTTCTCCTCGGCTTCCGCCTGGCCGTTCGCGGCCGCCGGCGGCGGTTCCGGCGCGGGGGCCGCCGGGGGCGGGAACAGGTCGTCGAGCAGTTGGCCCGGCTTGACGCCCAGCGCGGCGGCCAGCGCCAGGATGGTGCTGGCCCGCGGGTCGGCCTTCTTGCCCTGTTCCAACTTCGCCACCAGCGACAGGCTCAGGTCGCCGCGCGTCGCGACCTCCTGCTGTGACAGCCCCGACGCCTCCCGCAGCGCCTTGATGCGCTGCGACAACGCCTTTTTCAGCTTCATCGCTCGTCTCCGCAGGGCGACTCGGATAGCGTAGCACGGTCGTGCCTGGCACTCCAGTGCCATGCCCCCCTTACTCCTTCACGTCGCGCCAAAGCCAGCGCAACGAGTCGGGCAGAATGGCCCCGCCGTGCCGGCCGTTGTGGGCCTCCTCGCCCATCACGAACTTGAAGTCGTAGCCCTTGAACTTCAGCGCCGCCTCCATCTGGAGGTTGCCCAGGGGCCAGTTGCCGTGCTCGTTGTCGAGGTCCCTCTTGCCGGCCTGGAGGAAGGCACGGATCGGCTTCTTCGGCGCCTTGCGGATGAGCCCGGGGTAGCGGTCGCCGCCGCGGATGTTGGTGAAGCTGCCGACGTGGCTGAGCACCTTGCGGAACAGGTCCGGCCGCTCCCACGCCACCGTCCAGGCGCAGATGCCGCCGGAACTGATGCCGCCGATCGCCCGCGCCTCGGGGTCGTCGCGGAGCTTGTACTTCTTGGCCACCTCGGGCAGGATCTCCTTCTCCAGGAACGTGGCATACCTGTCCGAGAGGGTGTCGTACTCGACGCTCCGGTTCGACCGGCCCTTGCCGCCCTCGCTCCTGGGCGGGAACGTGCCGGGGTTGAGGAAGATGCCGATCGTCACCGGCATCTCCTTCTTGTGGATGAGGTTGTCGAAGACGGTCGGCACCCGGTACTCGCGCTTGGGGTCCTGATACCATTCCCCGTCCTGGAACACCATGACGCAGGCCGGCTTCGCGCCGTCGTACTGGGCGGGCGCGTAGACCCACCAGTCGCGCACGGTGCCCTCGAACACCTGGCTCTTCCAGGGCGGCATCCTGGTGACCTTGCCCTGTGGCACGCCGTCCTGCGACTGGGAATCCGGGCCGTGCTTGTAGACCGGCGCCGGCCTCTTCTTCTCCTGCGCGGCACCCAGCATGGCGACCAGCAGCACCAGCGCGCTCGCGACGACTCGACCCGGCATGGAAGGCTCCTCGTGGGGGAAGGCTCCCCGGCAGGGTAGCACCGCGGTGACGGATCGGCAATCACCACCCAGAAACTTGTCTGGACAACTATTGGGAGGTCGAGTACGAATGGCTGTATGACGCCGCCGCACGACCGGCCCCGCCGCGCCTTCGACAGCCCCGAGCAGGAGGTGTTTCTGAACCTCTGGCGGACGTACGACCGCTTGCGCGCGCTGGAGGACTCCCTGTTCGGCGAGCACGACCTGACGGCGCAGCAGTACAACGCCCTGCGCCTGCTCAAGGCGGCGCGCCCCGGGTCGGTGCCGACGCTCCAGCTGGCCGGCCGGCTGATCTCGCGCGCCCCGGACATCACGCGGCTGCTCGACAAGCTGGAGGCGCGCGGCCTGGTGCGGCGCGACCGCCACGCCGACAACCGCCGGGTCGTCGGCGTGACGATCACCGAGGCGGGCCTGGCCCTGCTCAAGCAACTGGCCCGCCCGGTGCGGGAGTGCGCCCGCAGGCAACTGGGGCACCTGAGTGCCGAGCAGCAGCGGCAGTTGGTCGAGTTGCTTCGCGCCGCGCGGGGCCCGCACGAGGATTCGCCGAGCTGGTGAGGGGTTGACTGATGTTCGCGGACGCCTCCCTGCTGCGCCAGATGCGCTCCGTCCACGCTGAGGAACTGCTGCTTCCCCTGCTGGTCCAACTGGTGCTCGTCATCGCGGCGGCCCGACTGTTCGGCTGCCTGGCGCGGCGGGTCGGCCAGCCGGCGGTCGTCGGCGAGATCCTCGCCGGCCTGCTGCTGGGGCCGAGCGTCCTGGGCCGCGTCTCGCCGCAGCTGTTCCGGCTCGTCTTCCGCCCTACCGTCGCCGACCTGCCGCCGGACGCCAGCGACCTGATGCTCCACACCGTCCTGACGGCGCTGTCGCAGGTCGGGCTGATCCTGATCCTGTTCCTCGTCGGGCTTGAATTCGACTTTGGCCATCTGAAATATCGTGGTAAATCCGCCCTGGCGATCTCGCTGGCCGGCGTGGCGCTGCCGTTCGCGCTCGGCCTGGGCCTGGGCGCCGCCACCCACGATGCCGTCGCCGCACAGGTTCCATACCTGGGCTTCGTCCTGTTTCTGGGTACGGCGATGGGGATCACGGCGATCCCGGTGCTGGGCCGGATGATGGTCGAGTGGGGCATCACCCGGACCTCACTGGCGGCGGTAACGATCAGCGCCGCCGCGGTCGATGACGCCTGCGGCTGGATCCTGCTGGCGGCCGTGGCGGCGGCGGCGCGGTCGGCGTTCCACCCCGGGCAGACGGCGATGATGATCGGTGCCACGATCGCCTTCACCGCGCTGCTGGTCTTCGCCCGACCGCTGCTGTCGCGCTTCGGCCGGGCGGCGTTGCGGGGCGACGGGGAGCTGGGCCTGAACAGCCTGACGGTGCTGCTGGTCCTGGTCTTCGTGTGCGCCGCGGTGACGAACGTGATTGGCATTTTCGCCGTGTTCGGCGCGTTCCTGCTGGGGGCAGTGCTGTCCGGCGAGGGGGCACTCCGCGACGCGGTGCAGCGGCGGTTGCGCGACTTCGTGACGGGCTTCTTCCTACCGATCTTCTTCGCCTACACCGGCCTGCGGACGGACATCGGCACCCTGGAATCATGGCCTCTGTGGGGCCTGGCGGCGGCGGTGTCCCTGACGGCTACCGTGGGCAAGTTCGGCGGCTGCGCGTTGGCGGGTTGGCTGTCGGGGCTGCGGCCGCGCGAGGCGGCCTGCGTCGGGGCGATGATGAACACGCGCGGGCTGATGGAGCTGGTCGTGGTCAACGTCGGCAAGGACCTGGGTGTGATCCCCGACAGCGTTTTCTGCATGCTGGTGCTGATGGCCTTGGCGACGACTTTCCTGACGACGCCGCTGCTGATCTGGCTGGGGCGAGGCACGGAACTGGAGCCGTGCTTGCGCGCGTCCGGGTTCCTGGGCCGCGTCCCTACCGCGGCGCGGCCGGATTGACCGCCTCCCCACTCCCGGTGGCCTCATCCCTCCCACAACCACTACCCTCGCGCCTTTTCCCTTGATCCAGGCCCTTCCCAACTCGATCTCTGTAGCTTCTTAAGATCGCCCAGATTAGCCTGAAAGGAAGGAACAGACGCGACTGGCCCTACATCACGAGAGTTGCGATGAACACGCCGCGATCAGCCCGGAAGATCCGGATCTACATGGTTCAGCCGAAGTTCCCGCCCTCGTACTGGGGGATGGAGCACTTCATCAAGCTGACGCCGTTCCAGGCGGTCTTCCCCCCTCTCGGCTTACTCACCCTGGCGGCGCTGACCCCGCCGGACATCGACGTCGAGCTGGTCGATGAGAACGCCGGCGAGGAGGTCGATTTCGCCACCGACGCCGAGCTGATCTGCATCACCGGGTACGTCATTCAGATGAAGCGGGTCTTCGAGATCGCCGACGAGTTCCGCGCCCTGGGCAAGACGGTGGTGCTGGGCGGGCCGATGGCCAACCTTTTGCCGGAGGAGTGCCGGCCGCACTGCGACGTCCTGTTCGAGGGCGAGGCCGAGTACACCTGGCCCAGGTTCGCCCGCGAGTACGCCGAGGGCCGCCACGCCGACCACTACGTCGAGCATGAGAAGATCCACCTGCCCGACTCGCCGCCCCCCCGGCTGGACGTGCTGAGCGCGCTACGCCAAGGATCGTGCAGTGTACGCGGGGCTGCCCGTTCACCTGCGAGTTCTGCGACATCATCGTCATGTACGGCCGCAAGATGCGCTTCAAGCCCGTCGAGCAGATCATCGCCGAGGTCGAGGCCTGGCACAAGAAAGGCGTGATGCAGGTGTTCTTCGCCGACGACAACTTCGTCGGCCATCGCGCCTACGCCAAGGAGATGCTGCACGCCCTGGCGGAGTGGAACCGGAAGCAGCGGCGGCCGCTGGCGTTCTACACGCAGTGCAGCATCGACATGGCCCGCGACGACGAACTGTTGGGACTGTTGCGCGAGGCCAACTTCATCTCGGTGTTCATCGGCATCGAGTCGCCCCGCAAGGAGAGCCTTCATGAGACCAAGAAGACGCAAAACGAGAAGCTCGACCTGGTGCAGGCGGTCCACAAGATCCAGTCGTACAACCTGTTCATCTCCGCCGGCATGATCGTCGGGTTCGACGCGGACGACGTGAGCATCTTCGAGGAGCAGTACCAGTTCCTCCAGAAGGCCCAGATCCCGTTCGTCATGCTCAGCGTCCTCCTGGCGGTGCCGAAGACGCCGCTGTACAACCGGCTCAAGGCCGAGGGCCGGATGCTGCCTTTGGACCCGACCGGCGGCGAGCGGGCGCACTACGTCGGCACGGCGGGGGGAACGAACTTCCACCCACTGCTGATGACGCGAGAGCAGCTGTACGCGGGGCAGATGGAGTTGTACAAGCGCCTTTACGAGCCGGAGGCGTTCGCCGCCCGGCTGATGGGCAACCTGTCGCGGTTCCACAACGTCACGTTCCGCCCGGAGCCGCCGAACCTGCGCGGGCTGGGCGTGCTGTGGCGGCTGGTCAAGCACTACTGGACCCGGTCGTCGAAGGCGCGGCGGTTCTTCATTAGCCACCTGGGCGCCGCGGTGCGGCGGTCGCCGAGGCTGATCGCGCAGATGGCGATCTACATGGGCATGTACATGCACTTCTGCAAGGTGCATGGCGACAAACTGTCGTGGGACCCGTGGCGGCCGGCGAAGGGGAAGAAGGATTCGCTACAGCTGCCCTCCGCGAGGCCCGTGCAGCGCGGGGTGAAGGTGTCGTGATGGCCCGGAGCAGCCCTTACGGCCCTTGGCCATTCTCATAAGCCCGGATCACAGCGCAGTTGTCGTCGTCGCCCCCGCCCAGCTGGATGACGCGCTCCAGCAGCATTCGATGCGCCTCGCTGAGCGGCACTCGCACCCCGCTCCGAGCAGCCTGTTCCAGGATAAGCCGCACGTCCTTCAGGTGCTGCCGCAGCCTCGCCTGCGGGCGGAAGTCGCGCCGCAGCATCTTCTCGCCCTTCGTGTCCATCACCCGGGAGTACGCCGCTCCGGCCCTCAGCACGTCCAGCGCCGCCGCCGGGTCCAGCCCGCACGCCTTCGCCAGCGACAACCCCTCGGCCAGCGCGGCGCGGTTCAGCCCCAGTACGAGGTTGACGACCAGCTTCATTCGCCCGCCCGCGCCGCACCCCCCGACGTGGAACCATTGACGGGATAAGCATCCCAGGAGGTCCGTATTGTCGCCGACCTGCCCGCCGGCCATGATGACCGCGTCGCCGGCCCGGGCCTGCTCGCTCGACCCCAGCACGCAGGCGTCGATGTAGGTGACCGACTTCTCCGCTAGCCGCGCCCCGAAGAGGGCCATGCGGGCGGGGTCGCCGGTCGTCGTGTCGAGGACCACCTGGCCCGGCCGCAACTCGGCGTCGAGATCGCGCAGGACGGACTCGACGGCGTCGGAGTCGGGCAGGCACAGCACGACGCGGCGACAGCGGCGCCCCACCTCGACCGCGCCGGCGGCCTCGCCGCCCAGTCCCCGTAGCGCGGCCCGCCGCTCCTCGCGCGCGTCGTGGCCGACGACCGCGAAGCCACAGCCGATCAGGCGCTCGGCCAGCGCCGCGCCCAGCAGGCCGACGCCGATCAGGCCGACCGCTTCCGTCCGGGGAGGTGTAGTCATGCAGGGATCATAGGGGGGCCGGGAGGGCCGTGCCAGCCGGGCAACTGGGGGCCAGGCCGGGCAGCCCTCCCCACGCGCCGCGCTCGTCTTGACCTTGTCAAGGTCGTCGCTATAGTGCCGCCTCGCTTGAATGTCAGGTCGTGCGGCCGAGCAGGGGTTGGGCAGGGCCAATTGGGGGCTGTCCCGCCTCGGCACCTCCGGGCCACCGCCGTTCCGGGCGGCGCACAGATAACGAACTGGGGAGGAGAAGGGGATGAAACGGATGTACTATCTCGCCGGGGTGGGCGTACTCACCGCCTGCCTGGCGGGCTGGGCGGCGTTCGCCAGCGCCCAGTCGTTACCCGGCGGCGCCCCGCCGGTGCCCGAGATGCCGCCTCCGGGCGCTTCCGCGCCCGTCCCGCCGTCGGCCCCCGGCGCCGTGCTGCCGCCCGGCCCCGCCGCGCCGGCCCCGCTGCCACCGTCTCCGCTGCCGCCGGCCCCCGGGCCGTCGGCCGCCCCCGAGGTCGAGCCGCACAAGGCCATTCCCACGCCGGCCGTCCCGGCCCCTTCGCCGGAGCCGACCCGGCCGCTGAGCATGCCACAGCCGCCGTCGATGGCTAGTGAGACGACGCCACCGGTCCCCGGCGGGATGACCCCGCCGTCGCCCGCGCCGCTGCCGCCCGGACCCACGACGGCGGCCAAGCCAGCCGTCCCGGAGCAGCCGCCCGAGGTCCCGCTGACGGCGGAGACGGCCACCGGCCGGCAGGAGCCGTCCGTGAGCCTGGAGTGGGTCGGCAACCCGATCGCCAAGGTCGGCGCCCCGGCCGACTACTCGCTGGTCGTCCGCAACATCTGCAACATCCCGGTCCAGCAGGTCGCCGTCCGCGTCCGGGTGCCGGCCGGGCTCAGCGTTCAGGGCACCGAGCCGCGCGCCGACAACGCCGGTGGGATCCTCACCTGGGACCTGGGCACGCTGATGGCCAAGCAGGAGCGCGTCCTTCAGCTCAAGCTACAGGCCGACACCAAGGGCGACGTCACGCCGCAGGCGTGGGTCACCTTTACCGGCTCCAGCGTGCTGCGGATCCGGGTCCGCGAGCCGAAGCTGATGCTGAAGTGCGCCGCCTCCGAGAAGGTGCTGGTCGGCGACGCCGCCGCGTTCACCCTGACCGTGTCGAACCCCGGCGACGGCTCGGCCGACGTGGTCAAGATCAAGGCGGTCCTGTCCGAGGGGCTGGAGCACGCCCGCGGCAACAAGATCGACTTCGACATCGGCAACCTGGCCCCCGGCGAGTCGCGCAACGTGACGCTGCTGTGCGCCACCCGCGCCGGGGGCGCCCAGAAGTGCGAGGCGGAGGCGGCGGCCGAGGGCGGTCTGGTCGCCAAGGACACGGCGACACTGAACGTCATCATGCCGCGCCTCGACCTCCAGGTGGTCGGCCCGCGGCTGCGCTACCTCGACCGCAAGGCGATCTACTCGCTGAAGGTGACCAACCCCGGCGACGCGCCGGCGTCGAACGTCACCGTGGCCGACATGGTGCCGGCCGGGTTCAAGGTGCTGGCCGCCAGCGACGGCGGGCGGCACGACTTCCAGACCCGCACCGTCTCGTGGTTCCTCGGCGAGGTCGGCCCCGGCCAGACCCGCGAGGTGAAGCTCGAGGTTCAGGCGGTCAACCCCGGCGAGCACGAGCACAAGGCGACGGCGGTCGGCGCCCGTGGGCTGCGGGCCGAGAGCAAGCTCCAGACCCGCGTCGAGGGCCTGGCGGCGCTGCTGGTCGAGATGGTCGATACCGAGGACCCGATCGAGGCCGGGGCCGACACCGCCTACGAGGTCCGCATCACCAACACCGGGTCGAAGACGGAGGAGAACATCAAGCTCGTCGCCACGGTGCCGGACAAGATGCAGTTCAAGAACGCCCAGGGCCCGGTCCGCTACCAGGAGCAGGGCAAGACGATCGTCTTCGAGCCGATCCCGGCGCTGGCGCCGCGGGCCGACGCGATCTTCCGCATCAACGTGAAGGCCCTCGAGGCCGGCACCGAGCGGTTCAAGATCCACGTCACCAGCGCCAACCTGACCGACCCGGTGGTGAAGATGGAGGCGACGCGGATTTACTCCGACGCCCCGGAGCCGGCCACCAGCACGCCGGTCACGCCGCCGGCCGCCGCCCCGGCCCCGCTGGTCCCGCCCGCCGCGCCGGGAGCCATCCCGGCCCCGCCCGCCCCGGGGCGCGCGCCGAAGCTGCTGGGGGAGGCGGCGCAACCCGGCTGGACAAGCCGCTGGTGAAAAAGAATCGGCGGCCGGCGCCGGACGACTTGCGTCCGGCCGGCCGCCGTGCGTTGTGGCGGGGTGGGCGAAGGCGAGGGCGAGGGGTGGGCGACGTGGGCGAGACCCGGGCGGGGGCCAGTTCGAGGACGATTGACGGTGCGCATTTCTTGACCTGGTAGGGTCCGCTCCAGCGCGTGGACCCTGCTCGCTGATGACCCTGCCCTCGACCGTGACGATATCGCCCTCTTGGTAGTTGCTCAACACGCGGTCGCGGCCAGAATCACGCTGCCGCCGTTCGTGCAGGCGTCCTTGCGACAGAGGGGCGTACCGCAGCACCAGAGCCCCCCGTCGGCATGCACGTACGACAGCTGCCCCGTCAGCTTGCTGAAGTCCGTGGAGTGCACCGGCGCACTCAGTTCATACCGACGGGCCAACTCAAAAGGGTTCTTGGCCTCCGTTTCGATCTTGGCGCCAGCCGGGGTCACGATCGGCGCCAGCGGGGCGAGGTACGCGCCCTTGTTGGCGTCCGACGACGGCATCTTCTTGATCGGCTCGACGGCCTTGCCCGGCAGGGCCGGGGTGCCGATCGGGGCGGCGGGGGCCGCCGGGGTCAGGATGACAGGGGCAGCGGCGGTGACGGGGGCGGAGCCACAGCAGCTGGGGGCGGCGCAGCTGTCACAGCAGGTCGCCTCGCAGCAGCTCCGCCTCTTGCAGGAACAGCGGCGGCTTGCCGGCGCTCGCGCAGCAGACCGGCTCGCAGCAGCTGGTCTGGCAGCAGGAGGCGGCGCCGCAGCAGGCCGGGGCCGCCGGGGCGCAGCAGGCCGGGGCGCAGCTGGACTGGCAGGCCGGGGCACTGCACGGCTGGGCGCAGGGGGCGGGGCAGCAGCTCACCACCTCGCAGCAGCTGCCCTTGCACTTGCGGGAGCGGGTCTTTTTGACCTTCTCGCAGCAACAGTCGCTGACGCGGCGAGTTGCCGACGGTTCACGACGACCGCCGCACGAGGATGCGACCGGTGCCGGGTGGGCCACCGCCGCCGGCGCAGGCGCCGGGTGTTGCCCGGCGCTGACCGTCGTCAGCAGCACAATAAAGACATTCACGGGGGTAATCCTCCGAAAGGTACGGGTCATCGGCCGCCGCCGGCTCAAGCCCCTGGTCGGCCTTCCTGTCCTGGGGAACAGGGCCGGCGACGCCTTCTCCTATCCTGTCAACCCGGCAGGCGGTCCTGTCCTCGGTCCCTGCTTGCCCGGTCGCTGTCATCTTGGATCGACCACCCGTTTGCCCCCTTGAGGGTCTTCGTTAACGACCGCCGAAGCCCGCCTTGCGGGGTCCGTCGTCGCCGCCTCCGTCCGGCGGCGCTTTCGGTGGGGCTGCCCGGATTGCCCAGCGCCCCGTGTTCGGCTATCAGGCCGCGCACCGCAGGAACGCCCCCGGCTCCGCCAGAGCCCGGCGTTCTCTTCGCTCAGGAGCGGCTTACAGAGTGTCGAAGTCCTGCTTCTCCGCGAGCGTCCGCAACTTCTTCATTGCCTGGCGTTCAGCTGTCGCACCCGCTCCCTGGTGATGCCGAACTGCCTGGCCGACTTCCTCCAGCGTCATGCCCTTGGCGTGGCTGTCCAGGCCGGCCCGCATGCGGATGATCTCCGCCGCGCGGCTCGAGGTACTCCAGCATCCGGTTGACGCTGTGCGTCGCCCGCCTCCGCCGGCCACCATCTCGTGCTCGTCGGTCCTCGTGTCCGGGGCCACCTCGAACACCTCCTCGTGCGCCCCGTCAAGGAACTGCTCCTTGCGGTGCGTACCGGCCGGGGATCGTCCGGGCGTTCTTCATGATCGCCCAGTTGGTGTAGGTCGAGAATCTCGAACCCCCGACCGTAGTCGAACTTCTCCACCGCCCGGATCAAGGACATGCCGCCGTCGGACAAAGCTCGAAGAAGTTGTCCGCCTCGTCGAGCGTTGCCGAGATAGATGTTCTCACCACCAGCCGCATGTTGGCGTTGATCAGCACCTCCTTGACGTGCTGGCCTGCTCCAGGAGCGACTCGACTTCGTCCAGCGTCGTCGTCTTGACCCGCCGGATCGACCTCGAGTCCTCCTCGTCGCGGAGCAACTCCTCGCGGAGCTTGCTCGCCTTGTGCTTGAGGAAGCGAACTTGCGGAACAGGTGCTGCTCCTGCTTGGCGTCCAGCAGCGGGTACTCGTAGCAGGCGGCCAACTCTGGCGGAAAGTCGCGCGCGGCGCCTTCATGCTCAGCCTTCGGCTCGTAAATTCCGCCGCGGCGGGCATCGGCGCGAGGATGACCGCCTCCATGCCCGGCTTGTCGAAGTCGGCGTGGTAGATATAGTCGAGGGGCTGCGCCAGCAGGTGCCGCGCCTGCACCTCGTTGGACGCACGGTAGACCGAGGTCCGCGTGCGCTGGTAGTCTTGGCGAGTGTTTCCACGGTAATCCCTCGACGGTAAGAGCCCAGCAGATCGAATCCTTCGTTTTCGCGTCCAGTCGGCCGGTCAACCTGGGGAACATGGCCTGCCCGGGTGCCCTTGTCGCAGTTGCGAATCGTGTACCGAATCGCCTCGATCCAGACTGCCCCATCCGGCAGGCGATCCGCCGGCTCACCTCGGTCAGGGTGCTGCCGCAGACCCGCCACAGCCGCCTGGCCCAGCGGAGGATCGACCGCTCGACGTCGGACATCTGGGAGAACTTGCCCTGCTCGACCCGCTCCTGGTTGGACGTCGAACTGCTCGACGAGCGACTGCTGGTAGACCACCCGCCGCTTGCCCTCCCGCACCAGCCGACGCCCGACCAGGCCGAGCGCCAGCGGTGATGGTCCGCGTCGAGACGTTCAGGTCGCCGGGCCACCTCGTCCAGCGTGACCAGGCCGTCGGCCGGCCCGCCGCCGGGACTGCCCCGCCCAGGGCCTCGATGAGCAGGCCCAGGTCGCGGACGAGATCGGCCCCCTGGATCAGCAGGTCCGCACGACTCCGGGCGGAAGTCGGTGATCCAGCGACGAACTGGTAGGGTAGGCCCGGGCCGGATCGACCTCGCCCAGCAACTTCTCGGCCCTGGTAAGCTGCTCCGCCGGCGGGCCGGCGGGCGAACCGCACCTGCTGGTCGGTCAACTGCTCCAGGGCTAGGTGCTTGAACGCCGCCACGGCCACACTCCTTGTCACCCTGGGGCCGGTTTTACCGTCGGCCCCTTCTTCATCTCGACCTCGATTGTTGCTCGCTACACCTCTCCGGCCGCCTGGCCGATCTGTCCCTGGTAAGAACCCGACTGGTATTAGATGCCGGCCGCAACGCGGAGGTTCAGGAGATTTCGCCCGCCGCCACCCACCAGATTGCCCTCGTTATCGCCCTCGACTTTCCTCGAACGAACGGACAGGCTAAGGGTTCACGATCGCGACGTGGTTGTTTTTCTCCGCGGCTGGGTATACGCCTGGCCGCCCCCCCGTACTTCGTTGAGGCACCCCAGTTCTTCGATGCGCCACGTTTCTGGGTGCGTGAAGAAGGTGCAAGTGTCGCCAATCCCCTCAGCCTAGACGATCGAGCGGGCCATTCCTATCGAATAATTCCCGCAAACCTTAGTTTTTCTAGAGTTTGCGCCGAATTGGATCGGAAGCCGATGAGGAGGAGAGCCGTCCCGGCCTGTCAGTCCGATCGCCGCCGGGTGACGAAGCAACGTGGTGTGGGATCGTCTGTTCAAAAATGCCCATTCGTAGTGCTTGGGGGCTGCCGTGAAAGTTAGTCTACATCGCCCACGTGTCACAGGCCCAACATTTTTACCCAATTCTGACCCTGTTCCATCCCCCTTCCTCCTGCCCGGGCCGGTCGCCACGGCCGCCCGGGGTAGAATCGAGCGGGTCGATTCCGGGCGGGACGGAGGTCGGTCGAATGGCAAGGCATTTCCTTGGCGTGGCTGGTGTTAGCGGCCGTCCTTGGCGCGGGCGCGGCGGCCAGGAGACGTTCTCGCTGGCCGAACGGCTGGTGGAAGGCTCCCGCTACAGCGTCCGCATGCGGGTGGAGATCACCGGCACCCCACCGCCGGCGGCGAAGGCAAGGCCGCCAGCCTGGTGCGGATGGAGGGGACCAGCCAGATCGATTACGACGAGCGCGTCCTGTGAACGGATTCTAAGGGCCAGGCCAACACGGTGCCGCGGCTACTGCGATCGGCTCGACTTCAAACGCACCCTGGGGGGCAACCGCAGGAACTCGCCCTGCGCAACAACGCGCCGGCTGGTGGTTCAAGGAAGGATGCCAACGAGGTGCCGTTCTCGCCCGACGGGCCACTGCATCTCGGGGCGAGATCGACGCCGTCCGCACCGACGTGTTCGTCCCGGCTCTGCTTGGCCTGCTGCCGGCGAACGGGGTCGCCGTCGGCGCCCGCTGCTCAGCGCCCTTCGGGCGCGTTGCACAGGAGCTTACCGACCTGGAGAAGGTCAACGGTGGCGCGCTGGAGTGCAAGCTCGACCGGGTGACGAACGTCGGCCGGAGGCGATTCGCCCGGGTCACCTACACCGGCACGATCGACGGCGTCGGCGAGGACGGCCTCGGCTACAACCTCAGGGCAGCTTTACCTCGACCTGGAGGGGCGCTACCTCGCCGCGATCTCGATCAACACCCTGCTCGGCAAGGCGATCCTGGTCGATGAGGCCGGCAAGGAGGCGGGCAGGGTCGAGGGGCCGCCTCGTGCCGACGCGCACCCCGGAGACGCGCTCCCAGGTTATCACCGAGGTGGCGACGCAACCTCAAGCTGGAGCCGGACGACGACAACACCTGCATGCTGCATGGACAACGCCGAGCCTGGGGTGCGCTTCCTGTATTTCGCCGCTGGCACGTTGCCCAGGTGACAGCGCTCAGGCGCTGGCGACAAAGGACGGAACGGTATCTGGATCACGGTCGACCCGCCCCAGAACGTGCCGACCGCCAACGCCTTCCTGGAGGAGTTCGCGCGGCTGGCTGGTCAAGCAGAAGGCGAGGGTCAGCAAGACCTACACATCTCGACGGCTGCGCGAGCGGCCGACGCTGGACGCCTTCGCCTCGAGGCGGAGCTCTGGGTCAGCAAAAGCTTTGGCTGGACTACTACGTCACGGGCGCAGGACGGCGGCGGGGCGACGGTGGCGGCGCGACTCAACCCCGACGGGCTGGCGGAGCTGCGCCGCGAGGCCGAGGGGCTGGCCAAGAGTGTGGCGATCACCAAGCGGATCGTGGACAAGCCGGCGAAGAAGTAGTGGGCCCCGCGAGCCGACCGCCCCCTGGTGGTCGGCTCCGGCCCCCTGCCCTGTCAGGCGATCACCCTCCCGTTCATGGCAACCTGGATGTCGTGCTTGCGCTGTGGGGCCATGGCATTCAGCACGACCGTCTGCCGGGCCGGCTCGTACTGCTTGATGACGTCGGCGGCCCGCGCCACGGTCATGTGGTTGAAGGTGCTAGTCCGGTCGGTCGGGTTGTAGTTCCAGACCACCTCCGACGCCCGCTTGGCCGTCATGTGGTTGAACGTGTTGGTCAGGTCGGTCCAGTTGTAGTTCCAGGCCACCTCCGCCGCCCTGGTCGAGGTCATGTGGTCGAGGGTGCTGGTCATGTTGGTCCAGCTGTAGTTCCAGACCACCTGGGACACCCGTTGGGCGTTCATGTGGTTGAGCGTGTTGGTCAGGCCGGTCCAGTTGTAGTTCCAGATCACCTGGGAGACCCGCGCCGCGGTCATGTGGTTGAGCGCGTTGGTCAGGTCGGGCCAGCTGTAGTTCCAGATGATCTGCGACACCCGCTGGGGCGTCATGCGGTCCAGTTCGCTGATCCGGCGCTGCCAGCTCATGTGGGTGAGCGCCTGGGCGGCGTCGGCCGGGGTCAGGTTGTTCAGCCCCACATCGATCTTGCCCGAATACTTGTTCCTCCCCTCGGCGTCGTCCCGAGTTTCCGCGTCCCAGTCGCGGTACACCTCGACCGTCTTGCCCTCGCTGTCCCGCACGAGCATCCGGCCGCTGTTGGTCGGATCGAAGCTGAACGTGAACGTGAGGTTCACGGACCCGGTCACGAGGCTGTTGCAGCCGTTGAAGGAGAAGGTCGTGGACGTGGCGTTCCAGGCCCCCGACTTGGTCACGAGGTCGTCGGTGATGCGGCGCGACACCAGGGTGGTCGAAGCGTCGTCCCGCCAGTTGCCGCCCTTGTGACTCTCGAACAACCACAGGAATCGCGCGTCCAACGCGTTGGTTCGGAAGTACACCTGGTGTCCGGCCTCGGTGTACCAGTACCCGTTGAGGACGTCGTGGACGTGCTGCTGGTTCAGCGTATCCAAGGCGTCCTTGGCATCCGCCTTGATTTGGTCCAGGTTGTAGATGGGGTCGATCCCCGAGTTGAGCGCCGGGTAGCGGCTGATGCACTCGCCGAGCATGCGAATGCCATAGGCGCGGTCAGAGCCGGAGCCCGGCGTGTAGGCGTCGTAAACGGCGTGGAACCGGGCCGCCTGTTCGGCGTTGTCGAAGGCGTCCTTCTCCATCTTGAAGCCACCCCAGGTAGGGCCGGCGGCCTTACCCAGGTCCCGGTAGTCCGCGGCCAGCCTTAGCAGCGTCTCGGCGTCGTGCCGGCTGACCGCCTGGTTGTAGACGTTGAGAAAGTTCGTCTTGGCGGTCTGGAAATCCCCGCGGCGCAGGCTGCTCTCGCCTTGGACGAGGGCTGCGGACATTTGCGGGGTGATGACGTGGACGGGCCGAAGGTAGGCCGGCACCGTCCGGTCCTCGAGGGTTTCCATCGTGAGCCGGGTCGGCTTCGGCGTGCGCGGGGCGGTCGAGGGGGTCCCGAGGATGTTACCGGCCGCCTTGGTCAGGAACTGAAACATGGGTGTTCTCCGCTTGGTTCGCTCGGGAGCCGGTGGTGTCGTTTGCTTCGCCTGCCTTACACCCACCAGGGACCGAATTCCGCGGAGTCCGTAATGAAGCGGGCCGATTTTTTTCAGCGGAGTCGGGCGGCGGGCGGTCTCGCCCGGCCCCAGGCGCGGCGCAAGCCCAACGATTTCGGCAAAATGCGCTCAAACCGGTGGGAGAAATCCGCATCTTCCTGGAGAGGGGCCAGCGCCCCATCTTCCCCAGGAGATGACAGTTCATGGCCGTCCCTGCTACGTCGCGGTGGTCCGCCCAGCCGGCCCGTCGATCCGTCCGGTACGCGAAGCCAGCAATCGAGGCGTTGGAGACCCGCATTACCCCAGTCCTCAACCCCGCCGGCGGGTTCAACCCGGCGCCGGCGAGCTTCGTGCCGGCCGTGGCTCAGATCTCCGGCCCGAACGTCTTCACCGGGAAGACGGTCCAGGGGACGGGCACGCTGATCGCCCCCCAGTGGGTGCTGACGGCCGCCCACGTCATCAGCTCGGTCTGGGACAGCGACCTGCGAATCGACATCACCGGGCGGCAGTACCGTGCGGCCGAGTGTTTCGCGGTGATCGATCTCGTCTACGTACGCAACGTGCGGGTGACCTTGAAATCGGCTCCGTGCGGCTCACCTGGAAGTCCGTGCCCGGCGTCCAGCCGGTCCCGATCTACCGCTCGGGCGTCGTCCGTCGGCGAGCGGGTCACCCTGGTCGGCTACGGGAGGACGGACAACGGCACGTTCGTCGAGCAGAGGGACACCGGCGGGGTCAAGCGGGCGGGGGTCGGCCAGATCGACGCCGTCCCGCTCGGATGACAACGACAAGCGCCACCCTGGAGGCGTATTCCCTCTACCGCATGCGCTTCGACAGGAACGGCGAAAGTCGTCGTCGGGGTGATTCCGGTGGCCGCTGTGCTGGTGCGGGAAGAACGACCGCTACTACGTCGCCGGCGTCGTCTCCCATTTTCAGGACGGCTTCTGGCGCGACAGCGCGGCCGATGACTACGGCGCGCAGGTCGGCACCACGGCGGACTACATCCGCACGGACTACATGGCGTTCTGGATCGACGCGGTGATGAATGGCTCCTGGCGGTCCATCAGCAACATCCGGGCCGGTGGCCCCACCGGCTTCCAGGAGCCGGGGGTCGCCGACGTCACCGCCCCCGCCTTCGCCGCCCCGGACACGGTGACCACGTCCGCGACCGGTCCCGGCGGCGCCCGGGTCGATTTCGCGATTCCGCAGGTCTTCGACGATTTCGACCTCGCCCCGACGGTGACGTTCTCCCCGGCCTCCGGCTCGGTCTTCCCGGTCGGAACGACGCGCGTGACCGTCACCGCCCGCGACGCCTCGGGCAACACGTCCACGAAGGCGTTCGACGTCGTCGTTCAGCCCGGCGAACCCGTCGGCGTCCCCGAGACCTACCTCGTCAACCGCAAGGAGTTCGACGTCGGCCCCGCCGATGGCGTGCTGGCGAACGACTCCAGTCCCCTGGGACGGGCCCTCCTGGCCGCCGTCGCTCAGCAACCCGGTCACGGCGCGCTGACCTTCAACGCCGACGGCTCCTTCCGCTACCAGCCCGCCGCCGGCTTCACCGGCACCGACACGTTCTCCTACAAACTCGACGACGGCCTCTTCCCCGCCGTGGGGCCGGTCGTCGTGACGCTCAACGTCACCAGCCCACCGGACGCCGCCTCGGATGCCTACGTCATCCGCGCCAACGAGCCGTTCGCCGCGACCACACAGACCGGCGTGCTGGCCAACGACCGCAGCGCCTACGGCAACCCGTTGACGGCGCAGCTCGTCGCCGACGTGACCCACGGCCGGCTCACCCTGGGTTCGGACGGGTCGTTCACCTACGTCCCGACAAGCGGGTACTCCGGCACGGACCAGTTCACTTACAGCGCCCGCGACGGCTCGCTAACCAGCGAACCGCAGACGGTCACGCTCGTCGTCAACTTCCCTCCGGTGGGTCGGGAAGACGCCTACCTCGCCACCACCTCCCGCACCCTCCAGGTGCCCGCCTCCGCCGGCGTGCTGGCCAACGACAGCGACGCCGACGGCGGCACACTCTCCGTCACCCTGGCGAGCGGCCCGCAACACGGCAGCCTCACCCTCGGCGCGGCCGGCGACTTCACCTACATCCCCGTAGCGGGTTTCGTCGGCAGCGACACGTTCACGTACGACCTCCACGACGGCACCCACGTGACCGGACCGGTTTCCGTCACGATCGCGGTCGAGAGGCCGCCCGAGGCGGTCGCCGATGCCTGGTTCGTCTACGCCAGCGACGTCCTCACCGTGCCCGCCTCCGCCGGCCTGCTGGCTAATGACCGAGACCCGAGTGGCCGGCCGCTGACCGTCGAGCTGCTGACCGCCCCCGCCGGGGGGGGCCTGACGCTCCGGCCCGACGGCTCGTTCACCTACGCCCCCAACCGGACGGCGAACGACGCCGGCGACGTCACCTTCCTGTACCGCGTCGGCAACGGGCGGCTGTTCAGCGACCCGGTCGCGGTCACCTTCCACGTCTGGGCGATGGCCGCCGTTCCGGATCAGTACCACTTCGGCCCGGCGATGGTGCTGTTCCCCAACCGCGGCACGTTCGACGGTGGAAGTGTCAAGGGCAACGACCGGATCGCCGGCACCGCGCCGGCGGGGACGCTGGAAGGGATGACCGTCGTCTTGGTCAACGGCCCGGCTCAGGGCAAGCTGACCCTGGGGGCCGA
This sequence comes from Gemmataceae bacterium, assembly GCA_046350195.1. Taxonomy (GTDB): domain Bacteria; phylum Planctomycetota; class Planctomycetia; order Gemmatales; family Gemmataceae; genus CALDUY01. Next base: position 34,851 of record JAXMAW010000047.1, read on the forward strand.
CGGCACGTTCACCTACTCCTCGGAAGGGTTCCACGGGGCGGCCACGTTCCGCTACCGGTTGACCGGCGCCGGCAAGGCCAGCGAACCGGCCGACGTGCGACTGATCATCCCGCCGGTCGCCCCACGCAACGACCGCTACAGCACCCTCGACGAGGTGTTGACGGTGCCGGCCGCCCAGGGGCTGCTGGTCAACGACCCCAGCGGCGTCGGCAACCCGCTACAGGTGACGGCGGTCGGCAACCTGACGCAGGGGAAGCTCGACTTGAACGCCGACGGCTCGTTCTCCTGGATGACGCCGTTCCCCGGGTTCCGCGGCCAGGCCAAGTTCACCTACCGGGTGACGGACGGCACGGCGACGAGTATGCAGAAGGCCGAGGTGACCATCACCGCCGGTACGCCGACGGGCCGGGCGGATTCCTACGTCGTCGGTGGGCCGGAAGGGCTGACCACATCCCCGGTGGCTGGTGTCCTCACCAACGATCCCACCGGGAGGTGGGTGCCGCAGGCGGCCGAACTGCTCCAGGGGCCGACCCGCGGGTTGCTGCACTTCCAGCCGGACGGCTCGTTCTCGTACTTCCCCTTCGTGGGCTTCTCCGGCAGCGACACGTTCACCTACCGGCCCACCGACGCGCTCGGCCCGTGGGAGCCGGTCACCGTGACCTTGTCGGCGGGGCCGGCGCTGGGCTGGACCAACCTCGCCGCCGCCGACTTCAACGGCGACGGCACCCCGGACCAGCTGGGCCGCCGGGTCGGCACCAACGACTGGTGGGTCACACAGGGCGGCCCGTCGCCCCTGACCTTCCGCTGGGTCAGCCAACCGCGCAACTTCGCCTACAGTGGCATCCTCGTCGGCGACGTCACCGGCGACGGCCGGGCCGACCTGCTGACGCGCATCGCGGCCACGGGGCGATGGATCGCCAACCTCTCGACGGGGTTCGGCTTCCTGCCGCTGCCCTGGGCGGCCTGGTCGCGGAGCGTCGCCTGGGTGGACGCCAGGCTGGGAGACGTCAACGGCGACGGCCGACTCGACCTCATCGGCCGCGTGCCCTCGACCGGCCAGTGGTGGGTCGGCATCTCCACCGACCTGGGCGCGCGGGGCGCCGTCTGGGCCACCTGGGAGAGAAGGCCGTGGGTCGAGGTGCGCGTCGCCGACGTCAACGGCGACGGCCGCGCCGACGTGGTGGCCCGTGACGTGGCCCGGCGCGTCTGGGTCGTCGGCTACTCCGACCGCCGCGGCCGGTTCGTCTCCCGGACCTTCCGCACCGACCCGCTGGCTGGCCGCTGACGCTATAATGGGGGCTGACCTCCCGGCCCCAAACGAGCGTCCACATGAGCCGCCAACCTGGATCGATCCGCCCGCCTCTCGCTGCCGCTGTGGGAATGGCGCCGCCACGCCGCCCGCTGGCGCCAACGACGGCGGCGGAGATGCGCGCCCGCGGCTGGGACGGGGTGGACGTCGTCTTCGTCACCGGCGACGCCTACGTCGATCACCCCAGCTTCGCCATGGCCATCCTGGCCCGCGTGCTGGAGGCGGCGGGGTTCCGCGTCGGCCTGCTCAGCCAGCCGGATCAGCGCTCGGCCGAGCCGTGGCGGACGTTCGGCCGGCCGCTCGTTCTTCGCCGTCTCGGCGGGGAACATGGACTCGATGATCAACCACTACACGGCCAACAAGAAGGTTCGCAACGACGACGCCTACTCGCCCGGCGGCAAGATCGGCCTGCGCCCCGACCGGGCCACGCTGCCGTACTGCCACCGCGCCCGTGAAGCCTACCCCGGCGTGCCGGTCATCGCCGGCGGGGTGGAGGCGTCGCTGCGGCGCCTGGCCCACTACGACTACTGGAGCGACACCGTCCGCAAGTCGATCCTGCTCGACTGCAAGGCCGACCTCGTCGTCTACGGCATGGGCGAGGGCGTCATCGTCGAGATCGCGAAGCGCCTGGCGAGCGGCCAGGCGGTGCGCGACCTGCGCGACCTGCGGGGTGTGGCGCAGATGGGGGCGCGGGAGTCGGCGGAGGATCTCAGGCCCGACCGTGAGGGAGGGCGTTTGAACTGGCGCCCTCCCTCACGGTCGAGCCTTTGACGACCCGATCCTGCTCCCCTCGTTCGAGCAGGTCCGCGACGACAAGCACGCCGTCGTCGAGGCGACGCGGCTGATCCACATCAACACCAACCCGCACAACGCCCGCACGCTGGTGCAGTTCCACGACCGCCAGGCCGTCGTCGTCACCCCGCCGTCGTTGCCGCTGACCGAGCGGGAGATGGACGCCGTTTACGACCTGCCGTACACCCGCCGGCCGCACCCGTCGTACCCCCAGCCGATCCCGGCGCACGAGATGATCAAGGACTCGGTGACGACGATGCGCGGCTGCTTCGGCGGCTGCACGTTCTGCTCGATCACCGCCCACCAGGGCCGCATCATCCAGTCGCGCTCGCAACAGTCGATCCTCGGCGAGGTCCGCAAGATGGCGGCCGACCCGGAGTTCAAGGGCGTCGTCAGCGACGTCGGCGGGCCGACCGCGAACATGTACCAGATGCGCTGCACCCGCCCGGAGGTGGAGGCGCGCTGCAAGCGGCTCTCGTGCGTCCACCCGACCATCTGCAAGCTGCTCGGCACCGACCACGGCCCGCTGATCCAGCTGCTGCGGCGGGCCCGCGAGGAGCCGGGCGTCCGCAAGGTGCTGGTGGCGTCGGGCATCCGCATGGACCTGGCCCAGCTGTCGCCGGAATACCTGCGCGAGATGGCCGCCCACCACGTCGGCGGGCACCTGAAGGTGGCGCCGGAGCACACCGACCCGGTCGTGCTCGGGCTGATGAAGAAGCCGGAGAACGACAGCTTCGAGCGGTTCGCCCGCGCCTTCAAGAAGGCGTCGCACGAGGCCGGTAAGCCGAAGCAGTATCTGGTGCCGTACTACATCGCCAGCCACCCCGGCAGCGACCTGCACGCGATGATCGAGTTGGCGCTGTTCCTGAAGCGCAACGGCTACCGCCCGGACCAGGTGCAGGACTTTATCCCGGCGCCGTTCGACATCGCCACATGTCTTTGGCACACCGGCCGGGATCCATTCACCGGGCAGGAAGTGTATGTGGCGAAGGGACTTCGGGATCGAAAGATGCAGAGGGCCCTGATGCAATTCTTCAAGGCGGAGAACTATTTCATGGTGAGGGAGGCGCTGATCCAGGCAGGCCGAGCTGACCTCATCGGTGGCGGCTGTGACTGCCTGATTCCTGCGAATCCTCCGCGCGAAGCGATCGAGGCCAGGAGGCGCGGGGCGAATCAGACCGCACGGGACGAGGGGACTGAGGGCGACCATTACCATGCTGTTGCCAACCCGTCTCGCGGAGAGAAGCCAGGCAAGCGCGGGCTGCCCATCACAGGGTATCGACCTGGTCGGAAGTCGCAGAAGCGGCAGAAAAAGAAGAGGTCGTAGCGGCTGTGCAGGCGTTTTGCAGGGTGGTAGTGCTGAAACACCTGCTTGTGCTCCGCTCGGCGGACACCGGGAGTCACCCGTCTTTTGCCCCACCTGAGAGGGTGGTATGATGGGTGTACACGGCACGACCATTGGCGCGGCGGGGAGATTGGACGGCCCCTTGCTGAGGGAGGAAGCCTATGCGGGAGGAAGGCGGATAGTTCCGGGATGCCGCCGAGTAAACAAGAACGTGATCCGATGGAAGGAAGCCTGGGTGGCGGCCCGCTCGGTCTTGAGACCCCAACTCGGGCGGACCGCCGTGGGCCTTGGCTCCGGCCAGGGCGTCGATCCGGAGTGCAGGCGGCTTCGGGGTCCGAAGTGATTGGCTCTCGGAGAGGGAGGTGACAGGTGAACTTTTCCGAACGGCCTCCCTCGAAGCAATGGGCCGCCTTGAAGTACAGGGGAGCAACGTTCGCCGAGGTCTGGTTCAAGCCCGAGGGCGAGCCGCTCTCTCTCACGTTTCGTATCCCCCAGGGTAGCTTTCACGTCCCTGACCTGGCCCCGCGGTTGACGGCCGAGAACCTCCTGAAGGCCGTGGAAATAGCGCCGGAGGAGGTGGAGGCCTGGCGCCTCGAAGGCGCCTCCCATTCCGGCGTGACCCGGCCCACTGCCGAACTTGGCCACTCCCTCCCACCGCCCCCGCCAGGCGTTACTCACCTGAACCTTTTGCTCACCCTGAAGCCGCCCCAGCCTGGTGCCCCCGATGGGGGCGATGGGGCCGAGATTCCCGAGACAAGGTGGCAGGACCTCGAGGCCCGCTGGAATGCCATCCTCGGCCTGGAGGCGAGCATGGACACGTTACGCATAAGCATGGAAGCCCTTCGGGCCGAGATGGAAGCCGCGTCGAGGAGGACGCTGACGGCGGAAGAAAAGGTTCACGCCCTGAACGCGGACGTGGCCCAATGGACCAAGGCCAAGAGCCGCGTTCATCATGCCCTGCCCAAGACGAGAGATTTCATCCATCGCTCCACCTGGGCGGCGGGCACGCCCGAGAGGAAGGAGCTTGAGGAACTGTTCAAGACCCACATTCGGCCTCGGGTTCCGCTTCCGAACTTAGACCAGGTGATGGAACGGCTGGAATGCCTGCTGAAAGACCGGCAGGTGTTATCCGCGCACGGCATGGCGATTTATCAGGACTGCAAAAGCGTCACCGCCGATATTCAGGGAGCCTTGAGGGCCCTTCAGGGCAACGCCGCGGCGAATGCCACCAAGAAAAGGGGCGCAACCAACGCCAGGGGCAGGTCATTTTAGCACCCCCGACGTCGGCCTGGGGTTGAAGGGACGGGCGGCCAACCTTCCTCCAAACCCCCTGATCTCCAGTGCCGTCCTCGCGCCCGACGCCCCAATGCGTAGGGGGGGGCGAGACTTACTTCTTGGCCATCTCGGCGAGCAGTTTCTTGAAGTCGTCGCGCTCGCGCAGAGCCTCGAACTCCTTCCCCTTGCTCAACGTCGGTACGTCCTTGTAACCCCCGGCCACCGCCTTGTTCAGAAGAACCATCGCGCGATCGGCGTACCCTTTGGCGATCACTTTTCTCTTAGCCTCATCAAGCGTCGGGTCCGCCGCAGCCAACCCCGCGCAGCGGGCTAACGCCGACGCCGCCAGCGGGTAGAGTCCAAGGCTCCCAGGCGCCGCCTCCAATGCCTCCGTGACCGCCCTGGCCGCGGCGGCGTGGTCGCGCTTCCCCAGGCAGGCCTCCGCGGCGCCGGCGAGGCACCGGAAGATCGCCGGGCCGAGGGCGTCCGAGCCGGGTGCCAGCTTTAGCGCCTGCCTCAGGTTCCGGGCCGCGTCCTGGTAGCTCGTGATCGCCTCGTCCCACCGGCGGTACTCGAGCAGCGCCTGGGCCAATTGCTGACAGGCGTCGCCGACGTCCGCGCGGAGCTGCGCCGAGGCCGGCTGCTGCTTCGCCACCGACTCTCGGACCGAAACGGCCTGCCGCCACTGCTGGGCCGCATCGTCGTCCCGCCCGAGCCCGTGCAGCAGTCGGGCATGGTTTTGGAGCTGCTTCGCCAGGTCGCCCCCGTAGCCGACCTCGGCCGGCTGGCGCTCCACCAGCCGCCGCAACAACCCGATCGCCTGGCCGAAGTTCTTCTCGGCCGCCTGGAGGCTGTTGCGGTAGGTCTGCGCGACGGCCAACGCCGCGTGGGACGCGGCCAGGTCCTGCCGGTAGGCCGGCTCCTCCTTGAACTGGTCGGCCAGTGACGTCCGCAGCGTTAGCGCCTGATTGTGCGTGGCCTCCGCCTCGGCGTAGCGGCGGGTGTCCGTCAGCAGCAAGCCGAGGTCGTGCAGGGCCTTGGCCTGCTCCCGGGCAAACCGCGCCTGGCCGGGGAACGACTTCGCCAACGCCCCCAGCAGGGTCCCCGCCTCGCGCAGGGCCGGCTCGGCCCCGGGCCGCGGCGGGGAGGCCGTCCGCCACAGCTCGCCCTGGTTGATGCGGGCCGACGCCAGGGAGAAGCGGTAGACCGGCTCGTCGGGGTAGTGCCTCATCAACTCCCGGTAATCGACCTCCGCCAAGGCCAGCAGCGCCTCGGCCTCCGGGTGCAGGCCCCGCGATAGCAGGATCGCCGCCAGCGAAGCCCGGCTGGCCGCGCGGTCGGCCAGGTACTCGCGCGACCGGGGGTCGGCCTTCACCAACCGCTCCTGGATCGCCAGCGCCTCGCGCAGCGACTTCTCCGCCGAGGCCGGCTCGACACTCGCCAGGCCGACCAGCGCCAGCGCCAGCTCCCGCTCGTCGGCGGGGTGGCCGGGGTGGTCGCGGACCAGCGCCCGCAGCGCGTCGGCGGCGCGGCGGTAAAGAGGGGCGGCGTCGGCGGCGAGCCCGGCGGTGACCAGCTGGAGACCGAGGTTGGCCTCGGTGCCGGCCAGGTCGCGCTGATAGACCGGCTGGTTGGGGAAGTTGTCGGCCAGCCGCTGCTTCAGCGCCAGCGCCTTCTCGAACGAGGTCAGGGCGGCGGCGCGGCGGTTGTCGGCCAGTTGCCACAGTCCGAGGTTGTTGCGTGCCCCGGCCAGTTTCTGCTTGTAGTCCGGCACGGTGGGGAAGTCGGCGACGAGCTTCTCGCCCACGTCCACCGCCCGCCGTAGGAGGGGCCCGGCCTCGTCGGGCCGGGTGTTGCGCAGCAGGTCGCCCAGCAGCACCGTCGCCACCAGCAGGTCCTCCCGCACCCGCGCGTTGCGGGGCATCTCGCGGGCCAGCTGCTCCAGCAGCTTCATCGCCTCGCCCATCGCCTGCTCGGCCTCGACCGGGTGGCTGGCCGAGCGGAGCCGGCCCAGCACCGTCCACGTCCGGGCTGCCTCGCCGCGCGACTGGGCCTCGTTGGGGGAGTCGGTGATCAGCCGCTGCTGGAGGTTCAGCGCGGTGCGGCAGGCCATCGCGGCGGGGACCGGCTTGCCGCGCGCCTCGTCCAGCAGCGCGCGGTTGTAGTAGGCCGACGCCAGCTCGCGGCGCCAGACCGGCTCGCCGGGCAGCTCGTCGGCCAGCACGCGCAGCAGTTGGGTGGCCCGCTCGTTCAGCGGTTCCGCCTCGGCCAGGCGCCGCGAATCGCGCAGCAGGTTTGCCAGGTTGTTGCACGCCGCCGCCAGGTCCTGCCGGTAGGACGGCACCTCCGGGTGCTCCTCGACGAGAGGATCCAGCAGTTGTAGCGATCGACGATACGCATTCTCCGCTTCTTTTCCCTGCCCCAGCATCCCCCGGACGTCGCCGACCTTGCGGGCAGCCATGGCCGCCTCCTGTCTCACGGCCGGGTCATCCCCCTCCGCCTCCAAGAACCGCTCGTAGAACGAGGCGGCCTTCTCCAGCAGGTCGCGGCGGACCTGCTCCATGCGCGGCTCGTAGCCGAGCTGCTCCTGCCCGACCCGGCTGAGCATCTGATCGACCGCCTCGCGGGCCTGGCGGAAGTGCCCCTCCGCTCGGTCGCGCTGGGCGTTGGCCTCCTTCCGCAGCCGGTCGGCCTCCTCGGCCCGCCGCTTCTCCGACTGGGCGTAGGCGACTCCGCCGCCCGCCATTAGCACCAGCGACAGGGCGCTAACCGCGACCAGCGCGGCGGCGGTGGGCCGCCGCTTGCACCACTTCCAGGCGCGCTCCAGCGACGAGACCGGCCGGGCGAGGATCGGCTCGCCGGCCAGGAACCGCCTCAGGTCCTCCGCCAGGTCGCGGGCGGTGTGGTAGCGCTTCTTCGGCTCCTTCAGCAGGCACTTCAGCGTGATCGTCTCCAGGTCCCGCGGCATCTTCGGGTGCAGCCGGGCCGGCGGCACCGGGTCGTTGGCCCGCACCTGGGTCAGCGTCTCCATCAGCGTGGCCCCGCGGAACGGCGGCCGGCCTGTGATCAGGTCGTAGAGGATCGCCCCCAGAGCGTAGATGTCCGAGTGCGGGCCGACCAGGTCAACGCGGCCCTCGGCCTGCTCGGGGGCCATGTACGACGGCGTGCCCATGATGGCCCCGGCCCGGGTGGCGCCCGAGTCCTCTTCCAGCTTCTTGGCCAGGCCGAAGTCAGTGATCTTCGGGTCGCCGTCGCGCGTCATCAGGACGTTGGCCGGCTTCAGGTCGCGGTGGATGATGCCGTTCTCGTGGGCGCAAGCCATCCCCTCGGCGAGCTTGAGGACGACCTCGGCGGCCTGGCGGAGCGGCATCGCGTCGTCCAGCACCCGGTCGGCCAGGCAGCCGCCGTCCACGAACTCCAGGGAGAAGAACGGCAGCCCGCGGTGCTCGCCGATCTCGAAAACCTGGACGATGTAGGGGTGCTGCAACCGGGCGACCGCCTCGGCCTCGGTGCGGAAGCGGACGACCTCCGCGGCGGAAGCGTGGCCGCCGGAGAGAATCATCTTCAGCGCGACGACGCGCTTCAGCCCGACCTGGAGGGCCTTGTAGACGACGCCCATGGCCCCCCGGCCCAGCTCGCCCAGGATCTCGTAGCCGGGCACCGCCTCGACCTCGGCGAGCGCCTCGATCTCGCCCGGCCGAACGGTGGAGCCCCCCCGCCGAAACCGCCCGGTGTGTGCGGCCTTCCCGCCGACCCGCTGGGCGAGCGTCGCCGCGGCGTCCGCGGGAGACTCGACGGAGTCGTGGGCCAGGGTCTGCTCGCCCAGGCTCGGATCGACGGAGTCGTGGGCCAAGGGTCTGCTCGCTCAGGCTAGGGTCGATGGAATCATGGGCCAGGGTCTGCTCGCCCTCGAAGGCCCGCTCCTCCCCGGGCAGCGCGGTGTGGCGTCGGGCGGGCCGGGGCTGGCCGACCCGGGCAGCGGCAGCGTCTGGTCCGTCAGGGGGCCGGCTTACGGTCCACGTCGAGCGTGGCTTCCGGGTCATGTGGCGCGGGCATCGGGGCCTCGTCGTGTCGGGCCGGGCACTGTGATTATTGCACCCGCGCCTGAGCCTGGGTATCGGATTCTGCCGCGAGTCATGGCGGCCGTGGGCCAGCCGATTGGCAAGTCGTCCGGCGGCCCTTCCCCTCAGGCGCCGAGCCACCGCACGCAGACGTTGCGGCTGCGCGGGCCGTCGAACTCGCAGAGGAACACGCCCTGCCATCGGCCGAGTACGAGATCGCCCTTGTCCACGATCACGGTGGCGCTTGAGCCGACGAGCGACGCCTTGACGTGGGAGTCGCTGTTGCCCTCGCCATGGAGGAAGCCGGGCTGGACGTGCGGGATGGCCCTCTCCAGCCAGAGCAGCATGTCGTGGACGACGTCGGGGTCGGCGTTCTCGTTGATCGTGATCGCCGCGGTCGTGTGCGGGCAGTAGACGAAGCCGACCCCCTCGCGCAGGCCGCGCCGCCTCAGCGCGTGGCGCACCTGGGCGGTGATCTCCACGAGCTGGTTGCGCTGGGTGGTCGTCACGGTGAAGGTGTCCATTAGCGGGTCCCTCTTACGGGGCGGTCCCGGGTAAGGGACTGTCCGTAAATAAGTGTAACAACTCGGTGGTTCGTAAGCAGTCCCCATGCACAGGGACAGCACCACCGAGTCGTCCATCCGCCGGCGTTTCTTCGACCTGGCGGATACCCTCGATGAACGGCAGCGCCGGCTCTGGGCCGCCGCTGAGGCCAAGGCGCTCGACTATGGCGGCATCTCCCTCGTCGCCAAGGCCACCGGCGTCTCGCGCCGGGCCGTCCACTTCGCCCTGGCCGAGTTGGAGTCCGCCGACGCGCCCCCTGCCGGTAAGGTCCGCCGCCCCGGCGCGGGGCGCAAGCCCCTCGTCCGCCTCCAGCCTGGCCTGGCCGCCGCCCTGGAAGCCCTCGTCGAGCCGGAATCCTGCGGCGATCCGGAGTCGCCCCTCCGCTGGACGCGCAAGAGCGTCCGCAACCTCGCCGGGCAGTTGGAGAAGGACGGGTTCGAGATCGGGCGTCAGAAGGTGCTGGAACTGCTGCACGTCGTGGGCTACCGCCTTCAAGGCAACCGCAAGAGCCGGGAGAGGGGCGCCCACCCCGACCGCGATGCCCAGTTCAAGCACATCGCCGCTCGGGTCAAGGACTTCCTGGCGCGCCGCCAGCCGGCCATCTCGGTGGACACCAAGAAGAAGGAACTGGTCGGCGACTTCAAGAACGGCGGGAAGGAATGGCGCCCCGCAGGGGAGCCGGAAGAGGTGCGCGTCCACGACTTCATCGACGAGGGCCTGGGCAAGGCCATCCCTTACGGGGTGTACGACCTGGCGGCCAACGCCGGCTGGGTCAGCATCGGCCGCGACCACGACACGGCCGCGTTCGCGGCGGAGGCGATCCGGCGCTGGTGGCGGCGCATGGGCAGCGCCCTCTACCCCGGCGCGTCGGGCCTGCTGGTGACGGCGGACGGAGGTGGCAGCAACTCCTGGCGGTGCCGGCTGTGGAAGACGGAGCTACAGCGGTTGGCCGACGGGACGGGTCTGCGGGTGGAGGTCTGCCACTACCCGCCGGGCACCAGCAAGTGGAACAAGATCGAGCATCGGCTTTTCAGCCAGGTCACGGCGAACTGGAGGGGCAAGCCGCTGGTGGACCGGGAGACGATCCTGGGGCTGGTCACGTCCACCGGGACGAAGACGGGCTTGGTGGTGCTCGCGGAACTGGACGACGGGACGTACCCGACCGGCGTCAAGGTCAGTGACCAGGAACTGGCAGCAGTGAACCTGGTCCGGAGTGACTTTCACGGCGAATGGAACTATACCGTCAACCCCTCGGTCGCTGCCTGAAGTTGTTACACTTATTGACGGACAGTCCCTAAGGGTTGGCTCGTCGCCCTCCAACTGTTCTATGCGCCCGGGGTACCAGTCGGGGCGCCGGGCTGCTCTCGTCCTGAACGGGGCCGGACGCTATCATGGGGGTTTACGCTCGGCGTGGCCCGCGCCGCGTCCGCCCCGAACCCTACGCCACGGACCGGCCCGAGGCCCGAGAGGAACTCCCGCATGTGGTTGGTCAACCAGGCCCTCCGACACCCGTACACCGTCTGGGTGGGGATGCTGCTGGTCACCGCCCTGGGCCTGCTCAGCTACAACCGCACCCCCACCGACATCCTGCCCACGCTCAAGGTGCCGGTCGTCGTCGTCTTCTCGTCCTACCGCGGCATGCCGGCGCCCGACATGGAGCAGACCGTCACCGCCATCCTCGAGCGGGCGCTGACCAAGTGCGACCACCTGGACCACATCGAGTCGCGCTCGCTGCTGGGCATCTCGCTGATCCAGGTCTACTTCAAGCCGAGCGTCTCCGGCGACATCGCCGCGTCGCAGGTGGTGTCGATCGTCAACGGCGAGATGCAGAACATGCCCCCGGGCATGCTGCCGCCCAACATCCTCAACTACGACGCCAGCGCCATCCCGGTCGGCAACCTGGTCATCTCCAGCCCCAGCCGCGACGACAAGTTCCTGCTCGACTTCGCCGACCACCAGCTGCGCGAGGAACTGGCCGGCATCGACGGGCTGTCGGCCGCCCCGGTCTTCGGCGGGGTCTTCCGCCAGGTGCAGATCTACGTCCACCCGCGCACGCTCGCCGCCCTGGGCCTGTCGCCGCTCGACGTCGCCCGCATCGTCAACACCCAGTCCACGGTGATCCCGACCGGCGAGATCCGCATCGACCGGCACAACTACTACGTCCGCTCCAACGCCCTGGTCCAGGACCCCAAGGACTTCGAGAACATCCCGCTTTTCAACGACGGCCGCAAGGTCGTCCGCCTCAAGGACGTCGCCGAGGTCGTGGACGGCACCCGCTGGCGGACCAACATCGTCCGGGTGGACGGCCGCCGCGCGGTCTACATGCCGTTGTTGCGCCAGGCCGGCGCCAGCGCCGTCCGGGTCGTCGATAACGTGCGGGCGTTCCTCGACGAGTTGAAGCGGCGCGGCACCGTCCCCGACGACGTCGAGATCGAGGTCGCCTTCGACCAGTCGGTTTACGTCCGGGACGCGCTGTCGTACCTGCGCAAGGAGGCCATCCTCGGCGCCGTCCTCGCCTCGCTGGTGGTACTGCTGTTCCTCGGCAGCCTGCGGACGACGTGGATCGTCGCCGTCTCCATCCCGCTGGCGCTCTTGACCGCGTTCGCCGGGCTGTACTTCACCGGCGAGACGCTGAACATCATGACGCTGGGCGGCCTGGCGCTGGTGCTGGGCCGCGTCGTCGATGACTCCGTCGTCGATGTCGAGAACACCATTCGCCACCTCGCCATGGGCAAGACGCCGTTCCAGGCGGCGCTCGACAGCGCCTCGGAGATCGCCGTGCCCGTGTTCATGGCGATGCTGACGACGGTGATCGTCTTCCTGCCGTTGGTGTTCATGAGCGGCATGGGCAAATACCTGTTCACCCCGCTGGCGGTGAGCGTGTCGCTGGCGCTGTTCGGCTCGTACCTCGTCTCGCGGACGGTGTCGCCGCTTCTGTGCTCGCGGTTCCTCACGGCGGCGATCGCCCAGCACCACGACCGGGCCGAGCGCTTCCCGCGCTGGCTGCTGGCGGTCGCGCTGTTGCTGGCGGCGACCGGGGCCGCCGGGTGGGCCACGCTGTCCTTCGCCCCGTTGGGTCGGCTGCCGGCCGGCTTCGGCCCGCGAGTCGCCCTCGCCGCCGAGGGGGCGGTGCTCGGCGGGGTGGCGGGGGGCGCCCTCCTCGCGGCGGGCCTGCTGTTCTGGATCGCCCCGACGTTCGACCGGCTGTTCCACCGGTTCGCGACCGGCTACGAGCGGTTGCTGGCCTGGACGCTGCGGCACCGCACCGTGCTGCTCTGCCTGGTCGCCGCCCTCCTCCTTCCGGCGGCCTGGTGCTTCCGGCACGTCGGGCAGGAGTTGTTCCCCGACGTCGATTCCAGCGAGTTCACCCTGCACATGCGCGCCTCCGGCGGCCCGCGCGTCGAGGAAACCGAGCGCCAGGTCGGGCAGATCGAGAACCTGATCCGCGGCTACGAGGCGTCGGCGGAGGAGTTCGCCCGCGAGGTGCAGTTCTCCGCGCACGTCGGCGAGGGCGACCGCCTGGAGGCCCTGCGGGAGGCCAACCCCGACGTCGGTGACCGGTTCGACCGGCTCGTCGAGGGCAACGGGGCGGCCGCCGCCTTCGCGGCGGAGTTCGACGGCCACCGCTTCCTCGTCCCCGGCATCATCCCGCCCGAGGACCTGGAGCTGATGCTGGCCAACGTCGGCATCTCGTCGCGCTGGTCCACGGTCTACACGCCGAACAACGGCCCGCACGCCGCCTTCCTCCGGGTGCAGCTCCGCTCCGGGTTCGCCGGCCGGACGACGCCGGCCTCGGCCTACGTCGAGCGGCTGCGCGAGGGGCTGAAGCGGCGTTTCCCGATGCACGACTTCTTCTTCGAGACCGGCGGCATGATCCGCCGCATCCTGAACCACGGGGCGGTCGCCCCGATCGAGGTGCAGGTCGCCAGCCGCGACCACGACCTGCGCCGCGAGGTCACCCGGCTGTTGCAGCGGCAGCTCGCCTCGCTGTCCAGCGTCCAGGAGGCGACCTCGCCGCAGAACCGCGACCTGCCGCAGCTGAAGATCAACGTCGATCGCGACCGCGCCGCCCAGCCGGGCCTGACCGAGCAGGACGTCATCCGCAACGTCATCACCGCGCTGATGTCCAGCGCCCAGATCGCGCCGAACTTCTGGATCGACCCGAAGACCGGCAACCCCTACGTGATCGGCGTGCAGTACCCCGAGTGGGCCGTGGACGGCCTGCGCACCCTGGAGGAGATCCCGGTGACCGGCGGCCGCGTCGGCCGTGACGCCTACTCGCGGAGCCAGGCCTCCCAGGCCGGCCGCTCCACCCAGCCGGGCGACCGCGGCTCGAAGCTGGCGCCGACGGTGCGGCTGGAGGACGTGGCGACGATCGAGCGCGGCTCGGGGCCGGTCGAGGTCTACCACTACGCCGCCAGCCGGGTCAGCCAGCTGTTCGTCAGCGTCCAGGAGCGCGACCTGGCCGGCGTCGCCGCCGACGTCGAGGGCGTGGTCAAGGCGTTCCCGCTGATCTACGCCCTGGACCAGCTGCCCCCCGCCCAGAAGCCGCTCACCGCCGACGGCGCGTTCGTCGGGGCGCTGGAGAAGTACCTCGCCCACCCCGACCGTGACGACCGGGCAACGATCCAGAAGGGGTACGGCGTCGATCCGGAGTCGTTGCAGCTGCCCAAGGGCGTCCGCATCCAGGTCCGCGGCGAGGTGCAGTCGATGCGGCACTCGTTCCGCGAGATGGCGTTCAGCCTGGTGATGGCCGTCCTGCTTGTTTACCTGGTGATGGCCTCCGAGTTCGCCTCGTGGATCGACCCGCTCATCATGATCGTCTCGGCCCCTCTGGGGCTGATCGGCGTGGCGTTCACGCTCTGGGCGACGGGGACGTCGTTGAACATCCAGTCGTGCATGGGCGTGCTGATGATGGTCGGCATCTCGGTGTCCAACTCGGTGCTCGTCGTCGAGTTCGCCAACCGCCAGCGCGAGGCGGGGATGCGGACGACCGACGCCGTCCTGACCGCCGCCCGCGTCCGGTTGCGGCCGATCCTGATGACCACCCTCGCCACCCTGGTCGGGCTGGCGCCCATGGCGGTCCACCTGCACCCCGGCGACGAGATGAACCTGCCGCTGGCCCGGGCGGTCATCGGCGGCCTGGCCGGCTCGACGCTCTTGACGCTGTTCGTCGTGCCGTGCCTGTACACGCTGTTGAAGCCGAAGATGCCGAGGCCCGCCCCCGGGGCGCCCGCGTGAGGAGGATCCACCCGTGAAGATCTGGAAAGTCGTCCTTGGCGCCGGCCTGTTCCCCTGCCTCGCCGTGGGGTGTGTCAAGGAGTCGGCCGGCCAGCGGCGGCCGAAGTTCGTCGAGCGGCTGCCGCGCGTCGAGGTGGTGCAGCCGGCGCCGAAGCGGCTGGTTCGCCGACTGGAGACGTCGGCCACGGTCGAGGCGCTCAAGAAGGTCGAGATCAGCGCCCGGGTGCCCGGCGTGGTCATCGACCTCGACGACCACATGGACATCGGCCGGGCGGTCAAGAAGGGCGAGGTGCTGTTGCGCCTCGACGTGCCCGACCTGGTCGCCGAGCGCGAGTCGAAGCGGGCGATGGAGGAGACGGCCAAGAGGCAGGAGGCGCTGGCGGGGGTGGCGCTGAAGGTGGCCGCGCGGGTCGAGCCTCGCCGACGAGAAGCGGTACGCGGCGGACGTGGCGTTCAACAAGCTGCGACTGGCGCGGGTCAAGGAGTTGGTACGGCAGCGGGCCCAGGACGAGCAGCTGGAGCAGGAGGCGCGGCTGGAGGTGGCCGACGCCTCCTGGCCAACGGCAACCGCGTCTCGACGACCAAGCGGCGGGCCAAGGTCGAGCAGGCCCAGGCCGACCTCGACCTGGCCCGGCAGCAGGTCCGGGGCGGCGGCGGCGGAGGTGACCAAGCTCGACCAGATGATCGCCTTCGCCCATTGGCCGCCCCGTTCGACGGCGTGGTGACGCGGCGGCTGGGTCGATCCCGGCGATCATCAAGGACCCCGGCGGTGCTGCTGACCGTGATGCAGGCCTCGACCGGGTGCGGGTGCTGATCGACGTCCCGCAGCGCGACGGTCGCTACTCAACTCGCGCGAGCAGAACCCGAACAAGGACGGCCGCGGCGACCCGGTCTTCCTGCGGATGCCGGCCCTTCCCGAGTCAGTGCAGGGCTACATCACCCGCGTGGCCCGGTCGCTGGACCCGGTGACCCGCACCATGCGGGCGGAGATCGAGCTGGACAACAAGGACCTGCGGCTCCAGCCGGGCATGTACGGCTCGGCGTCGGTGCTGGTCGAGGACCGCTCGAACGTGCTGAGCCTGCCGGCCAGCGCGCTGTTGCGCCGCGGCGAGGGGCTGGTCGAGGTCTACCAGGTGGTGAACCTGGAGGGGCCCGGCGACGAGCGCGCGGCGTGCTGAAGCGGGTGCCGGTCGAGGGCATCGACGACGGCAAGGAGGTCGAGGTCCGCGGCGGCATCACCCGAGACGACTGGGTCGTGCTGCGGGCCGGCGGCGTGATGGCCCGACGAGACGGTGCTGGCGACGGCGATGCCGACCGCGGGCTTGACGGAGAAGTAATGGAGCGAGCCGCGCGTGGCAGGCCGGCGAACCGCTACTTCGTGCGGCTCGTACTCGAACCCTCACCCGGGCGCTGTCGTAGGGGTGGGCCCATCTTGATTGTCGGAGGAACGCATGCTCACCTGGAAACTGCCCGACGGCTCGGCCCGCGAGGTCAAGCCCGGCGGCCAGCACGCCGCGACGTCGCCGAGTCGATCGGCAAGCGCCTCGCCCAGGCCGCCGTCGCCGCCAAGGTGGACGGGACCATCGTCGATCTGGACCGCGAGTTCGACAAGGGCGACGGCAGTACGGCTGTCGGTCCAGGTGCTGACCGACAAGGACCGCGAGGCGCTCGACGTGCTGCGGCACGAGCAGCGTCATGGCCCGCGCTTCGTCATGCGGCTGTTCCCCGGCGTGAAGCTGGCGTTCGGCCCGACCATCGAGAACGGCTTCTACTACGACATCGACAGCCCGACCCCGATCCGCGAGGAGGACTTCCCGCGCATCGAGGAGGAGATGAAAAAAATCGTCGCCGCCGCCGAGCCGTTCGAGCGCTTCGAGCGGCCCACCGCGGAGGCGCGGGGGCTGGTCGAGGACCTGAGCCAGAGTTACAAGGTCGAGCACATCGACGAGGAACTGTCCAGGTTCCCGTCCTTGAGCTTCTACCGCCAGGGCGAGTTCATCGACCTCTGCCGCGGCCCGCACATCCCGCACGCCGGCAAGATCGGGGCATTCAAGCTGCTCTCCATCGCCGGCGCCTACTGGAAGAACGACAACTCACGCAAACAACTCCAGCGTCTGTACGGCACCGCGTTCTTCACCCAGAAGGAGCTCGACGCCTACCTCCAGCAGGTCGAGGAGGCCAAGAGGCGCGACCACCGCGTGCTGGGCAAGCAGCTCAAGCTGTTCACCATCAGCCAGTCGGTCGGCAGCGGCCTGATCCTGTGGATGCCGAAGGGGCTCGACCGTGCGGCACCAGCTGGAGTCGTTCATCCGCGAGGAGGCGATCAAGCGTGGCTACTCGCCGGCGTACACCCCGCACATCGGCCGACTGGAGTTGTACCGCACCAGCGGCCGCTTCCCTACTACCGCGACGCCCAGTTCCCGCCGATGTACTTCAACGCCGTCGCCGGGGTCATCGACACCGGCCCAGTTCCGCCTCGCCGGCGGCGACAGGACGAAGAAGGCGAAACGAGTTCCTGGAGGCGTGCGACTGTACTTCAAGCCTGCCGGTCTACCGCAAGGCCGGCTCGATCGACGAAGAAGCTGGCGGCGGTCGAGGCGGTGGCGCGTCATCGACGGCGTCGGCATCGAGATCCCGGAGTTCCACGCGGCGAAGACACCTCCCCGACCGGGCCGCCGCGCTGATGCAGCTGGCTGGAGCAGCGGAGGAGCCTGCTCGAGCCGATGAACTGCCCTCACCCACATCCAGATCTACAAGGCCGAGCCGCGCTACCGCGACCTGCCGGTGAGGCCTGGCGGAGTTCGGCACCGTCTACCGGTTCGAACAGACCGGCGAGCTGTCCGGCCTGACCCGGGTCCGCGGCTTCACCCAGGACGACGCCCACCTGTTCGTCACCCCCGAGCAGATCGAGGCGGAAGTCGGCAACAACATCGACCTCGTGCTGTTCGTGCTGAGGAGCCTGGGCCTGAACGACTACCGGGTGCGGGTCGGCCTGCGCGACCCCAAGGGCGACAAGTACGTCGGCAACCCCGCGAACTGGCAACGGGCCGAGCAGACCCTGATCGACATCGTCAAGAGCCGCGGCATGAACTACTCGGCCGAGGAGGGCGAGGCGGCGTTCTACGGCCCGAAGATCGACTTCGTCGTCCGCGACTGCATCGGCCGCGAGTGGCAGCTGGGCACCGTGCAGCTGGACTACAACCTGCCGGAGCGGTTCGGCCTGGAGTACGTGGGCAAGGACAACGCCGCCCACCGCCCGGTGATGATCCACCGGGCGCCGTTCGGCTCGATGGAGCGGTTCGTCGGCATCCTGATCGAGCACTTCGCCGGGGCCTTCCCGCTGTGGCTGGCGCCGGAGCAGGCGCGGGTCATCCCGATCACCGACGAGGTCGCCGACTACGGCAAGCAGGTCGAGCGGCGCCTGTTGGAGGCGGGCTTCCGCGTGGCCGGGGACTACGGGTCGGAGAAGATGCAGGCCAAGGTCCGCGCGGCTCAGTTGGAGAAGGTCCCGTACATGCTGGTGGTCGGCAAGAAGGAGCGCGAGGCCGGCTCGGTGGCGGTACGCGACCGGGTGGAAGGCGACCTCGGCGCGGTGCCGCTGGAGGAGCTGGTGTCGCGGCTGACCGCCGAGGTGCGCGAGAAGCGCATCCGCCAGGTCAGCACGGCGTCGGCGGGGCTGGAGGGCGGCCCGGCGAAGTTCAGCGGGTGAGTCAGGACCTGATCATACAGGCATAGTTGATAATTAGGCCTCACCAGGGGGGCAAGTGGCGGTTCATGGTTGGGCCGACTTCGAGGTGCTCACCGGCGCCCGGCCCCAGACGGGGCGGGCCGAGGGGTGGCCTTCAGGCACCCTTTTCGTCCGCGGAGCGAAGCCTTGGCCCCGCCGGTAGACAACGCCAACCAACTCCCATATGACCATGTCTAGTGAGAAAGCCCTTTCCTTCCTGGCAGCGCGGCCATGTTCCCTTGCGGGGCCCTTCTAAAGGCTCGATTCCCGCAAGGCAGGAAGTGGAAGGACCACATGTCTTGCTGGGCGGCGGTGAATCTCAAGAGTCTGCCCCATGAACCCCGTCCCCCAGATCCTGGCCGCCATCGAGCAGGGGGAGCCGACCGCGGCCGGTCGGCTGCTGCCGTTGGTGTACGAGGAGCTTCGGGTGCTGGCGGCGCAGAAGCTGGCCCAGGAGAGGCCAGGCCAGACACTGGACGCCACCGCCCTGGTCCACGAGGCGTACTTGAGGCTGGTCGGGCCGGCCAACGCGGAGGGGTGGGACGGTCGGGGCCACTTCTTCGCCGCCGCCGCCGAGGCCATGCGCCGCATCCTGATCGAGGCGGCCCGGCGGAAGCAGCTGGCGCCGAGCGTTCGGCTGGCGGGGTTCGAGCCGGAAGCCGGCGCCTCGGACACCCGCCTTCTGGAGCTACAGGACGCCCTGCAAAGACTCGCGGGCAGCGAGCCGCTCGCCGCAAAGGTCGTCGAGCTGCGGCTCTTCGCCGGCCTGTCGGTCGAGGAGGCCGCGGCCGCGCTGGGCCTGTCGCGGGCGACGGCCTACCGTGAGTTCTCGTTCGGCCGGGCCTGGCTCCAGACGGAACTTTCGGAAAAAATCGACCACCTTTGAGACAAACCCCTCGCGCCGATCGCATGGTGGGAAGAATCAACAGGGACTCTCCCCATGGACGTCGAGTCACGGTCGTTGAAGGAGTTATTCCTCGCCGCCTTGGACGTGGCCCCCGGCGACCGTGCGCGGTGGCTGAAGGAGGCTTGTCGCCACGCCCCGGAGCATCTGGGGCGGCTAGAGAAGATGCTCGCCGCCCACGACGCCCCGCGGTTCCAGTTTGACCTCCCTTCCCTGGGAGGGATCCTGCCCACACCGCCTCCTTGGGGCTCCTGGTCGGCCTCGGAAAAGGAGGGGCTTTCCCTGGCCGGGCGGGAGGCCCCAGGTACGGTGATCGGGCCGTACGAGCTTCTCCAGCAGATCGGCGAGGGGGGCATGGGCACAGTCTGGCTGGCCCTCCAAGCGGAACCGGTCCCGCGGCAGGTGGCGTTGAAGATCCTCCGGCCCGGGCTGGGTACCCGCCAGTTCCTCAGCCGGTTCGAGGCGGAGCGGCAGGCGCTGGCCCTGATGGACCACCCCAACATCGCGCGCATCCTCGACGCCGGCGGCCTGCCCGACGGCCGTCCCTACCTGGTCATGGAGCTGGTCCGCGGCCGACCGATCACCGCCTATTGCGACGAGCACCGGCTGACAACGGCCTCCCGGGTAGAGCTATTCGTTCATGTCTGCGCCGCGGTGCAGCACGCGCATCAGAAGGGGGTCATCCACCGTGACCTCAAGCCCAACAACGTCCTGGTAGCGCCGTACGACGGCCGGGCGGTGCCCAAGGTGATCGACTTCGGCGTCGCCAAGTCCACCGGGGTGAGCCTGACGGGCGACCTGGCCACGTCGGTCGGGACGGTGGTCGGCACGCCTGATTACATGAGCCCCGAGCAGGCGACGCTTGACAACGTGGATGTCGATACCAGGAGTGACGTCTATTCATTGGGGGCGGTGCTGTACGAACTGCTGACCGGGGGGCCGCCGCTGTCTGGTGACCCGCCGCGGCCGCCGCTTCTTGACCTGCTCCGGCGGGTGCGCGAGGAGGACCCGCCGCCCCCGAGCAAGCGGCTCGGCGACGCCCCCGGACTGTCCAGGCATGCGGAAGCCCGGGGCGTCGAGCCGGCCGGCCTTCTCCGCGCGGTGCGGGGCGACCTCGACCGGATCGTTATGAAGGCGCTGGAGAAGGACCGCTTCCGCCGCTACCAGTCCGCCGGCGAGTTCGCCGCCGACCTCCGGCACTTCCTGAACGATGAGCCGGTGCTGGCGCGGCCCCCGAGCCTGGGCTACCGGCTACAGAAGCTGGCCCGGCGGAACAAGGGGCGCCTCGCCGCCTCGGCGGTGGTGGTCGGTGCGGTCCTGGTGGCGGCCGGGGGCGTCGGTTGGGCCCTGGGCGACCGGGCCGCCCGGCGGGCCGAGGCCGACCGGGAGCGGCATGAGCGGGAGGCCCAGGTCGCCGCCCGAGTCGAGCTGATCCTGGCCGACGCCGACCGCCTGCTTCAAGCCCGGAAGTGGGGCGAGGCCCTGGCGGCCGGCCGCCGCGCCGATGCGGCCCTGGCGGCAGGAGAGGCCGGGGACGACACCCGCACCCTGGTGGCCGACCTGCTGCGCGAGGTCGAGTTCGTCGCCCGCCTCGACCAGGTCCGCGAGGCGGCAGCGGTCTGGAAGGACGGCGGGTTCGACACCGCCGGGGCGGACGCGACCTACCAGCTTGCCTTCCAGGCTTTTGGCCTCGACCCGCACTCCTTGCCGCCCGGCGGTGCCAAGGCGTTTCTTGACCGGCACGGGCGCATCGCCCACCCGGTCGCCGTGGCCCTGGACCACTGGGTGCTACTGCGGCGCGTCGGTTCCGGGATGGCGGAGGCGTCGTGGGGGCCGCTGGCGGAGCTGGCGACCCGGCTCGACCCGGACCCGCTACGGGTTCGGTTGCGGCGGGCGTTGGGGCGGGAGGCCCAGCCGGCGGTCCGCGAGGAGTTACGCGGGTTGGCGGAGGCGGTCGATCCCGCCGGGCAGGGGCCAGCCACCCTCGACGTCCTGACATCCAGCCTCCGACGCGCGGGACTCCAGGAGCTTCAGGAGCGTGTCCTCCGGCAGGCCCAGGCGCGGTTCCCCGACGACTTCTGGCTGAACCTCTCCCTGGCCAACGCCCTCCAGGCACGTAAGAGCTTCGTCGAGGCGGCCCAGTTCTTCCGCGCCGCCGTGGCCCTCCGGCCGGGCAGCACCGCCGCCCTGAACAACCTTGGTAACGCCTTGAATAACCTCGGCCAGGTCGAGGAGGCGGCGGCCTGCTTCCGCCGCACCCTGGCCATCGACCCGGGGTTCGCCTACGGGCACCGAAACCTCGGCCACGCGCTCGTCAAGCAAGGCGACCTGGACGGGGCCGTCGCCTCCTTCCGACAGGCCGTCGCCCTAACTCCCACCGACGTGGCGACTCTCAACCACCTGGCGAAAACGCTTGAGAATCTGGGCCAGCACGACGCGGCCTTGGCCTGCCAGCGGCGCGCCGTCGAGGTGGCGCCCGGCGACTCCGCCAGCCACAACAACCTGGGGCTACACCTCCACGACCGGGGGCAGCTGAGCGAGGCGATCGCTTGCTACCGCAAGGCGGTCGAACTCGACCCGGCGAACGCCAACGCCCACAGCAACCTCGGCAACGTCCTGAACACGCAGGGGAAGCTGGACGAGGCGGCCGCCTGCTACCGCCGGGCGATCGAGGTCGATCCGGACTCGGCCGGGGCGCACAACGGCCTCGGGGGGGTGCTGGCCAAGCGGGGGAAGCTCGACGAGGCCGTTGCCGAGTTCCGCAAGGCCACTGCCGCCGACCCCGCCCACAGGTCCGGCCATCAGAACCTGGGCCAGGCGTTGGCCCTGAAGGGCGACCTCGACGGGGCCGTCGCCGCCTTCCGCAAGGCGCTCGACCTCAACCCGAAGTACGCCGAGGCGCACTACCAGCTCGCCTCGGTCCTGGAGCGGCGGGGCGACCGGGAGGGGGCCGTGGCCTCGTACCGCAAGGCGGTCGAGGCGGGCCCCAAACACGTCCGGGCGCACAACGCCCTCGGCGTGGCGCTGAGCTACCAGGGGAAGTTCGCCGAGGCCGAGCCCTGCTTCCGCAAGGTGCTCGAACTCAACCCGAAATACCCCGCCGCTCACCTGAACCTCGGGAACGTCCTGGTGAAGCAGGGTCGCTGGGACGAGGGGGTAGGCTACCTCCGCCGGGCCATTGAGCTGGACCCGAAAAACCCCCTCGTGTTCCACGAACTGGCCGGGCACCTGCTCTCGGCCGCCGAGCCGACCCGGCGGCGGCCTCGGGAGGCCCTGGAGCTGGCGCGCCGGGCGGTCAAGCTCCGACCGAGGGACTGGGCCTTTGAGACCCTGGCGGACGCGGCCTCGCAGTGCGAGGAGTGGCGCGAGGCGCTCGAAGCCAGGCAGAAGCTAGCCCGGCTCCGCCCGCCCGGGCCGGCGGACAAGTTTCGCCTGGCGGAGGCCCACTGGCGGGTGGGGAACCGGGACGAGGCGCGCAAGTGGCACGCCGAGGCGGCGGCCGCACTCGACAACCGTTCGGCCCTCGACCCGGCCCTGGCGGCGCTCAAGAAACAGGTTGACACGATGCTGACCCCATCGCCACGCCCGAAGGGGGCGAAAGGGGCCCTGCCGCCCGGCCAAGGTGCTATCCCGTAATCGAGCCGTCCCATTCCACCTGAGGATCTTGCCATGTGTGACACGAATCCGCCAACCCGCCGTGACTTCGTCGTCTCCGCCGGTGCAGTTGGCCTGGGTGCCCTCGCGGCCCAGAGGCTGTCCGCCCGCCCGGCCGAGGAGAAGCCTGACGGCCTTCTCAAGAACCTGCTCGAAGGGAACAAGCGCTTCGTCGAGGGGAAGCTCCAGCACCCGGGCCGCGCGCCGAAGGACTTCCAGGCGCTGGCGGAAGGGCAGAAGCCCCTGGTCGGCATCGTCGGCTGCGCGGACTCGCGCGTGCCGCCGGAGGTGGTGTTCGACCAGGGGGTCGGCGACCTGTTCGTGGTCCGCGTCGCCGGCAACATCGTCGCCGGGGCCGGCCCCCTGGTGAAGGGGAGTGTCGAGTTCGCCGTCGGCGTGCTGGGTGTGCGACTGCTGCTGGTGCTGGGCCACACCCAGTGCGGCGCCGTCAAGGCGGCTATCGAACACATCGAGGGCAACGACAAGTT
>JAXMAW010000048.1:0-56476 GCA_046350195.1 Gemmataceae bacterium
GCCGCCCTCGACGTCCGCTACTGGCTGGCGGCGCTGGCGGTGTACGTCCTGGCGCAGCTCGCTTCGAGCCTGCGCTGGCAGCTCTTGGCCCGGCCGCTGCACTTCCACCTGCCGTACCACCGCTACCTGGCGCTGTACTTCGTCGGCATGTTCTTCAACCTCGTCCTGCCGACGTCGGTCGGCGGCGACGTCGTCCGGGCGTGGTACCTGGGGGCGCCGACAAACCGCCGCAAGGCGGCGTTCGTCACCGTCGTCGCCGAGCGGGGTAGCGGACTGGGGGTGCTGGTGGTGCTGGCGTGCGCGGCGGCCCCGCTCGTGCCGACCGAGCTGCCCCGATGGATGGTCGTCATCCTGGTGGGGCTGGCCGTGGCTTTGGTCGCCTGCAACGCCGCCTTGCCGTTCGTCCACCTGCTCACCCGCCTGCCGTTGGTGGGGCGAAGGTTCGTCCGCGTCGCCGAGGTGACCCGGACCTACATCGGCCTGCCGGGACTGCTGTTGGCGGCGGCGGGGCTGTCCCTGCTGGTGCAGCTGGCGAGCGTGACTCAGTTCTGGCTGGTGGCCACCGGCCTGGGGCTGGACCTGCCGTTCGGCTACCTCGCCGTCGCCGTTCCCCTCGTGACGCTCCTGACCCTGGTGCCGATCAGCATCAGCGGCATGGGGCTTCGTGAGCTGGGCCTGGTGGTGCTGCTCGCCCCACTGGGGGTGACGACGGCCCAGGCGGTGACGCTGTCGCTGCTGGGCTTCGCGGTGAACGTGGCGGCCAGCCTGGCCGGCGCCGGCGTCTACCTGGCCGGGCCGTACCCGCGCTACTCTCAAGGACAGGGAGGGCCTGACGATGACGCTTCTGTCGGTCGTGATCCCGATCAAGGACGAGAAGGACAACCTGCGCCCGCTTCATGACCGCCTCCGCGCCGCCCTCGACCCCCTGGTCGGGCGCGACCTGACCGACTACGAGGTCGTGATCGTCGATGACGGCTCTACCGACGGCTCGTTCGCCGTCGAGCAGGACCTGGCCGCGATGGACCGCCGCGTCAAGGTGGTGGCGCTGACGCGCAACTACGGCCAAACACCGGCCCTGCGGGCCGGCATCGACTGGTCACGGGGCGACGTCCTGGTCACCATGGACGGCGACCTGCAAAACGACCCGGGCGACATCCCGATGCTGTTGGCGAAGATGGCCGAGGGCCACGACGCCGTCTTCGGGCTGCGGAAGAGGCGGCAGGACAAGCTGTTCGTCCGCAAGCTGCCGAGCCTGGCGGGCAACTGGCTGATTCGCAAGGTGACGGGCGTGACGATCAAGGACATGGGCTGCACCCTGCGGGCGATGCGCCGCGAACTGGCCGAGGCGCTGCCGCTGTACGGCGAGTTGCACCGCTTCGTCCCGGTCCTGGCCAAGATGCACGGGGCCAGCGTGGTCCAGGTGGACGTGAATCACCACCCGCGCGTGGCGGGGAAGACGAAGTACACCCTGTCGCGGTCGGTGCGGGTGCTGCTGGACCTGATCACGGTGAAGTTCCTGCACAGCTACGTCACCCGGCCAATGCACGCCCTGGGCATCCCGGGCCTGGCATGCATGGGGTTGGGCGTGGTGTGCTTCCTGGCAACGCTGGGGATGAAGTACCTGTCGCGCCACCCGGTGTTCCTGACCGGCAACCCGCTGCTGCACCTGGGAGTAATGCTGGAGATGATGGGGGCGCAGTTCATCTCGATGGGGCTTCTGGGCGAGCTGCTGGCGCGGACGTACTTTGAGAGTCAGGGCAAGAGCGCCTACAACGTGCGGGCGACGTTCAACCTCGACGACAGCGAGAAGCGCCGGGCGGCTTAACAGAAAGGATGAAGGATGAAGGATGAAGGATGAACCCGGAGGAAGAAGAGAGTGGCGTTTGCCCGCCGCCTTTTTTTCATCCTTCATCCTTCATCCTTCATCTTTCGCACATGCAATGCGTGGCACGACGTGACCCTGGGGCTGGCTGCCGGCCGAGTTCACCGCCGTCATCGAGATCCCGATGGGGTTCCAGCGCGTCAAGTACGGAACTGGACGCTATGAGACGGGGATGCTGCGGCTGGACCGCATCCTCTACTCGGCGGTCTACTACCCGGCCAACTACGGCTTCATCCCGCAGACGCTGGCCGAGGACGACGACCCGCTCGACGTGCTGGTGCTCTGCCAGGAGCCGGTGGCACCGCTGACCCTGGTGCATGCCCGCGCCATCGGGCTGATGACGATGATCGACTCGGGCAAGAAGGACCACAAGATCCTCGCCGTCGCCACGCACGACCCGGAGTACAACGGCTTCCGCGAGGCGAGCGAGCTGCCGGGGCACCGGCTGAACATGCTCCGCCGGTTCTTTCAGGACTACAAGCAGCTCGAAGGCAAGGCCGTCGAGGTGGAAGAGATGGAACCCACGACGGCCGCGCTGCCCGTCATCGAGTCCGCATTATCGACGTACAGCGCCAAGCGGCGGAAGGGGTTCCGCGGGGCGAAGTCGGACCACCCCTGAAGCGGAGCGCCAGGGAGTCGAACCCTGCGGGCCTCGCGGCCCCGGTTTTCAAGACCGTCGCGACGAACCGGTAGTCGCCTGCGCCCCTCCTTGTGGGTACGGACACCGCCCGCGGCGCCGGGTTCGGCGGCGTTGTACAATGGTGCATACATCCCGCCCACGGAGCGCGCCGTTGCGGCCCAGACCCGACCCGATCCCCTGCGGCCTGTGCGGCCGGCCGTTCGACCGCGCGGGGCTGACCAAGCACCACTGCCGGCCGAAGTCGCGCGGCGGCACGACGGACGACGTCGAGCTGCTCTGCTCGCAGTGCCACTCGATGGTTCACTGCACCTACGAGAACAAGACGCTGGCGGGCAACTACGCGTCCCTGGCCGAACTGAGGCAGGCGCCGGAGCTTCAAAAGTTCATCCGCTGGGTGCGCAAGCAGCCGCCGACACAGCGGAGCCGCAACAGGTCGCGGCGTAAGAAATTCTGAGCGAGGCCGCCATGGAACTTCGGTCGGACCGGCTGCTGGCGAAGCTGCGCGGCGAGGGTGAGGCCATCCTCGCCGCCATCGACGCCGACCCGCTGCTGGTGAAGCGGACTAGCGGCGAGCTAGTGCTCGCCAACGCCAGCCAGGCGCTCTACACGCCGCAGGCCGAGCACCAGCTCTTCGCCAAGGGGATCGTCTACCGCCGTGACCCTTACCGGCTGGTATCGCTGCCGCTGGTCAAGATCTACAACCTAGGCGAGCGCGACGTTACCGTGCCGGACCTGGTGTCGATCGCGTCGGAACAGGACGTCCGGCTGAGCTTCCTGCGCAAGATGGACGGGTCGCTGATCCAGGTGTTCCGCCACGGCGGCCGGGCGTGGTTCACGACCCGCGGCCTGCTGGAGGGGGCGCGCTGGAAGTGGGGCGAGGAGGACGAGGGCCGCGCCGCCGAGTTCGACTACGTCGCCGAGGCGCGGCGTATGGCCGAGCAGCGCTACCCGGCCGTGATCGAGAATGAAGAGTTACTGGAGGGCCGTACGCTACTGTTTGAGCTGATCCACCCGCGCGCCCGCAAGGTGACGAACTACGGCGAGCTGGCCGACCTGGTCCTGCTCACCGTCTTCGACCACCGGCGTCACCGCTTTACCTCGACCACAACGAGGCGGCCGCCTCGGCGAGGCGCGCACGAAACCTGAACGTGGTCGCCGGCGCCTGCCGCCGCCGGGCGACGACTTGGCGCGCAGATCGACGCCCTGGCGAAGTCGTGGGCCGGCACGGATGAAGAGGGCTGCGTGCTGTCGCGTGTTCGCCGGCCTGGCGAGGTGGTCTACCGCGTGAAGGTGAAGTCGCCGGAGTACCTCCAGCTGATGCGGCTGATGGCGTTCCGTACCTGTCGGTTGGCCTGCCCAGGCCTCGACGTTCCGGCCGTGCACGTCACGACGTGGGAGGGCTGGAGGCGGCGCTACAGAGCAGGGCAACGACAAGGTGCCGGAGGAGGTGCTGGGGTACTACCGCGAGCAACTGGGAGCCGGTTCCGGCAAGCTACCTCGCTGATCTGGAGAAGCTGCGGACGTGGGCCGAGGCGGGATGGGCGCGCATCGACGCCGAGGCGGGTGGAGCCGTACCGCCGGGGCGTCGCCGGAAGGCGAAGGCGTGTGCCTACCCCGGACTGGTGTTCGCGGGCGTTGGATGCGCTCGGCTCGACACGGCGAAGATGCGGGGCGTAACGAGGCCGAAGCCCGGGAGGCGATCGCGGCGGTGATCAGCCCAAACGGCTAGCGAGGGCGAGGATACAGCCCTCGGTAGCGCTTCGTCAGGTTCACCACCTCGCCGCCGTCGTTGACGTAGTCGATAGATCGGCCGCTGCGGCCGCTGCTGCCGGGCGTGGGCGTCGGCCTTGCAGCGCCGCTTGTCGCTGCCCGCAGCGTCTCGACCGCGTCGAGGAAGTACGCCGTCGCCGGCCGAACCGCCCGGCCCCGGGCGCGGTCGTGGGCCAGCAGCAGCTTGCCGTCCTCGGTCAGCCGCTTCAGGTCGGCCCCGGTGCAGCCGTCGGTGACTTCGGCCAGCCTCGCCACGTCCAGCCCGGCCAGCGCCGCCGGCCGGGGTTCGAGGTACAGGTTGAGGATGTCCTGCCGCGCCGCCCGGTCCGGCAGGCTCATCTCCAGCCACAGCTCGACGCGGCCCGACCGCAACAGCGCCGGCGGCAGGCTCGACACGTCCATCGCCGTCAGCATGACGCAGACCCGGGCGTTGCTGTTGCCCTCCAGCCCGTCGAGCTTCGTCAGCAGGTAGCGGTACAGCCCCAGCTCGGCGCCGGACTCGAAGATCACGTCGGAGTCGTCGATGAAGATCACCCCCGGAGCATTCCGCTTCGCCTCCTCGAAGATCTGATCGACCTTCCAGTAGAACCTCTCCGTGCCCGAGATGACCGTCCCGTCGATCAGGAAGAACTTGCCCTTCAGGCGGTGCGCCAGCGCCCGGCCGACGGTCGTCTTCCCCGTCCCCGGCGGGCCCAGCAGCAGCACGCCGCGCTTCGGCTTCAGGCCCAGCTCCGTCGCCAGCTCGTCGTTCTCCAGCGGCAAAGCGACGTGGCCCTCCAGGGCCTCGATGACCTCGTCGATCCCCTTCAGGTCGCGCAGATCGACCTGCCGAACCTCGCCGAGGTCCACGTTGCTGACCAGGTGGTGGTCGCGCAGGTAGTTGATGAACCCGTCGGCGTCGAGGTCTCCCTCACCGGCGAGCGCCTCGCAGGCGCTCTTCATCTGGTACAGGTTCAGCGCCGGGGCGAAACGGTGGACACGTGCCGCGTCGATCTGGCCGTCACGCCCGGAAAGGAAGCGGCCGATGAGGTCAGCGTAATCGTCGGGCGTCATCTCCTCCAGCCGGTACACCCTTCCACACTGGGAGAGGGCCGCGGAGGTCCAGTAGGAGTTGGTGACGAACAGTTTCTTCCCGGACTGCACGGCCCGCGCCGCCAGGCCGGCGAGGACCATGTCGAGCATGCCGGTACGGGGGTACTGGCCACAGCCGGAGACGACGGCACTGAGCAGCGACAGGTCGTCGAGGTAGACGGCATGGGCGGTCGAGAGCGCCTGGCCGACCCAGTCGCCAAACGCCTCCTCCAGCGCCAGCGGGTGGCGCGGGCGCAGGACGTCGGGGAAGTCGCGGACCGACAGGAAGATGCCGCCGTGGCGGTGGTGGAGTTCGCGGAGAAGGGTGGTCTTGCCGTAGCTGTTGTACGATTCGAGGACGAAGACGTTGCCGAGGGGGAGGTCGCGGAGGATGTGGTCGAGGTGGACCTGCTGGGAGGGCGTCAACGGCGTGCTCATCAAGGAAAGCTCTCTCAGAGGTAGAGACCTGGGAAGATGCCCGGCGTGTCACGGGAAGGACACGCGCGCCGAAAATCAGGTTCGCGACCGGGAGCGGAAAACGCATTGTGGGCCGCGGCGGCGGAGCCTATAATCCCCTAAGTCTTCGGACAGCGGGGCCGCCCTCGGCCCCGCCCTCCTCAGCACCCCACGAGCAAATGGATCGGGTTCGTGGCACGGCGGGCGCGTCGCCCGGCCGAGGAGGCGTTGTCCCTTCATTGGGAGGCGGCCAGGCCGTCGGGGCCGGCCGCGTGGGGTATGGCCACACCGCTCGTCCGCCCGTCCGTCGCCGACCTGGTCTTCCAGGTTTACGGGCGGCCCCTGCACCCCGAGCTATTCGACGTCCTGGCCGTCCGCCAGGTCCGGCAGGGCGACTTCGTCCTGACGGTTCGGATCACCCGCACTGGCCACGTCGTCTCGTGGGAGAACGACGACGTCTACCTCACCGAGGTCGCCGCCGCGTCCGAGCAGGAGCTACCCCAGGGCCGCCGACTGCTGAGCTACAAGCTGAAGAACGAGCAGAACACCTCCCTGCCCTGCGCCCACGGCGTCCACTACCAGGCCAGCTTCCAGGTCGAGGTGCTGCCGCCCGCGCTGTTCGTCCAGGTCCACGAGGAGATCCTCGCCGACGGCAGCAAGCGCGGCCTGCTTCACCACTTCGCGTCGCACAACCGGCTGGCCCTGGCGCCCCTGGGCTTCGTCCAGGCGGAGTTCCGGCCGGGCTGCCTGTTCCTGTCGAGCTTCCACACTTTCCCCTGCGAACACACGGTCATCAAAACCCAATCGCTGATCGAGAAGCGCGCCTCCTGACCTCGAATCGCGGGACAAATCCCTTGGCCCCGCCGCCGCCAAGGCGGTATCCTAAACTTCACCTACCCCCCGCCCGCCTTTTTGCCGGCGTCCCGCACCGCGTTGAGGACCCCTGCCGATGTCCGCGCCGCTGACCCGCGCCTTTGCCCTCTCGCTCCTCCCGGTCTGCCTCGCCACGGTCCGCGCCGACGGTCCGGCCGCGAAGCCCCCAGGGCAGCTCGATTACAACCGGGACGTCCGCCCGATCCTCCGGGACGCCTGCTTCGCCTGCCACGGCCCCGACGCCAAGCAGCGCAAGGCCGACCTGCGCCTCGACCAGCGCGACGCCGCCGTCCGGCACGGGGCGCTCGTGCCCGGCAAGTCCGGGGAGAGTGAGGTCTACCAGCGCCTCGTCACCGACGAGAAGGCGAAGCGGATGCCGCCGGCAAAGTTCGGCAAGTCGCTCTCGCCCGATCAGGTCGCGACGCTGAAGCGGTGGATCGACGAGGGCGCCTCCTACGCCGAGCACTGGGCCTACGTCCCCCCCAGGCGGCCGGCGTTGCCGACGGTGCAGGACGCGGCCTGGCCGCGTAACGCGATCGACCGGTTCGTCCTGGCGCGGCTGGAGCGGGAGGGGCTGTCGCCCTCGCCGCTGGCGGACAAGGTCACGCTGATCCGCCGCGTCACGCTGGACCTGACCGGCCTGCCGCCGACTCCCGCCGAGGTCGATGCCTTCCTGGCCGACCACAGCCCGACCGCTTACGAGAAGGTCGTCGATCGCCTGCTGCGGTCGGCGCGCTACGGCGAGCACATGGCCCGGTACTGGCTCGACCTGGCGCGGTTCGGCGACACGCACGGCCTGCACCTCGACAACTACCGCGAGATGTGGCCCTACCGCGACTGGGTCATCAACGCCTTGAACAAGAACCTGCCCTACGACCGGTTCGTCACGAAGCAGTTGGCCGGCGACCTGCTACCGGGGGGGACGACCGACGACCTGGTTGCCACCGGGTTCAACCGCGCCCACGTCACCACCAGCGAGGGCGGCTCGATCACCGAGGAGATCCACGTCCGCAACGTGGTGGACCGGGTCGAGACCACCGGCACGGTCCTGCTCGGCCTGACGGTCGGCTGCGCCCGCTGCCACGACCACAAGTACGACCCGGTCACGATGAAGGACTTCTACTCCCTCTCGGCGTACTTCAACAGCCTGGAGGGCAGCCCGCTGGACGGGAACGAGGCCCGGCACCCGCCGACGATCAAGGTGCCGACGCCGGACCAGGCCAAGGCCCTCGCCCTGGCCGAGAAGAAGCTCGCCGAGGCCCGCCGCGAACTGGGTGAGAAGGCCACCAGCATCGCCTACGACGACACCCTCGACGCCAACGAGCCGGAGCGCCCCAAGCGCGGCGACTTCGTCTGGATCGACGACGCGGTGCCCGCCGGGGCGAAGCCAGAGGCGCCGTGGACCTTCGTCAAGGAGCCGGTTCATTCGGGGGCGCTGTCGCTGAAGATGTCTGTGCCCGGCTTCGGCCAGCACGTCTTCTCCGGGGCCAAGCCGGGGCTGAAGGTCGGGGCGGGTGACAAGCTGTTCGCCTGGGTCTTCATCGACCCGACCGACCCGCCGAGGGAGATCATGCTCCAGTGGCACACGGACACCTGGCGCCACCGGGCGTTCTGGGGCGACAACCTGGTCACTTTCGGCGCCGACAACACCGACGAGCGACGCCGGTTCGACTCCCTGCCGCAGGGAGGCAAGTGGGTCAAGCTGGAGGTGCCGGCCGCCAGCGTCGGCCTGAAGCCCGGGCAAACCATCACCGGCTGGGCGTTCACGCAGCACGGCGGCACGGTGTACTGGGACCGGGCCGGCATCAACACCGAGGTGCCGCAGTCGGGCGCGGCCTACGACACGCTCAGCGCCTGGGTCCGGGTCCAGCGCGCCACCAAGGGGGCGGGGCTGCCGGCGAACGTCCAGGCCATCCTCAAGGCGGACCGTGCCAAGCGCACGGCGGAGCAGAAGAAGGAGCTGACCTCGTACTTCGTCCAGCACGCCTGGTCGAAGTCGCAGCCGCTACTCGCCCCGCTGCGGGACGCGGTGGCGCGCGTGCAGGCCGACCGTGACAGGCTCGACCAGTCGATCCCGGTGACGTACGTCTTCCGCGAGGCCTCCAAGCCAATCCAGGCCTACATCCTCAAGCGAGGCGAGTACGACCAGCGGGGCGCCCCGGTCGGCCGGGCCGCGCTGTCGTTCCTCTCGGCCGGGAAAGACCCGGCGGACCGGCTCGGCCTGGCGAATTGGCTGCTCTCCCCGGAGAACCCACTGCCGGCGCGGGTCGCGGTCAACCGATTCTGGCAGCAGATGTTTGGGGTGGGGCTGGTGAAGACGGCGGAGGACTTCGGCGTGCAGGGCGAGCCCCCCTCGCACCCGGAGCTGCTCGACTGGCTGGCGGTCGAATTCCGTGAGTCCGGGTGGGACGTCAAGCGCCTCCTGAAGCTGCTCGTGATGAGCGCGACCTACCAGCAGAGCGCCAAGGCGACGAAGGACCGGCTCGCGAAGGACCCCACCAACCGGCTGCTGTCCCGGGGAGCGCGGCACCGGCTGGACGCCGAGGTGCTGCGCGACCAGGCCCTGGCGGTTAGCGGGCTGCTCGTCGAGAAGGTCGGCGGGCCTTCGGTCAAGCCACCCCAGCCGCCGGGGCTGTGGAAGGCCGTGGCGTTCGTCGGCAGCAACACGATGAACTTCGTGGCCGACAAGGGGCCGGAGAAGGTCCACCGCCGCAGCCTGTACACGTTCTGGAAGCGCACCGCCCCGCCGCCGCAGATGAGCACGTTCGACGCCCCGTCGCGCGAGGCGTGCGTGGCCCGGCGCGAGCGCACCAACACGCCGCTCCAGGCGCTCTTGTTGCTGAACGACCCGCAGTACGTGGAGTGCGCCAGGGTGCTGGCCCAGCGCGTGCTGCGCGAGAAGAAGACGACCGACGAGCGATTGGTGTACCTGTTCCGCCTGGCGACCAGCCGCGCCCCCGACGCGGCGGAGAAGGCCGAGTTGGCGGTCACGCTCCTCGACCTGCTGACGGAGTACCAGCGCGACCCGGCGTCGGCGAAGAGGGTGCTCGCCGTCGGCGAGGCGAAGCCGGACCTGTCGCTACCGGCGCACGAACTCGCCGCGTGGGCCATGCTCGCCAGCACGGTGCTGAACCTGGACGAGGTCATCAACAAGGGCTGAGATTTCGTAGGACGGGCCGCCAGCCTGTCCCCTCACCAGAGGACAGGCTGGCAGCCCGTCCTACGACCGGAGATCTGCCACGAACCCCTCCACACATCCGCCCTCGCGATGACCCGGCGACACTTCTTCGGCGCCGGCGCGCTGGGCCTCGGCACGGCTGCCCTCGCGTCGCTGCTGCCGGGGCGGGCCGCGGCCGCCTCCGAGCGCTTCGGCGGGCTGCCGTCCTTGCCGCACTTCGCCCCGAAGGCCAAGCGGGCCATCTACCTGTTCATGAACGGCGGCCCCGCCCAGATGGACCTGTGGGACTACAAGCCGAAGATGCCCGACTGGTTCGACAAGGACCTACCCGAGTCGATCCGCAAGGGGCAGCGGCTGACCACGATGACCTCCGGCCAGTCGCGCTTCCCCGTCGCGCCGTCGAAGTACAGGTTTCACCAGCACGGTCAGACGGGCACCTGGGTCACCGAGTTGCTTCCCTACACCGGCCAGGTGGTCGATGACCTGTGCGTGCTCCGCGGCGTTCACACCGAGGCGATCAACCACGACCCGGCGGTGACGTACATCTGCACCGGCAACCAGATCCCCGGCCGACCGAGCCTCGGGGCCTGGCTCAGCTACGGCCTGGGCTGCGAGACGCGCGACCTGCCGGCGTTCGTCGTCATGACCCCGTCGTGGTCGGCGAAGAACGACCCGCAGGCGCTGTACAACCGGCTGTGGGGCTCCGGCTTCCTGCCCAGCCGCCACCAGGGCGTCGCGCTGCGGGCGCAGGGCGACCCGGTGCTGTTCCTCTCCAACCCCGAAGGGGTCTCGCCCGCCACGCGGCGGCGGATGCTCGACGCGCTGGCCCGGCTGAACCAGAAGCACCTCGACGACGTGGCCGACCCCGAGACGCAGGCGCGCATCGCCCAGTACGAGATGGCCTTCCGCATGCAGACCAGCGTGCCGGAGCTGATGGACACCTCCCGCGAGCCCCGCAAGGTCCTCGACCTGTACGGCCCCGACGTCCACAAGAAGGGCACCTTCGCCGCGTCCTGCCTGCTCGGCCGCCGGCTCCTTGAGCGAGGCGTGCGCTTCGTGCAGATCTTCCACCGGGGCTGGGACCAGCACGGCGACCTGACGAACAACCTGCCCTTGCAATGCCGCGACATCGATCAGCCCTGCTACGCCCTGATCCGCGACCTGAAGCAGCGCGGCATGCTCGACGACACGCTCGTCATCTGGGGCGGCGAGTTCGGCCGGACCATCTACTGCCAGGGCAAGCTCACCCGCGACAACTACGGCCGGGACCACCACCCGCGCTGCTTCACCATGTGGATGGCCGGGGGCGGCATCCGGCCGGGGATGGTGTACGGGGAGACCGACGACTTCAGCTACAACGTGGTGAAGGACCCCGTCCACATCCACGACCTCAACGCGACGATCCTCCACTGCCTGGGCATCGACCACAAGCGGCTGTCGTTCAAGTTCCAGGGCCTGGACGTGCGGCTGACCGGCGTCGAGGATCACGGCCCGGTCAAGGCGGTCCTCGCCTGAGCGCTTGCGGCGGCGCCGGGAACGGGTTAGAATCGGACCCGGCGACGTCGATGAGGACGCCCAAGGGGTGAGTGTGATGTCGGACTCCTCGCTGCAAACCGTCCAGCTGCATGACTTCATCTCCCGCTGGCAGGCCGGCGACGCCGCCGCCGCCGACCACCTGTTCCGCTGCATCGGTCAGCGGCTGGAGAACCTGGCGCGGCGGATGCTGCGGAACTACCCGAACGTGCGCGACTTCGCCGACACCGGCGACGTCTTCCAGGGGGCGGTCTGCCGGCTGCTTCGTACGCTGAGGAACCTGCGCCCGGCCACGACGCGCGACTTCTTCAACCTCGCCGCCGCCCACGTCCGCCGCGAGTTGCTCGACCTGGCCCGGCACCACACCGGCAAGCCGCGCCCGGGGGCCGGCCCGCGCGTCGAGGAGGATAGCGACCTGGCGCCACCCGCCCCCGACTCGTTGCCGCCGGCCGAGCTGGAACTCTGGGGCCGCTTCCACGAGGCGGTCGGCCAGCTGGCCGCCGAGGAGCGCGAGGTGTTCAACCTGACGTTCTACCACGGCTGGACCCAGCCGCAGATCGCCGAGCTGTTCTGCGTCGCTGAGCGGACCGTCCGCCGCCGCTGGCGCGACGCCTGCATCCAGCTGGCCCACCTCGTCGGCGGGCAGCTGCCGAAGATTTGACCGCGCCCCGCTACCCGCCCGCCTCGTTGGCGGCTCGCCCGGGCTCGCCCCGAACCGGCGTGACGCCGCGCCACACCGCCACCCACCGCGCCGCCGCCATCAGGATCAGCGTCAGCACGCTGAGGATCACGAACAGCATCAGGCCGAT
Organism: Gemmataceae bacterium; assembly: GCA_046350195.1. GTDB lineage: Bacteria > Planctomycetota > Planctomycetia > Gemmatales > Gemmataceae > CALDUY01. Next base: position 12,213 of record JAXMAW010000048.1, read on the forward strand.
GTTCAAGAGGCCCTTGGTCGTTGACCACGCCCCTCGCTCGACCATCCTCATGAACTGGGGGATCATCTGCCCGCCGGCGGTCAGCGTCGTCGTGGTGACGAACAGCATCGGCAGCAGCGTCACCCAGGCGTAGCGGCCCCGGCCGGTGTTGACCAGCAGCGTCGTCACCAGGGCCAGGGCGACGGCCGCCAGCAGCTGGTTGGCGATGCCGAACATCGGCCAGATCGTCTCGATCGAGCCGTCGTAGACCAGCCACCCCCAGCCGGCGGTCACCACCAGCGTCGAGAGGACGCTGCCGGGCAGCCAGTCGGTCTTCTCGAACTGCGGGTAGGCCTGGCCCACTGCCTCTTGCAGCAGGAAGCGGGCGATCCGCGTGCCGGTGTCGATGGTCGTCAGGATGAACAGCGCCTCGAACATGATGGCGAAGTGGTACCAGTACTTCATCATCCCCTCGACGGTCAGCCCGACCCGGTGGGCCGCCTCGGTCAGGATGTGCGACATGCCGACGGCCAGCGTGACGGCGCCGCCGGTCCGGCCGCGCAGCGACTCGCCGCCGACCAGCTCCTCGACCTTGCCCAGGTCGCGGTACTCGACCGGCAGGTGCGTCAGGTCGCCCTCGCCGAGGTACTCGGTCAGCCGGTCGATCTTCGGCTGCCACTCGGCGACGCGGTTCAGGTCCACGTTGATCTCGTAGTAGAGCTTCTGAGGCAGCGACGCGGCCGCAACCAGGGCGACGATGCCGACCAGCCCCTCGATGAGCATCGCGCCGTAGCCGATGGGGCGGACGTGGCTCTCCCTGTCGATCATCTTCGGCGTGGTGCCGGACGAGACCAGCGCGTGGAAGCCGGAGACGGCCCCGCACATGATGCAGATGAACACGAACGGGAAGACGCCGCCCCAGGGGAACGTCGGGCCGCGGTCGGCGAAGATCGGGTTGACCGGCGGGCAGGGCAGCACCGGGTTGGCCAGGAACACGCCGACGACCAGCAGTGCGATGGTGCCGATCTTCAGGAAGCTGGACAGGTAGTCCCGCGGGCAGAGCAGCATCCACACCGGCAGCACGCTGGCGACGAACCCGTAGCCGGTCAGCGCCAGCACCGTCTGGCCCTTGGTTAGAGAGAAGTACGGCTCCAGCGACGAGCCGGGAACCCAGTTACCGGCGACGACCGCGGCCAGGGTGGCGAACGCCCCGATCAGCGACGCCTCGACGACGGCGCCTTTGCGGATCTTGTACATGTACAGACCGACGAACAGCGCGATCGGGATGGTGCAGGCGATGGTGAACGTGCCCCACGACGACCCCGGCACGACCTGGACGCACCTCGCCGGGAGGGTGACGGCGTTGTCCGCGTTGGTGAGCAGGGCCTCCTCGTCGGCGGGGACGCGGACGGTGAACCCCTCGGGCCGCACCGACTCGGGGCCGCCCTCGGTGTAGCGGATCACGCAGCCCTTCGGGAACGAGTAGGCCGGGCGCTTCGAGGCGTCGAGCCGCTCGCCCGCCGGCAGCTGGACGCGCATGCCCTGGGGGAGGTTGACCTCCTCGCCGCCCAGCGCCTTGACGACGACGAAGCCCAGCCCGGCCAGGGCGATCACGACGATGAACAGGATCGCCGCCGACACGACGACGTTGGCCGACGGCCCCAGCTCCGCCCGGGCGATCTCCGCGAGTGACTTGCCGTCCCGCCGCACGCTGGCGGCCAGCACCAGCATGTCCTGCACCGCCCCGGCGAGGCAGACGCCGATGATCAGCCACAACAGCCCCGGCATGTAGCCGTACTGGATGGCCAGCACCGGGCCGATCAACGGCCCGGCCCCGGAGATCGCGGCGAAGTGGTGGCCGAACAGGACCCACTTGTTGGTCGGGTGGTAGTTCTGACCGTCGTTGTACCGGTGCGCCGGCGTGACGCGCGCGTCGTCCAGGGCGGCGACCCGGGCCGCCAGGAAGGCGCTGTAATAGCGGTAGGCGATGGCGAGCACGCACAGGCAGGCGAAGAGGATCGGCATGGCGTGCAGGACGAGCCGGTCGCCGACGACTTCGTACAGGACACTAGCGAACATCGACTCGTTCCCTCGTGACGGTCCCGGGGCGGCACCTCCTCCGTCTGTGATACCGCCCTGCCCGCCGAACGCCACCCCCTACCCCGCGCAAGTCTGTTCCCCCCGTTGGGTTGGTTGCTGCGCAGGTCATTGCCCCGTCACTTCTCTCCGCCGGCTCCGGGTCGCGAAGGCCCACACTGGCACGGTCGCTGCTGGTGTACCGGGGAGACTGTGAGAAACCACTCCGCAAGCAGATAGGAGTCAGTGATGAGCACCGTTGCGAGCCCTCAGCAACCCGCGGCCGGTGCGCCGGCCTCGTCCGACCACCTCAGACAGGTGGTGATCAGCCATTCGCCGATCGTCTACTGGTGGCCGGTGTGGGCGGTGGGCTACGTGCTGGCCGTCCTCACCTACCTCCAGGGGGTGAGCACGCCGTTCAAGGACGTCGAGGTGCTCGTTCACCCCAGCCCGGCGTTGGGGGTGGTGTTCACCGCCACGTTCTTGTTGGTAATCGTCATCACGCACCTGACCGTGCGGGGCACGGCGTCGATTACCGTGATCTTCGCCCTGGTCGCCCTCGCCTTGTTCCTCGCCTACATGGACTGGTGGGACGACATTTTCCGCGTGATGGGCCGGCTGGCCATCTTCATGAACCTCGGCTTCTACGTCTTCTTCTCGACGGCGGTCTTCGCCGTCTGGGTGCTGGCCGTGTTCGTCTTCGACCACATGGAGTACTGGGAGTTCCGCCCGGGCCAGGTGATCCGCCACTCGATGCTCGGCGGGGGTCAGGCGACCTACGACGCCCGGGGCATGGCGGTCGATAAGAAGCGCGACGACCTGTTCCGCCACTGGATTCTGGGCCTGGGCTCCGGCGACCTCCGCATCGCGACGACCGGGGCGAAGAAGGCCGACTTCGTCGTCCCCAACGTGATGTTCATCGACTCCAAGCTGCCGAGGATCCAGCAGCTGGCGGCCATGCAGCCCGACGACGACCCCGTCCTCGCCCCCCCGCCGGCGCAGGCGGTGTGAGGGGGAAAAGGAGGCCGGGGCTTCTTCGCAGGCGAAGAAGCCCCGGCCCTCCCCTTTGCCCGTCAGGGGTTACGCCTGCACCGAGAGCGGGACGCTGGTGCCGCTGATCGTGCCGTAGGCCACGTTGAGGGTGACGGTTCCCGGGGCGTTGAGCTTGACCGTCATCGAGGCGACACCGTTCGGCCCCCAGGCGCCGCCGAGCACCGTCACCGGCTTGCCGTCGCTGCTCGTCACCGCCAGCGGCGCCCCGAAGCCGGCGATCGTGTTGCCGTACTTGTCCTTCGCGGTGACGGTGATGGTGAACGCCACACCCACCTTCGCGGTGGCCGGCACCCCCACGACGAACGAGTTGATCGCCGCGGGGTAGACGATCAGGTCGATGCCGGTGCCGCTGACGGCACCCACCTTGGCGGTGAGCTTGACCTTGCCGGCCCTGGTGAGGAAGGCCTGGCCGACGATGTTGCCGGGATTCACCGACACCGGGTTGAACGTCACCGGCTGGCCGTCGCTGCTGGTCAGGGTCACCGGGGCGGCGATGCCGTTGCCGAACTGGTCCTTGGCGACGACGGTGACCCCCAGGGCGGTGCCGGCCCCGACGCCGCCGAGGTAGTAGACGGCGACCGAGGCCACCGCCGCCGGGTTGACCGTCACCGGGCTGAAGCCGACGGCCTGGCCGTAGGCGGCGACGAAGTTAACCGTGCGGGCGAGGTTGAGGGTGACGTTCACCGTGGCGGCGCCGTTGACCAGGGTCACGTTGTTCGGGGTGACGGGCTGTCCGTCGCTGCTGACCAGGGCGATCTTGTTGTTGAAGCTCGGTATGCTGTTGCCGAAGGCGTCCTTGGCGACGATGCTCACCGGGAAGGCGACGCCGGCGGTCGCGGTGGCCGGGGCGGTGACGGCGAACTTGGCCAGGCCGTTGGGGCTGACCGCGATGCTGCCGCTCGTGCCGCTGATCCCGCCGAGGCCGACGCGGATCGTCTCCGGGCCGGCGGTCTTCAGCACCGCCCAGGTGGTGAGCGTGCCGTTGACCAGGCCAACGCCGGCTGGGAAGGCCGCCTGGCCGTCGCTGGAGGACAGCTGTACCGGGCCGTCCACGACGTTGCCGAACTGGTCCTTGGAGGTGACCGTGAAGTAGAAACCGACGCCGGCCGTCGCCGTCGCCGGCGCCGAGACGGTGAGGGCGGCGACGGCCGGCTTGACCGTGAACGAGAAGGTCTGCACGCCGGTGACGCTCGGGTTGACCGCGTCGGTGGCCTTGATGGCGAAGGTGTAGGTCTTGGCGACCTTGGTCGTGCCGCTCAGCGTCCCCTGGTTGGGGTCGAGCACGCAGCCGGGGGGCAGCTGCTGGCCGGCGAGCAGCGAGTAGGTGTAGGTGCCGGACCCGCCCCTGGCGGCGATGCTCATGTTGTAGGGGGTGCCGGCGGTCACCGCCGGGAGCGTCGGCGAGCCCAGGGACAGCGCGACCACCTCGCCGGCGACGGGCGACTGGCTGGCCAGGTAGGAGGGACTGTCTCCCAGGTAGGCGGCCTTGACGGTGTGGGCGCCGGCGCTGAGGTTGGACAGCGCGAGGCCGGCCTGGCCCGCCCCGTTGACCGGCACGTCGCTGTAGGCCTGGCCGTCGAGGAAGAACCGGACCGTGCCGGCCGGGACGCCGCTGGCCGGCGCGGCCGCGGAGACGATCGCCGTGAACGTCACGGTCTGCCCGAACGTGGAGGTGGTCGAGGAGGCGGCGATCGCCGTCGTGGTGCCGGCCTTGTTCACCCCCTGCGGGAGGAGGCCGGACTGGCTGCCGATGAAGTTACCGTTGCCGCCGTAGGACGTGACGACGGAGTGAACGCCGACGCCCAGCGAGGAGAGGGTGAGGGCGGCCTGGCCGGAGCTGTTGAGCGCGACCGGCGCCTGGGCGAGGCCGTCGATGTAGAACGTGACCGAACCGGCGGGGGTGGCCGACGACGGGTACAGGGCCTTGACGGACGCGGTGTAGGTGACCGCCTGGCCGAACACCGAGGGGTTGGCGGACGACGCCACGGCGGTGCTTGTGCCAGCCTGGAACACCGTCTGCCCCACGGGGCCGGACTGGCTGAAGGCGAAGTCGGCGCTGCCGTCGTACCGGGCGGAAATGGCATGAGCCGCCGAGGGCAGGGAGGCCGTGTTGAACACGGCCTGGCCGGCCGCGTTGAGGCCAGCCGATCCCACGAAGTTGCCGGCGTCGAAGAAGCTGACGACGCCGGCGGGGGTACCGATGCCCGGCGTGACGGCCTTGACCGTGGCCGTGAACGCCACCGCCTGGCCGTAGACGGAGGAGGTCATCGACTCGGCCAGGGAGGTGGCGCTGGCCGCGGGGGACACGGCCTGCCCCACGGGGGCGGACATCTGGCTGGGGTAGTAGCCCGGCGGGCGGGAGGACACGTTGTACTGGTAGGCGGCGGTGATGGAGTGGCTGCCCCCGGGCAGCTGGCTGGTGTAGAGTGTGGCCGTGTTCGACCCGGCGAGGCTGGCGTAGCCGAACAGGTTGCCATCGACGAAGAAGCTGACCAGCCCGTAGGTCGGGGCGGCGGTGGCGGGCGGCACGGTGACCGTGGCCCTCAGTGCAACGGCCTGGCCGTAGACCGACGACCCCGGGGCGGCCACGCTGATGCTGGTCGGGTTGTCGAGCGGCACGACAAACTGCTGAACCGCGTTGGGCCCGGTCGCGAGGGTGAACGTCAGCCTGGTGCTGTCGCTGCTGAACTGGGGTTGGCTGACGACGTTGGTCGTCGGACCGGCCGAGGCCTCAAGCACGGGGCCACCGATCGGGATGAAGTTCAGGGTCGAGGGCCCCTTGCTCACGCAACTAACCCGGAAGTACGGCCCTTCTTGGGTGACGGAGGCGGTGTGCCAGCCGTTGGGGCTGATGAATGTCGTCGGCACCGCCCGGTCTTCCAACGCCTCGATTCCCAGCCGCGCCCGCCGGGACCGCTGGGGGCGGGAAGGGGTGTCGGACCGGAGGGACCTGGCGATACGGTTGATCAAATGGCGCATGATCTCACTCCCCATCTGGACGTTGAGGGTCACGGATTTCGGGTTGGTCGCGGGTTGGTCCGTTCCGACCCTCCTACGCGGGGTCCGGACGGTGGTGACTGGCAATCGAGGAGGCGGGTTCAGGTCGCTGGCTTCGATTCGCCCTTCGAGAAAGGACTATCCACGAGGTGGGCCGGGATTGTCAGGAAAAAAGAAAAAGGGACCGCCGGCCAGCGGGGGCGCACGCTTGCCTCAAAAGATCCCGGCGTCGAACGCCGGCTTCGGTTCCTCCGGCGCCGGCGCGGGTGCGGGCAGGCCCGCCTCGCCCTCGACGACGTCGGCGGCGTGGGCGTGCTGGATCACCTCGTCGGTGCTGGCCGGATCGACCGCCCGGCAGCTCGCCGTCAGGCGGTCGCTGATGTCGCGCATCTCCGCCTGCCAGTCCTCCTTCGAGATGTCCGCCGGGCACACCTGGGCGAACTCGCCGCACAGCAGGATGAGGCGTAGGCAGTGACGGAAGATGATGCCTTCCTGCTTGATCAGGTCGCGCGTCTTGACGTAGAGGTTGAAGTTGCCGGCGTAGGTCTTCAGCAGTTCGCCGGCGCTCCACACGGCGAGCGTGTTCACATCTTGCACATCGGAGTGCGTCGCATCGAAGAGCAGCCGGAGCTTGTCGCCCAGCACCGGCGGGCGGTCCTCCCAGCTGACCTCTTCTTCCTCCTCTTCCTCGGCCTTCGGCAGAGGCGCCGTCGCGAGGCCGCGCTGGATCACTCGTTGTCCAGCCGGTTGATGGCGAGCGGGTCACGCGGCAGGTGCTCCTCCCACGGCACGCGGACGGAGCGGATGATCGCCCTTGGGATTTCCAGAACGCTCTCCAGCGCCTGCATCCGCTCGTCGCGGTCGGCGAGGCCGAGGTGCTGGAGCAGAAACGCCCCGTAGAGGGGGTGAATACTCCGAAATACAAGCAGCGTGTCCAGTGACGGCGTCGGGTGGGCGCGCACAACTTCATAGTCGCCGAGTTCCTCGCGCGGCGGCGGGGCGGGGTCGAGGGTGACGAAGCCGTGGTCGGCCAGCGTCAGCAGCATGCGGTCGAGCTGCTTCTCGCCGGCGCGAATGCGGGCCTCGTCCATCAGGCGCTTGTGGATCACCTTTCGCACCGTCGCCACCTCCGGCGACAGCTTCAGCCAGTACGCCAGCAGGCGCCACGGCAGCGGCCCTTTCGAGTAGAGCTTCCCCGGCGGGGCGCCTTGGAGTTGTTTGAACTGCCCCTCGGTCCAGTAGGTGATCGTATCGGACCTGGTCGGCTTCTTCTTCTTGAGCTGCTTCTTCGCCTTGATCAGGTTGGGGTCTTTCGACTTCTCCGGGATCTGGTCGTACTTTTCCTGCCAGCGCAACAGGCGCACGTCGTCCTCGTGGGCGATGGCGAAGACGTAGCCCTTGTCGTCGAACTGCGGCCGGCCGGCCCGGCCGAAGATCTGGTGCGCCGTGCTCGACTCGATCAGCTTCTGCTTGCCGCGCGGCCCCTTCACCAGCGACGTCACCACCACGGAGCGCGCCGGCAGGTTGATGCCGGCCGCGAGCGTCTCGGTGCAGACGCAGACGGTCAGGAGCTTCTTCTCGAACAGGCTCTCGACGACCCGGCGGTACTTGCCGAGCATGCCGGCGTGGTGGACGCCGACGCCGCGGCGGAGGATCTGCTTGAGTTTCGGCCCGACGCCCTCGCGCCAGTCGAGGGCATCGACCTTGTCGTTGAGCGGGACCTTCGTGCCGGGCGGCAGCCGGTCCAGTCCCTTGAGCATCTCGGCGACGCTCCAGCACTCGTCGCGGTTGAAGCAGAACACCAGCGCCGGCGTGGTGCGGGCCTCGCCCTCCCCCTTGGCCATCTTGACGAGCTGGTCGCCGAGGAACTCGTCGTTGACCCAGCGGAACGTCAACGGCACCTTGCGTTCCTTGCTCTCGACCAGCTCGAGCTTGCGGCCGTGGCAGCGGTCGAGCCAGTTGAGGAACTCCGGCGCGTTGCCGACCGTCGCCGAGAGCAGCAGCAGCCGGATGTGCGGCGGCAAGAGCGCCAGCGCCAGCTCCCAGACGATGCCGCGCTGCACGTCGGCGAAGTTGTGGAACTCGTCCATGACCACCGTGGAGACGTGCGAGAAGTCGAACGTCTCGTGCAGCGGGTCGTTGGGGGAGCCGGCGTGGAGCAGGCGGTTGAGCAGGATCTCGGCGACGACGATGAGGATGCGGGCGTTGGGGTTGACGCGGCGGTTGCCGGTGACCAGCCCGACGTCGTCGGCGCGGAAGCCCCAGCGGACGGCGGACTCCTGCATCTCCTGGAACTTCTGCTCGGTCAGGGCGATGAGCGGGGTGGTGTAGTAGGCGACCTTGCCCTGATGCAGCGCCTCGAACAGCGCGGCCTGGGCGATGAGCGTCTTGCCGGTCCCGGTCGGGGCGCAGACCAGGACGCCCTGCTCGGAGCCGAACCAGGCGTACAGCGCGTCCTCCTGCACCGGGTAAGGCGGGTACGGCAGCTGCTCCAGGTAGCGCTCGAGTAACTCCTCGCGCGCCCGGGGTGTCGCTGGGCATTCGGTCAGTTCCTCGCCTGCTGGCGGGCGGCCTCGCGGTCGAGCCTTTGCGTACCTCCTGGCAGATGTAGTTCCGCGCCTCGGCGAGCGACTCGACCTTCTTGAGGATGTCGCTCACCTCGTGGTCCATGTGCCACTTCAGCAGGCCGGTCTCGACGTCGAGCAGGTCGGCCTCGACGGTGAGCCTCGACCCGTCGTCGCTGGCGCCGACCTTGCCGACGAGCACCGACGCCACGCAGCGCTGGCCTGCGGCGAGCGGGTCGGGCGGGTTGGCCGGAACCGAGGCGGGCGGGCCTTGAGCACCAGGGCCGACGGCCCGTTGAGGATGCCGTAGGGGACCTCCTTGACCCAGGCGGCGACGATGTGCTTGACGCCGTCGTGCAGGTCGGCGGGGTGTCGAACGGCAGCACGGCGACGGAACCAGGCGGCACGCCAGGTCGTTCCGGTTGCTTCGGGTCGCCGGTTCGGGCGGCAACCCACGGGCCGGGCCGCCCCGGCGGCGAAGGCGAGGGCGACGAGCAGGGCGAGCGCGAGACGGGTCGTCATGGGGGTCGTTCCCTCGCAGCGGTCCTTGAAATCGCCTCCTGGAACGATACTGCATCGTCGTGACACCGCCAATCCTGAAAGAGTAGGGTGGGCCGAGCTCGGCGAGGCCCACCGGGCAGCTAATGGTAGGCCGCGGTGGGCCTCGAAGACTCGGCCCACCCTACAAGGGGGACACGCCATGTCCCGATACCGGGCGCAGCTATGTGCCTGGAGGTACATACTTCTTCACCGGTAACTCATCAACGCCGGAGGTTCCTGACCACCGAGTTGTCGCGGGAGCGCCTTCGGGCGGCGATCCGGTCCGAGCAAGCCAAGAACCCCTTCGAGGTGTTCGCCATCGTACTGCTGCCGGATCACCTGCACACGGTTTGGACCTTGCCTCCTGAGGACGCCGATTACTCTGGCCGTTGGCAGAGGATCAAGGAACAGTTCACCCGGGAGTACCTGAAGGCAGGCGGCGAGGAAGGCTTTCTCACGCCTTCACGGGAGCGGCACCGGGAGCGTGCCGTGTGGCAGCGGCGGTTCTGGGAACACACCTGCCGCGATGAGGACGACCTCGCCACTACCTCGACTACTTGCACTGGAACCCGGTCAAGCATGGGCTTGTGGGGCGAGTGAGTGACTACCCTTGGTCCTCGTTTCATCGGTTCGTTTCGATGGGAGAATACGACCCCGGCTGGGGTGGGACGGACCCTTGTCCTGACCTGGAGGAGCCGGAGTGGGAGTGACCGGGGAGGTCGATCCGGGTAGGGTGGGCCGAGTCTTCGAGGCCCACCGGGACCTACCATTCGAGGGAGCAGTGCTGCCAAGCCGGGGTTGCTGCCCGGTGGGCCTCGAAGACGCGGCCCACCCTACAAGTGAGACTGACGATGCTGACCCGCCGTCAAACCCTGCGGATGACACCCGCCAGCCTGTTGTCGCTCGGCCTGTGGCCCGGCGCCCTCTCCGCCGACGAGAAGGCGGCTCAAGAGGTCCGCTTCGCCGTCTTCAACGACCTGCACGTCTGGGACCGCCGCTGCACCGACTGGCTCGCCGGAGTCGTCAAGGGGCTGAAGGGGCACAAGCCCGACCTCGTCCTGCTCGCCGGCGACCTGGCCGAGCACGGCACCGCCGAGCAGCTCAGCCCGGTGCGCGACCTCTTCAAAACGCTCGGCGTGCCCGTCCACGTCGTCATTGGCAACCACGACTGGAAGAGCACCGCCGACTGCAAGGCGTTCGACGAGGCGTTCCCGAAGTCGCGGAACTACACCTTCGATCACGGGGGATGGCAGTTCGTCGGCCTGGACAGTTCGCACGGGGTGCGGTCGAAGGTGGCGGTGCAGCCGGACACGCTGAGCTGGCTCGACGACAACCTCGGCAAGCTCGACAAGAAAAAACCGATGGTGCTGTTCACCCACTTTCCCCTCGGCGAGATGGTGCCGATGCGCGTCACCAACCCCGACGCGGTGGGCCAGCGCTTCAAGGGGTACAACCTCCGCGCCGTCTTCGGCGGGCACCACCACGGGTTCACCGAGCGCAAGTTCCGCGACGTCGTGCTGACGACGAACCGCTGCTGCTCCTTCCGGGCCAAGAACCACGACGGGACCAGGGAGAAGGGCTACTTCGTCTGCACCGCCAAGGAAGGCACCGTCACGCGGAAGTTCGTCGAGGTGAAGGTTTGAGCCGCACTCATCCCACCGCGGCGAGGACGCGGTGGCCGTCTTCCAGGACCACGCAGTCGCCGCCGGCGGCCAGCAGGCGGCCGACCTGGGCGACGCCGTCCAGCGGCGTGGCGAACAGCTCCTCGACCACGTCGCCGGGAAGACCGCTGTAGAGCGACACACGGGCGTGGGCCGCCGCCCGCGCCCACGCCATCGCCGCCCCACCGCCCGCCAGGTTCGCCTTTCGCAGCGCCGCCAGCGCGGCCTGTGGGTCGTCCGATCGCAGCAGTACCTCGGCGGCCTCGTCGAGCGCCGGCCTGGCTTCGGTGACGAGGATGACGCGCCCGCCGGGTGTCACGATCTTACTCGCCGCGCTAGCCGCCGCCGCGAGGTCGGCGAACGTGTGACGCGAGGGTTCACCCGACAACCCGACGACGACGCAGTCCGCCCGGCGCGGCACCGTGACGCGCCAGGCCGCGTCGAGCCGCCGCTCGGCCTCGCGGGCCGCCTCCGAGGCCCCCGCCACGACCGATCCAACGCCGTCGCCGGCCCCGGGAACGATCTGGACGTAGAACGGCTGGCCCAGCAGCCACGCCACCTCGGCCGCCCCTTCGGGGGCCGCGGCGGGGTCGTCTCCCAGTGCCGGGTAGAGCGACGACTCCGCGCCGGCGTAGCCGCCCTCGGCGTACCCCCGCGTCGAGAGGACGATGGCCTGGTCGGCCTCGACCAGCGTGCGGTTGAGGTAAAGCCGTTGCCCGCCGCGCGTCGTCGCCAGGTAGGCGAGGCGCCGCCGGTCCTTCGCGTCGTGCTCCTCGACGTGGGCCTCTTCCAGGCGGTCCGGGAGGGCATCGACCCAGTCGTTCGACACGCCCGGCTCGGCGCCGATCAGCGCCAGACCTTCCGGCGCGACGCCGGCGTCGAGTAGCTCGTCGAGGAGCGCCACCAGCAAGCCGCCCAGCGCCGGGTGGCGCGAGTCGATGACGACCGCCAGGTGGTCGTCGGGCGTCAGGGCGCGACGCAGAGGCGGGAACTCGAACGGCTGCCGCACCGCCTCACGCAGCGCCGCGGCGGGGTCGGCGAGGCCGACGGGGCCTCGGTGGTGCGCGACGAGGCGCGCCGGCTCGATGTCGAGCGGCAGTCGCCGGCGGCCGTACTCTAACTCAAGCATCGACACGCTCCTCCGGACGCGCCAGGCCCGGTGTGAGGCCGGCGGCGCCTCTGTTATAATACTCAGGTCGTCCGCATCTCATCGACATCCCTTTCACCGTCCGGAGCGCGTCCGCAGGAGTCGAACCATGGCCAACGTCACCGATCGCATCGCCGGGCGGAACCTGATCGCCGGCCGTTGGCGGGACGCCGACGGCGACCGCTTCGAGAGCAACAGCCCCGCCGACCGCGGCGAGGTCGTCGGCCTGTTCCCATCCAGCGGCCGCGCGACCGCCGACGAGGCCGTCGCCGCCGCCCGTGCCGCCTACCCGGCCTGGCGGCGCACCAGCCGCGTCCTCCGCGCCGAGTTGTTCGACACCCTGGCGCAGCTGGTCAAGCGCGAGACCGACAACCTCGCCAGGCTGATGGCCCGCGAGTGCGGTAAGGTGCTGACGGAGTGCCGCGCCGAGGTGATCGAAGGGCTGCACATGATCCAGTACGTCTTCGGCACCGGCCGGATGCCGTGCGGCGACGTGCTGGCCAGCGAGATCGCCGAGAAGGACGCCTTCGTCCGCCGCAAGCCGTGGGGCGTGGTCGCGGTCATCACGCCGTGGAACTTCCCGTTCGCGGTGCCTTTGTGGATGCTCGGGCCGAGCCTCGTCGAGGGCAACACGGCGGTGTTCAAGCCGTCGGAGGACACCCCGGCGATCGGCCAGCGGCTGGTCGAGCTGTTCGTAGAGGCTGGCTTCCCGCCGGGCGTGATTAACCTGGTCCACGGTGACGGCAACGTCGGCGAGGCGCTGGTGCGCAACAGGGACGTCAACGTCGTGCTGTTCACCGGCAGCTACGAGGTCGGCTCGCACATCCAGCAGGTGTCGGCGACGTTCCACGACCGCATCGTCGCCGCCGAGATGGGCAGCAAGAGCGCGGTGATTGTTTGCGCCGACGCCCGGCCCGACCTCGCCGTCAACGCGGCGCTCATCAGCGCGTTCAAGACGAGCGGCCAGCGCTGCGTCAGCGCCGGCCGGGCGATCGTCCACGAGTCGCTGGTCGAGCGGTTCAGCAAGGAACTGGCCGCCAAGGCGAAGCGGCTACGCATCGGCCACCCGCTGGACGCCAGCAACTTCACCGGCCCAGTGATCAACGAAGCGGCGGTGACGAAGATCGAGCAGTACAACCGGCTGGCGCGCGAGGAGGGCGGCGACGTGCTGCTGGCCGGCGAGCGGATGAGCGATGCCGAGCGTGGCAAGGGGTGGTACCTGTCGCCGACGGTCTACCGGATGGAGGCGCGGCCGGGGGTGCGGGTGGTTCGCGAGGAGGTGTTCGGGCCTCATCTCGCGGTCATCCCGTTCAAGACGAACGAGGAGGCGGCGCGGATCTACAACGACACGCAGTACGGGCTGTCGATGGCGGTGATCACGGAGGACTACCGGGCGATGCGGTTCTTCCGCGAGGAGTGCGAGTTCGGCATGGGCTACGTCAACCTGCCGTGCATCGGCGCGGAGGTGCATCTGCCGTTCGGCGGGGTGAAGAAGAGCGGCAACGGCCACCCGTCGGCGGCGGGGCTGGTGGAGGCGGTGACGCACAAGATCGCCTGGACGGTGAACCACGGCACCGAGATCAAGATGGCGCAGGGGCTGACGACCGCCATCGAGGGCGGGCCGGCGTGAGCGCCCCTGCGTGGGACCGATCGACACGTGATAGGGTCTGTTGTACCATCGAGGCGATTACCGGAGGGGCGCGCATGACACTTTCCCGAGTGATCCAGGAAGCCATCCCGCTAGCGGACGCGGTCCGGAAATACTGGTCCACGGAGCTTCCGAAATGGCACCCGAACTACCCGATGGTTGGCGCGGGAGAAAAATCTCCCCCGCCGCCTCCGGAGCGGAAGAAGCTGAGAGAGCTGCTGACCCGGCAGGCGGAAGACACAATCTATCAGCTTCTCTTGGTGATGTATCTCGGGAGAGGCGACTTCGGCCCGGGCGAGTTGGCCGAGCACTTCGAGTCGCTGAAAGAGCAATTCGCCACGCCCAGGGAAGCGATCGCGCAGCTGATGGGGAAGGCACCGCTGGGAGACTACCTGGCGGAGGGCCTTAGCGCTCTCAACCAGGCCGGCCTGGACCCGGACCGGCTTGCCCTGACCCCCGCCAGATCGACGCCGTCCTGAGGAGTGCCGCCTTGCCATCCAGGGCGTTCACGGTTCACCTGCGCCAGCTCCTCCTAGACGCGGATGACCTGTACGAAGCACGGCGACATCTCAAGACGGCGAGGCGCGGGCGACAGCTCCGATTCGCCCTGAACCGCGCCGCCGTCGTGATGAGCATGTCGGCCTGGGAATCCTACGTCGAGGAATTGATGCGCGAGTCGGCCCAGGCGTTGCGGCCCACCGCTCCTCCCTTCGCCACCTGGGAGGTCCTCAACAACCATGTCAACGCTCAGGCGAGGGGCTTTCACACGCCCAACACGGAGAACGTCGTTCGCCTCATCGCAAACTGCACAGGGTTGGCGAGCGTGAACAACTCTTGGCTGTGGTCGAGCTGCACCCCCGCCCAGGCGGCGCAGCGATTGAACGAGGCGATGAGGCACCGGCACGAGATCGCCCACGGGGTCAACCCTCGCCCGCCGATCCACAACTACTACTCGACCGACCTGCCCGAGTTCGTTCGCCAGTTGGCCCGCTGCACCGACGTCGCCGTTCGCAACCATCTGACGACCGTCCACGGCGTCCCTCATCCCTGGCCGCTCTAACGGAGGTGCCTCATGACCCGCTGGTTCTTCGACGACCGCGAGGTGCCCGACATCCGCACCTCCTTGCCCGGCCCGCGCGCCCAGGCGCTGCTCGACCGCGATGCCCGCTTCACGTCGCCGTCGTACACCCGCGTCTACCCGCTGGTGTGCGAGCGCGGCAGCGGGGCGGTCATCGAGGACGTGGACGGCAACCTGTTCCTCGACTTCACCGCCGGCATCGCCGTCACCGCCACGGGGCACTGCCACCCGCACGTCGTCGCCGCCATCACCGACCAGGCGAACAAGCTGCTGCACATGTCGGGCACCGACTTCTACTACCAGCCGCAGACCGACCTGGCCCAGAGGCTCGCCGAGGCCGGGCCGTGGAAGGACTCGCGGCGGGTCTTCTTCACCAACTCCGGCGCCGAGGCGCTGGAGGCGGCGCTGAAGCTGGCCCGCTGGCACACGAAGCGGCCGCGCGCGCTGGCGTTCTTCGGCGCCTTCCACGGACGCACCTACGGCGCGATGTCGCTGTCGGGGTCGAAGCTGGTCCACCGCAAGGGCTTCGCCCCGCTGGTGCCGGACATCCACCACGTCCCCTATCCCAAAGGCTGCGGCCCATGTCCCGACGCGGCCAGCTGCTCCTGCGTGCGGCACATCGAGGACACGGTGCTAAGGCGCACCGCACCGCCGGAGGAGGTGGCGGCGATCTTCGTCGAGCCGATCCAGGGCGAGGGCGGCTACAACGTGCCGCCGCCGGGCTTCTTGCCGGCGCTGCGGCAGCTGTGTGACCGTCACGGGATCTTGCTCGTCGTCGATGAGGTGCAGTCGGGTATGGGCCGCACCGGAAAGATGTTCGCCGTCGAGCACTGGGGCGTCGAGCCTGACATTATCTGCCTGGCCAAGGGAATCGCCAGCGGGCTGCCGCTGGGGGCGATCATCGCGCGCGAGAAGGTGATGGACTGGCCGCCCGGAAGCCACGCCAGCACGTTCGGCGGCAACCCCGTCAGCTGTCGCGCCGCGCTGGCGACGATCGAGCTGCTGGAGGCCGGCTACATGGCCAACGCCGCCGACCGCGGCGAGCAGCTGCGCCAGGGCCTGCTGCGCCTCAAGCGCGAGCACGCCGAGGTCGGCGAAGTGCGAGGCGTCGGGCTGATGATGGCGATGGACCTGGTGTCCAGCCGCGACCCGTACACGCCGGCCCCGAAGGTCCGCGACGAGATGGTGCAGGCGGCGTTCGAGCGCGGCTTGCTGCTGCTGGGCTGCGGCGAGGGCGCCATTCGGTTCTGCCCGCCGCTGTGCGTCACGCCGGCCCAGGTGGACCGGGCGTTGGGGATCCTCGCGGGGCTGCTCAGCGAGCGCGGGGCGACCGCGCTCGCCTGAATCGCGGCTAGACGAGGTCCAGCGACAACCCGGTCAACGGTAACCTGCCGGGCTTCGGGCCGCGCGGCAGGCCAAACAGCCCCGGCGCGAACAGTAGGGTCGGCGGTTGCGCGGCCGGCTCGGCAACGGCGACGGCTGGCTTCTCGGGGGTGGCCACCGCCGGCGTGAAGACCAGGTTGTCGTGCTTGGGGTACACCAGCAGGATGCCCTCGAACGTAGGCGAGGCGCCGGCGGCCCGCACCCGCTGCGGCGGGGCGGTGAAGAAGTCGCCCCCGTTGAGGTTCACCTGGTAGCCCAGGTCCATCATCGACGCCGCGGTGATCCGGCTGACCGGGTTGCGGCCGAAGTTCAGGAAGCCCGACATCAGCTCGTCGCGGAAGACCGCCTCGCTCCAGTGGGAGTCGGCCGTGCCGGCGCCGCCGCCGCTCTCGACCGGCACGCCGGGGCTGTTGGTCCGGAAGATACGGTTGTACTCCCGGGTGGCGTTGACGCCGGTGAACAGCGGACCGGGGGTGCCGGCCCCGGCCAGCAGCTTGAGGTCATCCCAGATCGTGCCGACGCCGAGGACGTGGCCCATCTCGTGGACGATCACGTTGAACAGCTGCCCGCTCTTCTCCATCGCGGCGAGGTCGGCCTTGTCGAACTCCATGAAGCCGTGGTAGGGCAGCTTCGAGCCGGCCCGGAAGGCGTCCGGGGCGGCCTGGCCGAGGATGTTGAGCGGGCCGTCGATGTCCTCGCCCTTCGCCTCGATCAGAATGTCATCGACCACGGCGCCGTTGTAGACCGCGTCGGGGACGTCGCCGAGGATGACCTGGGCCCAGCGGTCGGCGGCTCGCTGGAAGGTCGCCTGCTGGCCCGCCGTCAGCCCGCCGCCGAACCGGACGTCGATGTTGAAGTCGGTGGCCACCGGGCGAGGGTTGGACGGGGCGACCCAGTTGATCATCCAGCTGTAACTGCCCGCCCGGGTGCCGACCTTGTTGCTGATCCCGAGGTAGTAGGCGCGGCCCGCCTGGAGGTAGGCCTCGGTGTAGCTGTCCCCGGAGGCGAGGTCGGCGTTGTCGTTGGAGGCGATGCGGAAGCCGAGCTGGGTGAACACGCCGAGGACGGTGTCCACGTTGCTGCCGGGCGTCGTCGCCGTGAAGCCGTAGACGCCGCTGCGCGGGGCGACGAAGCGGACGAACGTCGAGCCGCCCTGGAAGTTCCCGCCGGGCAGTGCCCCGAAGCCCTGAAACGTCAACGCGACGTTGACCGTCTCCTGAGGGGTGGGCGCCACGCGGGCCGGAGGGAGGCTGGCCCAGGCCGGGGCCAGGCGGTCTTCCAGGCGCTCCAGGGAGGGGCGGAAACGGCGCGCGTCGGGGCGCGCGCCACCGGTGGTCGTCGCGGTCGGCGACATGGGTCCTGCTCCGGTCGGGTACCTGATAAGGTCGGGGGTGCCGTACGAGACAACTAAAGGTCACGGCGGCTCCACTGTCAAATCAACCCGCCCATTTTTCCTGCCAGGCGTGAAGCGGCTTACCCTCCCAGGACGCCCAGGTTTCCCCATGGGCGGGCCGCATCCCCGGCAAGCCCAGAATTGCCGGCAACGTTGATGCAACCGTCGCGGACCTGCCGATAAGAACTACCGCGAAACTCGATCGCGACGATGCGCCCGTGAAAAACCGCGAACGCGTCCGGGCCACCCACGAACGACCCCCGCGGGGCGGGGGCAGGCTGGCGGCGACGCGCTGCAGGAATCGGGTACGTTTCTGGATCAACGGGGCACTCTCATGCACTCCCGCACACTTGGCCTCTGGGCCGTCTTGTTCGTCGGCGGTTGGGCTGTGGCCCAGACCCCGGCGCCGGTGGTGAACCCCGCCCTTCCCCCAACGCCGCAGGCGGGCTACCCCGCCGTGCCGCAGTTCGGCGCCGCGCCGGCCGGCGCCCCGGCGGTAGGCGGCGGGACCGCGTTGGCCGAAGCCGGCGGGCCGGTCTTCTATGCCGGGGGTGAATACCTCCTCTGGCAGATTCGCAAGGACAGCATCCCGGCCACCGCCTCGACCATCCCGGTCGGGCTGATCGCCGTGGACATCAGCGACCTGTTCAGCTTCAGCCCCACCGGGTCGCCGAACTTCCCCGGCGCCGGGGTGACCGGGTACGCACCCATCTCGATCTTCAACGAGGCGACGCTGGGCGGCGGGCGGTATACCAACATCGGCGGCCAGAACGGCGCCCGGTTCACCCTCGGCTTCTGGGCCGACCCGGACATGTCGTGGGGCGTCGAAGGCGTGTTCTCCTTCCTGGAGCGCGGCTCGGACGAGTTCGTCGCGACCAGCTCCCTTCAGGGCAACCAGTTCCTGCTCGACACGCCGTTCTCCCGCAACCTGTTCGTGATCGGCGCCGGCGGCTCGCAGACGCTGCTGCGGACGTTCGACGTGTTCGTCGCCCGCGAGGCCCAGTCGAGCCTGGCCGGGCAGGCCAACGCCTCGCTGTACAACGCCGAGGTCAACGCCCGCTGTGTCGGGTTCCGCATCGGCGGGTTCGACTGGGGCGGGCTGGTCGGCGTCCGCTACCTCAACCTGAACGAGTCACTCGCGCTGCAGAGCAACGTGCGGCTGTTCGCCCCCGACGGCATCCCGCCGACCGACGCGGATGCCACCGGCTCGATCTCCCGCAACCTGCTCTTCAGCACCACCGACCGCACCCGGATCTACAACCACTTCGTCGGGGCACAGGTCGGCGTGGACTGCGACTTCAAGTTCGGCCCCTGCTTCATCTACGGCCGCCTCAAGACGGCGGTCGGCACGAACTTCCAGACGGCCGACATCCGGAGCTTCACC
This sequence comes from Gemmataceae bacterium, assembly GCA_046350195.1. Lineage (GTDB taxonomy): Bacteria > Planctomycetota > Planctomycetia > Gemmatales > Gemmataceae > CALDUY01. The sequence continues at coordinate 31,116 of JAXMAW010000048.1, forward strand.
AGCCTGACGAACCTCGACCCCGATCCGGGTCGGTCGCCGCCCTCCTACACCACCCAGGGCGGCCTGATGGCCTCCCCGGGCCAGAACGGCCGCCACACCCGCAGCCGGTTCGCCTTCCTGCCCGAGGGCAACGTGAAGCTCGGCTACCAGTTCACGGAGTGGCTGCGCGGCACGGTCGGCTATGACGCCCTGGTGCTGGTCAACGCGGCCCGCCCCGGCGGCAGCGTCGTGACCAACCAGCTCTCGACCACGGTCCGCGTGGCGCAGACGCCGGACATCAACGTCAACCTCAACCAGCCGACGTTCAGGTTCCGCGACCAGGACGTCTGGGTCCAGGGCCTGTCGCTGGGCCTGGAGGCGAGGTACTAACCGACTCTCAGGGGCGGGTCTACTGGCCTGCCGTGGCCCCGAGCGGGCCGCCCGGCCTGCCCCACAACGGAGCGGGGGCCCGGAGGCGAAATGCCGCCGGGCCTCGCTCCGTTTCGGTGGGCGAGCCGCGCACGCAGTAAGCGGGCGGGTGGTGGTCCGCGACCTCGCTCGGCGCGCTGGCCGGAGGTCGCGCCTCCCCAATCCGCTTACTGTGCGCGGCTCGCCCGTCACTCCGGCTCACCCGTGCCCGGCGGCTCGGTGCCCGCCGCCGCTGCACCGAAGCGGCCGCGCCGCCCGCCGGCGCCGGTGGCGTCCGGACGGGGCGTGTAGGCGATGCCCTTCGCCATCCACTCCGGCTTTGGCGCCCCCTTCAGGTGGTGGTCGAAGAACTCCTGCATCCGCACCGTGTAGTCACGTTGGTTGGGGCGCTGCCGCAGGCCGGCCCTCGCCGGGGTAGTTGAACAGGTACACCTCCTTGCCCAGCCGCCGCAGAGCCAGGTAGTACTCGATGCCCTGCTGCCACGGCACCGCCTCGTCCTGGTCGTTGTGCAGCATGACCAGCGGCGTCTGAATGCGATCGGCGTAGAACAGCGGCGAGTTCTCGATGAACCGCGACAGCGCCTGCCACGGCGTCGCGCCAATGCGGCTCTGCGTCTTCTCGTACTGGAACTGCCGCGGCAGGCCGGTGCCCCAGCGGATGCCGCCATACGCGCTGGTCATGTTCGAGACGGGAGCGCGCCAGCCGCGGCGGCCTTGAACCGCGTCGTCTGCGTCACCAGGTACGCCGTTTGGTAACCGCCCCAGGAGTGGCCCTGGATGCCGATGGCGTTCTCGTTGACATTACCCTGATCGACCACGGCCTGGATCGCAGGTAGTACGCACTTGACGGCACTCTGGCCGGGGTAGCCGACCGCGTAGGCGATGTCGGGCATCAGCACCAGGTAGCCGTTGCTGGCGTAGTAGGTCGGGTTGATCGACGTCCTGGCCGACGGCGTCACGAACCGGTGCAGGTTCTGCGACAGCCGCTCGTAGATGTACACCATCATCGGGTACTTCTTGGCCGGGTCGAAGTCCTCCGGCTTGATGAGCACGCCCTGGAGCGGCACCCCGTCGAGGCTCTTGTAGTGACCAGTTCCGCCTTGCCCCAGACGAACTCGGCCTTCTTGGGGTTGGCGTCGCTGACGCGGCGGATCTCCTTGAAGTCGAGGTCGGCGGTGTACAGGTCGGGGAAGTCGTAGAAGGTCGAGACGGTGAACAGGTAGCGGTCACCCTTCTTCGCCCTGGTCGGCACGCCGTAGTTGCGTGCGCCCATCACGAGCAGCTTCGGCTCGCCGCCGACCAGCGAGACGCGATAGAAGCCGGTGTCGCGCGTCGTCTCGTTCTCGGCGCGGACCAGCTGCGGCTGGTTCACGTCGAAGGCGCGGTCGCGGCCGTCGGTGCGGACCAGGCGCAGCTGGGTGCGGTTCTTGCGGCCGAGGCCCTTGGTGATGTTCCTCGCGCCGGAGCCGTCGGCCGCGACGAGCCAGACGTCGTAGCGGTCGTACAGCAGCACGTGGCTGTCGCCGCCGGTCCAGCCGGCCGAGCCGTAGGGCGGTGCGTCGGACGGGGTGTCGTTATCTCGTGGACGAACGACACGCCGAGCTTGCCGGTCAGGTTGACGCGCTTGCCGTCGGAGACGGTCACCGTGTTCCAGTCCTTGCCGTCGAAGCTGAGCAGGTACTTGCCGCCCGGCGAGAACGACGGCGTGGACGGCTGCTTCTTCAACAGCAGTTTCTTCTCGCCACTCTTGACGTTGAGCAGGTAGACGTCCGACACGGCGCCGGCGACCTGCGAGCCGACCAGGACGCGGTATGGCCGGTCGTCCAGCGCCAGCGCCCACTCGCCGACGGCGGCGGGCTGAGCCTGGGACAGCGTCTCGTCGGTGAGCCTGCCGGGTGGTACGGTCGGTGAGGTGGAAGACGGCCCGGTAGCTCGGCCGGGCGTTATACCGCGCCTTCTGCTGCGGCTGGATGAAGTCGTCCTGGAAGTGCCAAAGCTCGACGGCCGCCTTCGGGGCCGCTTTCGCCGCGGGCTCCGCCGCCGGGGGCGGGGCGGCCTGGAGGGAAAACCAGACGCTGTTGCCGTCCTGCGAGAAGCTCAGCGCGGCCTGGTCGCTGATGCGCTGTTCGGCTGCCAATCCGCCTTCCCTGCTGGCGTCAGGTCGGTCGCGGCGGGGTGCCCGCCTGGAGGGCGATCAGCGACAGCCCGGTCAGCCGGCGGCCGACGGCGTCAGGAACGCCGAGCGCCGGCCGAGGTCGGCCGCTTCCAGTGGGCGATGCGCACCTCCGCGGGCGTCTTCGGGTCGGCAGCCGTTTTGCTCTGGAGGAAGACGAGGCCTGCGTCTGCTTCTCGTCCCAGGTCAGCCGGCTGGCACTTGCCGCCGGTGCGGATGGCGGTGGGGACCGCCTCCGCCGACGTGGCGGCGGCCCACACGCCGGACGCATCGTCCTTCTTGCCGCTGACGGCGTAGACGAGCAGCTTGCCGTCGCGGGTCAACGAGAACTCGGTGACGTCGGCGAAGGTCCGCTCCCGGCCCGCGGCCGGTCGCGCAGCACCAACTCGCTCGGCGTGGCGGGCCGCAGGATCGGCCCTTCGCCGCCCGGTCCGCCCTTGCCCATCTTGCCCGCCCTGGGCGCTTCCTCGCCCTCGCCTTCCTCGGTGAGCGCGCCGTGCCGCGCTGGTAGGCCACGACGGCCGGCCCTTCCTCGGGCAGGCGGAAGGCCCGGACGCTCGATCGTGGTCACCTTGCCGCTGGCGAGGTCCAGGATGCCCAGCGAACTGCTGCCGCCGGCCTTCCCCTTGGTGCGGTCGCGCCGCGCGGCGGTGAGGTCAGGAACAGAACCCACTTGCCGTCGGGGCTAAACGGCGACGGGGTGGCAGCGGGTGTCAGGCCGGGCCCCGGCCGCCGCGCGCCGCGCCGCCGCGGGCAGGGGTGTCGCTCCCAGGCCGCCGCCGGCGCGAGGCTGGCGGTATCCTTGCCGCTGGCCAGTGGCGGACGACGAACTCCGAGTCGCCTTCCTGCGCCGCGACCGAGTAGGCGACGTGGGCCCCGTCGGGGACACCACTTGCGACCGGATCGACCGCCACAGGTTGTAGTCGTTGTGCGTCAGCGCTTGGCGGGGGTTTGCGAAAGGGCCGGTGACGTGACGACCGCGAGCAGGCCGCCCATCAGCAGCAGGGAGAAGCAGCGTTTCATCATGGTGCGCGCGGGGGTATGAGGGCAGGCGTCCTGTTCCCGAGGGTCCGTCGTCCTTGAATGAGGTCTGTTGTATAAGAGGCACGAACCGAAAGGCGAGCCGGAAGCGTGAGCGACCGGAGGTTACGTGTGCCCCTCCGGTCGCTCACGCTCCCGGCTCGCCATGCGGCCGACGGGTTACGATGTCCGGTCGGTGAACGCTACGGCGAGGGCCTCCTGGAGCCGCCGCTGCGCCTCGTCGGCGTTGCCCCAGACGACGAGGACGACCTCGCCCGGGGCGCGGCGCACGGTGACCATCGCCCCGCCGTGGGCGACCCGCAGCTCGCACCACCCCTCGGGGGGCGCCTCGTCGGGGAACGCCAGCTCGCCGTCGATCATGCGCATCTGCAAGGGCAGGCCGGCCCGGGCCATCGCCTCGGCCACCGCGGGCCAGGTGGGGACCGTCCCGCTGAGGGGTACCCTTCGCTCCGCGCCCATGTTCCACCTCGCCAACCGTCACAAGTGGCCCGGCAGTCAGTTTATGAACTTGGCCGGGTGTGCTATTATACCTGGCCAGGGGGACTCACCCTCCCGGCAGCGCAGCACCACCACCCACCCCGAGAGGACGCCTATGCTGGCGCGAACCTTGATCCTGTCCCTGACACTCACCGCTGCCGTCGGCCTCCCGGACGTGTCGGCGCAGCGGGAAAAGCAGCCCCAGCCGGTGCGGACCCACACCGTCTTCTACCGCGAGGAGGGGGCCAAGGACTGGTCGCTGTTCGGCTACTACGAGACGATGGGGTCGGCCCAGAACGTGTTCGAGCACCTCGAGCGCGGCGGCTACCAGGTCAAGCTGGAGATCACCAACACCCCCATCCCCAAGACGCAGTCGCTGTCGGTGGCCCGGAAGGCCCCGGCGAAGCTCGCTCCCGACGAAACGGTGACGCTGGAGAAGGCGACCGAGGCCTTCCAGTCCATGATCAAGCAGGACGACATCGCCTTCCGCTACCCCGTGGACGGCTGCTACGCCCGGGCCGAGCTGATGATCGAGCGGATGTCGCGCCTGGGGCTCAAGCCGCGCAAGGTGTGGGCCGTCGCCAACGGCAACGAACTGGTCGCCAAGACGAAGAACCACCCCAAGGGGTTCGTCACCTGGGGCTACCACGTCGCCCCGGTGCTGCGCGTCCGGGAGAAGGACGACGAGCAGCGCTGGTACGTCATCGACCCGTCGCTGTTCTCGGCGCCCGCCACGCTGACGGCGTGGATGAAGGCGCAGATGCGAAAGGAGGACGGCCACCAGCCGTTCCTGACGATCACCAAGCCGGGGCAGGCCCCGAAGTGGGTCGATAACAAGGTCCGGGCCGGCAGCGGCTACTGGCCGGGTAGCGACCCCAAGGAAGGCCCGCACGCCCACGCCATCTCGGTCATGAAAAAGTACAAGCCGTGGGAGGGGAAGGTGATGCCGAAGAGTTCCGCCCGGTCGGTGCCCTTGCGGGTAACCGTCTCGCGAACGGCGGCGTAACGCCAGGCCCCTCGCCGGCATTCGCCCCCTGTAGGGTGGGAGTCCAGGCCCGCCCAATGGGCTTCTTTTTTGTTGACAGGGCGGCGCCAATTATTAAAGTATCGTGAGTAAGTCTCCTGTTTTTCCTTCTCTGTCCATTTTTCGAGGGGTACCACTCATGAGGAACCGTCGTTCCGGTTTCACGCTGATCGAGTTGCTTGTGGTGATCGCCATCATCGCGATTCTTATCGGCCTGTTGCTGCCCGCGGTGCAGAAGGTCCGCGAGGCCGCCGCCCGCATGCAGTGCTCCAACAACCTCAAGCAGATCGGCCTGGCCGCCCACAACTACGAGAGCACGTTCGGCTACCTGCCGCCGCGAACTCACACGAAGGCCTTCGGGGCCAACACACGGACGTCCAGTGCCAGCATCGCCGCACTGATCCTGCCCTACGTGGAGCAGGCGAACAAGTACAACCAGTTCAACTTCGACTACGACGTCAACAGTGACGCGCCGATCGACCCCAGCCTCCCGGCCCTGACCGGGGCCAACGGCCTGGCGCGGTCTCAGGACGTCTCCTTTTTCCTCTGCCCCTCCGATCCGTCGGGCAACACCTACCCGGCGTCCCCTGGCCCCGGCGCGTCGGGGCGGCTGAGCTATCACGGCTGCCAGGGCACCACCGCTAACCAGCGGGATGGCACCGGGGCCGCCGGCATCTTCGCCGCGCCGTTCCCGTCAGGTGGCCAGGTGATGAAGGGGATCCCGATCATGCAGATCTCCGACGGTTCCAGCAACACCGCCATGTTCTCGGAGGTCATGCGGTCCACGACGGAGTGGAACGCCGGGTCGGGCATTCGCGACAACACCACCGTGATCCGCGAGACGTCCGGCTGGAACGAGTTGGATGGCACCGTGGTGCCGATGTGCATGACCGGCACCCCCTGGGCCTCGTCGATCAAGTACACCGGGCAGCAGTACTACCGGGCACTGCCGACCAACGACCTGTACACCCACACCCTGCCGCCCAACTGGAACCGAAGGGTGGCCTCGGGCAACCAGCAGTACAACTGCGGGAACTCCACCAGCACCAACCTGTTCCACGTCTCGGCCAGTAGCTACCACAGCGGCGGGGTCAACGTCTGCATGGGTGACGGGTCGGTGCGCTTCGTCACCGACGCCGTGGACTACGTCCGGACCTGGCGCCCGCTGGGGACGCGCAACGGCGGCGAGGTGCCTGGGAACTAACACCCACACGCTCCCTTTCCCGCCCGCCGAGGGTCGATCCCGACGCGGGCGGTTCGTTTTTCCAGCCGACCACCACGCGGGACACGCCATGTACCGACGGACCTTTTTCCTTTCCGCCTGCCTCCTTGGGGCAACCCTCGTGGGCTGCTCGTCGAAGAAAAGCGGGGATCACCAGCCAACGCGGAGTGACGAGCTACAGCAGGTGGCCAACATGCTCCGAGACTTCACCGCGGCGTCCAACCGGGGCCCGGCGAACGCCGGCGAGTTGGCCCGCTTCCAGAACGACTACCCGCTTGGCTACTCCCAGCTGAAAGCTGGGGAGATCGACATCGTCTGGGGCGCCCGGATGGGCGGCGAGGGCGGCGGCGGCAGCGAGGGGGTCATCGCCTTCGAGAAGAAGGCCCCCACCGAAGGCGGTTGGGTGTTGCTGGCCAACGGCACGGTGAAGCAGATGCCGGCCGACGCCTTCAAGGCCGCCCCCAAGGCGACCAAGTGACCTCGCCCTGTTCAGCCCCCGCCGGACCTGCTACGATTAGCAGAGCGGGGGCGTGAGCCCCCTGTTGGAGTGCTTCAACAGGGGGCTCACGCCCCCGCTCGCCTGCCTGTGCCCCGAGGAGCAGCAGAGCCCCCCATGACCGACCCGCAGCTGATCCGCAACTTCTCCATCATCGCCCACATCGATCATGGCAAGAGCACGCTCTGCGACCAGTTCCTCCTCAAGACCGGCGCCATCAGCGAGCGCGACTTCCGCAACCAAGTCCTCGACTCGATGGACCTCGAGCGCGAGCGCGGCATCACCATCCGCATGCACCCCGTCACGGTCTACTACGAGCACGACGGCAAGACCTACGAGCTGAACCTAGTCGACACGCCAGGCCACGTCGATTTCGGCTACGAGGTGTCGCGCAGCCTGGCGGCGTGCGAGGGCGCGGTGCTGCTCGTGGACGCCACCCAGGGGGTGCAGGCGCAGACCGTCGCCAACGCCTACCTGGCCATCGAGCACGACCTGACCATCGTGCCGGTGCTGAACAAGATCGACATGCCGATCGCCCGGCCGCAGGTCGTCTGTGAGGAGATGGACTCGGCTCTGGGCATCAAGCCCGACGAGGTACTGCACGCCAGCGGCAAGACCGGCCTGGGTGTGGACGAGGTGATCCGGGCCGTGATCCAGCGGGTGCCGGCCCCGGCCGGCGACGTCGCCGCCCCCCTGAAGGCCCTGGTCTACAACAGCCACTTCGACACCTACAAGGGGGTCGTGGTCTACGTCCGCGTCAAGGAGGGGACGCTGCGGAAGGGGCAGCGCATCAAGCTCATGCGCGGCGGCAACGAGTACGAGGTGGCGGAGATCGGCCAGTTCCGCCCCGCCCCGACGGCCTGCGACGAGCTGATCGCCGGCCAGGTCGGCTACTTCATGGCCCAGATCAAGAACATCGCCGACGTCCACATCGGCGACACCGTCACCGAGGCCGCCAACCCGACCGCCGAGGCCCTGCCGGGGTACAAGGAGCCGAAGCCGATGGTCTTCAGCGGCCTGTACCCGACCAACAACAACGACTTCGAGGCGCTGCGCGAGGCGCTGGCCAAGCTGCGCCTCAACGACTCCAGCTTCGTCTACCAGCCGGAGGTCAGCGAGGGGCTGGGGTTCGGCTTCCGCTGCGGCTTTCTGGGCATGCTGCACCGCGAGATCATCCAGCAGCGGCTGGAGCGCGACTGCGAGCTGGACCTGGTGCAGACGGCCCCGAACGTCACCTACGAGATCCTCAACCGCAAGGGCGAGACGGTCCTGATCGACAACCCGCAGAAGGTGCCCGACGCCGGCCAGATCGAGGAGTTCCGCGAGCCGATCGTGCGGATCAACTTCCTCTTGCCGGCCGAGAACATCGGCGACCTGATGACGCTCTGCCACGAGCGCCGCGGGGTGTACGTCCGCACCGAGTACCTCAGCCCAAGCCGCGTCATCCTGGTGTTCGAGATGCCGCTGGCGGAGATCATCTACGACCTGTACGACAAGCTGAAGTCGGTCACCCACGGCTACGGCACCATGGACTACGAGCTGATCGGCTTCCGCCCCGCGGATCTCGTGCGGCTGGACGTGCTGGTGCACCACAAGCGGGTCGATGCCCTCTCGACGATCGTCCACCGCGGCGTGGCCGACCGGCGCGGGCGGGCGATGCTGAAGAAGCTGCGGGAGGAGATCGACCGCCACCTGTTCGAGATCGCCTTGCAGGCGGCGATCGGCAGCCGGGTGGTGGCGCGCGAGAACATCGCCGCGATGAAGAAGAACGTGACGGCGAAGTGCTACGGCGGCGACATCACCCGCAAGCGGAAGCTGTGGGCCAAGCAGGCGGCCGGCAAGAAGCGGATGAAGATGGTCGGCCAGGTGGAGCTACCGCAGGAGGCGTTCCTGGCCGTGCTGGAGACGGACGAATAGCGGCCGCCCGGTTCGCCCCGGGCCGGGGCAGCCAAAGATAAGGACCCGCCATAACCCCTGGTTACGGCGGGCCTTGTTTAGAGCTGGCGATCATGGATTTGAACCATGACTAACTGATCCAGAGTCAGTTGTGCTACCGTTACACTAATCGCCAAAGTATAAATCTGACAAGGGGTTAGGTCGAAACCAATTCTCCCCTAATCACTACCTGGTCACCCCACTTGCACACCTCGACATGACAGGCTTGACATCCTTAGCCTTTCCTTACAGATATTTTAGCCGTAGATGCAGCCGGGTACAAGTGGAAACAAGCCTGGGCGAACCTCGACCCGTTGGTGGCCCCAGCGAAATATGAGATGACGCAGGCAGTTTTTCCGTCGAGGGCCTTGGCCACCCCGGCGTCGTCCCGGGTCATAACCGCGGCTTCGGCCTCTCCCACTCCGGGTCGTACCCCAGCGAGAACACTTGCTGCACGCGCTCGGCCCGGGCCGGGCTCTCGTCGCGGAGCACGTCCAGCGCCTCGCGCAGCTTCGCCAGCCGCGGGTCGGTCAGCCCGTTGCCGCCCTCGCCGCGGCCGATGCGGTCGAGGATCGCCGCCAGGTCCAGGACCTTGCAGCGCGCCTCGAAGAAGTACGCCTCCAACGCCCCCTTCGCGTTCATCGGGTTCATGGCCGGCTCTCGAACTTCTGCCTCAGCTCCAACGGGACCAGCTCGTTCATGCTGCCGGTGCGGAATCCTTCCAGGTCGAGCGTCACGTAGCGGAATCCCAGCTCGCGCAGCCGCCGGGCCAGTGGCTCCCGAACCGCAGGGTGGGCCAACCTCCCCACCTCTGCCGCCGGCACCTCGATCCGTGCCAGCTCGTTCTCGTGCAGACGGACGCGGCACTCGCGCAGGCCCAGCCCCTTCAGGTACGCCTCCGCCGCCTCGACCCGCCCCGTCCGCTCGCGGCTAACGGTGACCCCGGGCGCCAGCCGCGACGACAGGCACGGCGACGCCGGCTTGTCCCACGTCGGCAGGCCCCAGTCGCGGGCCAGGGCGCGGACGTCCGCCTTGGTGAACCCCGCCTCCTGTAACGGGTGGCGCACCCCGTGCTGCGCCGCGGCGGTCAGCCCGGGGCGGTAGTCGCCGGCGTCGTCGAGGTTGGCCCCGCTGCACACCACCTGCACCCCCAACCGCGGTAGCAGCGCCTCGACCCGCGAGTACAGCTCGTCCTTGCAGAAGAAGCAGCGGCTGCCGTCGTTGCGGCGATAGTCGGGGTTGTCGAACTCCTCGGTGCGGACCACCTCGTGCCGGATGCCGATCAGCGCCGCCAGCCGCCGGGCGTCGTCCAGCTCCGAACGCGCGACGCTGGGGCTGTCGGCCGTCACCGCAACCGCCCGGTCGCCGAGGGCGAGTTGCGCGGCCTTGGCGACGAGAGTGCTGTCGATGCCACCGGAGAACGCCACGGCGCAGCCGCCCGTCTCGCGCAGGATCGCCAGCAGGCGGTCGCGGGGCGCGTCCAGGTAAGCTTGAGCGTCCTCGGCCACGGCGGCCCTCATGTCTACGGGGTCGGTCCGGCGAGCCCCCCCCGCACAGAACCCGTAAGGGATGCGGTGATCCCCCCGGCCTTCACGCCAAGCGAGGTCGCGGGCCGCTGGCCGCCCGCTTACTTCGTGCGCGGCTCTCTCCAACCGTGTCACTCCCCTTCATGATACGCGGGACCAACACCGCCCACAAGCGCGTGGCGCGCGGCGAGCAAGGCGCGGAAGAGCTGCGACATAACTGCCAGCCGGACGGCCAGCATCGGGGCACACACGATCAGACCGGCCTGAACCTCATCGAACTGGTGCACCCGCACGAGCCAGGAGTGACACTCCCCCACGATGCCCGCGAAGAAGAGGATCCCCTGCATCCAGAACTCGACGATCAGTAAGCCGCCGACCCAGTACACCCGCGCGACGGTCTCCTCGTGCCGCCAATCGGACGCGAGATAGGCCAGGAAGGTCAGCAGCAGCACCTCGACGCACCACCGAGCGGGCAGGCTGGCCCAATACCACCACGTCGGCCATAGCGACGGAGGCCCCAACTGATCGCAATACCCACCCTCGGAGCAATCGCAGACGTTGGCAGAGAAGTTCACTCCCATCATCAGCCTGAGAAGGCAGACTCCAATCAGCGCCGCGCCGATAATCTTGGCAGCCTCTCTTGTCCGTTGGTTCTGGTAATTCAGGCAATAGCTGAAGGCGATTGCGAAGCCGGCCGCTGCGAACAGCAGGAGCCATATCCCGATGAGCGAGATCGGCTTCCCCCAGTTGTCCCAAAGTCGAGACAGCTCGTCCAACTCAGAGATGCCGATCCCCCACACGGTCAGGTTCAAGGCCAGCACCACCAGGTCCAATGCGAGCGCGGCCATGAGCCACACCAGCGCGACGCGTCCCTTCGGCCAGCCGCCCCAGAACGGGTTCGATCGCACGTCCGGGGCGGGCCGAGCCCGGGCGTGGGAGAGCTGTGGGGGTGGCTGGGGTTGAGTGCGGAACGACACCGAAGCCGCGCCGGCCGCGGCCGGCGCTTCGGGGGGCGACGGCAGGTCAAACGTCGCCCCGCACGACGGACAACGGCTGGCCTCGCCCGCCCCTCCCCGCGACCTGCGTAACTTCCTCCGACACCCGGGACAAGCGAGGATGGCATCCATGCTGCGCACCGTCGGGACCTGGGCATGGGCCAGGTCATGATACGTGGGGCCGAGACGTGTCACAAGCGCGCGGCCGGGGCCGGCCCGCTGGCCGGCCCCCACCACGTCCCATCGCGGGACCGAGATCAGCTACCCGTGGTCATCACCAGCTCCGGCGGCAGCGCCGGGATCTGGCCCGCGTCCTGCGGCAGGGCCGGCCGCGTGGTGGGCGTCACCACCGCAGGCGGGACCTCGTCCGGCGTCGGGGCGGCGACGTTGATGTAGCTCGACGGGTAGTACCGCGCCGCCGGGGCGTTCCAGTAGTACCAGCTCCGCACGCCGGGGTCGTAGTAGAACGTGCTGTGGTGCGCCGGCGAGTAGTAGCTCCAGGTCCAGTGGTTGTGGTTGCGGCCGGCGTAGTACCACCCGTGGCTGAACCTCGTGCCGTGGTTCAGGTGGTAGTTCGTCACGTTCGCCCGGTGGAAGTTGTAGCCGTAGTGACCGTGGAACCCGTAGCCGTGGTGGAAGTTGCCGGCGTGATGCCCGTCATGGTGGGCATCATGATGAGCGTCGTGGTGGGCCGGGTGATGGTTCGCGGGGTGGTGGCTGGCGTGTCCCCTGTGCCCACCGCCGTGCCCACCCTTGGCGTAAGTGGTGGTGGCGAAAGTCAGTGCGGCGAGGGCCGCGGTCGCGAAGAGGAGGTGTCTCATGGCTTGGACCCCTGACAACCGAGGAGGGATCGTCGGGGTCTTCGGCTCCGGGCGGCTGACCCCTCCTCGCCAGCAAACTCGACGATCCTTCGCCCGCTCGGCCATCTCGCGCATGTTTCACCCCATCGGAAATCCCCGCACCCCAGGCGGCAGACCCGAAAAAAGATCGCAAACCGAATGGGGGTGGCCCGCATTGTCTTAATGTAGAGAGGGAGGCGCCCCGGGACGCGCGGCCCTCCCTCCCCTATATTATCCAGACCACCCCGCTCACCGCCCCACCCCGGGAGCAACTCGTCCCATGATGCAAACGCGCACCCCGGTCACGGCATCTTGCCCCAGGTGCCGGTCGTCCAACAGCATCGAGCCTGGCCGAACTGCTGTCGCGGTCCGCCCTGACGATCCGCTGCCGTGCCGCTGCGACGCGGAGTACCCGATCCGGCTGCGGCCCGGCCTGCCTGCCCCGCGGACGACCGACGTGAGCGACCCCACGCCTCCGCCCTTGACGGGCGCTGACCGCCGTCGGACCCGGGGAACCGCAAGGAGTCTGTCCCCGCCCTTCGGACGCCCCCCCGTGCTGCCGCCGGGTGGTTCTCCGGCGGGTGGGAAGGTCCTCCGCGCCGTCGCCGCCGCCGTGCTGCCCGGGGGGGCGGATCGCGGCAACGCCGCCTGAAACGCCGCGGGCGGGCGGGGGACATCCCTGTCCCCCGCCCGCCCCCGGATGACGCGCCCTGGGCTTCCGGTCAGACGGCGACCTCCGCCTCGACCTCGGCCGGCTGCTGCGCCATCCTCAGCTTGTGGAAGTAGTCGGCCGGCATGCACATCGCCAGCTTCAGCGCCCCCACCGCGCCGGCGAAGACGGCGTCGTAGACCCGCTTCACCTTGGCGCCGCCGAAGTCCTTCAGCGACTCCTCGATCACCCGGTCCAGCCCCTTGAGCTGGCTGCCGCCGCCGCCGATCACGATGTTTTGCAGCATCCGGTGCTGGAACTCCGGGTCGAACCGCGAGATCACCTCGCACAGCCCGTCGAGGACCAGCGGCACGATCGTCTTGCACGCCGCCTTCAAAGGCTCGGTCACGTCGAACTGCTGCGGCCGGCCGTTGACCGGCAGCATCACCAGCGCCTGCTCGTTGACGTCGTGGACGAAGCCGTACTTCTCCTTGATCTCCCGGGCCATGTTCATCGACACCTGCGCCTGCGGGTACTTCTCGCGCAGCAGGTGGTGGAACGTCTCGTCGATCACGTCGCCGCCCTTGGCGACGGTGACCTGCTCGTCCTCCCGCGGGAACGTGCCGTAGACCGGGCAAATGTCGGTCGTGCCCGCCCCGATGTCCACCACGAGGGTGTCGCTCAGCCGGTTCATGCCATACGCGATCGAAAATGGCTCAGAAACGATCATCACGCCGTCGAAGGCGTGCTGGGCCGCCTCCAGGAGCACCTTCTTGTTGACGATGCTGGCCCGCGACGGGGCGCCGATGACGCCGTAGACCGGCACGCCCTTCGGGGGGCGAGTCAGGGACACGGCGTGCTCGACGACCAACCGGGCCGCCTGCTTGTACAGCGCGACCTGGTCGGCGCTGACGCCGGCCTCGTCGGGGCAGTTGTACTTCAGCAGCCCCTTCTCGAACGGCCGGACCACGTTCACCGCCAGCCGGTGCTCGATCAGGTCCTTGCCGAAGACGACGTCCCGGCCGAGCATGGTGCGGGCGACCTGGTCGCGCGGCCAGCCGACGGCGGTGTGGATCACGTCGCGGATGCCGGCCGACGACGCGACCGACGTCTTGAACGTGCCGAGGTCCATGCCGATGTAGATCGCTTTCTGGTCCATGAGTCACTCCCCATTGAGCGCCCCCCCTCCCCAGGGGGAACGCGCCAGGTCCCTGGGTCAAACCGCCTCGCCCTGCTCGTCCGTCACATACCCGATCGGCTCGCTGACGACGTCGGTGACAGTGTTGGCCGCCGGCTCCGAGGTGACGGCCGGGGCCTCGTCGGTAGCCGGGGCCGCCAGCGCCGCCTCTTCCTGCCGGCGGAGTTCCTCTTGTAACTTGAGGTTCTCCTCGAAGATCTCTTGCAGGATGGCCTGCTCACACAGCCGCAGCGACTCCTCCTTCGCCACCCGCTCTTCCTCGTAGGACGGGCCGAGTTCAAACTGCTCGCCGGTCATCGCCGGCTCGTCCTCCGGCGCCGGGAAGCTCACCGCCTCCTGGGCCGCCAGCGCCGCGAGGCTGCCGAGGCCCGGCTCGATGCGGCCGACCGGCCGGGCCGGCACGTCCGGCATCGACGTGTCGATGCGCGACACGCCGTAAGCCACCCCCTGGCCCAGCGCGCCGGGCGAGTTGACCACCTCGACGCGGAACTGGAGCCCGCTGCGGCGGAGCATCAGACCGAGCATCAGGGCGACCATCAGCGGCCCGACCACCAGGGCGCTACCGCCGACCACCACCTGCAGCCAGACGACCTTGTACCACGGCAGGGCGTCCTCGCGGGCGGCGGCCGGCCTCTCGGCCGCCGGCGCCGGCGTCACCACCACGGTGGTCGTGGCCGGCGCCTTCTCGCGGCCGGCCCTCACCGGCACGGCGAGCGTCTCGACCAGCCGGTCGCCCGAGGCCCACAGCGACGTCGCGCACAGGTCGAGCGCCGACTGGCAGTCGGTGGCCAGCTGGCCCGTCGAGCGAATCAGCTGCTGGCTGATCTCCTTCAGCTGGTCTGGGTTGGCCGCCGGCGGCGCCTCCTTGACCGCGGCCACCGGCCGGAGTTCCGGCGTTGGGGCCGTGGGCAGGCTGGAGATCGGCGGGGGCGGCGTCCAGGGGGTGTCGCCGCGGATCGCAGGCAGCGGGGCGCCCGCCTGTTCGAGGGCCGGCGTAGCCACCGCGGGCGCCGCCGGGGGCGGCTCGGCCCCGACGCGGGTGTTCCCGCGCCACATCTCGACCTGGCCGACCGGCGACTGGGCGCGGGCGGCTCCGGGGTGCCGGGCCAGGCCGCCGGCGAGCAGGCAGGAACAGGTCGCGGCCGTGATCCAGCCGGTCCGGAAGGACCTGGCGGAATGGACTGCCATACCGGGCCCCCTCCACGAAGGTTCGGGCTCGGACCGCGCCGGCGTACCTGGCCGAGCGGTCAGAATCCTCTTGACAGTCGTTATTTCGGACCCAAGGTGTGCGCGGCTTGAAGAATTGACGGCACGACCGGCACAGTCGGAGGAATCGGCAAGATCACCTCGACTGGGAAAGGCTGCGGTCCAGGGAGGCAGGGCGGCCGCCCATCAGCCAGTGGACCGGGGCGAACCACGTCGCCGCGATCACCGCGAACAGGCCCGCCAGGAGGGTCTTCCGGAAGCTAGGGACAGACGAGGAAAGCCAGGCCGGCCGGAACCTTTCGGCGGCGGCCGGCGCCACGGCCAGGGCGGCCCAGGGGGCGACCATGGCCCACTCCAGCAGGATCTGCTGGTGCCACAGCGGCCAGAAGCCGAACACCAGCAGGCACAGCAGCTGAACCGGCGGGTAGAACGTCCGGGCCAGGTGCTGAACCAGGACGACCAGGCACCACAGCAGCAGGAACGTCCACTGCCCCCCGGGGCCGTAGTGGAAGCGCAAGGGCTGCCAGGCCTCGAGCGCCACGAAGGCCGGGTCGTGGGCCAACCCCCACAGGGTCGAGACGAGGAACGGCCCGCGTGGGTTCAACGCCAGAATGGCGATCAGGGACATCAGGATCAACCCGGTGAGCTTGCGGAGAAACGGGTCGCCCCCGACCGCCCACCCCAGCGAGATTACCCGGGCGACCAGCCCGATCAGTAACAACACGAAGCCGAGCACGAACGACTCGTGGACGTTCGCCCAGAGGACGAAGGTCGCACAGAGGAGCTGGACGCGGCGGCGGGTCAGTTCCTGGTGCGACAGCAGCACCAAAATCGCGGCGAAACAGGCCTCGCCGAACAGAAGGGGGTGAAGCCCGGGGAGCCTTCCCAGGCTCAACCCGAGCGTCAGCACCAACCCGGCGAGCCCCAACCCGGCCGAGCCGCTCACCCGCCGAAACGCCAGCCACAACAGCGTCAGCCTCGCCACCACAAGCAGGGCGTAGGCGCCGCGCAGGCACTCGACCCCACCCTCGGCGCCGTGCGGCCAACTACCCAGCCGGAAGAGCAGGGCCAGCCCCGCGTGAAACAGCCAGGAGAGCTGCACGGCCGGCCCCTGGGCCCAGGGCCCGTTCTTGAGGGTTTCCAAACCGAGTTCGAGTTGGGACCGGACGTCGCCGACCGGCAACGGCGCGACGCAAGCCAGGACGAAGACGAAGGAAAGGAGGGAGGCCGCCACCACGTCGCTGGCACGGAGGTAGTACGCCGCTAGCGGGGAGTCCGGCGCGGAGAAGTCGATGCCGGCACCGAGGCGAAGGGCCGGCGGCTCGGCGAGGCAAACGCGCGACATGGGAGGCCCCAGAGGTCCATGCCGGGCCGGCCCGGCGTCGAGCGACTACTCCCCCCATCTTGCCGGACGGCCGCCAGAGAAGCGCGGTCAATCTCCGCCCAATGGCCTGGCTGAGACGGCCGAACAATCCGGCGGCGCCGCCGGTGCCGGTTGCGACAGTTTCGGGGAAGTCGGCCGGCCGGCCGAGGAACTTCAATCTCCTTGCCCGGATTGGCCGGGGAAGCGCCCGGGGCCTGCCCAAGGCGGGGGAAATGGCCGCGGCCGAGCGTCGCAACCACGGCGCGAATGGCCCCGGTTGCCGGCCTTGTTCCCGGGGGAGCGGCGAGGCCTCGACCCCGGCGGCGGTCGGGCGCGGAAAGCCCGTTGCCAGACCTCCCAGAGCAGGGCAAGTTCTGGGTGCGAGGCTTGCCTCGCCTACCGAGGAGGGTCCCATCCCGGGCCCAACTGCCGAGTCCTTTCACGTAGAGGAAGACGCTTCATGAGCAAGCTGTCGCGGATGTGGTCCGACGACCGGGGCGCGATCATCGCCACGGAGTACCTGTTCGTGGTGACGATCCTCGTGATCGGCATCATCGTCGGCCTGGCCAACCTGCGGGCCGCCCTCAACGCCGAGCTGACCGAACTGGGCAACGCCATCCTCGCCTTGAGCCAGGGCTACACGGTCCAGGGCGAGATCGGCGCCAACGCCAGCGTCGATGGCTCCCAGGCGATCGACACGGCCGGCTTCATCAACGGGAGCACCTCCCAGCCGCCGTCCAACCCCTCTCTGATCGACGTCCCCCCGACCAACTGAGCCGGGCCAGAACTGTCCCACACCTGACCGACCCGGGCCTGGGCCCGGGTCGGTTCCGTTCCTGCCCCACCAACAAACCGATCCTCTCGTCAGAGTCCCTACGACCGGCAATTGCCCAGTCGGATTGCGCCATTGGCGCCTTCGATCAACTCTTCGCGGGTTCTCCAGATTCGTCCTGATGCGCCACTGGCGCCATTGGCGCCACCAGTGGGCCACTCCCCCCTCCCCAATTGCCCAAATCCCCTATTGGTTGAAATCCCCCACGGTGGTTAGAGTTGGTCGCGAGCAAGCGGCTCAGTCGCATGCCCAGCGTTCCACATCCGCTCAGGTGAGTGGGTTCGCGCGTGGCGGGCCGACGGTGGGTGGAATACGCGGGTATTACCTTCATCCTGGAGGGGTTGTGGTGATGTCGCAGATGATGAAGAAGCTGTGGAGTGACGACCAGGGCGCCCTGATCGCGATGGAGTTCCTGTTCGTGGCGACGATCCTGGTCATCGGGATCATCGCCGGCCTGTCCAGCGTCCGCAGCGCGGTCAACGTCGAGCTGTCGGAGCTGGCCAACGCCATCCTCGCCCTGAGCCAGGGCTACACGATTGCTGGCCAACAGGGCTGCTGCGCCTCGACCGACGGGTCGCAGGCGATCGACACGCCGAGCACCGTCCCGGACGTGCTCTGCACCCCGCCGGCCATCCCGTCGGTGATCGACCTGCTGCCCTGCCAGTAAGGCGGTGGGCAGTGCTTGGCGCGGCCTGGCGAGGCGGCGGGTTCCCCTGGCGGCAAGTGCGCCGCGCGGAGCCCGTCGCCTCCCCCGGTTTGGTCGGCCGACGGCGGTCATTCAGGTTGTGCCGGTTATCCGGGTTGGTCAGGTCTTACCGAATCTAGTGATCGAAGGGACAATTCTGGGGAGGGCGGATGGATAATCCCTGCGGATCAGTCAAGTTCGCTTGAAGGGGATGTGTGCGCCAATTAGGCTGTCCTGGCAGATTAAGGCCTCTGTCGCCGATCCGGATTGTCTTCACGAAGGCTCCCGTGCGTTGCGGGAGATCGTGGGAGGCGGTGCGGCGAGCCAACCTCCTGGGAGGGACTGATTTGCCATGACGAAAAAACTCGTCCAGCGGCTGTGGAGCGACGATGACGGTGCCCTCATCGCCATCGAGTTCCTGTTCGTGGCGACGATCCTGATCATCGGGATCATCACCGGCCTGGCGGCGATCCGCGACGCGGTCAACACCGAGTTGACCGAGCTCGGCAACGCCATCCTCGCGCTCAGCCAGGGCTACATCATCCAGGGCCAGCTCGGTTGCTGCTCGCAGACCGACGGCTCACAGGCGATCGACACCCCGGGCCTGCTGCCGGACATCCTGTGCATCCCACCGGCCATCCCGTCGGTGATCGACGTGATCCCCTGCAACTGATGCCTGCTCGCACCGCGGCCCGCTTCCCGACCTGGGGGCGCGACCCTCGGGCCGCCTCGGCGCGGGAGACGGAAGCGGGAAAAGGTGTCGCGAGGTGGGAATGCGTGAGGGCTTAAACACGGAACGAGCCAAGCTCTGGCCCGCCCGGCCGGACTGAGGAGCGACCGCCCCCGGCCTGACTCGACTCGCGGGCCGAAGAGCCGGTACCAGGAACACCGTCCGGGCTGGAGGTATCGCCTCCACGCCCGGACTTTTTTTCTTACGCCGCGTTTGGCCCGCACGCCCGGCGCGGCCCGGTCGATGATGAACAGCGCGACCACGGAGAAACCGCACCAGGGACGAGGTGACCGCAGGCCATGCGTTACTTTCCCGATCCTGTCACCGGCTGGGTCTTCCTGGCGGGCCTCGGCGCCCTGCTGGCGACGGCCAGCTACACCGACCAGCGCTACATGAAGGTGCCCAAGTGGCTCAGCCTGCCCGCGCTGGGCCTGGGCCTACTCGCCAGCACCGCCCGCGGCGCCCTGCTCGGCGGCGGCGGCTCGCCGGTCTGGCTGCTCGGCGCCGGCGGCGCGGCCACCGGCGCACTGGACGGCCTGCTGTTCGCCCTGGCCGGCTTCGCGGTCGGGTTCATCCTCTTCCTCGGCATGTGGCTGATGGGGCTGTGCGGCGGCGGCGACGTCAAGCTGTTCGCCGCCCTGGGCGCCTGGATCGGCCCGGCCCTCGTCGTGGCCGTCCTGGCGGTGTCGCTGGGGCTGCTCTGGCTGGTCGTCGTCGGGGTGATGATCTCCCGCCT
The DNA here is from genome assembly GCA_046350195.1 of Gemmataceae bacterium. Lineage (GTDB taxonomy): Bacteria > Planctomycetota > Planctomycetia > Gemmatales > Gemmataceae > CALDUY01. The sequence continues at coordinate 50,651 of JAXMAW010000048.1, forward strand.
GCTCCGCGGCCGCAGCCTGGCGGTACGGGGAGGCCAGCCGATCGCAGGCGCCCGCGCCCCGATCGTCATCCGCTACTCGCTGATCGCCACCGTCGCCGCCGTCCCGGTCCTGCTGTGGGCCTTCCGGGCCGACCTCGGCCTGGCCCCCCGGCCCGTCGCCACCCAGACCGCGGAGGTGCGCCATGGCACTTAAGGCCAAGAACAAGCGCCGCGGCGGCATGGCCGTCGAGTTGCTGTTCGTCTTCCCCATCCTGCTCGCCGTCCTCCTGGGCACGGTGGAGTTCTCGCTGTGGCTGTCGGCCCAGCAACAGGTGGCGCTGGCCAGCCGCGAAGGGGCCCGGACCGCGGCGACCGGCGGGGGGAAAGACGCCGTCAACCTGAGCGTCCGGCGGGCGCTGGGCGACACCCGGTTCAACGCCGCCGAGGTCGTCGTCAACCTGGCAGACGACAACGGCGACCCGGTCGCCCCCGGCGACCCGGTGGCGGTGCAGGTGCGGCTGCCGGCCGGTGCGGTCGTACCGGACCTCCTACGGTTCATCGGCCTGAGCATCCAGAACGAAGTCCTCGTCGGCCAGACCGTGATGCGCAAAGAATGACCTACCTCCCTGAGCTTCGCAACGTGGAGTCCTCGCCATGAGAGCCAGTACCGTTTTCGCCCTCACCCTGGCCATCCTGATCGGCCTGGGGGCGGTCGTGGGGGCCCGCTACGCGGGCTACCTGGGCAAGACCGATCCGACCAAGAAAGAGATCCAGGTGCTGGTCGCCGGGAAGAACCTCTTCCCCGGCGACGTGATCGAAGCCTCCTGGGTCAAGACCCGCCCCCTCCGCCCCGAGGAACTGGCCCACTACGAGGCCAACAAGCAGCAGTACCTGCCGGCCGTCCAGGGCGCCGCCGCCCTGCGCGTGCCGAAGCGGGCCATCGAGGCCGACACCCCCATCCTCCGCGAGGACCTTCAGGAGATGGCCAAGCCGGAGCCGCTGCACACCCGGCTGCTGCCGAACATGCGGGCCGTCAACGTGACGGTGCCGAAGGACCAGAGCGCCGGCGGCCTGATCCAGGTCGGCGAGTGGGTCGATGTCTACCTGACCTCGTCGATCAGCAGCGACAGCGGCGCGGAGACCACCCGCACCGCCCCGATCGTCAACAAGGTGCGGGTGATCGCCAAGCGCAACGCGCTGTGGAACGTCTTCGCCGCACTGCCGGAGAACAAGCCGGTCCAGTTCACCCTGGAGGCCAACCCCTACCGGGCCGGCCTGATCGAGTTCGCCCGCACCAAGGGCACGCTGTCGCTGGCGCCGCTGTCCGCCTCCGAGCAGAAGTCGCTGGAGGAGAAGCGGGCGCAGCTGCTCGACTCCAAGGGCCTTGACGCCGCCGTCATCCCCGTCGCGTTCGGGGTGAAGGCCAACGGCGACTACGACCGCGAGGAGGTCCGCGTCGAGGGGCTCAACAAGGGCGAGTACGCCATCGGCACCACCGACCTGGTGCGGATCTTCGACCTGAACACGACCGCCCCGCCCCGCCCCGACGTCCGCGTCGAGCAGTTCAACGGGCTGAAGCGCGGCAAGACGATGAACTTCTCCTCCGACGGCGTCTTCGTCTCGCTGGACGACCCGAAGGCGCGGCCGGCCGCGGCGGGCAAGAAGAACAACAGCACCGGCCCGTCCTTCCAGTTCCTGCCGCCGGACTGCGGCAGCGGCAAGAAGGGGTGCAGCACCTGCGGCAAGAACAAGGGGACGTGACCTGCGCTAAAGGGGCGAGTGGGGGATGAGCCCCACTCGCCACGGAGAACGCTCACATGCTCGCTCGCCAGGGAAGGTTGAGGCACCGACGCCGCGGGTCCGCCGCGGTCTGGACGCTGGTGGCGATGACCACCATGTTGACGGCGCTGGCGCTGGCCCTCAACGCCGGCTGGCTCAGCGCCGCCCGGCAGGAGTTGACCACGGCCGCCGACGCCGCCGCGCTGGCCGCGGCGAACGAACTTCTCAACGACGCGTGGCTGCGCCAGGGCAAACCCGGCGTGGCCGCGCTGCTTCAGGACGCCCGCGCCGCCGCGGCCGCCTTCGCCGCGAAGAACCGCGTACTGGGGCGGTCACTCGGACTCGACACGGCCGGCCCGAATGGCAGGGACGTCCTGCTCGGCAGCTACGACCCGGCCACGCCGGGCACGCTGACCAAGGCGAACCTGTCCGACCCCGCCGGCCTGTCGCTCGACGACGTGGACGCGGTCGTCGTCGCGGCGACCCGATCGGCCAGGCGGGGCAACGCCGTGCCGGTGCTGCTGGGGGCCTTGGTGCTTCAGCCCTCGGTGGACATGCGTGTGAGCAGCCTGGCGTACCTCGACCGCGACGTCGTCGGCTTCCGCGCCCGCCCGGGCAACCCCATCCCGCTGGTGCCGATCGGGGTGCGATCGGACCCGTCCGGCTCCGACCCGGCCTCGTGGGAATTCCAGGTCCGCCTGCGCAACGGCCCGGACGACTTCTTCGTCCACCCCGACACCGGCCTGTTCGCCCAGGGTGCCGATCAGATCCCAGAGGTCGTCCTGGAACTCCAGCTGCAGCCGTCCGGCGACCCCAGCCAGAGCACCGCCACGCTGCTAACGATCGGCTCCGGCCAGGCGTCCGCCCAGGTCGCCGGAGGCGTGACGGAGCAGGACCTCCAGTCCCACAACGGCCGCCTCGTCTTGGGCCCCACCGACACGTTGACCCTACCCGGGACGGGGCTTGGCCCGGACCTCGGTTCGGTCGAGTATCAGGGCCTGATCGCCGCGCTGAAGCGGCTGCGCGACACCGGCTCCCGCCGCGTTTGGCCGCTGGTGTCGGCCGCCTCCGGCGGGCAGGTGACGGTCAACGCCTTTGTCGCCGCCCGCGTCGTGCAGGTCGAGGAGGCGGCCGGCGGCCCGCTCCGCCTCCGCCTCCAGCCGACGGTCATGGCGGTGCCCCAGGCGATCACCGACTTCTCTCGACGGACCACGGCTTACCTGCTGCCGAATGACTACCTGGCCCGGCCTCGGCTGGCGCGCTGACGAATCACGGAAGAGCAACGACGAGGAGATTCGCATGAAACCCGCAGTGAAGGCACTCCCGCAAGGATCGCTGGCCGCGCCCGTTCAGCGCTACCAGCAGCTGAAGGCCGACATCCACCGCCAGATCGTCGCGGTGATCGACATCTCCGGCCTGACGTCGTGGAACGAGGAGCGGCTGAGGCGCGAGGTCCACGCCCTGGCCACCCAACTGGTGCGCGGCTCGCGCGAGAAGCTCTCCGACGCCGAGCGCCAGCAGCTGATCGAGGAGGTCATGGCCGAGGTGTTCGGCCTGGGGCCGCTCGAGCAGTTCATGAAGGACCCGACCGTTAGCGACATCCTCGTCAACGGGCCCAACAACGTCTACGTCGAGCGGCACGGCCGGCTGGAGCCGACCGGCGTCATGTTCAAGGACAACACCCACCTGACGCAGGTGATCCAGCGGATCACCTCTCGCGTCGGCCGCCGCATCGACGAGTCGTCGCCGATGGTGGACGCCCGGCTGCCGGACGGCTCCCGCGTCAACGCCATCCTGCCGCCGCTGGCCCTCGAAGGGGCCATGCTGTCCATCCGCCGGTTCGCCGTCCGGCTGGGTGAGGAGGAGATGCTGGCCAACGGCACGCTGACGCCGGAGATGCTCCAGCTCCTCTCCGCGGCGGTGCAGTCCCGGGTCAACGTGCTGATCTCCGGCGGCACCGGCGCCGGCAAGACGACGTTCCTCAACGCCCTGTCGCGGCACATCCCGCACGACGAGCGGCTGGTGTCGATCGAGGACGCCGCCGAGTTGAGCCTCCAGCAGCCCCACGTCGTCCGGCTGGAGACGCGGCTTCCCAACCTCGAAGGCGCCGGGCAGGTGACCCAGCGCGACCTGGTGCGGAACAGCCTCCGCATGAGGCCCGACCGGATCATCATCGGCGAGGTCCGCGGGCGGAAGCCCTGGACATGCTCCAGGCCATGAACACCGGCCACGAGGGGTCTCTGACGACCATCCACGCCAACGACACCCGCGACGCGCTGTCTCGCCTCGAGATGATGATCACCATGGCCGGCTTCGAGATGCCGCTGCCGGTCATCCGCAGCTACGTCGGCAGCGCCCTCAAGCTGCTGGTCCACCTGACCCGGCTCAAGGGTGGGGCCCGCAAGGTGAGCCGCATCTCGGAGATCCGCGGCCTGAAGAAGGCGCGGCGGTACGTCGTCCATGACATCTTCGCGTTCCGGCAGACGGGCATGGTGGACGGCCAGGCGGTCGGCCACTTCCACGCCACCGGCGAGACGCCGGACATCCTCGACCGGCTGCACACCTACGGCATCGACCTGCCACCGTCGCTGTTCGCCGAGCGGGTCTTGAAGGTGCAGGGCGCCAACGGGAGGGACCACGCATGAACCGCGAACAGACGCTCGCCGCCGCCCTCTTCGCCGGGGCGGCGCTCGCCTTCCTGGTCGGCTTCTTCCTGCTGCGCGGGACGGTCAACCTCCTCGGCTGGCTCTTCCGCCGAAAGCAGGAGCGGCTCATCGCCGACGACCTCCACCGGCACCTGGAGGCGATCCGGCCGCCGCGCACCGTCGGCGAGTCGCTGGACCGCTGGTTCGAGCGGGTCGTCGGCCGGAGCGAGGTGGCCATGTCCGGGTCGCTGGCCGCCAGCTACCTGCTGCTGCTCGGCGTCGTGGCCGGGGCCGGCGTGTGGCTGTGGAACGAGCGGGTCGAGCTGGCCATGCCGGCCGCCCTGCTGGCGATGGCCGGGCTTCTGTCGTTCTACTGGTTCATGCACTGGCGGTGGAAGCGGGCGGTGCAGGAGCAGCTGCCCGACACGTTCCACCTCATGTCCCGGTCGCTGCGGGCCGGCCTGACGGTGGACCAGTCGGTCAAGTTGATCGCCGAGCAGGGCGAGAAGCCGATCGCCGCCGAGTTCAAGCGGACCGGCGAGCACCTCGACCTGGGCCTGACCGTGCCGGCCGCGTTCCAGATGACGGCCGAGCGGATCGGCCTGCCCGACTTCAGCCTGCTGGTGTCCCTGATCGCCATGCACCGGCAGACGGGCGGCAACCTGGCGTTGCTGGTGGATCGGTTGGCCCAGACGGTGCGGTCGCGGAACCAGTTCCGCGGCCACGTCGCGGCGGTGACGGCGCTGGGCCGACTGTCCGGGCTGTGCATCGCCCTGGCGGCGCCGGCGTTCCTGATCTTCTACTACCTGATCTACCCCGACTACCTGTCCCGACTGACGGAGAGCCAGCAAGGCCTGTCGGCACTGATGCTCGCGCTGGGGCTGGAAGTTGTCGGCGTGACCTGGCTGCTGTGGCTGTTGCGGGTTGACTACTAAAGCCGTCTGGCAAGGAGTACACCATGGACCCGTTACAGACGACGATGCTGGGCATCGGCCTGGCGACGGCCGCCGTCGGCTACCTGGTCGTCCGGATAATGATGCTGGCCCGCACCTCGGACAGGAAGCGCCGCCAGCCGGCCCCGCCCGACCCGATGGCCCGCGACCTGGCCTCGGCCGTGCCGACGTTCCGCGACACCCGCGAGGAGCTGCAAAGGCTCCTGTGGACGGCCGGGTACTACCGCCCGTCGGCGCTGAAAGAGTACCTGGCCATCCGCTCGGTGCTGTTCCTCGGCCTGCTCATCGGCACGGCCCTGGTGAGCATGATGGTCGAACCGGCCCGCATCCCGGTCGTGGCCGCGTTCGGCCTGCTGGGGGCCGGCCTCGGCTTCAGCTTGCCGCGCATCGTCCTCGGCCAGCTGGCCTCGGCCCGGGCCCGGCGGTTGGTCCGTGGCCTGCCGACGGCGATGGACGTCATCGGGCTGTGC
>JAXMAW010000049.1:0-55865 GCA_046350195.1 Gemmataceae bacterium
AGGCGACTGGATGACCAGGTCGTCCTGCTGCACGCGGCGGTAAGACTCCAGCGTGGCCTGGGCGACGTCGCGCTTGCCGACCGTCTTGATGATCTCGTCCTCGATCTGCCGCTTCTCCCGCCCATCGACGGTGTCGTTCTTCTGCCGCTCCAGGCTCTTGAGGTAGTCGGTGGAGTTTTGCAACTCGGCCCGGGACTGCGCCACCTTCTCCTCCAGGTCGGGGTCGCGGAAGACCGCCAGCACCTGGCCCTTGGCGACGTGGTCGCCGGGGGCCACCTTCAGCTCCTGCAACAGCGCCGTCCGCTTCAGGGTGATCTGGGAGCTGTACTCCGGCTCCGCCTGCACCAGCGCCAGGCCGCGCAGCCGGCTGATCGGCACCGGGACGAGGGCGAGGAACAAGAGGACGGCGGCCACCACCGACGAGGTGACCATCACGCGCGCGCGCTTCATGTCGGGGAGTCTCCCGCGCTTGTGGATGCCCTTGAACAGCCGAAAGACCGGCCAAACGGTCATCGACAGGATCGCCGCCAGCGTCAGCAGGTTGCCGACGACCTCCAGCTTGTACGGACGGAGGAAGGTGTAGAACAGGTAGAGGATGCTGAACGTCACCACCCAGCGGTAGACGTAGCTGACGACGGCGTAGCCGACGAACAGCACCTTCCGCCACAGCTCCATGTACTCCTCGGGCGGGACCTCGACGCCGAGGCAGTGCTCCAGCACGAGGTTCTTCAGGAACCGGTTGGACTTCTCGCGGAGGTTGGGGATCTCCAGCCAGTCGGCCATCACGTAGTAGCCGTCGTAGCGCATCAGCGGGTTGGCGTTGAACACCACCGTGCTGACCGAGCAGACGATCATCAGGCTCAGCGACAGGTTGTGGATGAACGGCTGCGTCGGCGTGTTCCACCAGACGAACGTGGCGATGGCGGCGATGACCAGCTCGACGTAGATCCCCGCGGCGCTGATGATGATCCGGTGCCACTTGTTGGGCAAGATCCAGGCGTCGGACACGTTGCAGTACAGCGCCGGCGAGAAGCACATCAGCAGGAAGCCCATCTCGTGGACCTCGCCGCCGAAGTGTCGGCAACTGAGCCCGTGGCCGAACTCGTGGATCACCTTCACCACGCCCAGCGCCATCCACAGGTACATGGCGGTCTTGAAGCTGAAGAACTCGTGGTAGCTGGGCAGCTTGTGGAGGAAGGTGTCGAAGTGGGTGGCGACGAGCAGGATGGCCGCCAGCATGAACCCGACGGAGAGGGTGAAGAACCACAGCGAGAAGATCCACCAGACGTAGCGGAGCTGGATCTTGAGGACGCGCTCCGGGTCGAAGACGGGGATCTTGATGTAGAGGATGTTCGACAGCGTTTGCAGCCACTCCTGCCGCCGCCGCTTGCCGCGGCGCTCGAACAGCTGCTTGCCGGCCTTGGGCGAGTCGCTCAACGCCAGCCCGGCGGTGAGCAGCTGCTGGGCGAAACCCTCGAGGTCTTCCAGGCGGAGCCGCTCGGGGCGGTACTCCTTCTCGTAGGCCTTCTGGGCCTCCTCAAGCGTGTGCTTGCCGTCGAGGAACTGGAGCAGGAAGTGCTCGTTGTCCTTCAGCCGGTAGTAGCGCAGGCTGACGGGGTCCTTGACGACGTAGAACGTGCGCCCCTCGTACTTGTGCGCCTCGATGTTGAGGTCGGCGCGGAGGCGGATGCGCAAACTCTTGCGGCGTTCGAGGTCGGCTGCTGGGGGTGCGGTGCTCATGGTAGCTCTCAGCTGTCAGCTATCAGCTATCAGCCAGAAACATCAACGGGTGCGCAGCTCCCAGCCGCCTTCTGGCTGACGGCTGAGAGCTGATAGCTGACAGCTGTTCGTCAGCGCACGCCCGGCGGCACGACGATGGTGGCCGACGAGCCGGGGTTGGCGCCCTCCGGCGCGTTGGTGATCGTCGCCCGGACGGTGACCTTCCGCAGGCCGCTGTCGAGGTTCTCCTCGACGTAGGTCAGCTGGGCGTCGGACGGCTTCTCGGCCTCCTCCTTGCGCGGCAGCTTCCACACCAGGACGCGGTGGTCCGACGTCCCGGTGACGGCGAACTCGCCGTTGGGGTCGAACGCGCCGCAGGTCGTGTTGCCGGTCGTCCACAACAACTGCCTCAGCTCGGCGGCGCGGGCGTGGTCCGACGGCGCCCGCCACAGCTGCAGCTTGCCGGGGCCGTTGCCGTTGGTCAGGATCGTGTTGCCGTCCGGCGAGAACAGCGCCATCGTCGAGAACGTCCCCGTCGAGCCGGGGTTGTGCAGCGAGCCGATGATCCGCTTGTTCTCCAAGGACAGCACGATCAGCTCGCGATCGCCGTCGAACAGGATGGTGTTGTTCTTCGGGTTGATGCTGAGCGTGTTGACCTCGGTCGAGCGCGAGGCGAACCGCTCGGGGTCGCGCTCCCAGCGGCTGCCGTTCTTGTCCCAGACGGTCAGCGCCCGGTCGCGGCCGGCTGAGACCAGCTTGCCGTTGGGGGTGAACCCGACCCAGGTGATGTGCGAGTTGTGGGCGTTCTTGATCACGTCGGCCCGCTTGCCCGAGGGCAGGTCCCAGACGATGATCGAGCGGTCTTCGCCGGCCGTCGCCGCCTGCGTGCCGTCGGCGTTGACCGCGATGGTCAGCACCGCGCCCTGGTGGCGGGCCCCGTCGTCGCCCTGGCCGCACAGCGTCGGCTCCGTGCTCTTGTTGAGGCCGCTCAGGTCGAAGACGCGCACCTGGCCGCGCGACGACGCCGTCAGCAGCAGGTTCTTGCCCTTGCCGGTGCAGGCGATGGCCCGGATCGGCGCGCCGTGGCTGAGGCGAAACTTGTCGTGCCAGCGATCCTCGCCCGGCACGCGCTCCCAGATCCGGACCACGCCGTCCTCGCCGCCGGAGACGATGCGCGGCAGCTGCTCTCCGGTGACGGCGACGCAGGTGACCGTGTCGTGGTGGCCCGGGAGGATGGCGACGGGTGGCACCGGGCGGGTAATCTCCACCTGGACCTTGGTGATCTCGTCGGCCTTCTTGCGGAGCGCCTCGGCCTCGGCCAGCTTGGTGGACTGGAGCCGCCGCGCCTCCAGCCGCATCGCCTCGGCCCGGCGGACGCGCTCCTGCAACGGCAGCGCGTCCTGCACCTCGACCTGGGCCTCGACGCGCAGCCGCCGGGTGTTTTGCAGCTGGAGCACGGCGTCGAGGTTCTTCACCGCCTCGCCCTGCTGCTTGTAGATGGTGCGGATGCGGCCGGCGATCGGGGCCCGGATGAAGTACAGGTCGAGCGTCGTCCACGCGCCGGACAGCTCCTGCTGGGCCTGCACGACGGCCGACTTCTTGGCCACCTCCTCACTGACGTAGCGGTCGATGGTGACCTTGCCGGCGAAGTAGTCGTCGTCGGAGACGGAGCCGGGCACCCGCTGCCGCGACTTGCCCATGGCCTGGAACCGGCGGATTGACTCCTCCTTCAGCGCCCGGGACGAGCCGACCTCGGCGATGGCGGCGTCGATCTTGGCTTTCTTGATCGCCAGCTCTTCCAGCGCCACGGCGGGGTTGATGATGCCGATCAGCTGGCCGGCCTCCACCTCGTCGTCCTCGGCGAGCCGGCGGAACTTCACCGGCAGGCGAATGATCTTGATGGTATCCGCGGAGAGGTTTTCCCCGGCCAGCGGCAGCCGATACCGCTTCTGGGCCGCCGGCCCGGTGGCGTCGGGGTCGGTGAACGGCTCCCGCAGGGAGGGGCGGCGGCTGTACTCGCGCTCGCGCTCAATCCGCTTGTCGTCGCCGTCGGCCCACTCGACGGCCAGCACGCTGACCCGCATCTTTTCGAGCTTGTCCTCCGGGACGTACTCGTTGGTATCAAGCACCGGCGTCGCCAGCAGCAGCAGCTTGCCGTCGCGCTCGCTGGGGACCTCGCGGCGCTCCAGCGGCATGACCCGGCCGTCCTGGATGACCAGCGGCAGCGCCAGGCCGGTGGTGTCCGAGGTGGTGATGCGGACCGGGCCCTCAGCGAAGCGCTGGGAGGGGGCGGCCGGGGCGGGCTTCTCCTCGGGGCCGGCGTCCTTGGCCGGGGCCGCCGCCTTCGGGGCGTCGCCCTCATTCTGGGCCGCCTTCTGGTCCACCTTGGGGACCCAGTCGCCTATCTGGCCGGCGTAGATGATGACCGCGGCGGTGCCCACCGCCAGCGCGATGCAGGTGGCGAAGAAGCGAAACATGGGCCAATCTCCGTGCCAGGGGGAGTGCGGGGGAACTCGTGGTGAGCGAAGCCTTGCAGAAGCGTGGTTGAAGAACGCTTCCGTGAGGCGTCGCTCACCGGGCCGGCGGGCGCCGGCGGTCAGAACAGGTAGAACACGACCTTCTCGTAGAGGAACTCGTACACGCCGTAGAACAGCGCGTAGCCAGCCCGGGCCGGGCCGCACAGCACCTTGCCGCGCACCTCCGTGCCGCTGGTCAGCTCGTCGCTATTGACCCGGTACCCCTCGGGGATGCGGCCGTCCTTGATGTCCACGTAGGCGAGCACATACGGCTCGGGGTCGTTCTGGTCCTCCATGTTCGCCGTGGCCTCGCCGGCGATCTTGTCCTTGTGCAGGACGCCCTTGTAAAGCGTCATGGTCGATCCCAGCAGGAGGAAATCGACCATCAGCCAGTCCTTGTTCTGCCGCTCGAAGCCGCGGAGGATCTGGCCGACGTGCTTCTGAGGGATCTTCAGCTCGATCTCCTGCGGGCCGCTCTTGACGCCGACCCGCATGATCGGCTCGTTGGGGCGGACCTCGCTGCCCCTCTTCTCCTGGAAGTTGCTGGTCAGCACCAGCCAGCGCGGGTCCTGGACCAGCCGCTGCTCCTCGGACGACATCTTCGGGGCGACCAGCTGGAAGTAGCCCGGCCGGTTCTCGTTCATGTTCGTCCGCTTGATCAGCTCGGTGATCTCCAGCCGCTTGGACCGCTCGTCGGCTCGGCGCAGCGCGGCCCGGGCTCGCTTGGTGGCGATGTCGGCCAGCAGCACGTCGCGCTGAATCGCCGCCTCCAGGTCGTTCGCCTCCAGGGCCGCGCTCTCCATCTCGCTCTTGAGCTGGCTGTACTTGGCGAACAGAGTCGAGTCGTACATCAGCGCCAGCGTCTGCCCCTCGCTGACCAGGGCGTTGGGCTGCACCTCGAACCGCTCGATCGTCCCCGGCGCCGGGACGTAGACGGTGCGGCGGACGACCGGCATCACCTTGCCGGTGACCTCCATCTTCAGCTCGTAGGGAAGGGCGTACAGGCACGCCCCGACGACGCTCGCCGCCAGGACGCTCAGCAGCACGATCGACTTGGTCTTGCCGCCGAGGCCCTCCTGGAGCTTGGCCAGTGGCGCCCACAGGAAGCGCATCGGGATGCGGCGGTGCTCGACGGCGTTGAACAGCGCCGACGAGGAGTGCTTGGCGATGATGTCCAGCCGGGCCAGCACCTGCTGCTGGTCGGCGGGCGTCTCGAAGCACTCCATGACCAGCGCCGACCGCGGCGGCAGCTTCGGCTTGTCCTTGCCGTCGCCCTCGCGGTCGTCGGTCAGCGGCATGATGACCAGCAGCTTGCTGTGCGCCTCACTCAGGTAGTCGTCCAGCGCCTTGAGCACCTTCGGAGGCAGGCTGTCGTCGCGGCTGCCGTCGAAGACCAGCTTCTCGCCCCAGGTCATCACCTCGTCGGACAGCTTGCGCATGAACCGGATCAGGTTCGAGCGGTGCTCGACGATGTCGGTGCCGGAGACCGCCTCGACCTTCGCCTTCTCGCCGCCTCTGCGGATGGCCACGCAGACCCGGTCGCAGTCGATGAGGCGGCGGCCCTCGTTGGCCACCTGGATGGCGACCTCGGTCGGGTTGAGGCTGGTGTGGATGGTGCGGGCGAACGCCTCGAGTTGGGTCCAGAGCTGCTGCTGCCCGGAGAGGGCGTTGACCATCTGGTTGCGCTGATAACGGCCGGCGTTGTCGGCCATCATCTGCATGTACTGGAGGAAGCCGGGGATGGCGCTCTGCGGCCGGTTGGATCCCTGGAAGACCTCGACGAGCCCGACCACCTGGTCCTGCTGGCGGATCGGCACGATGAGCAGCAGGCACTGCGTCGGATTTCCCGGGGCCGGCTTGCCCGGCTCCGACTCGCCCAGCGAGCTGCGCGGCGGCAGGTGGACCGGCTGGGCCTGCTGGAAGGCGACGCGCAAGAGCGCGTTGTGGCTGGACTGCGCCTCCTCGTTGCTGCCGTCGAGTCCGACCTGCTGCAGGTTGATCTGGAACTGCTGCTGGAGGTTGCCCTGCGAGGTGCGGATCCACACCGAGCCGGCCACGGCGGCCAGCGAGTCGAGCAGGCTTTGGAGCATCTCCTGGTAAAACGTGTTCGGCGGGGCCCCACTCTCGGAGAGCCGGGCGACGTGCTCCAGGCGCTGGCTGAGACGCCGCCGCTCCTGCTCGATCATCTGCTGGTTGGCGGCGCGGGGGTCTGGTCCGGCGCTCATGCTGGGTTACCTCCGGGGGGACATCGGCGAGCGCGACTGCGGGGGAAAGTAAGGTGACGGTGCCAGCTTTAGCATACACCTCGCCGCGCGAGAAGTACAAGATTGTACGCGCCGCAAGGCGAAGTGCGGTGGCCCTTCGCGCCAATCCGTCGATTTTTGACAGTTCTTACGCGGCGTGCCGCCTTTTCCGCGCCTCGAACCAGACGACGTGCTGCATCAGCAGGCACGGCTCGACCGGGCCGTCGGGCAGCGGCCAGTCGAACCGCTCGCTGGCCGCCAGCTGCATCGCCCCGTGGCGGTCGTCGTCGATCGACCACAGGCGGACGAACCGGCCCAGCGCCCGGCCGCGCTTGCGCAGCACCTGCACCTCGGCGAGTGCCGCCTCGTCCGACAGTGGCGGGGAGAGCGCCTCGGCCTCCTCGACCAGCCATTCGACGAGGACGCGGGCCTCGGCATCCCCCAAATTCCGGGTGATCGCCTCGTCGTCGAGGATGCAGTTGAGTACGGAGCGGGCCAGCATGCGACTCCCTCCCCGCCCGCCGGCGGTCAGACGACGCCGCCGGGCGTGGTTCCCCCTTCATCGATTTCGATGTGTGAGGGGCGGGGTATAGCGTCAGGACCGGCCCCGGGCAATGGCAAGTTCCCCGGCCCCGCGACGCATCGTCGAAGGGTCGCTACACCCTAGTTGCCCGCGGGGGCCCGGTTGTGACCGGAGCCGGCGGGTTCATCCCGCCGGCCGGCCAAAGCCGGCCCCCTCAGGGACTTCTTGGCGGTTGAAGCTCGTTTCGCACCTCACGCACCCCTGGCGTGAGGCGGATCATCGCCTCGGCGAGACGCCGCTCGCGCTCGCTGGTGACCCGGCCGCGGAGGACCACCGTTTCGCCCTCGGTCGTGACGCGGATGTTGCCGGCCGAAGGCAAGCGCTCGGACCGCGCCACGACCGCCTCCAGGTCCGGACGCAGCGCCTCGGCGCGGGAGCGCTCGGGAACGGGGAAGGTCGGCTCGGCCAGATAGCCCGGCGCCCGGCGGATGCCGGCGCTGGACGCCCCGGCGAAGCGGAGGGCGCTGTTAGTCCCGGTGGCCCCCAGTCCAAGGCCAAGCGCCGACGTGCCGGTCGTCTGGGTACGGCCGAGCGTGGCGGTGTTGTACACCGGCTGGCCGAAGCTAAGCGTCACCGGGAAGTTGCGGGCGTACTGGCTGCCCTGGGTGCCCGTCCGCCCGATGGCCATGCCGGCGGCGTAGGGGTTGGCCAGGTACTTGCCGAAGACCGAGGAGTTGGCGAACTGCGTGGTCGAGCCGCCCAACCCGCCGGTGCCTCCAAACCCGCCGCCTCCCAGCCCGCCACCGCCGCTGCCGCCGGCGAACCCGCCGGTGCTGCTGCCGAAGCCCCCGGCGAACCCGCCACCGCTGCTGGACCCGAACCCGCCGGAGAACCCGCCGCCGGTACTGCTGCCGAAGCCCCCGGCGAACCCGCCGCCACTGCTGGACCCGAACCCGCCGGAGGACCCACCCCCCGTGCCGGTTGTGCCGAACCCGCTCGTACCGCTGGTCATTCCCTGCCCGAGCGCCCAAGGCGACGCAAGCAGAAGGAGCCCACCCGTCAGCATGCCGATCAGGCCGATTCGCCGCATGACGTCACCTCTCCGCCGAGGCCTTCTCGATTCGCTAGGATCTCACTATTGTACCCAACCCCGCGCTCCGCCGCGAGACTCTTCCCATGCCTTCGCTACACCTCGCGACCTTTACCTGCGATGTCACCCCGCCCCTTGGGCACCCCCTATGTGGGGGTTGGATCGAGCCGGCGCGGGCGGTGGATGACCCCCTGAAGGCCGTCGGCGTCGTCCTGCTCGGCGCCGGCGCCCCGGTGGTGCTGTGCGCGGTGGACTGGTGCGGCCTCCGCAACGAGGCCCACCAAACCTGGCGCGAGGCGCTGGCGAAGGCGGCCCACACGACCAGCGAAAGGGTTGCAGTCCACTGCGTTCACCCGCATGACGCCCCGTTCGCTGACACCCAGGCCCAGAAGCTCATCGAGGCGGCGAAGGGACCACCCTCGGTGGACCTGAAGTTTCTCGACCGGGCCGCGGCCGGCGTGGCTGCCGCGGTGAAAGTGTCGCTGGCGGCGACACGCCGCTTCACCCATATCGGCATCGGCCAGGCCAGGGTGGAGCAGGTGGCGTCGAACCGGAGGGTGGTCGTCGATGGCCAGGTCAAGTTCACCCGCACAAGCGCCACGCGCGACCCCGAGGTGCGGGCCGAGCCGGAAGGGACGATCGACCCGCGGCTGAAGACGCTCAGCTTCTGGGACGGCGACGCGCCGCTGGCCACCCTGAACTACTATGCCACCCACCCGATGAGTCACTACGGCCAGGGCCGGGTCAGCTGCGACTTTTGCGGGCTGGCGCGCGACAAGCGTGCCGCGGAACCGGACCAGGTGTTCCAGGCGTACTTCACCGGCTGCGCCGGCAACGTCACCGCCGGCAAGTACAACGACGGCGACCCGAAGAACCGCGCCACCCTGCGTGACCGGATCCACGCCGGCATGGCCGCCGCCTGGAAGGCGACCCAGCGGCACCCGGTCAAGGCGTTCGGCTGGCGTGTGGTGTCGATGCAGTTCCGCCCGCGCCGCGAGGGGCCGTTCGGCGAGGCGGAGAGCCGGAAGGTGCTGGAGGACCCCAAGGCGACGGCGGCGCGGCGAACCAACTCCGCGTTCCAGCTCGCCTGGCTGGCGCGCGTCGAGCGGCCGGTGGAGATCGCCTGCCTGGACTTCGGCGAGGCGCAAGTGCTTCACCTGCCCGGCGAGCCGTTCGTCGAGTACCAGCTGGAGGCGCAGCGGCTGCGGAAGGGGCGGTTCGTCTGCGTCGCCGGCTACGGCGACGGCGGCATGGGTTACATCCCGACCGACGCGGCCTTCTTGGAGGGAGGCTACGAGCCGACCGTGGCGCTGGCCGCCCCGTGCGAAAGGCAGCTGAAGCAGGCGATGGCCAAGGCCCTGGGGGTGTAACTCGCCCGGCGGCTCCGGCATCCTTATACTTGGGAGAGAGACGGAAACGGACACCCGAAGATGGAAGGGATAGCGAACATGGCGAGCGCGAACGTGATCGAGGTGACTGGCGCCAACTGGGAGCAGGAAGTCGTCAAGTCCGACAAGCCGGTCCTGGTGGACTTCTGGGCGGTCTGGTGCGGCCCGTGCCGGATGCTCGGCCCGACGATCGACAAGGTCGCCAACGACTTCGCCGGCAAGGTCAAGGTCGTGAAGCTCAACACCGAGGACGCCCCGGAGATCGCGGCCAAGTACCGCATCTCGGCGATCCCGCAGATCATGGTCTTCAAGGGTAGCGACCAGCCGGTGGAGCGGCCGTCGCCGGGCCTGAAGTCCGAGGCGGACATCGTCAAGATGCTCAACCGCGTTCTGGGGGGATGATGGATTCGGCGAGCCGCGCACGAGGTAATGCCGTTATTGCAGAATACCGCATTACATTGGTGCGCGGCTCGCCGCAGAATCCCTTCAACTCCGCAAACTCCCCCAGCCGATACTGACGGAGGCCAGATCCTGTCGCCGGGGATCCTCACCGAATGGACATTTCCGCCGCCTGCCCAACCTGCCTGGGCCAGCCGATCCCGCGGAAGAACCGGCCCCCCCGCCGACGAGCGAGGCCTTGAGCGCCCGACGCCGTGCCAGCGGCAACTCCAGGTGAGCGCGACGCGCTGCGTGTCCTCGTCGCCGCCGTCGCCGCCCAGCAGGCGGCGGCAAGGCCGACGAGGAGGCCCGCCTCCGGCAACGCTTACCCTGGCCCTGCAAGAGCTTCCAGCTCGCCGGGCACCTTGACGAAACGCCAGGCGAACTGGACGAGCAGTCCGAGGCGCTGCAGGAGCGGGCGGAGTTCGAGGCGAACTTCGCCGCCGGCCGGCAGGCCCTCGCCGCCGACGCCGAGCAGCGCGCAGCCAGCGCGGCGGCGACGAATGCGCCCGCCGCCGGCTGGGTGAAAGGCCTGCGTAGCGCCTGGAGGACCGCTACCGGCGCTCTCGCGCTCCGTGAGAAGGATGCCGAGGTGGCCCGCCTCGCCGCGGAGTACGCCGTCCGCGAGCGGCAGTTGGAGCGGCGCGACCGGCTGCAGGCGCTGCAGGAGCGCGTCAACGGGGAACTGGAGCTGGGCCGGCGCGCCCTCCGAGAGGAGGCCGAACAGCTCGCCCTGGACCAGCAGCGGCGGCACGAGGAGCCGCCGAGGCCGACCGCCCAGGACGAGGCCCGCCGCCGCGCCGAACTCGACGCCGAGCAGCGCGCTGGCGCGAGGGCGGCCGGCTGAAGCGCGAGTGCGAGGGGCTCGACGCGGGCCCTTCACCTCCGTGAGCGGCTTCCCGTGCCGGAGCGCGAGGTCATCCAGGTCACCGCCCCTCTGCCCCCGATCGCGCCGGCCCTGTTGCCCGAGCCGTCGCCGGAGTGGCCCGTCCGGCTGCGCGAGCTGGCGGGTCTGCTGGCTGACCAGCGAAACCACCTCGCCGAGCAGTGGCGGGGGTTGCTGCAAACGCAGCAGCAGTGGCAGGAGGAGCGGTTGGCCGCCCTGGCCGAGTTGGAACAGGCCAGCGAGCAACTCGGCCGCAGGGAGCGCGACGTGGCGGCGGCCGAGGAGCGGGCCCGCGCTGAACCCCGGAGGCGCCGAGCTGGAAGCCTGGCGAGCCGTCTCGCCCTCGAACAAACCGATTGGCAGGCCCGCCGCGGTGAGCTCCAGGCGGACCCTGGACGGCCGCGAGCGGCTCGTGCGGCGGCAAAGCCAGGACCTCGAAATGGCCCTGGCTGAGCACAAGCGCCAATCGCAGGTGGAGTTGTCCGAATTGCGTTCGAAAGCCCGCGCCCCGCTGTGAAGAGGCGAGCGGCAGGCCGCCGGACTTTGGGGCGAGTGCGACCGGCACCGCGACGAACTGGCCGAGCAGCGGCGGCAGCTGGCGGCCGAGTCGATCGCGTTGGAGCGGCTCCGCTGCGAGCTGGCGCACCAGTCGCCGGACGCCGGGCGCGCCGAGGCGCGGCTGGAGATCAGCCGGCACGCGGCTGACGCTCAGCTTGACCGCCCGGGCCGTCGAGGCCGAACCGGGACAAGTTGAGGCGGCGCGGCGCGAGGAGCTGGACGGGGAGGCCCACCGCCTGGGCCGGTTGGAGGACGAACTGCTGGCCCGCCGCGACGAACTGTCCCGGCGAGGCCGAGGCGTCGCGGGCGCGCCGGGTTGACGCCGAGGCCGAAGACGCCCGCCGCGAGGCGGGGTGTGGCGGCTCCGCGCTTCGGCAAGCGCTCGACGAGCGCCAGCTGCAGCAGCACTGCACGACGAGGTCGAGCGGCCTGGCCCGCAACCTGATCGACGACGAGCCATTACCCTCCCGAGCCGCTTGACGCCCCTACACAGCCGCACAGATGTTCAAAGCCCGCCACGGGCACGACTGTGGCCGCGGGCCGACTTCGGCACAAGGGTTGCACAGCGGTTGGAAGCCCCCGCCTCTGACTGAAAGGAGCTTCCCATGAGACCGGGGCCTTTACCTGACCCTGGTGATCGCCGCCCTGACGCTGGTGGCCCTCGGCACGGCCACGCGGTTGGCCCAAGCCGGACGGATCGGCGGCCCGATGGCCGATTTCGGCACGGTCCCGGCCGGCCGCTCGATCTTCTTCGACATCCCCTTCGCGGAGGGGGCGCCGGCGGCGATCGCCGTCATGGGCAACGGCCCCGGCAACGTGGAGTTGTACGTCTACGACGGCGACGGCAACGTCACCGTCGGCACCGGCATGGCGGAGCGGCGGGTGGCCACGGTCAACGTGTACCGATCGGGCGTCTTCCGCGTCGAGCTGCGCAACACCGGCGCCGTCGATAGCAACGTCCTGATCGGGACCAACTGAGGGTGGGCGGTCAGCGGAACGCCTGCCCTTCCGCCTTCGGCGGCGGGTCGAAGTCGAGCCGCTTGACGAAGCGGCACGCCTCCTCGGCGCCGAAGGCGCGGTCCATCCCCGGGTCGGACCACTCCACCGCCAGGGCCCCTTCATACCCGGCCGCGTTCAGCGCCCGGACGATCCCTTCCCAGTCGAGCCCGCCGCGGCCGGGGCACCGGGTGGACCACCCCCTTCTCGGATCCGAATAAGGCAAATAAGACCCCAGCAGCCCCGACCGGCCGTTGAGCGTGACGGCGACGTCCTTGACGTGGACGTGGTAGATGCGGTCGGGGAAGCGGCGGACGAACTCCACCGGGTCAATGCCCTGCCAGAACAGGTGCGTCGGGTCGAACGTGAAGCCGAACTCCTCACGGCCGTCCAGCGCGTCGAGCAGCAGCTCGGCGGAGTACAGGTCGAAGGCGATCTGGCCGGGGTGGACCTCGAAGGCGTAGCGGACGCCGCCGTCGGCCCGCGCCTCCAGGACCGGCTCCAGCGGCGGACCACCTCGCGGACGCCCTCGGCGACGACGTCCGGCGGCGACGCGGGGTAGCCGGCGACGTAGGACCAGATCGGCGAGCCGGTGAAGCCGGACGACGTTGGCGGCGAGCCTTTGGGCGGCGCGGACGGTGGCGACGACCTCCTCGGTGGCGCGGCACCTGCCGCCAGCCGGCTCGCCACGTCTCCCCAGACGTAGTCGGGCACCAAGGCATTGGCGGGCGTCGATGGCGTCGCCGACCTGCCTGGCTGACGCGGTGGCAGCTGACCACCGGCGCGTCGAGTTCGAGCCGGCGCGGCGCAGGTCCAGCCGCGCTTTCCGCGTGGTCGTCCTCGCCGAGGACGCGCTGGACCTCGAGGTGGTCGCCGACGGTGGCGAGGTCGAGCCCGGAGTAGCCCCACTCGGCGACGCGGGCGGCGACCTCCTCAGCGGCAGGTCAGCAGGCGGGCCGGTGAGCAGGATGACCGGGCGCGGCCTGGGGGTGTCCTTTCCGTGAACCAACGAGCCGCGCCGAGGTGAGCGGTCTGGGAAGAACCGCTCACTCCGTGCGCGGCTCGCCGGGCGTCAAACCACCGGCGGCTTGCCGCCCTTGTCCTCGTCCTTGGCCGGCGGCAGCTTCGGCGGCTCCGGCGGGGGCGTCGGCAGCGTCAGGGGGGCCGGCGTCGGCGACGCGGGCGGCTCCACCATCGGCAGCGAGGCCGCCTTCGGCGCCGCCGGGGCCGGCGCCGGCGTGGGGGCCGGGGCGGCGGGAGTCGGGGCGCGGAACGTCGCCTCGTAGTCCTCCTCCTCCATGTACACCTCGTCCAGCTCGGCCGACTCCAGGCTCTTGCGCAGGAGCAGGTAGATGATCGTGCTGGCCGTCCAGAAGAACACGTAGCCGACCGACAGTACCAGCAGGAACGCCAACCCCAACCAGAACGCCACCAGGGCGGCGCCGAGCTTGTTGAACGCGGTCAGGCTGCCGACGTAGGCCCGGTACGCCTCCGGGTCGATCCGGGTCCACCGGCTGACGCCCCCGACCGTCCCCGTCGTCAGCGGGCTGCCGACGCGGCCGGCGACGACCTCCCGGCCGTGGAACTCCTTCTGCTCAGGGTCGGTGTTCGGGACCACCGCGCCTTCCAGCAGCAGCTCGCGCCAGCCGAACGACGTCGGGGCGTAGACGAACAGGTGGTTGGGCGTTTGCACGAACGGCGTCGGGCTGACGCCCCACTTGGCGAGGTAGACCGTCAGCGACCCCATGAAGCCGACGAAGAAGATCACCAGCCCGCCGTAGACCAAGCTCACCAGCCCGTACCAGGCGTACTGCCACGGCCGCTGGTAGACGTAGCCGTAGGCCCGGGTGACCGCCTCCCAGCTGTCGGTGCCCTCGGTGCTGATCGTCGCGGCCATCAGCGGCCAGCCGACCAGGCCGACCAGGGCCATGGCCATGATCAGGCCGAACAGCATCGGGATGAACCACAGAAACCCGTCGATGAGCACGTCGCCCAGCCACGGGATCGCCCCGAACAGGCCGAAGATCATCAGGATGATCAGGAGCCCGGCAACGACCACGATCGGGAACATCGGGGCGGTGACGTACGACACGATCCGCTTGAGGGTGAACCGGACCGCCTCGAACAGGCCGATCCGCTCGCCGCGGGCAATCTGGACGGCCGCGATGCGGGTGATCGCCCCGCCGAAGAACGACCAGGTCAACACGGTGGCGACGACGACCAGGAAGAAGTACAGTCGGGTCAGGGCGGTGTTGCGCGGCGACAGGAAGTAGATCACCGGGCGGAGGAGCTTGACCAGGGGCTCGATCATCACCGGCAGCTGGTCACGGGCGAACCAGTCGCCGAAGTTGCTCGCCTCCCAGGGGATGCCGGCCTGGCCGGTCACCAGCAGGTACGGGTTGGGGCCGCGGTCCTCCGCCCAGGGGTTGACGACGAGCCGGCCGGCCGGCTTGGGCTGGCCGATGAGGGCGTAGCGGGAGGCGCGGGCGCGGTAGCGGCGGGCCTCGGCGAACGTCAGCGATCCGGTCGCCTCGCGGCGGTCGATCTCGGCGAGGTAGGCCTTGATCGTCTCCGGGCCGGGCGGCCTGTCCTTGAGGACCTTCTCGAAGTCCTTGTACTCGCGCTCGGTCTCGGCGATGTCGGCCAGCTCCCACAGCGGCGGGCTGGAGCCGCGGTACAGCCCGGCGGCCTCGTGCATCAGGTTCCAGTGCTCGCGGGCTTTGCGGAACTTCTTCCAGGCCTCGGCGTCGTTGGCGTTGTCGAACTCGGCCTGGTAGGTGCCTGCGCTCCAGTCGGGCGGGGAGGAACTCTCACTGGCGGTGAAGATCATCCCCAATAGCCACCACGACAGCCACGTCACCAGGATGCCGGCGACTGCCAGAAGCAGCTTGTTGACGTCGAGCGTCACCTGGAACGCCCGGAACAGCGTCGTCCAGGGCAGCAGCCGCTGCCAGGTGGTCGCGTCGATTTTCTCCTCGGCCATGGATACTCCTTTGCCTGTCCGCCGGTGGCCGGCGCGGGTCGGGGTCGGGTGTGCGTCTGTCGCGCTTTCAAGTGCGGATTATAGGGCGCCGCCGGCGGTCGGCGAGCCGGCTGTCACTGCCCGAGCCGCCCGGCTGGAAACACCCCGTCGGCCCGCTAGACTAGTCCGCGACGCCGACGTCCTCCCCGAGAGGTTGCCCCCGATGAACGCGCTGCCCGAGACAGTGTTGCAGTTCGGCTCTGGCCGGTTCCTCCGCGCCTTCGCCGACCTGTTCATCCACCACGCCAACCAGCGCGGCCAGGCCATGGGCAAGGTCGTCATCGTCCAGTCCACCGGCGACAGCCGCGCCGGCGGGTTGAACCGGCAGGGCGGCCGCTACCACGTCCTGGTGCGTGGCCTGGAGAACGGCCAGGTGGTCGATCGGGTCGAGCCGTGCGAGAGCATCAGCCGGGCGCTGGTCGCCTCGTCGCAGTGGGACGAGGTGCTGAAGCTCGCCCGGTCGCCGCAGCTGCGCGTCATCCTGTCGAACACCACCGAGAAGGGCTACGACCTCGACCCGGCCGACGCGCCCGCCGACGCCCCGCCGCGCTCCTTCCCCGCGAAACTCCTGGCCGTGTTGCACGCCCGCTACAACGCCGGCCAGCCGGCGCCGACGGTCGTGCCGTGCGAGCTGCGCGAGCACCAGGCCGACGTGCTGAAACAACTCGCGCTCGACCTTGGCAAGGGGTGGAACCTCCCGGCGGACTTCCTGGCCTGGGTGGAGACGAAGTGCGCCTGGCTGAACACGCTGGTGGACCGCATCGTGACCGGCACGCCGGCCGAGCACCCGCTGCTGGCCGAGGACCCGATGCTGACCGCGTGCGAGCCTTATGCGCTGTTCGCGATCGAAGAGACGCCAGGCCTCGCGCGGTTCCTCGAACACCCCGCCGTCGTCTGGACGCCCGACGTGACGCCGTACTTCCTGCGCAAGGTGCGCATCCTCAACGGCGGCCACACCGCGCTGCTCATCAAGGCCTGGCCGCGCGGCTTCCGCACCGTGCGTGAGGCGGTCAACGACCCGGAGCTGGGCGCGTGGCTGGAGCGGCTGCTGTTCGACGAGGTGGTGCCGGTGCTGGAGGGGAGGGTCGATCAGCCGGCCGCCTTCGCCCGACAGGTGCTCGACCGGTTCAAGAACCCGTTCATCGAGCACAAGCTGGCCGACATCGCCCTGCACCACGCGACCAAGGTGCAGGTGCGCTGGTGCCGACCGGGACGAGGGACCGGGCGAAGCTCGGCCGCGAGCCGGCGCGGCCTGGCAAAGGTGCCCGGCGATGCCGGCCCCGGACTGAGGGGTGGGAAACGAAACCGGCCGAGGAGGGGTTCTGCCCGCCTCGGCCGAAACTCATTCATGCCTGGGGCCCTCCTTCCGCTAATCGCCAGTCAAGACGACATCCCTTACGCCGGGGATGCGCCTCAACTTGTTCACGAGGGTCCATGACGTCGGCCCGGCACCTCGCCGCGGCGAACGTAAACCGTGCCGTCGCGCACCTCGACGCCGATGCCGCGGAACCGCGGCTCCGACTGGTGCGAAAGCAGCAGCAGCATCGGCGAGCGAAACCGAGCGGGGCAGGCGGGTTCCATCAGCGTCGGCCTTGTCGCCGCCGAGGCCGACCTTCGGCGACGTCGCGCGGCTTGGCGACCTCGACGCGCTCCGCCGGGCGCCCGGCCGCGCGCCAGGTCCAGGAGGGGTCGCGGCGGCTCCTCGACGTAGAAGTTCAGGCGCACAGGTCGATCCTTCGCTCAGCTTGCCGGCGGCGACTTCGGCGACGGCAAGGTGGAACCAGCGCCCCAGACGGTGGCGACGCCGTTCTCGACCTCGACGCCGAGGTTGAGCTTCCCCAGCGACGGGTCGTCGTGCAACACGCGCCCTGGCCCGCACCGTGGGTCAGGTCGCGGATCTTGTTCAGGGCCGCCTGCGGCAGCGGCCGCGGCCGTCGGCGGCGGCGAGGGCTGGCAGCACCAGCCCGGCGTCGCCCAGACCAGGCCTCTTGGTAGTCCTCATAGAGTGCCCCTCCTTCCGTGCCTCTATTGTTGGGTCGGAGAGGTGCGGAGAAATCACGCTTGAGGAGCGGGCGAAATCTTGGCCACGGGACGCGAAGCGGGACCGCCAAGGCACCGCGCGAGCGAAAGTCGGCCGATCAAGTCGGCCGTGCCGGAGGGATGTTCCGTGCCGGGCCGGCGGGTATGATGCGGGCATGAACGAGGTCACCCAGATCCTGAACGCCGTGAACGCGGGGCGACGGCGGCATGCCGTCGAGCGACTGTTCCCCCTGGTCTACGACGAGCTGCGGCGGATGGCGTCGCGGCGAATCGCCCAGGAGAAGGCGGGGCAGACCTTACAGCTTCGACCACGGCTGGTACACGAGGCGTACCTGCGCCCTGGTGGACGTCGAGCAGGCCAGCACTGGAGCCGCAGCCACTTCTTCACCGCCTGCGGCGAGGCGATGCGCGCATCCTCGTCGATCGGGCCCGCAGCCGGGGGGCGAGAAGAGGGGCGGCGGGAGGCGGCGGGTGGACCTCGCCAAGGTCGAGGCGGTCGCCGACGCCGAGCCGGAGGGGCTCCTCGCCCTGGACGAGGCGGCAGGAGCAACTCGGCCGGCACGACCCCGTCGCCGGCCGACTGGTGGAGTTGCTCTACTTCGCCGGGCTGTCGGTCGAGCAGGCCGGCGAGCTGGGGATGTCGCGGGCGTCGGCGGCACCGCGCGCCTGGACGTTCGCCCGGGCCTGGTTGCGCTTGCCGGCTGGGCGAAGGGGACGCGGCCCCGGCGGGGTGAGCTGGGTTCTCCCCCATTTCCTGGGAGACAGGTCCCCGCGTTTTCCGCACGTAGGTGACGGAGGCCGGAGGGCTGTCCGGCGTTGACAGACGACTTCAACAAGCTGCGGGCGGTCTTTCACGAGCCGGTGAGCAGCTCCCCCCGAGCAGTGGGACGCCTTCCTCGACCGGGCCTGTGCCGGCCAGGAGGGGCTGCGACGCGAGGCGGCCATGCTCCTGAAGGCGCGCCGAGGGGGCCGTCCGACCGGCATCTTCGCCACCGCCGAGGCCCCCAGCACGGTCATCAGGCCGTACAAGCTGCTGGAGCGGATCGGCGAGGGCGGCATGGGCGAGGTCTGGATGGCCCAGCAGCAGGAGCCGGTCCGCCGCAAGGTCGCGGTCAAGCTGATCAAGGCGGGGATGGACAGCAAGCAGGTGGTGGCGCGGTTCGAGGCGGAGCGGCAGGCGGCTGGCCCTCATGGACCACTGGCATCGCCGGAATACCTCGACGGGGGGACCACGGACGCCGGCCTGCCCTACTTCGTGATGGAGCTGGTCAAGGGCGTCCCGGTCACGAAGTACTGCGACGAGCACCGGCTGACGCCCCGAGAGCGGCTGGAGCTGTTCCTGCCGGTGTGCCAGGCGGTGCAGCACGCGCACCAGAAGGGGGTCATCCACCGCGACCTCAAGCCCAGCAACGTCCTGGTCGCCCCCTACGACGGCGAGCCGGTGCCCAAGGTGATCGACTTCGGCGTCGCCAAGGCGGCCGGGGTGGGCGACGGAGAAGACGCTGTTCACCGGGTTCGGCGCGGTGGTCGGCACGCTGGAGTACATGTCGCCGGAGCAGGCGGAGCTGAACAACCAGGACATCGACACCCGCAGCGACGTGTACTCGCTGGGGGTGATGCTGAGCTGCTGACCGGCACCACCCCGCTGGAGAGCAGGCGGCTGAAGTCACGTCGCTGCTGGAGAGCGCTGCAGCCTGATCCGCGAGGAGGAGCCGATCACCCCCAGCACGAGGCTGAGCACGGCGAGGCTGCCGTCGCTGGCGGCCGGCCAGGGCGTGGGCGGGCGGCAGCTCAGCGGGCTGGTGCGCGGCGAGGATGGACTGGATCGTGATGAAGTGCCTGGAGAAGGACCGGTCCCGCCGCTGCGAGACGGCCAGTGGGCTGGCCCGCGACCTGGAGCGGTTCCTGAACGACGAGCCGGTGCTGGCGTGCCCGCCGTCGGCGGGGTACCGGCTGCGAGTTCGCCCGGCGGAACAAGGCGGCGCTTGGCGGTCATCGGCGGCATCATCGTCGGCCTGCTGCTGGCCGTCGTCGTCTTGGCGGTCAGCATGCTACTGATCTGGCGGGCCAAGGGGAGGTCGAGCAGGCGGCCGGCGAGCAGCAGTCGTCATGCTAAGCGGGTCGCCCTGGCGGAGCGCGGCTGGCTTCCAACAACCTCGGTCGGTACTGTCGCTCCTGGGGCGGTGCCGGAGCGGTACCGCGGCTGGGTGGCACTACTTGCGGCGGGTGTCCAGGCGGCACGCCGCTGCGGCGACGCGCACTTGTACCGCATCGCCGTCAGCCCGGACGGCAAGCGGCTAGTGGTCCCCCGACAGCGGCGGGGCCGTCACCGTCTGGGACGTCGCCGCGGGGCCAGGCTCCAGCGACTTCCGGGGCACCAGAAGAAGTTCGCCGACCGCGTCGCCTTCAGCCCAGACGGCGGGCACTTTCGTGACGGCGACTTGCCGACGCCTCCCAGAAGACCAGGTGCGAGGTGAAGGTGTGGGACGCCTACGTTGCCCAGGTGGCCTCCTGGCCTGGGCCATACTCGGGCTGGGGGCGATGACGTTTGGCCCGGACGGGCGGCTGGCGTGCTGCTTCTTCAACGGCAGCCAGGACACGACGACCTTCGCGACGAATTCACCGGCCGGGTGGTACGGCCGATGGGGGTCGCGAAGCAGGGGGCCGCTGACCTGGCCTTCACGCGGGATGGCCGGCTCTGGCGGAAGCGACCATGGCGGCCAGGAGGCCACCTCTGGGATGTTACGTTGGGCCAGCGCGTCTGGTCGACGGCGCTTGCCCAAGAAGCCGAACACGCTCGCACTCGCGCCGACGGGCGGTTGGTCGCCGTCGGGTTCGGCAGGAGGGGAGCTGGACGGCATGGTGAGGATCTGGAAACCGACACCGGCCGCGAGCGGCCATGCTGATCTGGCCAGCAGGTTTGGAGCGTCGAGTTCAGCGAACGCGGCACCAGGGTGCGGCCACCGGGAAAGCGACCAGGCCGTCAAGCTCTGGGACGTGGCCGGCGGCCGGGAAATCTACCTTGCGAGGGCATCAGGACATCGTGATGGACTGCTATTCACACCGGACGGCCACCGGCTGATCTCGGCGGGCGGCGACGGCGAGGTCGCGTCCTGGGACGGCCGGCCGCTCGGCGACGGCGAAGATCGGCGAGGGCTTTCACGCTGCAGGGTCACGACCAGGGGTGCGCGCCCGTGGCGTGGAGCCGCGAGCCGGCCGTCACCGGCGGGTTCGACGGCCTGGTCAAGCTGTCGGGACCCCGGATCGGCCGAGAGGGCCGGTCGCTTTCGACCGGCCTGGCGAAGACGTCGACGTGGCGTTCTTGAGCAGGCGTTGTTGTCGGCGGTGACTCGATGGCCGACGCTGGTTTCGGCACCAGGGCGTGGGATGCGTTCGCGGTTGCCGACGCCTTGCGACGCGGTGCCGGAAACCTGGCGTTTCGGCCGGACGGCAAGCACCTGGCGATCGGCTGCAACACCGGGATCGTCCACGTTCGCGCTGACCAGGTCGTGGGACGAGGTCGGCGTTGCGGGCCACCGGTGTTCTCAACCTGGCATACGGCCACAATGCAACCAGGCGCTGGCTGGCCACCACCGACACGGTGGCGCACACCGTCCGCCTGTGGGATGCGTACACGCTCAAGGAACACCCCGGCGTTCTGCTCCGGCATCAGGCGGTGACGTACGGCGTGGCGTTCAGCCCCACGGGGACTCTGCTCGCCTCCATGGGTGGGACCGCATGATGCCGTTGTGGGACACGAAGACCTGGAAGGAGGTAGAGTCCCGTCGCGACCTCACCGGCGCGGTGCAGGGGTGGCGTTTAGCCCCGGACGGAGCGGCTTGTCGCCTGGGCCAGCACCGACTCGACGGTCAAGGTGTGGCACCGACCAGCGGCGAGGTGTTGACGCTGCGCGACCACACGAACTTCGTCAGCCGCGTGGCTTCGGCCCCGACGGCAAGCGGATCACTTCGACTGGCCAGCCAGGACGGCGCGCCCAGGTGTGGGAGACACCGACCTTTCCATCGAGCCGCAGGCGTTGACCTGGAGACAGTCCATGGTGCGCCGAACAACCTCGCCGGCGCGCGAGTTCCACATGATCGAGTTGCTGGTCGTCCTCGCCATCATGCGCCGTCCTCATCGGCCTGCTGCCCGCCGTCCAGAAGGTCGGGCCGCCGCCGCGCCGGGCGGAGTGTCTGAATCACCTCAAGCAGCTGGCCTGGACGTGCAGCTACCACGACACCCACCACGGCTTCCCCACGGGCCTCGTCGCCGTGGACGACCCGCCGACGAACTACGGGGTAAGACCAGCCATCTGGGTCAGCCTGTTGCCCTACATCGAGCAGGACAACCTCCAGAAGACCTGGGATTCGCTCGACTACCGCAAAACATCGCCAGAAGCGGTGGAAGGCTACGTCCGCCCAGATCATCAAGATCCTCGCTTGCCCCGCCGACCCGCTGCCGCAGCCGGTCATCTACCTTCCGCCAGCCCCAGGCTACGAGTGGATGAGCGGCCACTACGCGATCAGCAGTTACGGCGGCAACGGCGGCACCCGGTCGATGTTCTCCTCCGTGCCCCCGGTGCCGGAATCGCGAGACGGCGTGTTCTATACCGGCAACCGGGTCCGCATGAACGACGTCCGGGACGGCACCAGCAACACGTTCCTGCTCGGGGAGCGCATGCACCACGACCCGTTGTACGACCAACTCACGGCCCAATATGAGCCGAACTACAACCCGCTCGCCGGTTTTGGGGCGTGGGCCTCGGCGACCCACCCCCAAGGCTCACTGGCTGACGTGCTGCTCGGCACTTGCGGCCGTGCCGATCAACTACCGGGTGCCGGCCGGCTCCGGCGGTGCCGACACCGAGCTGGCTGGATTACCGCCTGATGGCGTTCGGCTCGCAGCACTCGGGCGGGGCCAACTTCGCCCTCGCCGACGGCTCGGTGCGCTTCGTCCGGGACGGCCTGCCGCTGCCCCAGCTCCAGGCGCTCTGCACCATTGCCGGCGGAGAGGTGGCCGAGGTGCCGTGATCCCGCGAAAAATCGTGGGAGCAACCCCGCCCCGTTTTCCGCACGCTTGGTTGACCGGCCGACGAACGGCCGCCAACCCCGACCACACCCCCCAAGAACAGGTCTGCAACCCCGCCCCGGCACCGAGTCCACGCGCCGGGGGCGGCTGGCGGTGCCGACCCCCACGGCCCCTGAAAGGAACCTTCCCGATGGCCTCCCCACGCACCACGTCCCGCCCCCGCCTCGAAGGCCTCGAAGCCCGCGACGTGCACTGCTTCGTCAGCCCCGTGAGCACGCCCGGCAGACACCGCCTCGCGGCCGATGTCGCGGCGCCCCGGCCGGGCCGACCTCGTCGCCCACGACAATGCGAACGACTGGGTGAGCGTCCGCCTCGGCAACGGCGATGGCGCGTTCCGGGCCGCCCTGGTATCCGCCACCGGCGACCGCCCTTACTCCGTCGAGGCCGGCGACTTCAACGGCGACGGTAAGCTCGACCTAAGTGACGCTCAACTGGGGCGACCTCGGCCTGCTGAAAGGGCGGGGCGACGGCACCTTCCTGGCCCCCGTGAGCGTCCCCAAGCCCAAGGCCGGCAACGCGGCCAAGGCCGTCAGTGGCGTCGCCGTGGGCGACCTCAACAAGGACGGCAAGGACGACCTCGTCCTGGCCGGCTACGTGGCGAAGTCCACCCGCGGCATCATCACCGAGGCCACCACCTACGTCACCGTTTACAAGGCCCGCAACGCCGGGTCGTTCAAGGCGGAGTTCCCCGCAGCGGGTCCACTCGGTCAGTGGCGGGTCCCGCTACGGCGTCAGCCCGTACACGCCGTCGGCCCACGCCGCCGACTTCGACGCCGACGGCGACCTCGACGTGTTCCTCGCCTCCAACGACGCGGTTGTCACCGACGCTGTCGCATCTGCTGCTCGGCAGTGGCAACGGCGCTGGCCTGGGGTTGGCGCGCCGGGCCTCCGAGATCGGCGGCGGCCCGGTCGCCGTCGGCGACCTCGACGGCGACGGCGACGCCGATGTGGCGCGAGGCCCAGCTACTACTGCAAGCCAGCTCAGCGTCTTCCTGAGCGCCGCCTCTGGCTTCACCGCCGCCGGCGACGTCGCCGTCAGCACGCACCTGGCCGGCGTGGCCTTGGCCGACGTCAACCGCGACGGCCGGCTCGACGTGGTCGCCGCCGACTTCCACGGCTCGCCCGACAGCGTTCACGTCCTGCTCGGCGCCGGCGGCGGGGCGTTCCAGGCGGCCGCGGGCCGTCGCCGGCCTGCCCGACGAGTTCTTCACGCTCGCCCTGGCCGACTTCGGCAGCGACGGCACAGGTCGATCTGTCGCTCTCCGTCTACCACCCCGCCAACGACTCGACGGCCAGCGCGGTGCTGCTCAACGACACCGCCTTTGGTGAGTCCGTCCTGACAGCCGTCTCTCCCTGCCGGGCGGCGACGTCGCCGCCCGGCGATCCATCCCTTTTCTTCCCAGGAGGTGCTCCCGTGTTCATCCGCTGGCTCCGGTCCGTGCGTGCTCTAAGTGAAAACCAGACGGCCGCCCGGCGTGCACGGCATCCCGGTCGTGCCGCGGCTCGAAGACCTGGAGGGCCGCGAGGTGCCCGCTGCCCTGATCGCCTCGGGCCTGGCGGACCCTATGGCAGTACCGTCGGCCCGGCGGTGACCTGTACGTCACCGAGGGCGCGGCTGGCCAGGTCTCGCCCATCAACCCAAGACCGGGGCCGTCACAGCGTTCATAGCGGCTTGCCGCTCAGCCCCGTCCCCGGGTCTGGCGTGGGGGCGATCGATGTCCGCCCTCGGCCGGACCGCGTACGTCCTGGTCACCCTCGTCGCCCCCGACGTCGGCGGCAGCGACGTGGTCGGCATCCTACCGCGTGGACGGCCCGAACCGCTTCACCGTCGTCGCCGACCTCGGCGTGGTCACCAACACCCTACCCCCCGTTCGAAGTGCCCTCCGGGGCCCCGATCGCGATGGAGTCGTACCGCGGCGGCTTCCTGGTCGCCGAAGGGCACCACAACCGGATCCTGCACGTCACGCTCGACGGCGGCGTCCCCGGAGATGATCGCGTTCGACAACATCGTCCCGACCGGGACGGCGGTGCAGGGCAACACGGTGTACGTCGCCCAAGGCCGGCCCCACCCCACCTGCCGGAGGACGGCAAGGTGGTGGCGGCGTTCCGCCGGGCGAGGCCGCCTGCCGTGGCCGCCGACGCCGGCTCCTCGTCGATGTGGAGTTCGGCGGCAACGGCTCCCTGTACGCCCTTTCGCAGGGTGTCTGGAACGCTCCTTCCGGGCGAGCCGCCGGACCCGGACACCGGCAGCTGTGCAATTCGCAAGAACGGCTCTTTCAGCGTCGTCGAGGGCGGTCTGGACCGGCCGAGTTCGCTGAGTTTATCGGCAAGACCGCCTACGTGGTCAACCTCGCCGGGGAGGTCTGGAGGTTCGACGACGTCTCGGGCCCGCCTTTCGGCCGTGGGGCGATGGGAGGCGCCTCGCCGGCCGACGGCGGGATGACCGCCTCATCACCGGTTCTCGGCCCGGCTGACGCCCTGGGCGGGATCGTCGCGGCGCTGCTGGGGGCGGTGACGGACGACGTACCGCCCACCCTCCGAGAAGCGCCGAGCCCCGCCGTCCGCGCCCAACCGCCGAGGTCGTCGTGCCCTCACGCGGCCTCCCCGGCCCGGCCGGCCCTAGGACGCCCCTAGAGCGTTCCCATTCGGCAGGGAACCAGCCTACGGCCGGCGAGGACGAGTGGGCGGAATACGGCGTCGTTATCGAGACTCCGGGGAGGGGCCGCGTGGACTATCCTCCAGGGCGGCCGAAGCCAGCGGCGGGGCCAGGGCGAGCCCGTCGGTCTCTTGGAGGATAGGCCGCCGCGCGGGCTCCCCACGATCGACCCCGCCGGCCCTGCGGGGTCGATCCGCACTGGCTAACGCCGGCCGGCCTGCGCCGGCTCACCGAAGCCGAAGACGCTCAGATGTGGATCGCCCGCTTGGCCACGCCCAGCCGCACCATGACCGCCTCGGACAGGGTCGGGTGGGCGTGGCACGTCCGGGCGATGTCCTCGGAGCTGCCGCCGAACTCCATCACCGCCACCGCCTCGCCGATCAGCTCCGACGCCTTCGGCCCCATGACGTGGGCCGCCAGCAGCCGGTCCGTCGCCGCGTCGGCGATCAGCTTCACCAGCCCCTCCGACTCGTCCATCGTCCGCGCGGAGTTGGCCAGGAACAGAACCGGCCGACCTTGTACTCGCGGCCGGACGACTTGACCTGCTCCTCGGTCGGGCCGACGCTGGCCACCTCGGGGTGGGTGTAGATGACGCTGGGCACCAGGTCGTAGTTGACGTGCGTCTTCAGCCCCGCCTGGCGCTCGGCGAAGGCGACGCCGTCCTCCTCCGCCTTGTGGGCCAGCATCGGGCCGTGGATCAGGTCGCCGATGGCGTAGACGCCGGCCACGTTGGTCTGGAAGTCGTCATCGACGACAACCTTGCCGGTCTTCTCCTCCAGCCGCACGCCCAGCTCTTGCAGCCCCAACCCGGCGGTGTACGGCCGGCGGCCGACGGCCACCAGCACCCGGTCGCCTTTGAACTCGACGTCGCGGCCCTTGCCGTTGGCCTGGAGCACGACCTCGCCGCCCTTGACGGCGGCCCCGGTGACGCGGGTGTCGAGGTGGAACGTCAGCCCCTGCTTCGTCAGCGACTTCTGCATCAACTCGGCGATCTCGCCGTCGCTGATGGGCAGGATGCGCGGCAAGAACTCGACGACCGTCACCTTCGCCCCCAGCCGCGCCCACACCGACCCCAGCTCCAGTCCGATGTAGCCGCCGCCGACCACCAGCAGGTGTTGCGGCACCTTGTCGAACGACAGCGCCTCGGTGGAGCTGACGATGTGGGTGCCGTCGAACGGCAGCGACGGCAGGCTGACCGGCTCGCTGCCGGAGGCCAGAAGGACCGTTTTGGCCTCCAGAATATCTTCTTTCGACCCCTTGACGGCGACGCGGAAGACGTCGCCCTGGCGCGGCCCGCCGACCTTGCCGGCGCCGGCGAAGACGGCGACCTTGTTCTTCTTCATCAGCGACGCCACGCCGCCGGTCAGGCCCTTGACGACGCCGTCCTTGCGGGCCAGCATCGCGGCGAGGTCGAGCTGGACGTCGCCGACCTTGACGCCGTGTTTGGCGAGGCTGCCCTTGGCCTGGTGGTAAAGTTCGCTGGAGTCGAGCAGCGCCTTGGACGGGATGCAGCCGACGTTGAGGCAGGTGCCACCGAGCGTCGCACGCTTCTCGACCAGCGCGACGGACTTGCCCAACTGGGCCGACCTGATCGCCGCGACGTAGCCGCCGGGGCCGCCGCCGATCACCACGAGGTCGAATCGTTCCGCCATGGCTATCCTCACAGGGCTGAAAAACTCAGCCTATGGCCGGTGCGGACGGACGTCGAGGGACGGCGGCGGTCACGCGATCCACAGGTCGTGGCAGGCCTGCTCGTAGCTTCGCTCCAGGTCGAGCGGCACGACGAGCGCTTCGGCCAGCCACAACGGCAGCGTCGGGAACGGCTGTCGACTTCCGGCTTCAGGGCCACGCTTGCAGCGGCGCGCGGCTCGCGCAGCCAGCGGCACGACGCCGCGTACAGGTGCGGCGGGTCGGCGCTCATCGCCGGGTCGGGGTGGCCGACGAACGCCATCAGGTCGGCGTACAGGTTGAACTGGCGGGGCGTGACCACATCCACGACGGTCACGGCGACGCTGCCCGCAGCAGGCCGGCACACTTGCCAACGAAGGCGTTGCGCTTGTCGGGCCGGTCCTTGTTGCCGGGGCTGACGATCTCGATAACGGCGACCAGTTGGCGGCCGCGCTCGGCGTCGTAGACCCGCACCGAATACTCGTCCTCGTCGGGCAGGGCGGTTTCGATGGCGACGGCCGCGCGGGAGGTGCCCAGGTGGCCGTGGCGAGGCCGCCCTCCCCATTTCCTCGGAGGGCGCGGGGCGTCGTCGTTCTCGTAGGTGGCGACGTCCACCTCGATCTGCGAGCCGGGGTGAACCGTGGGTGCGGCGACGTAGCCTTCGGGCGGACGCTCTTTCGCAGCTGTTGCACGATGGCCGCCGGCCACATGCCGTGCAGGGCGTCCCAGGTGGTCGGCCATGACGGGCGGACGGAAGTGACGCGCAGCGGCATGGGGTGTCCTCCTCGGCGGATTGTACCACATGCCCTGGCGTTTCGTCGGCAGGCCGGGCCGCGCTCGGCTATTGCTGGGCGCGGCATCGGCAGCCGCTCCGGCGTCCTACCGCCGGCCGCCCCTGTCGCCCGCAGTTCGTTGAGCAGCGCCTGGAAATCCGCGCGGGACCGCAGCGAGGTCAGGTCGTCGTCCTTGCCCATGTGGGCGACGGCTTTGGGGTCGCGGAAGTAGCCGCGTGCCTGGGCCTGGCGAAGCAGTTCGACGGCCCTGGCGGCGTACCCTCGGCCGCCTTCTCGCGCAGCGGCAGCGGCCGACCGGCGTCGGTCACGGCGGCGGCCACGGCCTGGACGCAGGCGGCGTCGTAGAGAGCCGCGCCACTGGCGGTTGGGTCGCCGGCCACCTCGTCGCCCAGCCGGGCCGCTTCGGCCTGATCGCTGCCGCGGGCCAGGCAGCACACCGCCAGCTGTAGCTGGATGGTGGGCCGGTCTGCCCCGTCTCAGGGCGAGGGCCTGCCGCCAGTCGCCGGCCGCCTCGCGGTGCCGCTTCAGCCGCTCCAGAGCCTCGGCCCGGCCCCAGTGGCTGCTGCGGAGGGACAGGCGGGTGGTGGGGTGGCGGGGCTGGGCCTGGAGCACGGGCCGGAGGCGGTCGATGGCCTGCTGGTACAGCGGCAGGGCCTCTTCTGGCTTGCCCCCGTCCCGCTGGAGGTGCCCCAGGTTGCAGCAGCTGTTGGCCAGGGCGATCTGATACTTCGTGACGGCGGGGTTGTCCCCGGCCAGCTTCTGCCGGATGGCCAGGGCCCGCCGGTACGCCTCCAGCGCCTCGCCCGGCTTCCCCGTCTCTCTCAGCAGTTTGCCGATGTTGTTGTGGCTGGCCGCCAGGTCGCTCTGGAACGCGGTGACGGAGGGTTGTCCCCGGCCAGCTTCCGCTGGATGGCCAGGGCCCGCCGGTACGCCTCCAGCGCCTCGCCCGGCTTCCCCGTCTCTCTCAGCAGGTTGCCGATGTTGTTGTGGCTGGCCGCCAGGTCGCTCTGGAACGCGGTGACGGAGGGGTTGGCCCCGGCCAGCTTCTGCCGGATCTCCAGGGCCCGCCGGTGCGCCTCCAGCGCCTCGGCCTTGTCTCCGATCTGCTCGGTCAGGGACGCCAGCTTGAAGTACGCCGAGGCTGCCGCCTCCTGGACCGCTCGTCCTGCTGGTCCTTCAGCAGCCCCTCCAGCTCGCGGTAGAACCCCGCCGCCTCGCTCAGCAGCCTCTTCCGCAGCGCCGGCTGGTCGTTCTTCAGCAGCGCCTCCTCGCTGACGCCGGTGTGGAACGTCTCGATCGCCTTCTGGGCCAGCTCGAACCGCCGCTGGACCTCGCTCCCGCTCCGCCGCGAGGTCGGTGTTCGCCGCCTCCAGGCCCTCGTTCGCTGAGGCCAGGTCGGCGTTGGCCCGCCGCTGCACGGCCAGCACCGCCGCCAGCCCCCGGTCACCGCCAACGCCACCGCCGCCGCCGCCGCCAGCCACACCTCGCCGCCGCTTCCGCCGCTCCCGCGCCTGCGACTCCGCCTCCACACGGTCCAGTTCCGCCCGCCGCGCTGCTCGTCGGCCTCCGCCCGCAGGCGCGCCACCTCGCGGGCCACCTCGCCGGCGTCGGCGGGGCGGTCGGTCGGCTTCGGGCTGAGGCCGCCGGCACAGCTCGACCAGCCCCGGCTCCGCCCCGCAGCCGCCCAGCCGGGCCAGGCAATCGGCCACGTCGCCCTGGGCCGCCCGCACCCGCACCGTCTCCGCCGACGAGCCCGTGAACGGCGGCTTGCCGGTCAGGATGACGGCCAGGATCGCCCCCAGCCCGAACACGTCGCTGCGGGCGTCCACCTTGCCCACCGCCCCGACGGCCTGCTCCGGCGGCATGAACGCCGGTGTGCCCGCGCCTGGCCGGCCCTGGGTGAACTCGCCGTCGGCAGGCTCTGCACCTCGGTCTCCACCGTGGTGGCCGCCGGGTCAACCCTCCGCTCCCTCACGGTCGCGGCTCTGAAGGACTTTCGCCAACCCCAGTCCATGACCTGGACCTCGCCGAAGCGACCGACCATGACGTTGGCCGGCTTCAGGTCCCGGTGGAGGACGCCGTGGGCGTGCCGTAGGCCACCGCCTGACAGACCTGCTCGAAGACGGCCACGAACCGGCCGCGGTCGTGTTCGGGGTCGGGTCGGGCCGCCAGCTGGTGGTCGAAGGTCCGACCTTGATCAGCTTCATGGCCAGGAACGGGCGGCCGTCCGGCAGCGTGCCCTGGTCGTGGACGGCGGGGATGTTCGCGCTGAAGCTGCCGTGATTCGCGCCTCGTCGGCGAACCGCCGGGCGGCGGCGGAGCCGGGGGCGAACTTCTCGTGCAGCACCTTGACGGCGACCTCGCGGCCGAAGGCGGCGTCGGCGGCGCGGCAGACGACGCCCATGCCGCCGCGGGCGATCTCCTCGCCGATGCGGTAGCGGCCGGGCGAGGCCACCAGCCGCGCGGAACCGCCGGCGGCCGTCGCCTGCGGTGGCGTTGGCGTCGCCCAGGGTCAGCGGAGCGGCCGGCGCGGCGGGGGCAGGGTCACGTCTTCGGGGCCGGGCATGGGCGGCTCTACGGCGGGGCAAACGGACTCAGTGTACCCGCCCTGACCGCCGACCGCAACGAGCCGATCCGGTCACACCTCCAGCAGCATCCGCTCGGGGTTCTCGATCCCCTCCTTGACCCGCACCAGGAAGCTGACCGCCTCGCGGCCGTCGATGATCCGGTGGTCATACGACAACGCCAGGTACATCATCGGCCGGATGACGATCTGGTCGTCCACCACGACCGCCCGCTTGGTGATCGCGTGCATGCCGAGGATGGCCGACGCGGCGGGTTCAAATCGGCGTGGACATCATCGAGCCGAAGACGCCGCCGTTGGTGATCGTGAACGTGCCGCCTTGCAGGTCGCCGACGCCGATCTTGCCATCGCGCGCCTTCACCGCCCGCCGCGATCCCCTTCTCGACGCCGGCGAAGCTGAGCTGGTCGCAGTCGCGCAGCACCGGCACCATCAGGCCGCGCTCCGTGCTCACCGCCACGCCGAGGTGGTACTGGTCGTTGTAGACGACGTCGGTGCCGTCGATCCGGGCGTTGACCGTCGGGAACGCCTTGAGAGCCTCGACGCACCTTGACGAAGAAGCTCATGAACCCCAGCCCGATGCCGTGCTCTGGAAGCCGTCCTTGTACCTCGCCCGCAACTCCATGACGCGCGACATGTCCGCCTCGTTGAACGTCGTCAGGATGGCGGCGTTCTGCTGCGGCCAGCAGCCGCTCGGCGATGCGGGCGCGCAGCGGGGCTCATCGGCTCACGCCGCCGTCGCGGAGCCGGGCTTCGCCTCCGCCTTCGGGGGCGGGGGCGGGGCCGGCGTTGGGGCGGGAGGCGGCGCGGGCTTGCCGTCGGCGTAGGCGAGGACCTCGCCCTTGGTCACGACGCCGCGCGGCGACGGCGGGATCTTGCTGGCGTCGAGGCCCTTGGTATCGACCAGGACGCGCGGCCGGCGACAGCCGGACGTCACCCGGCGCGGCGGCGGCGGGGCGGAGTTGGCCCCATGGGCGGGGCGCCCGGCGCGGCCTTGGGCGTGCCGGCGGGATCGACGCTGCCGATGACCGCGCCGATCTCCAGCCGCGGCGGGCTGGGGCGCGGGTCGAGAGGACGCCGTTGGCCGGGGCGTACTCCTCCTTCGTCGCCTTGTCCGTCTCCAGCTCGCAGACGGCCTCGCCGGCCTTGACGGCCGAGCCGTCGGGCTTGAGCCGCCGCACCAGCGTCGCGTGCGTGATCGACTCGCCGGCGGGCGTCACCTTGATCTCGACTGCGGCCATTCGTGTCTTTCTCGTAGGCTTCCGGTCCCCTCGCCCCTGTACTCGGGGGAGAGGGGTTAAGTGAGGGGCACGCTCCCACCCCTCACCCCCGGCCCCTCTCCTCGAAGCGGGGGCGAGGGGAGAAGTCGGGTTCCTAGGACGCCCGCACGGCCACCTTGTCCGACGGCGCCGGCGGCTGCGGCGCCTGCTGGCCGTGCGCCAGCACGAAGCTCGTCGCCCGGACCAGGTGCGGCACCGCGCCGCGGACCGCCGCCGCCGCCACCTCGGCCTGCTCGCGTCCATGACCCGCGTGCGAGCCCGTCGCCGGGCTGGCGCTGGCGTCGCGGCCGACGTACTTCACCTCGTAGCCCATCTGCCTCAGCCGCGGCTCGACGAAGAACCAGCCGCCGTTGTTCTGCGACTCCTCCTGCGCCCAGACCCACTCGCGCGCCTTGCGGTAGCGGCCCAGCGCCCTGGCCAACTGCTCCTCCGGGAACGGGTAGAGCTGCTCCAGCCGCAGGATCGCCACGTCCTTCGCCTCGCGGCCGGCCCGCTCCTTCGCCAGGTCGTAGTACAACTTGCCCGAGCAGATCACCACCCGCCGCACCTGGCTCGGCTCGGCGCCGGCGTCGTCGAGCACCTCGGCGAACTGACCGTTGGCCAGGTCCGCCACCGACGACACGCACGCCTTGTCGCGCAGCAGGCTCTTCGGCGTCATCACCACCAGCGGCTTGCGGAAGTTGCGCCTCATCTGCCGCCGCAGGACGTGGAAGTACTGCGCCGGCGTCGAGGGGTAGGCGACCTGCATGTTGTCCTCGGCGCACAGCTGCAAGTAGCGCTCCAGCCGGGCGCTACTGTGCTCCGGCCCCTGGCCCTCGTAGCCGTGCGGCAGCAGCATCACCAGCCCCGAGTCGCGCTGCCACTTCGACTCGCTGGAGGCGACGAACTGGTCGATGATGACCTGCGCCCCGTTGGCGAAGTCGCCGAACTGCGCCTCCCACAGCACCAGGGCGTTGGGGGCGTCCAGCGAGTAGCCGAAGTCGAAGCCGAGCACCGCCGCCTCCGACAGCAGGCTGTCGTAGACCTCGAACTGCGCCTGCCTCGGCGACAGCGCGTTGAGCGGGATGAACCGCTCGCCGCTGCGCGAGTCGTACAGGGCGCTGTGCCGCTGGCTGAACGTGCCGCGCCGGCTGTCCTGCCCCGACAGCCGCACCGGCGTCCCCTGCACCAGCAGCGACCCGAAGCACAGAAGCTCCGCGAAAGGCCAGCCGATCGGCCGCCGGGCGTGCAGGTCGTCGCGCCAGGACTGGTGCAGCGAGGCGATCTTCGGCTGGGCCTGAAAGCCCTCCGGCACCCGGGCCAGGGCGTCGGCGATCTGCCGCAGCGCCTCCTCCGGCACGCCGGTCGGCACCGGGGCGTGGGAGTAGCGCGGCGTCAGCCCCTTCCAGTGCCCCTCGAAGCCGTGCATCGTCGGGTACTGGGCCGGCCCGGCCTTCACCCCGGTCAGCGACTTCTGGAGCTTCTCCTCGAACTTGGTCCGGATCGCGTCGGTCTCCTCGACGGTCAGGTCGCCGGTCATGATCAGCTGCTCGGTGTACACCTCGGTCAGCGTCGGCCGGGAGCGGATCTTCGAGTACATGATCGGCTGGGTGTACGACGGCTCGTCGCCC
Organism: Gemmataceae bacterium; assembly: GCA_046350195.1. Taxonomy (GTDB): domain Bacteria; phylum Planctomycetota; class Planctomycetia; order Gemmatales; family Gemmataceae; genus CALDUY01. The sequence goes on from JAXMAW010000049.1 coordinate 33,098, forward strand.
TCGTTGTGCCCGTGCCGCCGGTAGCAGATCATGTCGAGGACCACGTCCCTCTTAAACTCCTGGCGGAAGTCCAAGGCCAGCTCGGCGAGGAAGCAGGCCGCCTCGGGGTCCTCGGCGTTGACGTGAAAGATCGGCGCCTGGATCATCTTGGCCACGTCGGTGCAGTACGTCGTCGAGCGGGCATCGGCCGGCACCGTGGTGAAGCCGATCTGGTTGTTGACGATGACGTGGATCGTCCCGCCGGTCGTGTAGCCGGGCAGCTGCGACAGGTTGAGCGTCTCGGCGACGAGGCCCTGCCCGGCGAAGGCGGCGTCGCCGTGGATCAACAGCGGGATGCCCCACCTGCGGTCGGCGTCGCCGAACTGCACCTGCTTGGCCCGCGTCCGCCCCTCGACGACCGGATCGACCGCCTCCAGGTGCGACGGGTTGGGCGACAGCGACAGGTGGACCTTGCCGCCGCTGGGGCTGACCCGGTCGGAGGAGAAGCCGAGGTGGTACTTGACGTCGCCGTCGCCGTCCATCGAGTCGGGCAGGTACTTGTCCTCGAACTGGGCAAAGATCTGCTCGTAGGGCTTGCGGAGGATGTTCGCCAGCACGTTGAGCCGGCCGCGGTGGGCCATGCCGATGACGACCTCGCGGACGCCGCTGTCGGGGGCGCGCTCGACGACGGCCTCCAGCAGCGGGATGAGCGTCTCGGACCCCTCGAGGGAGAACCGCTTCTGCCCGGTGTAGCGGGTGTGGAGGAACCGCTCGAACAGCTCGGCGTAGTGGAGGCTTTCCAGGATGCGCACCTTGCGCGCCCGGTCGAAGCGCGGCCGGTTGCGGACCGGCTCCATGCGCGCCTCCAGCCAGTGGCGGATGCGCGTGTCCTGGATGTGCCGGTACTCGACGCCGATGGCGCGACAGTAGGTCTTCTTGAGGGCCTTGAGCAGCTCGGCGAGCGTCGTCGGGCCGGCCAGCCCCTGGAACGGCCGGGGGTCCACCGTCCGGCCCAGGTCGGCGTCGGACAGGCCGTACTCGGCCAGGTCGAGCTGCGGGTAGCCGACCCGCGGCTCGCTGAGCGGGTCGAGGTGGGCCTGGAAGTGCCCCAGCTCGCGGTAGGCGTAGATGAGCCGGACGACGCCGGTCTGCGGGGAGCCGTCGGCGGCGGGTCCGGCCGGTCGCGCCAGGCCCAGCTCGAAGCCCTCGAAGAAGTAGCGCCAGCTGGGGTCCACCGACTCCGGGTCGCGGCGCCAGCTCCGGTAAGCCGACTCGATGACTTCCAGGTTGGCGGCGGCGGCGACAGTCCCGTGACTCATGATCGGGTGTTCCGGAAGTTCGCGGGCCAGCCCAGCCCGCCAGTGTCTAATCCCATTTAAGGACAGCGCGACGGCCAGGACAAGCGATCCTTGTGGCCGGGGGCGTCGGCGACCCGCGTATAATCGCCAGGGGCCGACGAACGCAAGCCCGCAGCCAGGGGCCGAATGATGAGCTTGACACCGCCGACGACCACCCGGGCGACCTGCGAGCACCCCTCCCCGACGCACTGCCGCGCCGCCGCGGCCTGCGGCGCCGGCACGCAGTACGCCGAGGAGCTGGGCCGGCTGCTGCACGCCCGGCTGCGGGTGGTGACGCTGATCGCCCTGACGCCGACGCTGCTGTTCCTGCTCCGTGAGCTGACCGACGCATCCCACCGCGACGCCGCCGTCTTCGCCGTCCACGCCGCCGTCACCGGGCTCATCGGGTCGATGGCCGGCCTGCTGTGGGCCCGCCGCGACCTGACGCTGGCCACCCTCCGCGGCCTGGACCTGGCCCTGCTGCTGTCGCTGGCCGCCTTCTCCAGCTTCAACCAGGTCCGGATGATGGGGCGATCCCTCGTCTACGACGTCGGCGAGAACGACGGCGGGCTCGGCGTGGTCCAAATGTGGATCGAGACGTCGGCGATGAGCTGGTTCTTCCTCATCGTCATCTACGGCGTCTTCATCCCCAACAGCTGGAAGCGCTGCGCCATGCTGACCGGGCTGACGGCCCTGTTGCCCTTGGCCCTGACGCCGCTGGGGGCGTACCTCTACGGGCGGGTCAGCGGCGAGGTCGGCGAGGGACTGCTCGACCTGGCCATCCTGATGGGGACGGCCTGGGCGATCGCCGTCTTCGGCGCCTACCGCATCCAGTCCCTCCAGCAGGAGGCGTTCCAGGCGCGCCAGCTGGGCCAGTACCGGCTGGGCGGGCGGCTGGGCTCGGGCGGCATGGGCGAGGTCTACGCCGCCGAGCACGTCCTGCTGCGCCGCCGCTGCGCCATCAAGCTGATCCGCGAGGACCAGACGCGCGACCCCTCGACGCTGGCCCGGTTCGAGCGCGAGGTGCAGGCGATGGCGACGCTGACGCACTGGAACACGGTCGAGGTCTACGACTTCGGGCGGTCCGACGACGGGGCGTTCTACTACGTCATGGAGTACCTCGACGGGCTGAACCTGGACGCGCTGGTGGCGCGGCACGGCCCGCTGCCGGCCGGCCGGGCGATCCACTTCCTGCGCCAGGTCTGCGAGGCGCTGCGCGAGGCGCACGGCGTCGGGCTGATGCACCGCGACATCAAGCCGAGCAACGTCATGGCGTGCAAGCGCGGCGGGGTGTTCGACGTGACGAAGCTGCTCGACTTCGGCCTGGTGCAGCAGATGAAGCCGTCGGCGGAGTCGCTGAAGTTGACCGTCGCCGGGGTGGTGCTCGGCTCGCCGCCGTACATGTCGCCGGAGCAGGCGATGGGCCGCCGCGACGTCGATGCCCGCTCGGACATCTACTCGCTGGGGGGCGTCGGCTACTACCTGCTGACCGGCCAGCCGCCGTTCCCGCGCGAGACGGCGATGGAGATGATGCTGGCCCACGCCTACGAGGCGCCGTCGCCGCCGTCGCGGCTGCGGCCGGACCTGCCCGACGACGTCCAGGCGGTGATCCTGCGCTGCCTGAGCAAGAAGCCGGAGGACCGCTACGCCAGCGTGGAGGAGCTGCGGCGGGCGCTGGACGCCTGCGCCGACGCCGACGCCTGGGGGGACGAGCTGGCCGCGGTGTGGTGGTGCCGGGTTGTCGGCGGTGACACCCTCCCGCCGCGCCTGGTTGCCGCCGCGGGGTAGGGACTCACCGCCGCGGGGCCGCGAAGACCTGCGTGTAGAAGTACGTCCCCTTCTTGCTCTTCACCATGCCGAGGCCGACCTCCTTGTACTTCTCGCCGAGGATGTTCGCCCGGTGCCCCTTCGACTCCATCCAGCCCTTGTGAATCTCGGCGGCCGGCGGCGCCGGCGGGTCGCCGGACTCGGCGCCGGCCTTGGCCACGTTCTCGGCCACCGCCCCCCAGTCGTAGCCGGCGTCCGTGACGCGCTCGCCGACGTTCTTGCCGTCCAGCTCGTGGCTCATCTTCTCCTGCTTCGCCATGTTCTCGGTGTGCGCCCGCGCCGCTTTCATCAGCCGCTCGTTGACCGTCAGCTTCGGCAGCTTCTCCTTCTCCCGCTCCTTGTTCAGCAGCTCCAGCAGCGCCTTCTCGTCGGCCGACAGCTTGGCCTCCGGCTTCTCGTCGTCGGCCAGGGCGAGGCACGGCGCGAGCAGGAGTGCCAGGCAGAAGAGCGAGCGCGACATGAGCGGTCTCCAGGCGGGGCGCGGATTGCCCCAGTTTACGCCGCCGCGTCGCGGGCGCCCAGTTCGAGGTCTTCGATCAGGCTGCGGCGGACGTCGTCGCTGAGCGGGCCGCTGTCGTGGGCGTAGCCGGGCAGGTGGACGGAGAGGTGGGCGCTGACCTGTCTCTGTCCCAGGGCCGTTTGGGCTGCGCCGTCCAGGACGAACTGCACCCAGTGGGCGGTGCCGACGCAGCGGTCCTCCGGCCGGCAGGTCAGCAGGTTGGCGGGGTGCCGGGCGGCGCCGACGTGCAGCACGAGCTGGTCGCCGCGCAGCTCCTGCCAGGGGGCAAGTTCCTCGGCCAGCCTTGCCTCCTCGACGTGCAGCACCAGCGCCGCCTGGAGGCGGTCGCCGCGCGGCAGCAGGTGGTTGAACAGCTCCAGCTCCAGCCGAACCAGCGTCGGGTCGGACAGGCGGGCGACGCGGAGCACCTCCTGGAGGCGGAACCAGGCCGTCTGGCGGTTCTCGAACACCAGCGTGGCGCGAGGCCCGAGCCGGACGCGGCGGTACCGGTCGAGGTAGCGCAGGTGGTCGGCGAGGAACTCGCGGCGGCGGGCGGCGAACTCCTCCAGCGGCATCAGGTCGTCCAGCGACAGCGCGTCCATGGCCCGGCATTCAAGCCCGAACCGCGCTGGCCTGTCAAGAGGACCTCGTGCTATACTGCGGCAGGAACAGAAGAGGCTCCTTCCCATGCGACGCACCTACCGACCTGTAATCTGGCTCGCCCTGCTGCTGCTAGCGGCCGGGGCGTCACGCGCCGCCGACCCGGCCGGCCACGCCAACAAGCTCGGCGCGGCGCGCTGGCACGCGGCGGGCTACCGGGGCCACGGGGTCAAGGTTTGCGTCCTCGACACCGACTTCCGCGGGTTCCGCGACGCGCTGGGCGAGAGCCTGCCTCGCGCCCTCCATGCCCGCTCCTTCCGCCTGGACAAAGCCCTGGAGCCGGCCGGCAACGCCCACGGACTCCGCGCCGCGCAGGTCGTCCACGCCCTGGCGCCGGAAGCCGACCTGTTGCTGGCCAACTGGGATTCCTCCTCGCCGGACCACTTCCTCGAAGCCGTCCGCTGGGCCAGGGAGAAGGGGGCGAGGATCATCACCTGCTCGGTCACGCACGCCACCTGGAGCGACGGCGACGGGGGAGGCCCCGCCCACCGCCGCCTGCAACAGCTGCTCGGCCGGGGCGACAGGCCTGGCGACCCGCTCTTCTTCTGCTCCGCCGGCAACATGGCGCCGGGCCACTGGTCCGGCCCGTTCGCCCCCGGGCAGGAGTCGTTTCACGACTGGGCGCCCGGCCAGCCGGACAACTGGCTGACCCCCTACGGTGGCGAGAAGGTGAAGGTCTCGCTGGTCCACAAGCCGGGCTGCGTCTACGAGGTGTTGGCCTACGAAGGCTCGTCGCCCGAGCCGATCGCCCGCCGGACCAGTGGGTCCGACGAAGGGCTGGTCGGGCCGACGTTCAGCTTCACGCCGGCGCGGGGCCAACGATACCGCCTCCGCGTCCAGGTGGTCTCCGGGAAGCCGGGCACGTTTCACGTCGTCGCCCGGCACGCCAGCCTCCAGGTGTCGTCGCCGGAGGACAGCGTGTGCTGCTTCCCCGCGGATAACGCCTCCGTCGTGACCGTCGGCGCGGCCGATTGGTCTGGCGGGCGAAGGGACTACAGCGCGGTCGGTCGCGTCAAGCCGGAGCTGGCCGCGCCGGTGCCGTTCCCGTGCCCCGGCAAGGAGAACGGCTTCGGTGGGACGTCCGCGGCCGCACCGCAGGCCGCCGCCCTGGCCGCCTTGCTGGCGGAGCGGCACCCGAGCTGGACGGCGAAGCAGTTGCGCGAGGCGTTGCTGGCGTCGGCGCGGCCGTCGGGGCTGGCTCACCTCTCGCCGCCGGACGGGCGGGCGGCCGTCATGCTAGCAGCTCGCGGATCACGCCGCCCGACGGCACGAGCAGGAACGGCCGGGCGAGCCGGTCGGTGATCTCGGTGTCCGGCTCGATCCCCAGGCAGTGGTAGAGCGTCGCCACGATGTCGCCGGGCAGCACGGGGTTGCGGCTGGGCCGGGCGCCGATGCGGTCGCTGGCGCCGTGGACGTAGCCCGCCTTGATCCCGCCGCCGGCGAGCATCAGGCCGTAGCAGAAGTTCCAGTGGTCGCGGCCGGCGGCGGGGTTGATCTTCGGCGTCCGCCCGAACTCTCCCATGACCACAACGAGGGTGCGTTCGAGCATCCCGCGGTCGTGCAGGTCGTCGAGCAGGCTCGACACGGCCATGTCCAGCTGCGGCAGGAGCGTGCCCTTGAGCTTGACGAAGTTCTGCCCGTGGGTGTCCCAGGTGGCGTTGGCGTCGGGCGCCCACGAGATGGAGGCGACACGGCTGCCGGCCTCGATCAGCCGCCGAGCCAGCAGCACGCTCTGGCCGTAGATGTTGCGGCCGTAGCGCTCGCGGACGGCGAGCGGCTCGGCGTCGAGGCGGAACGCCTGCCGCGTCGCCGGCGAGGCGAGCAGGTCGAACGCCCGGCCCTGGAAGCCGGCCATGTCGCGCATCGGGACGCTGCCGCCGCTGGCGTGGCGCTGGAGCAACCTCCGGCGGTCGTCGAGGCGCGTCGGATCGACGCCGAGGCCGAGTTCGGGCAGCTCGAAGTTGGCGGCGTTGGGGTCGCGGAGCACGAACAGCGGGTCGCGGTTGCGGCCGAGCAGGCCGCCGAAGAACCCCGGCTGCGGCGGGCCGCCGGCACCTTCCTGCGTCATGTACGGCATCGACACGTAGCTGACGACCGGCCGGGCCGGCGGCCGAAGCAGGCCGACGACGGAGCCGATGGCCGGCGTGTCGTTGGGCGAGGCGCCGACGGCGACGGTGGCGTCGCCGCGGTCGTGGCCGGTCAGCGCCGTGTAGACGGCCGCGGCGTGGGCGTTGTTGACGCTGTGGTGGACGCTGCGGACGATCGTCGTGCGGTGAACCTGTCGGGCCAACCGCGGCAGGTGCTCGCTGAGCTGGACGCCGGGGACGGTGGTGGCGATGGGCTTGAACGGCCCGCGGACCTCGGCGGGGGCGTCGGGCTTCATGTCCCACATGTCGAGGTGGCTGGGGCCGCCGTTGAGGAAGACGACGATGCAGGCGTCGGCGCAGGCGGCGTGCGTCCGGTTGGCGTCGGCGGCGAGCAGGCGCGGCAGGCTCAGGCCGAGGAGGCTGGCGCCGCCGACTTGCAGCATCTGGCGGCGTGAGGGCCGGGCGGGGCCGGGGCAGGGTGGCATGGCGGGGCTCCCGGTGGCGGGCCGATCGTGGAGGCAGGCTGAAAACATCGTACCGGGGCGGCCCGGCGCGCGACAAGGAGAAAGCTGTTGTCGGCGCATGACGCGGCCCAGCGTCAAGGGCCGTAATAGAGTGCCATGGCGGTGATGTGGATCGCAATGGCTACGCCAAGCATTACGGCGAGCAAAGAGAGGATCTCTACCAGGACAGATCCTCCCGAGTCGAGGTCAGGCGTGTCGTCGTCGATCAAGGACGCATCGTATCCCATCACGCTGGGCTAGAGGCGGTGGAAGGCCCATCGTCCCATGAGGAACAGCAGCGCAACGCTCGCGGCCCCCAGGCACGTTCCGAGCATGGGCCGCCCGCCTTCGAGCAGCACGAACGAGGTGAGGAACGTCACGATCACCACCATCGAACCGACGCCGAAGGCCAGGCCCTCCAGGTCCAGGTCGCGGGAGGCGTTGAAGGCGAGTGGAGGGAACGACACCTCGGGGAAGCCCCTCGGAGGCGGGCCCGGTGATGACGTTGAGGCGCGCCCTGTTGGAGCCCCAACCGCCTCGCCTTTTGCGATGCCGTGGTTCATACGTTCGATGATCGCACGCCCCGTGGTGGATGGCAAGGGCCTGTTGCTCGCAGCGGGTCGGGGAAGCGAGCGGTCGGAGCCGCGACCGTCAGGGAGCGGGGAAGCGATACCCCGCTCCCTGACGGTCTCTGAAGCCGCCTGCCTGCCGACCCGTTCCGTCGGCACGGCGCGCCATCCCTTGGCCCTCACTCCGGCAACGGCTTGCCCTTCGTCTCCGGCAGGAACAACAGCGCCACCAGCCCGACGCCGAACACCGAGCACATCGTCAGCCCGGCGTAGCGGAACGGCAACGCCGGATCGACGCTCTGGTAGCCGGCGAACACGTCGGTCGTCAGCTTCGCCAGCAGCACCGGCCCGATCGCCGCCACGAACCGGCCGACGTTGTAGCAGAACGACGTGCCCGTACTTCGTAGCCGCGTCGGGAACAGCTCGGGGAAGTAGATGGCGTAGCCGCCGAATAGCGCCAGCTGGCAGAAGCCCATCAGCGGCACCATCCACAGGATGTCGGTCACCGAGTTCAGCCGCAGGAACACCAGCGCCGTGCTGGCCGCCGCCAGCACCAGCGAGATGGCGAAGGCGACCTTGCGGCCGGTGACGCTGGTGACCGTGCTGAAGGCGAACATGCCGCAGAACGCCCCCAGCTGGAGCACCAGCGACGTGACGCCGGCGTAGAACTTGATGTCGCCGGCCAACTCCGGCGCCTGCTTCAGGTAGTCGTCCAGCTGCTTCGGCGTCAGCTTCTCGCCCTGGGCGATGTGGAAGTGCTCGCGGACGAGGCGGTCCTTGAAGACGTACTGCTGCAAATCGACGCTGAAAAAGCCGATCGCCCACAGGCCGACCACGCCGGAGAACGCCAGCGCCAGCCCCGCCAGGGCGTGCCGCCGCCACGGCGACTGGCCGAGCATCTCGGCGTAGGAGCCGAGCTTCTTGGTCACGCCGGCCTCGGCCTGCCGCCGCCACGCCTCCGGCTCCTGGAGCCGGCGGCGGACGAACAGGGCGATCACCGCCGGCAGCGTGCCGACGACGAACAGCAGCCGCCACGGGGTGATCGGGCCGAGCCCGAACAGATACAGGTCCTTGAAGAACCCCTGGGCTTCCAGGTGTCCCGTCAGCATGAACAACAGCGCCGCCGTCACGTTTCCGATCGCCGAGAACGCCTGGAGCAGACCGAGGGTGAACGGCCGGGCGGCCGCCGGCATCGTCTCGGCCAGCAGCGCCACGCCGACGGCGAACTCGCCGCCGACGCCCAGGCCGGTGAGGAAGCGGTAGAAGGCGAAGTCCCACACGTGGACCGACAGCGCGCTCAGGCCCGTGAAGACCGAGTACAGGAGGATCGTCAGAAGCATCGTCTTGACCCGGCCCCAGCGGTCGCCGAGGATGCCGAACGCGATGCCGCCGGTCGCCCAGCCCATGAGGAAGATCGACGTCGAGTAGCTGGCCCAGTCCTTGATGGCGGCGGACAGCCGGTCGGGGTCGCTGATCTCTTTTTTCAGCAGCTCCGTCACCGCCGACACCCGCGCCAGGTTGAACAGCTGCTGGTCCATGCAGTCGGCCAGCCAGCCCAGCGCGGCGACGACGAAGACGAACCAGTGGTACCTGGTGAGCAGCCGCAGCGTGCCCCAGCCGGTCGGGGCGATGGGGGCGGCGGGGGCGGCGTTGGGGATGCTCATGCGCGTGATCGGTCAGGGAGGGGTGGTGAGTTCCCGGTCCGCGGGACGGGCCGGCGGGTGAGCCAGGGAGATGCTAGGGATGCGGCCCCCATCGACAATCCGAGCCCGCCGGATTCGGGCGCCGAGGTCGGCTTGCGGCGCGTCAGTCCAATGTGATATCGGAGGGTGGCCCTTCCGAGCTGGCACCCGGCTGGACCTCTCCCTTCCCGTCCCCCGTCTCGCGGAGGTTCCCCATGTACCCCACGTCCCGCCCGCGCTCCGGCTCGCCCCGCCTGGAAGCGCTGGAAGGCCGCGTCCTGCTGTCGGGCTCCCCGGCCGGCAAGTCGGCCCTCGCGCTGGGCGTTCAGGCCCTCCTGGGCAGCTCGGGCCAATCCGCGGCTGTCCAGGTCGAGACGAGTACGGCTGGCAAGTCCGGCAAGGCCATCGGCCAGCTGCTGACCAAGCTCCTTGTCGGCGGGGACAGGTGCGGGTGTGACGTCAACAAGCCCCCCGTCGCCGTCGCCGACCAGGCCACGACCCCGACGGGCAAGGCGGTCTCGATCAGCGTCCTGACCAACGACAAGGACCCCGAGGGCGGCCCGCTGACGCTGGTCTGCGTCGGGCCGGCGGCCAAGGGCACCGTCACCCTCGACCCGGCGAAACCGGGCGTCGTCACCTACACCCCGCAGGCCGGGTTCGCCGGCGAGGACTGCTTCACCTACACCGTCCGCGACGCCGGCGGCAAGACCGCGACGGCCCCGGTCAAGGTGAAGGTCGATGGCCCCACGGGCCAGCCTTCCACGGCGAACCGGCCCCCCGTCGCCGCCGACGACAAGGTGGCCGCCCACGCCGGCAAGGCCGTCACGGTCAACGTGCTGGGCAACGACAAGGACCCCGACGGCGACGCTCTGACGCTCACCGCGGTGACGCAGCCGGCCAAGGGCACCGTCAAGATCGAGAACGGCAAGGCCGTCTACACGCCGGGCCGGGCGTTCGTCGGCACCGACCGGTTCACCTACACCGTCCGCGACGCCAAGGGTGCCACGGCCACGGCGACGGTGGTCGTCGAGTACGGCAACAAGCCGCCCGTCGCGGCCGCCGACGCCGCCGGCACCAAGGTCAACCAGGCGGTGGCGGTCAGCGTGCTGGCCAACGACAAGGACGCCGACGGCGACGCGCTGAAGGTGTCGAACTTCGTGGCGACGACGGCCCACGGCGGCCAGGTCAAGCGCGACCCGGCGAACGCCAACCGACTGATCTACACGCCGCCGAAGGACTACGTCGGTGAGGACAGCTTCACCTACACGGCCAGCGACGGCCTCGGCGGGACGGCCGAGGGGTGCGTCAAGCTGGTGGTCACGCCCCCGCCGTGTCCCACCCCGCCGATCCCCACCAAGGAGACGCCGATCATCACCTGCGAGTGGTTCGGCTGCGAGTAAGTCGGCCAGGGAACCCCCGCCCTACGGGGCATGCTCGGCGCCCAGCCCCTACCGAAGGAAGGCGATCCGGCGCCCCGTGCGGTTACCGCCGGTCCCGGGACGGGGGGGCACCTGGCCCACGCTCGTCCGGGTCGCCAAGGACATCGACCGGCCGGTCCACGCCGTTTGGATGGAGCGGTCCGGCAGCCGCTACCAGATGTGCCACCGGGGCAACCGGGACGGCGGGGCGAGTTGGTCGGGCCCGTTGACGTTGAGCCGCCCCCACCCCGGCTCCGCGGTCACGGCCGAGGGGTTCGAGGTCACGTCCGACGACGACCAGGCGTCGGTAACGGACGACGGCGCGGGGACCGCCCATGCGGTGAGAAGGGGTGCCAGGTGTGACGTACGCCCGAGCGGTCGGAGGGGTGCCGATGGACTTGACGTGTCCCATCGGCAGTCCCCCGTCTGGGCCTTGGCGTATCGAACCCCGGCCGCCCTCTTATTCAAGCGCCCGGTGGCGCACCGCCCTTCGGCCGGTTGAATTGTCTTGAGTGCGCAGGGAGCGACGGATGGCCGACTGGCCACTCTCGGCATCGCGACCACAGGCCCGGGCGGTGGAAGACGGGTAATTGCGAGTTCGGGTTAGGAATGGCGAGGGTAACCAGGAACCGGCCTGAAAGTGCTAATGGGGCGATGGCAAAGCCCTTTCTCGCAGGCCGGCCCCGCTCCTTCTTGCCCTGTACGCCGGAAGGCGGGCGGGACGCCGGGACGGATTCGGCGAGACGCCGGACGGCCCCGCCCATAGGCTACTCTCTTTCCCAGGACCCCAGGGCAACAACGGCGGGGGACGGCATGGTCCGAAAGAAGCTAGGCAGGGGGAGGAAGAACCGGTGCCGGTTCTGCACGAACGACGGGTGCCCGAGGCCGGCGTTCGTGGACTACAAGGACGTGCCGACGCTGAAGAAGTTGTGCAATAGCCAGGGCAAGATGATGAGCCGCAAGCGGTCCGGCACGTGCGCCGCCTTCCAGCGGGCCGTCAAGGACGCCGTCAAGCGCGCCCGCTTCATGGCCCTGCTCCCCTACGTCGGCGAGTGACGGCCTAGTCCGCCGACTCGCCCGCGCGGAAGCGCAGCTCGGCGACGGTGATCCGGGCGAGCAGCTGGGCGACCTGCCGCTCCCGCTCCGCCCCCGTGAACGCGCCCTCCGCCATCGCCTCGATCTCTGGCAAAAGCGCCCGGAGGCTGGCCCAGAGCTGGTCGCGCTGCGCGCTGGCCTGTAGGTGATCCGCGTCCATCGCCCGCCCCCCCGCGCTCACCGCCCGCCCGCCGCCCCCTTCGCCCGCTCCCGCAGGATCAGGCGTTCCACCTTGGCCGCCCGCTCGACGACCTGCCGCTGCCGCGCCAGCGCCCGGACCTCCATGAGCGCCTGGTCGAGGAACCGGGCGGCCTTCGGCCCGTCCTCGGCGACCTCGGCCGATCGGAGCAGCAGCACGGCCAGCAGCAGCCGGCCCTCCGGGCTCGGCGGCGACTTCTCCAGCCACTGCCGCCCCTGCCGGAACGCCTCGGCGGCGGCCTTCTTGTTGCCGCGGGCGTCCGCCCGGTCGCCGTCGCGGCGAAGGCACTGGACGTAGGCCTCCTGGTACCCCGGCACGGCCGGCTGGGACGCCGCCAGCTGGCGGCGAACCTCGCGGGCCTTGCCGTACTCCGCCTCGGCCACGGTGGCGCTCTTGAGCTCGTCCAGGCAGAGGGCCCGGTTCCACAGCGCGTCGCCCAGCCGGTTCCGGTAGTGTGGCACGGCCGGGTGGGCGGCGACCAGGTGCTCGAAGCACCCCACGGCCTCGGCGTAGTGCCCGGCGGCGGGCTCGAACTCCTTGCGCATCATCAGCAGGTGGCCCTCGTTGTAGCACTCCCGGCCGAGGTCTTCCTGGTAGCGGCCACGCGACGGGTAGGCCGTCACGAGCTGGCGGAACGTCGCCAGCGCCTGCCGCCGCGCCTCGGCGGCGTCCGCCTTGCGGCCCATGTCGGTGAGCAGTGCGGCCTGGTTTTGCCAGGTGACCCCCAGTTCGCGCCGGTAGCCCTCGTTGTCGGGGTCGGCCGAGACCAGCTCGCGGCGGAGGGCGAGCGACCGCTGGTAGTGCCCCAGCGCCTCGTCGCGGCGCCCCTGCTTCAGCCCGACGTTGCCCAGGCCGAGCAGGCAGTGACCCAGCCCTTCCCTGGCGGCCCGCGAGCCGGACGTGTCGCGGTCGAACCGCTCCCAGGCGACCAGCGCGTCCCGGTACGCCGCCGTCGCCTCGTCGTACCGGGACCGCCGCAGGTGGGACCGGCCGAGGTCGTTCAGCAGCCGGGCGCGCGTCTCGCGGAGCCTGCCGTCGGCGGAGCGGCCTTGCAGCAGGCGGTCGAACCGGGCCCGGGCGTCGGCGAAGTGGGCCACGGCGTCGTCGTACCGGGCCAGCTCGGCGTCGATGCCGCCGAGCCGGTACACGCTGCGGGCCAGCTCGCCCTCCAGCCGCGGGTCGTTGGGCCGGTCCCGGACGAACCCGGCGTAGAAGTCGCGGGCCTGGCTCAGCAGGCGCTCGCGGAGCGGCTGCATGCCCGGCTCGTGCAGCAGGGTACTCTCGCTGACCTCGGTGAAGTAGCGGTCGGCCACCTCGAGCATCTTGAGGAAGCGCGCCTCGGCGAGGACCTCGTTGTCCTTGGCCAGCCGCTCGCTCGCCTCGGCCTCGCGCTGGCTGGAGACGGCCTGCCCGCGCGCCTCCTCGGCCTCGGCGGCCTTGTCGTTGGCCAGCCGCTTCTCGACGCGGAGCTGCTGGGTGAACCACGCCCAGCCGGCGACGCCGCCGGCGCCGGCCAGCATCAGGACGGCCACCAGCGCCGCCTGCGCCGGGTGCCGCCGCGTCCAGCGCCAGGCGCTCTCCAGAGGCCCGACGGGCCGGGCGAGGATCGGCTGGCCGTCGAGGTAGCGCTGGAGGTCGTCGGCCAGGGCCGCGGCGCTGGCGTAGCGCTTGTGGGGCTCCTTCTGCAAGCACTTCAGCGCTACCGTTTCCAGGTCGCGGGGCGTCTTCGGCTGCAAGGCCCGCACCGGGACCGGGTCGCGGGTGATGACCTGGAAGACGGTCTCCATCGGCGACGAGGCGACGAACGGCGGGCGGCCGGTGAGCAGCTCGTAGAGGATCGCCCCCAGCGCGTAGGTGTCCGAGTGCGGGCCGATCTGGTGGACCTTGCCGGCGGCCTGCTCGGGGGCCATGTACGACGGCGTCCCCATGACGTCGCCGTCGCGGGTGCGGCTGTCGCCGTCGAGCCGCTTGGCCAGGCCGAAGTCGGTCACCTTGGGAATGGCGGAGTACAGGATGAAGAAGGCCGCCTGGCCGGAATCGCCCTTCGCCGCCTTCTCGATCTGCGTTCGGTTTTCCCCGTCCTGCAAGGAGAGGAGGATGTTGCCCGGCTTCAGGTCGCGGTGGACGATGCCGTGGTCGTGGGCGTGCTGCACGGCGCGGGCCAGCGGGAGGGTCAGCCGGGCGGCCAGCCGGGGCGGCAGCGGCGTGCCGGTGAGGTGCTCCGCCAGCGACCCGCCGGGGCAGAACTCCAGCGAGAAGTACGGCTGGCCGGCGTGCTGGCTGACCTCGTAGACGCCGACGATGTTCGGGTGCGCCAGCCGGGCGATCGCCTCCGCCTCCTGGAGGAAGCGGGCCCGCTCCTCCGGGCCGGCGTGGGCGCCGGCGAGGATCATCTTCAGGGCGACGACGCGCTTCAGCCCGAGCTGCTTGGCCTTGTAGACGATGCCCATGCCGCCCCGGCCCAGCTCTTGCAGAATCTCGTAGCCCGGCACGAGTTCGGCGGCGCGGCGGCGGTCCAGCGGCGTCGGCCCGTCTTCCGGCAGGAGCGTGTCGGGGGTGAAGAACTCCGGGTCGGCGTCGCCGGCCGGCGGGAGGGGGCTATCGGCGAGGAACGTGGGGTCGGCGGGGACGGTCACCTGCGGCAGCGGGAAGTCGCTGTCGGGTGCCTGGGTCGGATCGTCGGGTCTCGGCGCCATCTCACGCCCCCTCGGTTGGCGTCCTGTTTGCTATTATGCCGAACAGGTCCACCCCCGAGAGCGCGAATCCGCAGGCCGCGGCGCTCGCGCCGGCCGGCTACGGCTTGACGTCGTAGCAGAACAGCGCGTCCCAGTCGCGGAGGTAGAGCTTGCCGTTGACGATTACCGGGTGCGCCCACGCCGGCCGGGCGCTGCGGCCGGGCTGCTTGAACCGGCCCCGCTCCTTCAGCGCCGGCGTCGCCTCGACCAGGCAGACCGTGCCGTCCTCGCCGCGGTGGTACAGGTGGCCGTCTGCGTAGGTGACCGAGCCCTTGCCGGCGGCCCGTGCGCTGCCGACCTCCTTGCCGGAGGCGAACTCCAGGCACAGCAGCGCGGAGTTGCCGGCGCCGAAGACGTGGTCGCCCAGCAGCACCATGCCGCCGTGGTGGTTCTGCATCTTCTCGACGAAGTAGGCCTCCTCGGCCTTGAAGCCGTCGCCGTCCTTGACGAGCCTCGCCCGGCCGCCGCCGGTGCGGTAGGCCGAGGCGGCGAAGACCGAGTCGTCCTTGAACAGGGGGGTCGAGCAGTTGGCGGTGCCGTTGGCCGGCCGGTCGTAGTGCCAGAGGAGCTGGCCGGTCCGGGCGTCCACGCCGACGACGCCGCCGGAGAGGAACTGGACGTACTGCTTCACGCCGCCCGACACCACGGCCAGGACCGAGGAGTAGGCCGCCACGTTGTAGGAGCGCTTGCCGCCGGACAGGCCGGTGACCGACGACCGCCAAACCTCGGCGCCGGTCTTCTTGTCCAGGGCGACGAGCGTGGCCTTGTCGCCGCCGGGGGTGCAGACGACCCGGTCGCCGTCGATTAGCGGCGACTCGGCGTACATCCAACTGCCGGGCCGGCCGCCGAACTCCTTCGGCAGGCTCTTCTTCCAGAGCAGCTTGCCGGTGCCGGCGTCGAGGCAGGCGAGGACGCCGTTGGAGCTGACGGCGTAGGCCCGGTCGCCGTCGATCGTCGGCGTCGAGCGCGGGCCGGGGTGGCCGCCCGCCGTCGTGCCGATCTCGGTCGCCCAGACTTCCTTGCCGTCCTTCTCGTCGAGGCAGAGGACCGCCTCGGGGTAGCCGGCCTGGGCGCGGCTCTCCTCGGGCAGCCCCTTGGCGCCCATGAGATAGATGCGGCCGCCGGCGAACGACGGGGTCGAGAAGCCGCCGCCCAGGCCGGTGACCTTCCAGGCGAGCCGGGGGCCTTCCTTGGGCCAGGCCTTTAACAGGCCGGTCTCGCCGGAGAGGCCGGTGCGGTCGGGGCCGCGCCACTGCGGCCAGTCGGCGGCGCGAGTCATCGAGGCCAGGACGAGCGCGAGGAGGATCGACGAACGCGGGTGCATCGGTGGGAAGGCTCCGGGCGGGGGGGTCAGGTAGGCTGTTGTGTCAGTATAGCAGGCGGCGGCGTTCGGAGGGACGGCCCCCCGAGGCTAGCCGGGGCGCGGCTCGCCGGCGCCGGGGGCGGCCTGCTCGCGGCCGGTGAACACCTCGACGCGGTAGATGAACTGCTTGACGCTCTCCAGCAGCGGCGTGCCGCCGCGCACCACGCTGTGGCCCCACTCCCTCACCAGGCCGCGCAGCTTGGCCAAGGTCAGCGTGTAAAGCGTGGTCGGCTCGGCCGCCACGATCGAGGCGTTGCGCGGCACGTCGGTGTCGATCAGCGCCTTGACCATCGCCACGTCGCCGAACGAGTCGCCCCGGCCGAGCCGGTTGACCGTCCGCTCGTGGCCGGCGTCGTCGGCCTTGCGCACCTCCACCCGGCCGGAGCGGATCAGGTAGTACTTGCTCTGCTCGTTGAGGTGCTCGCCCTGGCGGAGGATGACCGCCCCGGCCGGGAACGTCTCCACCTCGCCCTTGGCGTCGGGCGGCGGGGTCAGCACCGGCTGGTCCAGGTGCACGCCGACCGACATGCTGTCGGCCAGCTTGTACAGCTCCTCCGGCAGGAACACCGCGAACGCCGGGCTGCCGCGCAGCCCGTTGTACAGGAACATCCGCTCCGCCACGATGACGTTGTTGATGATCCGGCCGTACTCCATCTCGACGATGCGGTCGGCCTCGCGGGAGATCTCCAGCTGGTGGGTGACGATCAGGCTGGTGCAGCCCCGCCGGGTCGCCAGCCGCGGCAGCAGGGCGGCCTGGGCCGCCGGGATGTCGCCGGAGACCGGGGCCTCCCGCGACAGCTGCCGCAACAGCGTCACGACCAGGCTGCTCGAGGTCTTGTCCAGCGCCGCGGTCGGCTCGTCGGCCAGGACCAGCCGCGGCCGGTTGATCAGCGCCCGGGCGACGGCGACGCGCTGGCACATGCCGCCGGAGAGCTTGCGCGGCTTCTCGTGGATCGCCCGTTCCAGTCCCAGGTAGGTCAGCATCCGCCGGGCGTCGTCGTCCGGGTCGGCGTCCCCCGGCCCCAGCCTCTGGGCCATCCGCACGTTCTGCATCGCCGTCAGCGCCTCCAGCAGGTTGTGCCGCTGGAAGATGAACCCGATCGACCGGCGCACCTCGACCAGTTCCGGCTCGGCCATGCCGCGCAGGGAGCGGTACTCCCGCCGGTGCGGGTCCCAGATGTCGATCTCGCCCTCCTCCAGCGTCCTGAGGCCGCCCAGCAGGGTCAGCAGCGTCGTCTTGCCGCAGCCGGACGGCCCGGAGAGGATGACCAGCTCACCGGGCATCACCTCCAGGTTGACGTCGATCAGCACCTGGGTGCGCGTCTCCCCCTTGACGAAGTAGTGGTTGACGTGCCGGAGGCGCATGACCGGCTCGCCGGGGGGCGGTAGAGAGGACGACGGGGCGTCGGGCATGGTCAGAACACCTCCGCCGGGTCGGCCTGGGTCGCCTGGCGGACGGCGAGCAGGCCCGAGGCGACGCACATCACCACCGTCAGCGCGAAGATGAACGACGCCCGGGCTGGCGTCATCCGCAGCGGCAGGTCGGTCCACTGCTCCAGCAGCAGGTAGAGCCCCCAGCTGACCAGCGTGCCCGGCACGAACCCCATCACGGCCAGCAGCATCGACTCCTCGAACACGACGCGGGCCAGAAAGGCGTTGGGGTAGCCGATCGCCCGCAGGGTGGCGTAGGCGGAGAGGTTGTCGCGGATGTCGGTGGACAGGATCTGGTAGCAGATGACCAGGCCGACGAGGAAGCCCATGAACATGCCGAAGTTGAACACGGCCCCGATGGGGGTGTTGTTCAGCCAGAACCGCTGCTCGCGGCCCATGAGCTGCTCCCTGGTCAGCACCTCGACCTCGCCGTCGTCGCCGTACAGCTCCGCCAGGGATCGCTGGACGCGGGCCGGGTCGGCGCCGGGGGCGAGGCGGACCATGCCGAGATCGACGTCGTTCATCGTCGGGCCGTAGGGGGACGAGCGGAGGACCTGGCGGAACGTGTCCAGGCCGACGATCAGGGTGCCGTCGGTGCCGAAGTCGATGCCCAGCTCGACCAGCCCGACGACGACGATCCGCTGGCCGGCCAGGTCGGTCTGGGTGCCCGGCCGGACCGGGCCGTAGACGCTGGTGCCGCTGGGGGCGCCGGCCTTGTGCTTGGCCTTGGAGTCGAAGAGCGCCCGGCCGGACAGGTGCAGGGCCTGGGTGAGGGAGTCGGGGCCGGCGGGGTTCAGTTGGGGGAAGTCGAGGACGTAGGCGTCGGGGTCGAGGCCGACGACGCGGATGACCTGGGACGGGTCGCGCTTGGCGGGGTCGGGCTCGGCGTTGCGGAGGAACGAGGTGGCGTACTCGAGGTAGACCGGCTGGACCGAGGCGACGCCCTCGACGCCGAGGGCGCGCTGGAGCAGGTCGCGCGGGAAGGTGCTCCGCAGCAGGATGGTCGTCTGCCGCCGGCTGACGACGACCAGGGGGTCGCGGAGCCTCTCCAGCAGCAGGACGTTGGCGTCGAGCAGGGCCTTGCGGCAGCCGAACTGGAGGAACATGAGCAGGACGGCGAAGCCGATGCCGGCGCAGAACAGCACCACGCGGAGGCGGCTGTGGGTGAGGTTGAGCCAGGCCAGCGGGACGGGGAGGCGGCGCGTCATGGCGGTCCATGATACCACGCCGCCGCGGCCGGCGGAAAGGCGAGCGGGGGCGCGCTACTTCTTCTTGTCCCTGGGCGTCGGCGCGCCCCCCGAGGTGGGCTCGGTGAGGATGACGATCAGCCTGACCTGCATCTTCTTCTCGGCCGAGGCTTCGCCGTCCTTGCCCTTCGGGCCGGCGGGCCGCGCCGGGGCGGCGGAGAGGCGAACGCTCACCTTCATGCCGGCCTCCAGCCTGTCCAGCGACGACTCGTAGCCGGGCAGGCCGCGGCTGTCCTTGCCGCGCAGCTCGCCGAGCTGGGCGGAGGTGTACTTCTTGACGTTGCCCTTCTCGTCGAACTGCTCGGGCAGCTTCAGGGTGCGGACGCGGACCTTCTCGGCCGCCTGGAACTCGACCTCGGTCCGCGCGACGTTGGTCTTGTAGCTGATCGTCGCCGGCCGGCCCCGGCCGCCGCCGCGGATGCCGGTCGGCACGGCCGAGCGCGACTGCAGCTCCAGGACGAAGGTGCGGTCGGTCCCCGGCACGCTGGCCAGGGTGCCGGCGTACTCGCCGGGGGCGAGCCTGGCCGAATCGACCGTCTTGGCCTTCGCCCGGTCGGGGTCGTCCTTCTTATTGTTCTGGGCGGGCGAATCGGCGACGGGAAGGGCGAGAACGGACGCGGCCGCAAGCAGGCCGGCCCCGAAGGCTCGGCGGCGCATGGTTGACTCTCCTCGGTTCCGGCCCGCCGGGGCGGCAACTCCCCGGGGGCATCTCGTGTTAAACACCACTCGCACCGGTAGGTTCCGGTCCGGCCTCCTGGGTCATTTTACCCCCGCCGCGGGGGCGGATTCCAGAGGGCGCCCGCCGCGCGGTCAGCCGGAGGCTGCGGGGGATGCCGCCGGGCGCGATGGTTCCTTCTCTTCCTCCCGGGTCAGGGCGAGGTAGGCGACGAGGACCGCCGGCGTAATCCAAATGTAGTGCAGGTACTGAACCTGGAACGGCCCCAGCATGAGTGTCAGCCCCGCCGCCAGGATCGCGAGGTGAGCGCCGGCGGCGACCCAGCGCCGGGCGTTCGGCCCTTCGCGGCTGAGCCGGGCGGCGACGTCGAGGACCGGGACCAGCAGAAGGACGAGGTCGAACAGCCAGGCCCCGTAGGCCGCCGTCAGCGCGGAGACGAGCAGCAGCATCGGCAGGCGGCGCGGCCAGTCCCAGTCGGAGCGGTACCGCCAACCGTACCAGGCCAGCCACGCCAGGCCGGGGGCCAGCGGCACGAACTGCCAGCCGAACGCCGGCGAGCCCAGCGCCCAGCGGAGGAGGAAGCCCGGCGTCGGCGAGGCGTACTCCGCCGGCGTCTGGCGGGCGGTGGCCCAGTAGTCGGCGAGGATTGACGGCCGGAACGCCGCCGCCGTGGCAGTCAGCGCCACGCCGGCCAGCGCCCCCGCCGCCAGAAGCCGCCAGCGCCCGGAGCCGACCGCCCAGACGAGCAGTGCCACCCAGAACAGGTAGGCCATGTGCGGCTTGACGGCCAGCAGGGTCACGGCGACGCCGGCCTCCAGGTCGCGGCCCTGGCGGACGAACCACAAGAACCCCGCGGCCCCGAGGAGCATCAGGGGCGAGATCTGCCCGACGATGAGGGCACTGAGCGCCGGCACGAACGTCAGGGCGACCACCGGGGCGAGGAAGCGCAGCTCGTCGCGGCCGCCGTAGACCCGCCACAGGAGTTCGGCCGAGGCGACCAGGGCGAGGAGGTGGGCGCCCAGCCAGGCCAGGTGGCCGGTGCGGGCGTCCAGCCCGCCCAGCGGCAGCACCAGCGGCAGCGCCCAGGGCGGGTTCCACATCAGGATGGGGTCGTCGTCGCGGCCGGCCTCGCGCTCCAGCTGGTCGATCAGCGCCTTGTCGTAGGGGTTGTCGCCGCGCGCCAGCAGCCGGCCGGCGGCCCAGTACTCGACGTAGTCGTGCAGCGGCAACTGGGGCGCCTTGGCCCCGGTCGAGTACAGCTGTAGCCCCAGCGCGACGACGAGCGCGGCGGTCATCCAACCCAGGCGGCGCGACATGGCGGTTGCCCCTCCGCCTTCAGCATAGGTCATCGTCCCGGGAAAGGCCGGAAAGCGGCTGGCGAACAGCCCGGCAGGGGATATGCTGACGGGGCGCGAAGACACCCCTCCCGGGCCACACCAACGGGGAGCGACGATGCACCAGGCGATCGTGTTACTGGCGCTGCTGACGCCGGCCGCCGGGCCGGACGGCCACGACTGGCCGACCTACAACTACGACCTCGCCGGCACCCGGCACAACCGGGCCGAGAAGACGCTCGGCCGCGACAACGCCGGGAAGCTGGTCGAGAAGTGGCGGTTCCCGCCGACGCTGTCGCTGTCCGTCGTCGGGGCCATCCACGGCACGCCGGTCGTCGTCAACGGCCACGTCTACTTCGGCACCGCGACGATGCCGACGTTCTACAAGCTCACGCCCGACGGCAAGGTGAAGTGGTCGTTCAAGAACGGCGAGGCGCGGAAGTTGGAGGTCAAGAGCGGCTACGGGGTGCCGGACTCGGGGTTCATGACCTCGCCGCTGGTCACCGCCGACACGGTCTACGCCGCCGACGTCGGCGGCATCCTGTTCGCGCTGGGCCGCAAGGACGGCAAGCTGAGGTGGAAGCTCGACACCCGGGCCAGGCCGTTCCCGGGGGCGCACCCGTCGAACTGCCTGTTCGCCGCCCCGGTCATGGCCGGCGGCAAGCTGATCGTCGGCGGCGGGGCCTACGAGCACGGCGTGCCGCTGGACCGCAAGGCGGCCGCCTGCACCGGGCGCGGGTTCGTGATGGCGTTGGAGCCGGCCACGGGGAAGGTGCTGTGGAAGTACGACGTCGGCCCGGTGCCGCAGAAGCTCGACCCGCCGGTGAGGATCAAGGACGCCTGGGGCGAGCGGGAGTACCAGTACGGGCCGTCCACCAGCTCGGTGTGGTCCACGCCGTCGTTCGACCCCGAGACGGGGCTGGTCTACTTCGGCACCGACACGCACAACTCGCCGCGGCAGCCGACGAGGGACGACCCGCGGCTTTACACCAAGCACTCCTGCGCGGTCATCGCCGTGGACGCGGCGACGGGGGCGGAGCGGTGGGTGACGCAGATCAACCGGGGCGACGTGTGGAACTACACCATGCGGGCCTACGACGCCGAGACGGGGCTGTACAAGGACCAGTCGATCGGCGACACGCCGAAGCCGTACACGGTCAGCGTGGACGGCAAGCCGACGCGGGTCGTCGGGGCGGGGTGCAAGAACGGCGGGTTCTACGTGCTGGACGCCCGGACGGGCAAGGTGGTGGCCAACACGCCCGTTTACACGGGCCCGCCGTCGGCGGCGGCGAAGGCGCACCCCCGGACGCTGGCGCTGCCGGGGCCGATCGGCGGACTGCAGACCGGCATCGCCTTCGACGGCCAGGCGATCTTCACCAACGGGATCGACTCGCCGCTGATGGGCACGTCGGTCGATCCGAAGGTGCGGTCGCACCCGCCCTTGGGCGGGCGGGTGGTGTCGATCTCGCCGGACGCGGCGAGGGAGAACTGGCGGCACGAGCGGCCGAAGGTCAAGGGGGTGGGCGGGTCGAAGGAGAGGCCGGCCTTCACGGACGTCGGCGACCCGGTGGCGTCGGGGGTGGCGTTGGCCAACGGGGTGGCGTACTTCACGGCGGTCGTCAGCGGCAAGCTGGTGGCGCTGGACACGTCCACGGGGGGGGTGCTGAGGGAGATCGACCTGGGGCCGGTCTGGTGCGGGCCGTCGGTGTCGCGCGGCCGGGTCTACGTCGGCAGCGGCAACCTGCTGTTCTCGCCGTTGGACCCCAAGGAGGCGTTCTTCCCCAAGCGGTTCACCGGCACGCTGTACAGCTTCGGCCTGCCCGGCGAGGACGAGGTCAGCCGGATGGGGGCGGGCGACGAGTGAGACGAGCCGCGCACGAAGTAAGCGGGCTTTCCGTACCGCTTACTTCGTGCGCGGCTCGCGGGGCCGATTCCTCTGTAGCTCAACGGTGGAGCCGCCGGCTGTTAACCGGAAGGTTGGAGGTTCAAGTCCTCCCGGAGGAGCTGTTCGATTCGGATGGCAGCCGGCTATCGGTTCGCCGGACCACCTTGGAAAGGTGGCTCTCCTGGGCTCCAGGAGATGAGGGTTCGACTCCCTCGCCTTCCGCTTCCGCCCAGGACGCGACG
>JAXMAW010000050.1:0-55415 GCA_046350195.1 Gemmataceae bacterium
CCCCGCGGCAGGCCAGCGGCCCGCGCGGCACGGCGGTCCAGCGGAGAGGGCGGGATTCGAACCCGCGGTGAGGTTTCCCCCACACAGCATTTCCAGTGCTGCACCTTCGGCCGCTCGGTCACCTCTCCGACAGCCATCACTTGCCCAACCGAAACCGCGTTTGGCTGTGGGCGGCTGAAGGCCGTCTCCCGATTCCTGGGTGATGATCCCACCACCGAGGAAGTCGTTACGCGGTGCGGCCAACCCGGTGATCCGCGGATGGCACGCCGCACTTCAAGGTAGGCACGTCGGGCCGCTCAGGCAAGGGCACCCGCGATCGGCCGAGGGGGTATGAAGAAAGAGTATCTCCTGGTGCTGCCGTTCAGCACCAGGAGATCGATGTTTCCTGGCCGGGGGTGATTCGTCGGAGTGGGGCAGGGCGGGTGCCTACTTCTTCTCGGTGTAGTCCCCTTCCAGGTGCTCCTTCAGGTGTTCGGCCTTGTCACCTTTCACCTCGGTGAGCGTTCCAGCGCCCCCCTTGGCCTTCCACCGGAAGCTGAATTCGAGGCCCACCGGTATCACCTCCTTGGCCTTCTCCTTCGCCCCCTCCTTCCCCTCCAGGGCGGTGACCTTGGCCTTGACCCGTCCGTCCTTTCCGGCGGTGTACTCGCACGTGATGACGATCACCTCGTTCTCCCCGTGGGGGTAGATTTTCAGAGCATCCTTATCGGCGAACTCGATCTTCAGCTCCCCCTCCTTCCGCACCCAGGCGCCTGAGAGAACCGGCTCCTTCTTGCCCTTCCCCGTATCCTCCTTTTTCTCGTCCAGGGCTTCCCGTCCGCCTGGTGAGATCCCGATCAGGGCGTGCAGGTGGGCGATAACAATGCGGTGCATGTGGTCAAGGAAGCCGGCCTTGTGGTCCTCCCTCGGTGCGGCGGGCAGCGACTTCGAGGCGGCGCGGCCGGTCGTGGCGGGGCTGTCCTGCACGGAGGCAGCGTGGCGGGTCAGCCCGCCCAGGGCAAGGGCAGCGCAAGCGAGCACAGCGACGTACTTGGAAGACTTCAGCAGCATGACGTTCGTCACTCCTTCGGTAAGGGCCGCGACCGCCGGCGCAACACCCGCGACCGAGCCAGTTGCGAACCCCAGGGCGGCCTGGGTGGCCAACCGCGGCGGCGCCGCGGCCGCCGCGGACCTGGAAAGTTCTAGCACCAGCGCGCAGGCGGAGAGCGTCACCCCGCGCCGGGCGAGCCGCGCCGCCAACCGCGCCCGACCCCGAACGAGCCTCGTTCCCAGAGTCTTGGGCGGACAGCCGACCTCGGCGGCGGCGCCTTCGGTGGTTAGGCCCAGGAGGTCGCACAGGACGATGGGGGTGCGGTACTTTTCCGGCAGCGCGTACAGCTCGGCGTCCAGGACGTCCCGCCAGTCGCCCGGGTCGGGCGCCGGGGCATCAGGTAGCCGTCGCGCCGCCTCCTGCTCTTTGGCCTCGCGCCGATGGCGGGCCGCCCTGGCCTTCCGGGCCACGTTGTAGGCGACGCCGTACAGCCAGTTCCCGACCGCGCCGGCGCTGCGGACCGAACTTGCATTTCGGGCGAGGACGAGGAAGGTGGCCTGGAAGGCGTCCTGCGTGTGCCGCAGCACCCGCCTGCAAACCCCGAACACGGCTGCACCGTGCCGCCGCACGAGGGCGGCAAAGGCCCCCTCGTCCCGCCACTCGGCGAACCGGCGGACCAATTCCGCGTCGGGGCAGCCGGCGTCGGCGGCGAGCAAGGCCTGGCCAAAGAGCTGAACGGAGGCGGAAAGCGAACGGGTCGCGGTCATGTCGGTCCCCGGGTTCCGGTCGTCATCTGATACTTCCCCCCGGCGGCCGGATTCCTTCAACTTTTTCCCGCCAGGGCGGAACGGGCCGGACCTGGCAGGCTTCGCCGCTGGGTTGGCGTTCGGCGACACCCGCTCACAGGGTTCTATACTGTACCGAAACCGAAGGACGCCCTACCAGGAGCGACGCGATGGTGCCTGCGATCTTCAGCCTGGCCGGCAAGGTGGCGCTGGTCACCGGCGGCAGCAAGGGGCTTGGCAAGGCGATGGCCCGCGGCTTCGCCGAGGCCGGCGCCGACGTCGTCCTCGCCAGCCGCCACGAGGCCGAGTTGAAAGCCGCCCTGGACGAGGTCCTGCGCGGCACCGGGCGGAAGGGACGCTATTTCGTCTCCGACCTCAGCCGACGTGGCGAGGCGGACCGGCTCGCGGACTCAACCCTCCGCGCCATGGGCCGCATTGATATCCTCGTTAACAACGCCGGCACGAACAAGCCCGAGGCCATCGACGCCATCCGTGACGAGACCTGGGACCAGGTGCTGGAACTGAACCTGTCCTCAGTCATGGCCCTGACGCGCGCCGTCGTTCCGGACATGAAGAAGCGCCGCTGGGGGCGGGTCATCCACATCTCGTCGGTCATGGGTTTCGTCTCCAAGGAGAAGCGGAACATCTACTCGGCGACGAAGTCGGCGCTGCTCGGCCTGGCCCGTGCCAGCGCCCTGGACCTCGGCGAGTTCGGCATCACGGTCAACTGCATCGCGCCGGGGCCGTTCCTCACGGAGCTGCCAGGCTCGCTGCTGTCCGACGCCGAGAAGAAGGCGTTCGCCGACCGCACCGCGATGGGCCGCTGGGGCGACCCCATCGAACTGGTCGGCCCGGCCTTGCTACTTGCCAGCGACGCCGGCAGTTATATCACCGGCCAGACGCTCGTCGTGGATGGGGGCTACCTGGCGCGGTGACTCACCCGACTTGCACGGCCGAGAAAACCACGGTAGGATTAGGCCGTGCAGATAGGACGCACCTGCCACGGGAAAAGGAGAAGAGGGTCGCGGTGAGGCCCGACGGCGGGCGGACGTGATCTCGGCGAGTTCCGAGAGGTTTCGGACCCATGGATATTGCCAGCGTATATGCCGACGGCGAGCAGGAAGCTCTCCGGTTCAAGTGGATCGAGAGTGAGAAGGCCGGCCACGACCTGGGCGAGGCCGCCATCCGCCGCTGGGTCCAGAACCACTGGTGGGGTTACCTCCGCGCGCGCTGGCTGGAGCACCTGCAAGGCAAACGCTTCTGGGTCGAACTGGACCGCGGCGACTTCGGCCTACTCCAGCGCCGCTTTCACGACAACACCCTCCTGCTCGACCGCATCCTCGACCGCCTCAAGTCCGGGCAAGAAAACCTCGACATCATCTGCTGGGCGCACACCTGGGGCATC
The DNA here is from genome assembly GCA_046350195.1 of Gemmataceae bacterium. Lineage (GTDB taxonomy): Bacteria > Planctomycetota > Planctomycetia > Gemmatales > Gemmataceae > CALDUY01. The sequence continues at coordinate 3,221 of JAXMAW010000050.1, forward strand.
TCGATGGAGCACGTCATCGAGATCCTCGAGGCGCTCGACATCAACAGCCGCCGCCTGGCCCACCGCTTCGACCCCACCTCCGGGTCCTAACGCACCGCCCCCCCGTTCACCCGCACCACCTGCCCGGACATGTAGCGAGCCGCCGGCGACACCAGCCAGCGCACCGCCGCCGCCACGTCCTCCGGCCGGCCCCACACGCCCAGCGGCGTCTCCCGTTTCACGCGCTCCTGCCACGCCTGGGAAGCCCCTGCGCCCCACGAGGTCTTGATCCACCCCGGGGCGACGCAGTGAACACGAACCTCGGGGGCCAGGGAGAGTGCCAGGCTGCGCGAGAAGCACATCACCGCGCCCTTCACGGCGGCAAACAGCTCACCGGAGTCGCCCTCCATTCCGGTCTCGGCCTGGTCCCAGCCGACGTTGATGATGGCGCCACTTCCGGCTCCTTTCATCTGCCGGCCGAGGGCCCGGCTCAGCCGGATCGTCGCCTTCACGTCTACGGCGAGAAGGGCTTCTAGCTTTCCTCAAACGACCACCGGGCGGCGTCACCGGTGAGAGTGTCGGCCCCGGCGTTGTTGACGAGGAGGTCGAGCCCGCCCCAGAGCTGCCAGGCGTTTTCGGCGAGGAGGTCGCACGCGGCCGGGTCGCTCAGGTCGGCCATCACCGCGCGGACTCGGTCCCGGCCAGTCGCTCGACCTCGTCGGCAACCGCGTTGGCGACCTGTTCGGAACGCCGGCCGTGGACGATCACCCTCGCGCCAGCGGCGGCCAATTCCAGCGCGATGGCCCGGCCGATGCCACTCGTCGAGCCGGTGACCAGGGCGCGCAGGCCGGTCAGCTCGCGGCCCGGCGTAGGCCCTGACGGCCGGACGCCGAGCAGACGTGCGCGCAGGTCGGCGGCGGTGAGGTCCAGCCTGGGGTGGACCACTCCAGGAGCGATCTCGGCGAGCGGTTCGAGCACGAACAGCCGTTCGTGCAGGCGCGGGTGCGGTAGCGATAGGCGGGGGGAGTCGAGGACGGTCTCGTTGTAAAGCAGCAAGTCGAGGTCGATCGTTCGCGGGCCGTCCTTCACGGTGCGGACCCGGCCTAACGTGGCCTCGATTCTCTGGAGCTGGTCGAGCAAGTCCTCCGGCGCGAGTGTCGTGCTGACCTCCACGACCACGTTGAGGTAGTCGCCCTGGCCTCTGGCCCGCCGACGGGCTTCGTTTCGTAGAGCGACGACCGCCGGCTGACGACGACGCCCGGCGTCGCGCTGCCGCGGCGACCGCCCGAGCGATGTACTCGTGGCGGTCGCCCTCGTTGCCGCCCAGCGCGATGTACGCCGTGGCGCTCATCGCTCGCCGAGCCAGTGCAGGATGATGCCGGCGAAGTAGGTCCCGCCGAGGCTCGACGCCGTCCCGGGCGTGACGCCGTAGCCGCCGTCGGCGTTGCGGCACTTCGCCACGAATGCCCGGAGGTCCCCGGCCCGCTTCGGCTTCGCCTTCAGCATGTGGTAAGTACGCATCACGCGGTAACTTGTCTCGAGGTCCGACCCCTCGACGTCGGCCTTGCCGAAGCCGCCGTCGTCGCGCTGGCCGGCGTCGAGGGCCTTGACCACCGCCCCGGGGTTGCTCACCTCGCCGCCCAGCCGAAGCTCGCAGGCGACGGCGCTTCCGTGTCCCGCACCAGCGCCTTGCCCTTGCCGAAGGTGCCGTCGGAGTTCCGCCGGGGAGGCCAACTCAGCCAGCCAGTCCTTGTTCCTTTCCGACGACCGGCCGATCGCCTCCAGCCCGGCGGCGGCCATGCGCACCTGCTCGAACTGCTTGGCGTTGTCGGCCATGTAGGCGATGGCTGCCTTCTCGTACTTATCGGTCGGCACCTTCAGCTCGACCAGCGCCATCAGTCCGACCGCGGTCACGACGACGTCCGGTTTGCCGCCGGGGGTGTCGGCGAAGCCGCCGGTCTTCCCGTCGAGGCAGGAGAGGGTGAACTTCTTGCAGCCGGCGAGGTTTCCGGCCGAGCCGCCGAAATACCTGATGGCCCGAAGGCCGCTCGACGTGGCCCTCAGCGTGGCCGCCTTGGCTTCCGGCACGGGACGGAAGCCGCCTTCCTCGGTCTGGAATGACCGGAGGTAGGCGACCGTGGCCTTCCGCTCCGGAGGCGTTTGGGCCAGGGTAACGCCGGGCAGGAGGAGGAAGAACGTGAAGGGTCGAAGCGCCATGGTCAGACCTCCAGGGCCGCTCACATGTGCAGTTCGACGACGTCCTTGTCGTGCAGCACGTGGTCGCGGGTGATGCTCTGCCCGGGATGCACGCCGGTGCCCCAGATCTTGGCCGACTTCAGCTTGTCGGCGAAGTCGCGGTGGACTAGCTCGGCCATCTCAGCCAGGGTGCTGCCCGCGGGGCAGGTGAACGGGGCGGCCATGTCGGCGGGCTTGCCGGGCTTCTTGCTGTAAACGCGGATCACGTTGAGCGAGCGGTAGATCGCGTTCCGCAGGTCCTCCAACCCCCTACCGGTCTCGGCGTCCAGAGTCACGATCGGGAACCGGGACGCGAAGACCTCCTTCACGATCTCCAACCGCTCCGCCGCCCCCTCGGCATCGACCTTGTTCGCGGCCAGCAGGGTGCGGACGTGGGCGATCGTTGGGTCTTCGGTCTCCGTTGGTAGCGTGCCGACCAGCACCGTTTTCACCTGGGCCAACCGCTCGAGCACGGCCTCGGCCGTGAAGGGGCAGTCGTCATCGGCCAGGTCGATGACCAGGACGGCGAGGTCGGCCGAGCGGGTCATGCTGGAGAGGTAGCTCTCCATGTGCTCCGCGGTGATCGGCGGGGTATCGACCAGCTGCACGCGGACGTCCTCCCAGTCCATCATGCCGGCGGACGGCTCGCGCGTCGTGAACGGGTACGGGGCGACCTCCGGCTTGGCGTGCGTCAGCCGGGTGAGAATGCGGCTCTTGCCGCCGTTCGGCGCGCCGACCAGGATCACCTGGCCGGCCCCCTGGCGCGGGATCTTGTAGCTGACCCCGGTCTTCTTCGGGTGCTTGCGGTCGTGCTCGACCTCGGCGGCGAGGTCGCTGATCTTCCGCTTCAGCTCGGCCTGGAGCTTCTCGCTAGCCTTGTGCTTGGGCAGCTCGACCCACATTTTGCGGAGGCACGCCAGCCGCTCCTCGTTGGTCTGGGCACGCCTGTACTCGGCCTCGGCTTCGTGGTACTGCGGGGTGAGGTTGACGGCCATGGTCGCAGCCCCCGGGGACATCGTCTCGCCATCCGGGGTATTGTACTGGCCGGGCGAGAGGGTGTTCATAGGACATCGACGATCGCCCGAGCGGGGGACGTTCATGACTCAGCTTTTCGATCAGGTCCAGGAGGCGACGGCCGCCGTCCGGGCGAAGTGGGGCGGCGCGCCGGTCGCCGGCATCATCCTCGGCACCGGACTGGGCGGACTGGTCGAGGAGATCCAGGCCGAGGCGGTGTTCCCCTACGGCGACCTGCCGCACTTCCCCGTCTCGACCGCCCCCAGCCACAAGGGCCAGCTCGTCTGCGGCCAGCTCGCCGGCAAGACGGTCGTCGCCATGGAGGGGCGGTTTCACTACTACGAGGGCTATTCCACGCAGCAGATCACCTTGCCCGTGCGCGTAATGAAGGCCCTGGGCTGCCCGAACCTGATCATCAGTAACGCCAGCGGCGGGCTGAACCCGCAGTTCAGCAAGGGCGACATCATGGTGATCGAGGACCACATCGGCCTGTTCATGGAGAACCCGCTGCGAGGCCCCAACGACGACCGCCTCGGCCCACGCTTCCCCGACATGTGCGAGCCTTACGACAAGGGCTTATTGCGCCTGGCCCGCGAAGTGGCCCGCGAGGAAAGGGTCCCCTGCCAGCAGGGCGTGTTCGTCGCGGTGCCGGGGCCGAACCTGGAGACGCGGGCGGAGTACAGGGTGTTGCGGCAGATGGGGGCGGACGCAGTGGGCATGTCCACGGTGCCGGAGATCATCGTCGCGGTCCACTCGGGGCTTCGATGCCTGGGGCTTTCCATCGTGACCGACATGTGTCTGGCGGACGCACTGGAGCCGGTGAGCCTTCCGGACATCATCGCCACGGCAAACGCGGCGGAGAGGAAGCTGCGCGTCCTCGTCCGCCGCGTCGTGGAAAAGCTGTAACGCTCAGTCGTCGGCGAGCAGGAAGTCGGCGGGGTCGAACCCGCGACCGCGGCGCTCGTCGTTCTGGCGCGGCTTGGCCAGGCCGGCCTTTTCCAACAGCGACGTCGCCATGACGTCCTCTTCGGCCGACTCCTCTAGCTTGCCGACCATGTCGGAGGGCAGCTCGTAGCGGATGAAGTAGTCGCGCTTGCCGATCGTGATCCGGTCCTTGGGGTGGAGCATTTTCTCCTGGACTCGGACGCCGTTGACCTTGACGCCGTTGGTGCTGTTGCAATCCTTGACGTACCAGTACCCGTTCCGGAAATTCAACTCGGCGTGGACGCCCGAGATGTTCGGGTAACGCAGCGGGATGTCACACGAATCGCGCCGACCCATGGTCAGCTTCTCGCGGATGAGGGGAATGATGTCGCCCCCGCCGGACGGCACCAGCTCCCCGTTCGCCTTGAAACTCATACTGCTGTCGCTCCTCGCTTAGATCCGCCCGGCAGCGAGGCCGCCCCGTAATGATATGACGACGTCGATGGGGCCGGCCGGCCGGCACGCGGACACATCAACCCATGCATTATAAACCGCGTCGGTGAACTGGTGAAGGAAAAACCCACGGGGATGCGGGTCAAAATCCCGCCTTGACAGGGCCCGCCCCGGACGGTATTTCCCTCCCCCTCACAAGACCAAAAACCGGTTCATCGGGCAAGGATGGGTCATCATGCGCCAGTTGTTGGCCGTGGTGCTCGCGCTTGCGTCGGGGGCCGCCGGCTGCTGCTTCCAGGGGACCGCCCCGGAAGGGGGGCCGGCGGGCGGCGCGCGGCGGGCCGCGGAGGCGCCGGGGGGGCACGGCATCGTCCTGGACATGGCGCTGGTCGAGCGGCCTGCCGGTGACGATTTCCTCAACCAGGGCGTGTGGGACCTCGGCAATGAGCAGTGCGTGGATCTCGAGGTCAAGCCGCTGTTGGAGGAGAACGGCCTGCGCGTCGGCCTGATCGGGGGGATGCTGCCGCCGCGCTTGCAGGCGCTGCTGAAGTCGCCGCGCACCTGCCCCGATCCGCGCCGGCTCCGCGCCGAGCCGGACCAGCCGACGCCCTTCCCGGTCGGCCCGCCGCGGGCGAGGCTGGCCTTCCAGTCGTTCCAGGCGGGGCAGGGTAAGCCGGTCGAACTGGCCGACGCCAACTGCTCCTTCGGGGTGACGCCGGCGCTCGCCGGCGAGGGTGGCGTTCGCTTGCGGTTTTTGCCGCGCATCCGTCACGGCAAGGCGAAGGCCGAGCCGCAGGTCGCTCGCGACGCGGACGGATCGCTTCGCTGGGCGGTCGAGGCCAAGGAACCCGTGGAGGAGTTTCCCCACCTGGCCTGGGAACTGCCCGTCAACGCCGACGAGTATGTCTTGATCGGCGGGCGCTGCGACCGCCCCGGCACGCTGGGGGCCTCGTACTTCCTCACCGCCGACGGCAAGGCACAGAAGCTGCTCGTGCTCCGAGCCGCGAGGCTGTCGTCGCGGGCGGTCGATGAGAACCTGACCCAGTCGCCCCCGCTGGCGCTTCAGGCCGTGTGGACGGCGCGCGGTAGCGCGCGGTAGCCGTTGCCTTTTGGCGCAGCGGTTGCTTTGCTGAGCGGCATGAGCGACGCCACGATCGAACTGGACGGCTCGTACGGCGAGGGCGGGGGCCAGATCCTCCGCACCGGCCTGGCCCTGTCGCTGCTGACCGGTCAGCCGTTCCACCTGCGGAACGTCCGGGCGCGGCGGCCGAAGCCCGGCCTGCAAGCGCAGCACCTGCGGAGCGTCCTCGCCGCGGCCGAGGTCGGCGGCGCGGACGTGCGCGGCGCCTCGCTGGGCAGCACCGACCTGTCCTTCGCCCCGGGCCGGGTGCGGCCTGGCCCGTATCGGTTCGAGATTGGCACCGCCGGCGCGACCGGCCTGGTGTTGCACACCGTCTACCTGCCGTTGGCCTTGCGGGGGGAGGAGCCGTCGGAGGTCACCCTCGTGGGCGGCACCCACGTCACGACCAGCCCGTCCTTCCACTTCCTCGACGGCACCTGGCGGCGCTACCTGGAGTTGATGGGGCTGCGCATCGGCCTGCGGCTGGAGCGACCCGGATTTCGCCTACGCGCGGCGGCGGGGTGATTCGGGCGTTCATCCAGCCCTGTCTGTCGCCCCAGGGAGTCACGCTGGGCGAGCGCGGTACGGTGACCGTCCACGGGCTCAGTGCCGTGGCCGGCCTGGACGTTGGTATCGCCCGGCGGCAGGCCCGGCGCGCGGAGCAGCTCCTCAAGCGTGAGGGGTTCACCCTGAAGGTCCGCGAGGAGTCCTGGGAAGGCGGGCCTGGCTCGGTGGTGGTCCTTACCGTCGAGACCGAGTCCGTCCCCGCCGTCTTTGTCGCCCTGGGGGCGCGGGGCAAGCCGGCGGAGGTGGTCGCCCAGGAGGCCGTAGAGCAGGCCGTCGCCTACCTTCGGGCCGGCGAGGCCCTGGTCGATTCTCACAGCGCCGACCAGCTCGTGCTGCCGCTGGCGCTGGCCGAGGGGCCGTCGGAGTACCGCACGACCGAGGTGACCCTGCACCTGACGACGAACGTGGCCGTCATCCGGTGGTTCCTCCGCCGCGACATCGAGATTGAAGGGGCGGAGGGTGGCCCCGGGCGCGTCCTCGTCCGCTGAGGGGGTATAATGGCGCTGGGCTCTGGCCCTTGAAGGAGGTCGCCGTGAACCAGGCCGCGCCGGATGACATCGCCCTGTCGGTCGCCCAGGTCGTGCCCGCCACCGAGGCGGAGGGGCCCGGCCCGCGCTTCGCCTTGTGGTTCCAGGGCTGTCCGCTGCGCTGCCCCGGCTGCTGCAACCCGGAGATGCTGCCGTTCGAGGGCGGCCAGGCGACGCCCCTGTCCGAGGTGCTCCGCCAACTCGACGCCGCCGACGGGGTGGAGGGGATTACTCTCCTGGGCGGCGAGCCGACGGCCCACGCGGCCGGGGCGGCGGCACTCGCGGGAGGCCCGCGCGCGGGGGCTGAGCGTCATGGTCTTCTCGGGCTTCACGGTCGAGGAACTGGTCGGCCGGCACGACGCGGACATCGACGCCTTGCTCGCGGCACACCGACATCCTCGTGGACGGCCCCTATGACCGGGAAAGGCCGGACCACGAGCGACGCTGGGTCGGCAGCACGAACCAGCGCATCCACTTCCTGACCGGGCGCTACCACTTCGACGACCAGTGGAAGAGGTCCAACACGCTGGAGATCCGCCTGGAGGGCGGGACCCTGACCGTGAACGGGTTCCCGGCGAAGTCGGCGGTGGGGCTGTGGAAGCGGCCGCGCTTCCGACGCGCCCTGCCGACGACCGACCAGGCCCGGCCTTGATCTTTGGGGCGGGCCGGCGCAGGATAGGTCGCACGCGCCCGCCACCGAGACGCCGCCATGCGCCTGTCGCACCTGACCGCCCTCGCCGTGCTGGCTTCCCCGATCGCTTCGCCGGCCCAGGAGTCGCGGTTCGAGCTGGGGCAGCGCCTGCGGCTCTTTGAGCGCGAACTCGACAGGCACACCTCCGCCGAGGTCCGGAAGCTGCCCTCGACCCGCCCTCGCGGCGACGCCGACGTTCTTCAGCGGCCGACACGGCGACGCGGCCGGCCTGCTCGACCGGGCCCGGCTGTTGCTCGCCTCGGAGACGCCGTCGGAGGCGGCCTGGGCGGCGTCGCTTGTCGTTAGACCGGGAAAACGCCTTCTCGACGTCAAGGCAGAGGCCTTGCCCGTCAAGGTCGAGTCGTTCTACAAGGTAAGTGCCGGGCGGCCTGAAAAGGTGAGGATTCGCCTCACCTTGTTGAGGAGGCAAGGTTCGGATGAGGTCCGTGTGGCCGGCGATTCCGCCGACCTCTCCTCGTTGCCGGCGTCGATCTCCTGTCCCTGAAAATGATCCCCGAGGGGGATTGTCAGCTTCGGACGGAACTCCTTGTGGGCGGCGTCACCCGGGCCACCGGGGAGCAGACCGTGTCGGTTGCCGAGGACCTTGCCCGTCGGCTCGGCAAGCTGAAATCGACCCAGGAAGGTAAGGGGGACAAGCCCACCAGCCACGAGGCCGCTACGCTGGCGAGGCTGGTTTCGCTGCTGTCCGATCTCGAGGCCGGCCGCACCCTGGAGACGAACTACCCGGCCGCGAGACTTCTCGCCGAGGCCGAGGAGTTGGCAGGGGGCAAGCCGTACTACGGCCCGGGGCGGCCCGGCCAGTTCTGGCTGTCGCTGGTCAGCGGGGCGGCGACCGACCACGTCCGCGTCCAGGTGCCGGAGGAGGCGAAGGCCGGCAAGCCGCTGCCGCTGGTCGTGGCCATGCACGGGGCCGGTGGCAGCGAGAACATGTTCTTCGACGGCTACGGCGACGGCCTGGCGGGGAGGCTGTGCGCTCCAGCGCGGCTGGATGCTGGTGGCGACGCGCAGCCCGCTGCTGTCGTTCGGCGGCGGGCCGGACGTCGTGCGGGTCATCGATGCCCTGGCGAAGGTCTACCCGGTGGACACGAGGCGGGTGTTCCTCGTCGGCCACTCGATGGGCGCCGCCCAGGCCGTCGCGGCGGCCGGGCGGAAACCCGACCGGTTCGGCCGCCGTGGCGGCCCTGGGGGGCGGCGGGGGGTTCAAGGCGACGGAGGGGGTCAAGAGCGTCGCCTTCCTCGTCGGCTGCGGCGAGCGCGATTTCGCGCTGGACGGGGCGCGCGGCCTTCACGCCGCGCTGGTCAAGGCCGGGGTGAAGGAGGCGGTGTTCCGAGGCTACCCCGACGTCGAGCACCTCACCGTCGTGCAGCGGGCGCTGCCGGAGGTGTTCCGGTTCTTCGAGCGAGCCGGGCGGCGGTGAGCGGCGGCCCCTTGGCGAACCGGGGGCTATCCGTAGGAATGACCTCGCATCGACGGCGGAACCCTCCTCCCCAAATAACGGCGAGCCATGGCGCAAGCGATGACCCAGTCCCGACCCCAGCAGGCGATCACCGGCCTCACGCCCCCGCAGGTCGCCGAGGCGCGGATCCGCGAGGAGTGGCGGACGGTGCTCGGCATCAACGCCGGCCTGGCCACGCTGGCGAAGCGGCTTCAGCAGTCGATCGTTCTGCTGCCGGTCGGGTGGCTCATCCTCCTGGGGCTGTTCAAGCTTAAGTTGGCGCCGTTCATCGGCTGCACGCGCTACACGCTGACCAACCGCCGGCTGATGGTCCGCAAGGGCTGGAAGCCGACCCTGGTGCAGGAGGTTCCCCTGTCGGCCATCGACGACATCCGCCTCGACGCCAACGGCGTCGATCCGTTCTACCTGGCGGGGACGCTGGAGGTGGTGTCCAACGGGCAGGTCGTCATGACCCTCGCCGGCTGTCCCGAGCCGGAGGGCTTCCGCCAGGCCGTACTGAACGCGATCGCCGCCTGGGTGCCGGGCCGGGAGAGAGGGCCGTTCCAGCCCGCCAGCGCCGTCAAGGGCGAGAAGCCGGCGAAGTGACGTGGTACTCAAGGGGTATCCTCGCGGCGATGTAATCGCCGTAGACGGCTCGGAAGTCCAGTTCGACGACGTGCATGTGTCCGACGTAGCAGTGGCACGTCCGCTCGGGGCATCCTAAAGGCGCGGGCAGCGCGGCCCAGCCGTCGCGGAACAGGTTGCCGATCACCTCGCCGACGAAAAGGCAGCGGCGCAGGTCGCCCTCGTCGTCGAGGTAGACGGCGCGCTGCCCCGCCGTGCAGGGCCGGCCGAGGCTGGGGTAGTGCTGGTCGTTCCGGTCGAACAGCGGATCGAGGCCGCGGATCCGTTGGCGGTCTTGAAGAGTGTAATAGTTTCCCTCTCGCTTATAGGCGTTGATCCAGACGTAGACGCGGCGGTCGAGGCGCCCGCGCAGCCGCTCGGCGGCGTCGAGGTTCTCGCGCGTGCCGACGACGCCGACGCTGAACGGAACGCCGCGGTCGAGCAGTAATCGCCACTTCGCCTCCAGGTCGGCGAGGCCGCGGTCGTCCACCTCGGTGGGGTGGTACGTCGTCCACAAGCGCGAGCTTCGCCGGATCTACTGAGGCGAGGAACGCCTCGAGGTCGAACGACAGGTTGGTCTGCACTGTCACGCGCTCGACCTGCGGCAGGGCCGGCAGCCGCCTGACGGCCTCGCGCCAGTGTGGCAGGACGAGGTACTCCGCCTTGGGCGTGATGAAAAACTCGACGCGGCGGGGCAGTGCGGCGACGCGGTCGATGACGCGGTGGACGCGCTCGGCGTCGGCGCGGAACTCGCCATTCTCGACGCGGTGAAGCGTCGCGTTCCACGGGCAGTAGCCGCAGGTGAAGTTGCACCACTCCAGCCTGCTGCGGAACATTACGAGGAGGGTCATTCGTCGTACTCGTAGCTCGCCATCAAGCCGCGGACGCGTCCGGAGAAGAACAGCTGTCCGACCACGTCGGCGTGGCGGACGCCCCGCGGGGTCAGCCGGAAGGCAGCGCCTTCCTCGCGGACGCAGCCCTCGTCAAGCAGGGCGCTCCAAACGTCGGCGTACAACTCCCCCGCGTCTTGGTCGAAGGCGCGCTGGAACTCGGTACGGTCGAGGCCGTCGTAGAGCAGGGAGAGGATCACCCAGCGGCGTCGGCCCTCGTCGTCGTCGAGGGCGAAGCCATGTGTCACCTCGGTGTCACCGGTGCGCATGTGTGATTCGTACTGCTCGACCACCCCGCGGATGTTTCTCGCGGCCATCCGCCAAGGCGTCGAGTAGTGTAGGCGGGCGGTGTAGCTGCGGGCGCCGGCACCAAGTCCGACCATGCCGTCGCGCGCGCAGCAGTACTCGCCGGCGTCGGTCGCGCTGTCGCGGCGGAACTGTCGCATCGTTACCTGGCGGAAGCCGGAGGCGGCCAGCCTCTCGACGGCATGGTCGTACATCGCGGCCATCTCGTGAGGGGTCGGCGAGGGCGGCGCGTCCAGGGACGAGCGCGCCGCCAGTCCGGTCATCGGCCGCACATACAGCGGGTAGAGGAACAGGCTGGTGGCCGGCGTGTCGAGGGCCCCCGCCAGTGACCGGGACCAACTGGCGAGCGTCTGGCCGGGCAGCCCGTAGATCAGGTCGAGGTTGAACTCGGGGAACCTGGCGTGGCCGAGCAGGCGGATCGCCTGGGCGTGCCGGGCGAAGTCGAAGCGGCGGTTGACGGCCCGCAGTTCAGCAGGTACGAACGACTGCACCCCGAGGCTGACGCGGCGGAAGCCCAGCTCGCGCAGCGCCTCGACCTTCTCCTGGTCAAGCGTCTCGGGGCTGCACTCGATGCAGCCGTGCGCCCGGTCGGCGTGGACGCCGAGTCGGGATCGCAGCGCGGCGGTGAGGCGGCGGAGTTCGGCGGTCGTCAGGTACGTCGGCGTGCCGCCGCCGAGGTAGAGGCGGGCGAAGGAAAAAGGAGTTAGCGCCTCCGCGTAGGCATCCATCTCACGATCGAGCGTGTCGAGGTAGGTCACCGTTGGGGAGACGCCGCCGGGGACGTAGGTGAACAGGTTGCAGAACGAACAGCGCTGGTTGCAGAATGGGACGTGGACGTAACAGTAGAGGTTGCGGCGGTCCTCGCCCGCCCACACCTCGCGGAGGGATCGCGGCTTGTTAAGCGGGCGGTACGCCATCTTGTGCGGGTAGCCGTAGACGTACCCGGGGTAGGCGCAATCGCGCAGCTGCTGCCGGAGCCAACTACGGGGGTCAGTCGAGGACGAAGTGAGCATACGGCACCGTGGTGACGGTCGGGTGGGCGATGCGGTGGCCGAAGCGGCCGTCCTCGCCGTGGGCCTCGCCGTGGTCGGCCATGACCAGACAGAAGCACGGACCGCGGCGCCGCAGCGCGGCGAACAGCGGCGGCAGGCACGTATCGACGTACTGTAGCGCTGCGGATTGCGAGGCGACGGAGTCCGAAGTCGCCCCGGGAAGGTACATGGCGTGCGGCGGGTGGGTGGCGCTGACGTTGACGAACAGCAGGGCCAGTTCGTCGGCGCGAAGCGTCTCCAGCCAGCCGGTGGCGACGCGGACCTGGTTGGCCGTGGAGTCGCGGGCCGTGACGCTCAGGGCAGGGGACCAGACGCTCTCGTCGAAGAAGCCTGGGAGGAAGTGGCCGAGCGGGTTCTTCTTGTTGAAGAAGCCGACGCCGCCGACGCAGAGCGTTCGGTACCCGAGCGAGCGGAAGCCCGCGAGGACGTTGTCCACGCCGCGGAAGACGAACGTCGTCGGGGCGGTCGTCAGGGAGCCGTCGAACTCCAGGGCGAACAGGCGCGGGTGCGGTCCGGGCGTCAACGGCGTCGGCAGGAAGCCGTGGAAGAACGCCAGGTGGGCCGGCAGCGTGAACGTGCCGGGGGTCTCGCGGGGCTCCCACCCTCCGGCGGGGAGGGCGGCCGCGAGGTTGGGCGTACGCCCTTCCGCCAGGCAGTGCCGGGCGACGTCGAGGCGCAGGCAGTCAAGCGTGACGAACAGCACGCTCGTGTGCCCGACGATGGTCCACATGTCGATCAAGGCCGGCGGCTCCGGGGGCGAGGGTTATCATGCCGGGCGGGGGGGCCGGGTTCAAGCGTGGTAGTGGGCGGGAGCGGCACCGTTTGCTCCGTTTGGTATCGGTGGGCGGCTCACCGATTGGACCGTTTGTTGACGGCGCGCCCGGCCAGGCCGGACGGCCCCAGGGGCGTCGCCGGGGCCAACCCCTCATTATGCCTCGGAAGGGCGGATGTTACGAGAGCGCGATCAGCGACGTTGGATGCCGGGGGCGGCTACTTCTTGGTCGGCTCCTTCGCGGCCTTGGGGAGGGCGGCGAGTTCCTGGCGGTAGTTGGCGGCCTCGGCCTTCTTGCCGGTGGCGTCGTACAGCGCGACGAGCCGCTCCAGGGCCGCCTTCAGCCGAACGGTACGGACGTCGGACGGGATCGTCGCTTCCCGCTTCTTCATCCCCTGGTAGCCCTGGACAAGGAGCGGCTCGGCCTCGGCATGCTTGTCCTGGCCAAGGAGGGCCGCGCCGAGCACCGAGCGGGTGTTGAACGTGGTCCAGGCGTCGGGCTGGGCCTTCTCGCGGATGCGGAGGGTGTCGCGCAACAGCTTCTCGGCGTCGGTGGGTTTCTGTTGGGCCAGAAGGTTTTCACCAAGTTGGACCATCGCACTAGCGGTGCGTAGGTCATCAGGCCCGAATCGCTGGCGGGCCTGCTCCATGATGGCGCGGTAGAGCGGCTCGGCCTTGGCGTATTGCTTCGCCGTCTCGTAGGTCACGGCTAGTTCCCAGGGAACCGGAGCCAGGTTAGCCGGAAGGCCGCCGGAGCGCTTGGCCGATCGCGCCTGCACAACTTCCAGGCACCGGATGGCATCGTCGAGACGGCCAGCATAGCGATAGTTGACGCCGAGGTGGGCCAGGGTTTGCAGGGTGCTGGGGTGATCGGTTCCGAGCTTCTTCTCTTGCAGAGGCAATAACTGCTCCAAAAGGGGGACGGAGCGGTCCAGCTTCTTCATCCACCAGTACAGCGTCGCCAGGTTGCTCTTGCTGGTCAGCGTGTAGGGATGGTCAACCCCATGCTTCTGCTCGAACTGCTTGATTATCTCCAGCAAGAGGGGCTCGGCCTGTTCATACTTCCCCTGGGCCTGGTACAGAATCGCCAGGCTGTTCTTGCTGTTCAGTATGGAGGATGGTCGGCCCTGCTTCTGCTGCCCTAGCTTGAGGACTTCCAGCAAGAGCGTCTCAACCTGTTGATACTTCCCCTGGGCCAGGTACAGAGTGGCCAGGTTGTGCTTGCCGGTCAGCGTGTCAGGGTGGTTGGCCCCCAGCTTTTCTCCTCTCCCGGAGTGACTTCCAGCAAAAGCGATTCCGCCAGGTCATTCTTCCCCCGCTCACGGTACAGCACCGCCAGGTTGTTCTTGCTGAGTAGCGTGTCGAGGTGATCGGCCTCAACTTCTTCTCCCTCTGCCGGAGGACTTCCAGCAAGAGTGACTCCGCCAGGCCATGCCTTTTCCCTGGAAATGGTACAGCACCGCCAGAGAGGCTCTGCAGGTCAGCGTGGAGGTGGTCGGTTCCCAGTTTCTGCTCGGAATAGCTCCACTGAGCCGCTGTAACTGAGGTAAGCTGCCTGCTCGTACTTGCCCGCCCGGTAGGTATCTCCCAATCGTCCGGCGGATCGCCGCCTCCGTCTCCTCCTGGCCGGGGAACTTCCCATCGATGTTCTTCGCCGCCCGGTCCAACAGCTCCGCCACCGTGATCTTCGGATTCCGGACCACCTTCTCACCGAGGAACGGCTGGCTGCCCATGTCCGCCTGCCCCAACAAGTCGTGCAAGAAGTCGTTCACCGCCACGGCAATGTCGCGCTCCTTCTTCACCTCGTCTCGCTTTTCCGCTCAACCTCCTCCAGCCGCCGTCGTCAGCCGTTCGTTGCCCTGCCCTCAACCCTCGTTGGCGAGGTCGAGGCGGTGGTTCAGCCCGCCGACCAGGGCCAACCCGACGGCCAGGTCTCCACCAGCGTCACCAGCCCCACGGCTGCCGTCGTCGTCACCAGCGTTCGCCGCTTCCGGCGTCTATCGGCCCGCCCGCGTCAGGAGCGGTTCGGAGTAGGTGCTGACCGGCTCGTCGGCCAGCCAGTGCTGCCCACGTCCTGGGCCAGGTCCCCGGCCGTGGGGTAGTCTTCACCTGCCAGGGGGCCATGGCCTTATTGCAAATCGCCTCCAACGCCGGCGGTACCCGCGAATGGAGCTGTCGCCGGGGCCACTCTTCCTCCTGGGCCCGCTGTGCCGCGTCGGGGCCGGCGTAGGGTGGCTGCCCGGTCAGCAAAGGCGCTGGTAGGCGGCCGCCCCGAGGCTGAACACGTCGCCTGCGGCCCCACGAAGCGTTGTCCCCCGCGCCTGCTCCGGCGGCATGAACGCCACCGTGCCCATGGCCTGGCCCAGGGCCGTCTGGGCCGGCCCGGTGTCCACCCAGGGGAGCCGGTGGGCCGCCTCCCCGCGCTCGGGGATGGCATCAACTGGCCAGGCCCCAGTCCACCACCAGGGTCTCGCCGTAGTCGCCGAGCATGATGTTCGACGGCTTCAGGTCCCGGTGCACCACCCCGCGGCTGTGGGCGAAGGCCACCGCGTTGCAGGCGGCGACGAACTGCCCAGCAGGCCGCAGCGTCAGGCTTTCAGTGGGGTCACGCGCTCGGGTCGGGTCGGCGCGTGGAAGCGGCGGATGGCGCCGTGCAGGCTCTCCCCGCGGATGAACTGCATGGCGCGGCAGGGTGCCCGTGGCGTCGGCCACCAGGCCGTAGACCGGCACCATTGCCGGGGTGCTCCAGCTTCCCGGTGACTTCCGCCTCCTGGACGAAGCGGCGGCGGCTGTCGGCGCCGTCGGCGAACTGGGCCTGGATCCGCTTCAGGGCCACCTCGCGTCGCAGTTCCGCGTCCTCGGCGACGTGGACCTCGCCCAGCCCGCCCCGGGCGTGCAGCCGCGCCGTAGCCGATACCCGCCCATGATCTCCGGCAGCCCCGTGCCCGCTCTCCGGCTCAGCGCGGGCCCGTCACGGTGGCCAGGCCCCTTGGCTTCGGTCGCCAGGCCGGCCTGGGCCTCGGGAGCAAGCGGTTCGTCCCGATCTCCCTCGCCGGGTTGGCCGAGCTGGCGCTCGACAAAAGCGTCGAGGAACCGCTGGTCGTCCTCGGTCAGGGAAGCGCGCTCGCGGAGCAGCTGGCCAACGGGGGCCTGCCTGTGGGTCATCCAGGCGGCGAAGGCGTCGAGGAGCTGCTCGCGGGTGACGAAGCCGTTACGGTAAGCCAGCATGCCGTACAGCAGGTTGCGGTCGGCGGACATGGGGCTTCTCCGACGTGGCGCGTGGGAGGTGGTAGTATCGTACCACGACCCCGTGGAGGTGGAAAGGAAGCGGCCGCCGCGCCTCTGGCGTCGCGGCCGGCCATCGGGTACAACAGCAGTATGTCCTGCCACCTCACGGTCATCCGAGGGCCTAACGCCGGCCGGCGTTACCCGCTGGAGAACAAAGGTATCGTGATCGGCCGGCAGCCGGACGCGGACGTCTACCTGGAGTCGCTCGCGGTCAGCCGGCACCACGCCGAGATCGTCTGCGAGGACGGTCTGTACTTCGTCCAGGACGTCGGCTCGTCCAACGGCACCTACGTCAACGGCCAGCGCATCGCCGGGCGGGTGCCGTTCACCGAGCGAGATACCATCCAGATCGGCCCCTACGAGATGGGACTGCTTGTCGAGGAGCCGACCTCGCCGACCGACCCGCCGCAGGTGATCCGCGCCCGGGTCGATGCCCAGCCGTCCAACCACACGCTGTTCGCCCAGAACCCGGCGCACAAGCTGGAGCTGATGCTCCAGATCGCCCAGGACCTCGGGCACACCCTCGACCTTGACCCGATGCTCGGGCGGCTGATCGACCACCTTCTGCGGCTGTTCCCTCAGGCCGACCGCGGCATGGTGCTGTTCTGCGAGGGGGAGAAACTGGTCATCCGCGCCCAGCGGACCCGGCTCCTGGGCGACAAGCACGACGTCCCGTACAGCCGGACCATCATCCGCCGGGCGCTGGAGGAGGGCGTCGGGCTGCTAAGCGAGGACGTCCGGGGCGACCGCAACCTGATCCTCAGCGCCACCCTGGTCTCGCTCAACCTGCGGTCGTTCCTGTGCGTACCGCTGATCGGCTGGGAGAAGAGGCGGCTTGGGGTAATCCAGCTCGACTGCTTGCGGGCCGGCCAGGCGTTCCGCCCGGAAGACCTGGACATGCTGACCGCCATCGCGCTGCAGGCGGCGGTGGTGATCCAGAATGCCGCCTACCACGCCGAGCGGCTCCGTGAGGAGCGGCTGCGGCAGGAGATCATGCTGGCCCGTGACATCCAGCAGCAGTTCCTGCCGTCGTCGTTCACCGTGGCCGGACCGACCGCCGAGCTGTTCGCCCGCTGCCTGCCGGCCCGCGAGGTTTCCGGGGACCTGTACGACTTCTTCCGGCTGGGAGACGGGAGGCTGGCGTTTTTCGTCGGCGACGTCTCGGGCAAGGGGATGCCAGCGGCGCTGTTCATGATCGCCGTGCGGTCACTGGCGCGGCACCTGGCGCCGGCGGCTACGGGGGCGGCCGACTTCCTCCAGCGGCTCAACTTCGCGCTGGCCCACGACAACCCGACGCACTTGTTCGTCACCATGGTGTTCGGCATCTACGACGGCCGGGACGGCAGCGTCCTGCTGGCCACCGGGGGCCACCCGGCGCCGCTGCTGCGACGCGCCGACGGTGGCGTCGAGGTGGTGGCGATCAAGCCGGGGCTGCTGCTCGGCTCCGCCCCGGTCCCGCTGCGGATCAGCGACACCCGGATCGAACTGCGGCCCGGCGAGACGCTCATCCTCTACACCGACGGCTACGTCGAGGCGACCCCGGACGACAAGGAGGAGTTCGGCGTCGATCGGCTGCGCGAGGCGCTGGGCGGGTCGCGGACGTCACTACCGCTGGAGCAGTGCGTGGTCGAGACCAGCGCGGCCGTGCGGCGGTTCAGCGGCAAGGACGAGCTGCAAGATGACCAGACGATGCTGCTGCTGCGGCGGAAGTGACCAGATGAAGGGGCAAGCGGCTTACAAGGCCGGGAAAAAAGGGTATCGGGCAAGGCCTTCATGGGCCTGACAAGCAGGTAGAGGAGTTCTCGGAGGTGACCCTATGGCCGAACTCCGGAGGAAATGGGGCCTGGTGGCCGTGAGTGTGCTGTTCCTCATGAGCTTGGCAGGCTGCGGTGGCCGGGCGGGGTACTACTACACGACCGAGAAGTATAGAACTGGTGACCGTGAGGAAGTGAGGGTCGTGATCCACTCGGCCGATGGTAAGCCGATCTTTACGGAGAGGGTACCCCTGGCGTCTGGGCCCGCCAAGGGTGAATCCCTCGGGGACAACGGAGAAAAGAGGAGGTTCGTTCAGGAGTACTTCCACCGCGACGGTGAGCAGAAGCAATTGGTCGTCATGCGGCGACACCAGGTATGGTCGGGGGGGGGTAAGGCCGTCCTATACCTTGTGCTCTTGGACGATAAGGTCCAGACCTTGGATTACCTTGGCCAACGGCTGTCGCCGAAGCCTTGAGGTATGCCTCGCAGAGCACCGTGGCGGTCTCGTGGCCATTGGCCTGCCGGTGAGGGGCCTAAGGCCAATCGCATCAGTCACCTCGGCGGCCGCGCCAGCGACGACAGCCCTTGCAGGGCCCGCTCCCGGGCCGCGGCGTGATCGACGATCGGCCTGGGGTAGATCTCGCCCAGCCGAACGCCTGCCAACTTCAGAACCTCCCGCGTGGCCTCCTCGGGCTGGTGGATCCAGTGGTCCGGCAGCCGGGACAGCTCCGGCACCCACCGCCGGACGTACTCGCCGTGCTGGTCGAACTTCTTGCCCTGGCTGACGGGGTTGAAGATGCGGAAGTACGGGGCCGCGTCCGCCCCGCAGCCGGCCGTCCACTGCCAGCCCAGCGTGTTGTTCGCCAGGTCGGCATCGACGAGTGTGTCCCAGAACCACCTGGCCCCGGCCTGCCACGGGATCAGCAGGTGCTTGACCAGGAACGACGCCGCGACCATCCGCACCCGGTTGTGCATCCACCCGGTGGCCCACAGCTGGCGCATCCCGGCGTCCACGAGGGGGTAGCCGGTCTGGCCCCTTTGCCACGCCCGCAGCGCTTTCGGGTCGTCGCGCCAGGGGAACGCGGCGAACTCGCTCCGCAAGGGCTCGTCGGCCGTGTGCGGGAAGTGGAAGAGAAGGTGGTGGGCGAATTCGCGCCACACCAGCTCTTTCAAGTAGGTTTCATCGCCTCCATGCCTCACGATCTGGTGCCAGACCGCCTGCGGGCTGACCTCGCCGAAGTGCAGGTGAGGCGGAGCGCCGACGTACCTTCAAAGTCCGGCCGGTTGCGGTGGGCGGCGTAGTCGACGAGGCGGCCGTCGAGGAAGCCGGCAAGCCGCTCACCCGCCCCGCGCGCTCGCCGGGCGTCCAGGCGGCGTGCATCCCAGCCGCCCAGTCGATCGTCGGCTCGAGTTCGAGCCGCGTCGAGGGGGAGGGAGTCCGGCCAGGCCGCAGCGCCGTCAGTCGCGTCGGGGCAGGCAGCGGCTTCGGAGGCGGCTCAGCCGCGCGGCAGGCGTTCCAGAACGGCGTGTAGACCTGGTACGGCTTCCCTTGCTTGGTGCACAGCTCGCAGGGCTCGAAGAGCAGGCTCGCGTTGAAGCTCTCGACGTCGTAGCCCTCCTCGCGCAGCCTCGCCGTCACAGCGGTGTCGCGCGAAACGGCCGCGGGCTCGTAGCGTCTGTTCCAGTAGATCCGTCGGGCACGCACCTCGCGGGCCAACCCGAGGAAGGCCTCCGCGGTTGGCCCTCGCGGAGGATGAGACGGGATCCGAGCCGGGCCAGTCGTCGCCCAGCCGCCTTCAGCGACTGGTGTAGCCACCACCGCGTCGCGGAGCCGGGGCGCCCAGGGGCGCCTCCCCGTCGGGGGCCCAGACGAAGACGGGGAGGACCGGGCCGCCAGCCGCGGCCGCGGCGTGCAGGGCGGGGTTGTCCGCGAGGCGGAGGTCTTGCCGGAACCACACCAGGGTGGGCCTGTCACTCATGTCGGGGTGCCTGAGAGGGCAGGGAGGCGCGCCAAGTCGCCCCGGGGGCTCTGGCGAGCCTAGAACATCTATAGTGCGCGCCGCAGCCGGCGCGCGTTTCCAGGGCCGGGAGAGGGGCCGACGTGACCGACCGATTCGCCGCCAAGCGTGCCGCCATGCGGGAGGAGTTCCTCGGCCGGCACTTCCTGCTCGGCGGCTGGCCCGGCTCGACCGACACGTACAAGCGGACCATGTGGGCCGCGGTCCCCGACGTCGCCCTGGCCCGCGCCGGCTACTCGCTGACGATGCGCAAGGGGCTGAACGAGTCCGGGGCCGAAGGCCAGCTGGTCATGGCCGGGCACGAGGCGATGCTGGCGCAGTGGTTCCACCGGCCGCTGCGGCGTGGCGATATTGAGCTGTACGGCGAGTGGTCCGCGGCCCACGCCGCGACGAAAGCCTACCCGAAGGAGGTGTGGGCCGCCGTGCTGAGCCACCAACACGGCGAGGACATCCGCCTGCCGATCGACGTGTGGGGCTTCCCGGGCGGGCAGGTATTCTTGCCCGGTGTGCCGTGCCTGTCCTTCGAGGGGCCGGGCGGGCTGCTGTCGTACCTGGAGCCGGCGATGTGCCGCTACTTCGCCCCGGTCCTCCAGGCGACCAAGGGCCGGCTGATGAAGTTGGCCACGCCGCGCGACGCCGAGTTCGGCCTGCGGGCCGCCCCGAACGAATTGACCAACATCGTCCTGCTCCTGGCACGATACGTCGGCGGGCGCGGGCGGCTGACGTCCAACGACACCGCGGAGTTTCTCTACCCGGAATTGTTCCGATCGATCGGCACCATCGGCCACGAGATGATGTGCGCCGGGCAGTCGTTCGACCGCACGCTGGCCGAGGCCGAGTACGAGATGATGGACCGCTTCATCACGGCGATGGGAACGGCGTCGCTGTTGTGCGACCTCGTCGATGCCGAGAGTGTCGGGCTGGAGAACGCCCTGCGGGTCATCCGCGCCCACCCGGAGACCGAGCGCGTCGGCATCCGCGTCGATTCGGGCGACATCGCCGAGCAGTGCGTGTTGTACTTTCAGAAGATGCGCCAGGCCGGCATCTCGGTGCGGACGATCGTGTTCGAGGACGAGGTGACGCCCGAGGTGGTGCGGCAGGTCTACGGGCACTTCCGCCAGGCAACGGGGTTGGAGCCGACGATGCTGTTCCCCGGCGCCGGCGGCTACTGGTGGCGTCTGGTCCACCGCGACACGGTCGCGGCGGCGTTCAAGCGGACGGCGACGGGCGACCACCCCAACGTGAAGTTCTCCAACTCGCCGGGCAAGGAGTCGATCGGCGGCTACCTGCGGGTCTGGGGGCGCGACGACGTGATGGTCGTGGCGGACGCCTCGGAAGGGGCGTTAGGCGATCCGTTATTTGTGAAACTGGTCGATCAGGGGCGGGTCGCCTACCGCGAGACGTTCGACGAGCAGGCCGACCGGGCCGACCGGACGTGGGGGAGGTATCGGCGGTGGGAGCTGTCGCCGAAGGTCGGCGGGTACATGGCTCGATTCCGCGAGATGCGCCGTCGCGAGGTGGCGCAGGCGAAAGCGCGCCTGGGGTAGGGACGAAAGGGCACCATCGATGATCCGTCACGGTTTCGTCCGCGTTGCTGCCGCCTGCCCGGAGCTGCGGGTCGCCGACTGCGCCTTCAACGCCGCCGGGGTAATCAACCAGCTGCGGCAAGCCCAGGCCGAGTCGGTCGGCGTGCTGGTGTTCCCCGAGCTGGGCCTGACCGGCTACACCTGCGCCGACCTGTTCCATCACGGCTCGCTGCTCCGCGGTGCTCGCGACGCCCTCCACGACGTAACGGCGGCCACCGGAAAGGACTTCGCCGGGGTCGCCGTGGTCGGGCTGCCGCTGGCGCTGGACGACCAGGTGTTTAACTGCGCCTGTGTCCTGCACCGGGGCCGCGTCCTCGGTGTGGTGCCGAAGTCGTTTTTGCCCAACTACAAGGAGTTTTACGAGGGCCGCTGGTTCGCCCCCGCCGCGACCGCGCGCAGCCGGTCGGTCATGCTCGCCGGCCGGGAAGTGCCGTTCGGCGCTGACCTCTTGTTCTCCGCCGAAGGGATCGACGGTCTGACGCTCGGCGTCGAGATCTGCGAAGACCTCTGGGTGCCCACACCGCCCAGCTCGGGGCTCGCCCTCGGCGGCGCCACACTCCTGCTCAACCCGTCTGCCAGCAACGAGGTGATCGGCAAGGCGGCCTACCGGCGACAGCTCGTTGCCGGCCAGTCGGCGCGGTGCATCGCCGCCTACGTCTACTCTGCCTGTGGCGTGTGGGAATCGACCACCGACGTCGTCTTCGGCGGCGGGCACTGCACAGTCGCCGAGAACGGCGCCCGTGCTCACCCAGTCGAAGCAGCTCGGCGCGCCACCTGAGCGTCGCCGACGTCGATCTCGACCGGCTGCGCGCCGACCGCCTCGGACGAACAGCTTCGGCGAGGCGCTACCTCGGCGCCCCGCCGCGACTTCCCGCGTCGTCGGCTGGGCGCCCCGAGGGCCAGGCCCGGCGGCGCCGCTGCGGCGGTTCATCGACGCCCACCCGTTCGTGCCGCGCGGCAAGGAGGAGCTGCGCGAGCGCTGCGAGGAGATCTTCCACACCCAGGTCGCCGGGCTGGCCAAGCGGCTCGAACACATCGGCAAGCCGCCGGTCGCCATCGGCGTCTCCGGCGGGCTCGACTCGACGCTGGCCCTGGTGGTGGCGTGCAAGACGTTCGACCTGCTCGGCGCGCCGCGTCCGCGGATTCAGGCGCTGACGATGCCGGGGTTCGGCACCACCAGCCGCACCCGCGACAACGCCCACGCGCTGATGCGTCAGCTCGGCGTCTCGCCCCGGGAGATCGACATCCGCGCGATGTGCCTGTCGGAGTGGAAGGCGCTGGGCCACCGCCCGTTCGGCCTCGCGCTGGAGAAGCTGACCGTGGACGAGCTGACGGACCGGCTGCGGGCGCTGCCGCCGGACAACCGCCACGACCTCGTTTTCGAGAACGTCCAGGCGCGGATGCGAACGAGCCTGCTGATGAACAGTGGGTTCGTCGTCGGCACCGGGGACGTGTCGGAGCTGGCGCTGGGGTGGTGTACGTACAACGCCGACCACATGAGCATGTACAACCCCAACGTGAGCATCCCCAAGACGCTGGTGAAGTTCCTGGTGGACTGGGCGGCGCGGAACGAGTTCGACGGCGAGGCCCGGGTGACCCTGCTCGACATCGTCGATACGGTGATTTCCCCGGAACTGCTGCCGACCGACCGGGAGGGCAAGGCGGTTCAGGCGACCGAGGGCTCGATCGGGCCGTACGAGCTGCACGACTTCTTCCTGTACCACTTCCTCCGCTTTGGCGCTCCGCCGGAGAAAATCCTGTTCCTGGCGTCCCAGGCGGAGTTCTCGCGGCCCTACGGCGACGACGAGCTGCGCCGCTGGCTGGCGGTGTTCGTGCGGCGGTTCTTCGCCAACCAGTACAAGCGCTCGTGCCTGCCGGACGGGCCGAAGGTCGGCACCGTGAGCCTGTCGCCGCGCGGCGACTGGCGCATGCCGTCGGACGGCGCCGCGGCGCTCTGGCTGGGCTGGGCGGACCGGGCCGGCGGGGCGTGAGGCCCAGTCTCTCAGGATTTCCCCGCTTCCTGGGTCGGCCAGGAGAATGCCGGAAAAAGCTCCCGCGCGGCTGAAGTCTCGCCCCCGGCCGTGCCGATAGGAATGGAGCGTAACTGTTGGTAGGACGCGGCGGAACCTACTCCGCGCGCCGGCGGGCTCCCTCGGGGCTAGCGGTCGCGTTGGTACAGCTTTCGCGCGCCGGCCGCCCTGACGGTGCCCAAGGAGGAACACCGCCATGCCGACCCTTCCGGCTCCTCCCCGGCGACGCCGCCCCGACCGCTCGCGCTTCAGGCGCGGCGACCCTCCAGTTCCCAGGTGATGCGGGTCGGGATCCCGTCGTACTTGCGCCCATGCCGCCCGTTTCCGCCCCCGCCAACGCCGTCGGCTCCCGCCGGGAGATCGTCCCGTGTTCCGTCCGCCAACTGCCCAGAGGAAGCATCGATGTCCCAGCGACGCCTCCAACCGGGACCGTCCCCGCAGACCCGGCCCCGTTACGCCCGACTCTCGTTGACGTCGCTGGAGGATCGCACGGCCCTCAGTACCGGCCCGTCGCTTGACCTCTCCAACTACTCCCACGATCACATCCTCGTCCGCTACCAGGCCGGCCAGGCGCCCGTCGCGCTGAGCAACACGGCGGTGGGAGGCGCCGTCGAGGGGCTCACCGGTCTGTACAAGGTCCACCTGGAGGCAGGCCTGTCCGTCCCGGCGGCGTTGGCCGCCTACCGGGCCGACGCCCGCGTGCAGCTGGCCGAGCCGGACTACGACCTCGGCTCCGGCGCGGTGCCGAACGACCCGCGCTTCGGCGAGCAGTGGGCGTGGCGAAATTCCTCCCGGCCCGCCACGGACGTCGATGCCCCGGTGGCGTGGGACTACCAGACCGGGTCGAGCCGGATGGTCGTCTCGGTCATGGACACCGGCATTGATTACACGCACCCGGACCTGTACCGGAACATCTGGCTCAACCAGGGCGAGATCCCCGCCTCCCGCCGCGCCAACCTGATCGACACCAACGGCGACGGGCTGGTCACCTTCCCGGACCTGAACGACCCGCGCAACCAGGGGGTCGGCAAGATCACCGACCTCAACGGCAACGGCTACATCGACGGCGGCGACGTCCTGGAGCCGATGGTCAAGCTCGCCAACGGGTCCGACAGCGGGCAAGGCGGCTGGGCCAACGACGTCTCCGACGACCACGACCAGTGGGTGGACGACCTGATCGGCTGGAACTTCGTCGATGACAGCAACGACCCGATGGACGACTTCGGCCACGGCACGCACGTGGCGGGGACGATCGGGGCGGTGGGGAACAACGGCCAGGGCGTGGCCGGCATCAACTGGTCGATCCAGATGATGCCGATCAAATTCATGAACGCCAACGGGGCCGGCAGCGTCAGCGCGTTCATCGCCGGGCTGAACTACGCCGTCGAGCACGGGGCGAAGATCTCGAACAACAGCTGGACCGGCTCCGGTGACAGCACGTTGCTGGCCCAGGCGGTGCAGGCGGCGCAGCAGAAGAACCACATCTTCGTGGCCGCGGCCGGCAACTCGGGCTCGAACAACGACTCCTCCCCGACCTACCCCGCCAGCCTGCCCTACGACAACGTCCTGTCGGTGGCCGCCACGGACCGCAACGACAACCTCGCCGGGTTCTCCAACTACGGGGCCAGCTCGGTGGATCTGGCGGCGCCCGGCGTTGACATTCTCAGCACGACCATGGGAGGGGGGTACGGCTACAACAGTGGCACGTCGATGGCCACGCCGCACGTCACCGGGGCCGCCGCCCTGATCTGGGCGCGCAACCCGTCGTGGACGTACCAGATGGTCCTCAACCGGATCATGGGCAGCGTCGATAAGGTGCCCTCGCTGAGCGGCAAGGTGCGCAGTGGGGGCCGGCTGAACATCGGCTCCGCCCTGGCCGCGGGGAACCCCACGCCGGTAACCCCGGTGGTCCCTCCCGTGGTCACCGCGGCGGCCTGGAGTGGGCCGTCCTCGGGAAGCCTGAGCAAGGTCCGAATCACGTTCGACAAGGCCGTCGCGCTGTCCTCCTTCACGCCCGGGGACGCCGTGCTCACCGGGCCGGGCGGGAAGGGGATTTCTGTTTCCGGCGTCTCCGTCGTGGCCGGGTCCGGCGACCGGTCGTTCGACCTCACCTTCGCCACCCAGACGGCGGCCGGCGACTACTCGCTCCGCGTCGGCCCGGAGGTCACCGACGTCAGCGGGACCAAGATGACCGCCTGGTCCGGCTCGTTTCGCCTGAACGCCGTCGTCGCGTCGGTGCCGCCGTCGGTGGTGACGGGGTCGTGGAGCGGGCCGACGGCGAACAGCCTGAGCAAGGTGCGGGTGACGTTCGACCGGGCCATGAACGCCGGCAGCTTCACGGCGGCCGACGTGCGGCTGACCGGGCCGGCCGGCAAGGCGGTCGCGGTCGCCGGGGTGCAGGCGGTCGCCGGGTCGTCGGGCAAGGCGTTCGACATCACCTTCGCCACCCAGACGGCGGCCGGCAGCTACGCCGTGCAGGTCGGCCCGGAGGTCACCGACAGCGCCGGCGCCAAGATGAAGATCTGGTCCGGCTCCTTCAAGGTCAACGCCCCCACCGCCCCGGCCCCCGCGAAGACCTACGTCTCGGCGACGCGGCTCTCGGTCGCCCCGAATGGTAAGGTGGTGTCGCTGCTGACCGTCGGGGACAATGTCACGGTCGCGGACCTCAACGTGAAGCTGACCATCAACCACCCGCGCGTCAGCGACCTGTACATCCACCTGCAAGCCCCCGACGGGACGAACGTCGTCCTGGCCAACCGCAACGGCGGCGGGGCGGTGAACATGACCAACACCGTGTTCGACGACGAAGCCTCGCTGTCGATCAGCGGCGGCAAGGGGCCGTTCACCGGGACGTTCAAGCCGGTCAACGGGCTGTACGCCCTGGACGGGAAGAGCCTGAAGGGGACGTGGAAGCTGTGGGTCGAGGACAAGGCCGGCGTCAATCGGGGCACGCTGGAGAGCTGGGGCATGACCGTCACGCCGCGGTCGGTGGCCCAGACCACGGCGGCAACTCCCCCCGGCGTGAAATGAGGGTGAGAGCCGCCGGCGCCAAGCCAAGTAGGGTGGGTCGAGTCTTCGAGGCCCACCGGGGAGTTCTGCCCGGTTTGCCTCGAAGACTCGGTCCACCCTACCAACCTTGCTCATGACGTCAGGCCTGTGATGTCCAGCCTTGCCTCATGAGGAGAGAGTCATGGCGAGGATGTGGATCTTGCCCTGGGCCGGGGTGACCACGCTCACAACCTGCCGTGCCGGGTCGAGGTCCAGCGTGTAGCCGTACACCTTGTAGGTCCCGCTCTGGGAGGCGCCGGTGTGCAGGTTGCGGGCGGTCATGGTCTTGACCACCGTCTCGCCGGGGTAGGGGTTGGCCGCCGAGGCCCACCAGCTGAACGACCGGGTGAACGTCTGGGCCGCGCCGGTAGCGTAGTTGACCGTGATCGTCTGGTTGGTGAAGTCGTTCCAGCCGGCGGTCGCCAGCAGGTGCAGCTTGCTCCAGGTGCCCGACAGCGGGACGGTCTTTTGGCCGGCGAGGACATTGTTGACTGTGGTCGAGGCCGCGCCGACGGTGAACGTCACGTTGCCCCACGGCACCGTGGTGCCGCCCAGTTGCGTTGGCGAGATGGCGTTGCTGGACGAGGCGGTGTTCTCGATGCCGATGCTAGCAGGGGCGAACGACTGGCCGTCCGGTGTGATTGCGATCTTGTTGAACGAGTTCGTGGCGGCGAGATCGACCGGCTGTTGTGACGGGGCCTGGTTTGACTCCAGCATGGCGGCGAGGACGAAGACCTTGCCGTGGTTGGGGGTGACGAAGCTGGCAACGTCATTGGTAGGGTCGAGATCCACCGTGTAGCCGTAGACCCGGGTCGAGCCGTTGATCCGCGAGCCGTCGGAGACGTTCCGATGGTCCGTCGTGTTGACTACCGTCTCGCCGGTGAAGGTCGAGCTGGCCGTCCAACTGCTGAACGACTGGGTCACCTCCTTGAAGGTGCCGCCGACGTAGTTGACCCGGTACGTCAGGTTGGAGTAGCTGCCCCAGCCGGCGGTGGCCAGGAAGTGTAGCTTCGAGTACTTGCCGGCAGGCAGGTTGACGGTCCGGGTGCCGGAGGTGGCGTGGTTGACCCCGACCGCGCCCAGGGTGAAGGTCGTCACGTTCGGCCATGGCACGGTGCCGGTGAGCTGGGTGTAGGACAGCGCCCGGCTGGGTGTGCTGCCGGACTCGACGCCGACGGTGGTTGGGAAGGTTTGGTTGTCCTGGGTGAAGACCTGGGCGTTGGCGGCGGCGCTGAGGTTAACGAAGGTCATCGTCGGCTGCGACGAGCCTTGCAGGGCGGCCGCGGCGTTGAGGATGCCGCCGGTGACCGTCTTGCCGGCGAGCGAGGCGGCCGGGGTCGCTGTGGCGAGGATGCGGTCCTTGACCTGGGCGGCGGTCCAGGTCGGGTTCTTGGCGAGCAGCAAGGCGGCCACGCCCGCCACGTGCGGCGCGGCCATCGACGTGCCGGTCTTGCTCTGGTATGGGGTGGATCCAGGGATCGTACTCCAAATACCGACACCCGGCGCACCCAGATCGACACCCGTGACGCCGTAGTTCGAGGAGCTAGCACGGTTGGCGTTGATGTCAGTGGAGGCCACGGAAATGATGTTGGTGTTTGAGTACGATGCTGGGTAGCTTGGGGTTACGTCAATATCCCTGTTGCTGTTTCCCGCAGCGGCAACGACTATCGTACCCAAACCTTGGGCAGCGTATGTGATGCCGTCTTGCAAGAGAGATGAGGGGCTATCACTACTAAAACTCATGTTTGCCACTCGCGCGCCATTGTCGTGAGCGTACCGGATGGCTCGAGACGCTGCATACAAATCGGCAGAGTCTGGCTGTGCAGAAACTTTCAAGGGCATGATCTGCACGCGCCAGTTAACCCCGACAACTCCCGTCCCATTGTTACCAATCGCCCCGATCGTACCGGCAACGTGTGTACCGTGATCCTCGACGTCCAACGGGTCGTTGTCGGTCGTGTTTGCCATCGGCGGGTTGACTTGGTTGAAATCCCAGCCGATGAGGTCGTCTACGTAGTTATTGGCCCCTTGATCGGTTCCGTCGGCCCACCCACCCTGCGCGGCCGGCTTGAGGATGTCGGAAGCGCTGATTCGCCCGTCACCGTTGAGGTCGGTGATCTTTCCCGGCCCCTGGTTCCGCGAGTCGTTCAGGTCGTAGAAGGTGAACAGTCCGTCGCTGTCGGTATCGATGAGGTTCAGCCGAACAGTGGTCGGGATCTCCGCCTGGTTGATCCAGATGTTCAAGTAGAGATCCGGATGGTCGTAAGCTAAGCCGCTGTCGATGACCGCCACGATGACTTTGCTGGAGCCGGTAGTCACGTCCCAGGCCTGTGGGGCTCCGATGCCGTTGGTGCCGTTCAGCCCCCACATGCTGTTTGCGAAGTATGTGTCGTTCGGCGTGGTGGTTGAAAGCGTGGCAAAGGTCAGCCGTTCCGCGAAGCGCACGGCCGGTTGGGCGGCCAAGCGCGAAAGCAACTCTTGCTGAACGGCGGGCTCGCAACGCACCTTGTACAACCCGGGGATGTCAGTCTTTGCCGCCGCCCCACCGAAGCGGTGGATTATGGGTAGTATCTGGGCCGGCCCGTTATGGACGTCTTCGTTAAGCTGCACGAGCAACGTGTTGTCGCTGGTCTCAGGCTCGTTACTGAATCGGCCACTAGGGCGGGTAGGCGACGCGGCCACACCCTCCTGACCAGCCTCGGTTGGAAGACCAACTCGACGGGGCGAAGGGGCAAATCCGATTCCTGAACCAGCGATGCCTTCCGCCGCATGTCCGCCGGTCTGGGCTGTCGCGGCCAACGCACCGGCGATAATCGCCTCTTGAGCAGATGCGGGCTTGAGCGTCTGAGGTGTCGGGCCGACCCGCTCCGCCGTTTGGGGTATCAGCCCACTCCCCTCACCCCCACCCAGCGGGGGCACGGAGCCGATGCCGGATGGCGGGTTTTGAGGAGGAGCGAGTAGTTGTACTGTATCTGTCAGGTTCGTTGATCAAAGCGCCGAGGCGGCAAGCGTTTGCGTCGCCTCCAGTGATAGAGCCGGGCTTGCTCGTTGCGTTTCAAGCGTCGGTTGACCGTGCGGCGGATTCGCCTGGCTTGGTGAACCTTGAGCAACCGGTTGAGCAGCCCCGCCATCAGCACTCGTACTTGCGGCACCGTCGCATGCCGGCGTCTGGATTTTTCCCCCGCCTGGTCTCCCCGGGTGTGAGGAACCAGGTCGCCAGCAACGACAGGCATTGATGATGATGCCAGCCTTCCCACGTCCTTACCTGATAGTCTGCCAGGCCCGCCTCACTCTTGGCCCGTTTCCAGGCAGTCCTCGATCTGGTGTTCCGCCTTGTACACCTCGCGAACTTCTTCCAGCGGGTTGCTCGGCATGGCGTTGGCCAGCAGGTAGTCGCCGAAGCTCCCGTCGCTTTGCTGCTCCCGGAAGACCACCAACGACTCGGCTACATCCGACGGCTTGCCTTCACTCCTGGCTTGCACCAGTGTCCACACCGCCTGCACCACCAGCGGCCCCTTCTCCCCATCGCGGACCTCGATCGTCTGCCAGTCCCTTCTTCCGCCGCCGCGGAGCACCAGCGGTCCGCGCGGAACAAACCGCGTCAAAGGACGCCGGCCGCCCGCCGTAGGGCGGGTCAGCCGCCGCCAGGTCACGCAATTGCGGTGCTGCCCGGCACCGCCAGCAGGTACGTCTCCCGCGCGAGCGCAACTGCTGGCGAAACCACGAACTGCGCCCCATCTCGTCGTCGCCGGCGACCCACGAGTGCGGCAGCAGGCCGGCCTTGTTCGTCCAGCATGGCCAGGGCCAGTTCGTGCCGGGTGGCAAAGCGGACCTGCCGGGGGACCCCGGCCTTGTCGCGGGCGTTTCAGGTCGTTGGTCCACTCCTGGGCAGGTAAAGGCGGAAATCAACCAGGGCGTGATCAACGCGCGAGACGTAGCCCAGGTAGACGGCGACCTGACAGTTGTCGATCTTGCCAAGCCGGCCGCACCACCGCCGGGCCACGCCGGCCGATTCGGTGCCGTACTTGGCGAAGCTGGAAGGGTCGAAGACCAACACGCCGTCGGCATCGCCCAGTTGTTCGGCCGACCTGGCGGCCAGTTCAGCGACGAGGGCTTGTGGTCCCAGTCGGCCTGGCCGATAAACTTCGATGCCCTGGCGTTCGCGGTCGTGCAGGTAGGCGATACTCTCGGCGTCCTTGCCGAAGTCGGAGAGGAGGCCGCTGACGTAGTGCCGCGCGTTGCGTTGCTCGGTGCAGCACAAGGAACGGACGAAGGGTTCGAGGAAAGTCCCCAGCGCGGCACAGCCCTGCAACAACTCCAGAGCGAACCTCCTCCGCGTCGTCGAGCAATCTTTGTTCAGCGCCCGAAAGCGACGTTCCATGATCAGTCTCCTCTGGGCGGTCCCTCCCCCCAGAGTTATTCTACGCCAACGACTTACGGCCAACGCCAGGTGCGACACAGTACAAGTAGCAAAGCGGAATCGAACGCCTGGAGGAATTCGGACTCCCACCGAGGGACTTCTTCCTCCCCCACGGCAAGGAGAAGGTCTATGGCGGACACGCTAAGGGGGATGATGCCATTCTGTCGGAGGACAGCTGCTGAGGCTGACGCCTTTGGACCGACTGGGGTCGAAGGGTCGTTGGAGGCGGCCCCGCCCCGGACAGAGGCGACGTCCAAGTCGATCCTCTTGCCGTGCGGACCATCGGTGAGAGCGTCACTACCCAGCGCTGGAGCCGGTATGATCGCCAGCAGGCCGAGGAGGTCTCCCGGGTACACCCTGTCCTCAAGAGCTTCGATCCTGACCCGCAGCCCCAGGGGGCTTCGTGTCGATCCGTTGAGAAGCGTTCGTAGTTGGTGGCGAGAACGCCCGCCACCACGCAGACTGATCAGGGAGACCAAGTGTGAACGATCACGCAGATGGCTGAACAACGAGCGCAACAGACCCATGGGACTAGCTCTCCCTGCTGAGAAACCTGATCTACTTTCGGCGGCCCGATTTGCAGCAGTATAGGAGAGGGTGAGGGGTGGGCAAGTGAGGATCATGCAATCGACATTTTTTCATGAGACTGTTGCAAGCGATTCTCGCTCTCCCAGGCTGTAATATCTTATCTCCGTGTGACTTAAGGCTGCCCGGCGTACCAAGGTGCCCATGGGTGCCTGGGTTGCATTGTTGCTGTTCGTTGTGGTACGTTGTGATTCCTCACCCGGGATCACCGGGAGCATTCAGCAAGGAGGCAGATCGATGGCTCGATCACTCACGAAACTAACCCTTACCGCTGTAGTGTTTCTGCTCGCCTGCGGCAGCGCTCGCACTGAACCCATCACTTTCTCTTACTCCTATGATCTGACACAGCTCTCCTCGATCCCCGAGCATGGGACCACGATCAAATACACCAGCACCACGGGCGGCGCGGAGGTCACCGGCACGGCGGCGCTGGGCTCGGCGACGCCGGTGGCCCTGGCTCCGCTCCGCATCGTCACCGGCGGCACCCCGCCCGCCCAGCCGGTGGCGTTCACCGGGACCCATGACACCCTTAGCTTCTACTTGATGCTTCGGGACGTCGCCACCGGCGAGCAAGCCTTGCTTACCCTTTCGGCCGATCTGACCGGGTTGCTCGGCTACGACAGTTCCACCTTGGTAGCGAGGTACACCACCCTGGGCCTGGCCGAGGCCCACCTGGGCGGGCGCGTCTACCGCATCCGGATGCCCGACGAGGTGCCGGTGCCGCCGTGGTCGGTGGGCAGCGTCGAGGTCAACCCGCTGCTGACGGTCAGCGCGGCGTCACCGTCGGAGCAGGCCCCGGAGCCGTCCACACTCGCCCTGAGCGCCGCCGCGGCGCTGGGCCTGGCCGGCCGCCGCTGGCTCCGCCGCAAGCGTATGTCTCCACGACCCCGCTGATTTGCCCGCGGAAACCGAACTGCTGATCCAATCCGCCGAAGGTTTGCCCAGCTCCCCGTGCCTACCCCTTGGGCCTCGAAGACGCGGCCCACCGCACCGCCCTCCCAGATGGTGGTCCCGCCTCACGCCCTCCCTCACGGTCGGGCCTGGGTTCCCCGAATTCCTCCACGCCCTGAATCGTCATCTCCTCCGCGATTCCGCCTGGCCCTCAATCCGCGCCATCCGGTCCGGTTTGCTT
Organism: Gemmataceae bacterium; assembly: GCA_046350195.1. GTDB lineage: Bacteria > Planctomycetota > Planctomycetia > Gemmatales > Gemmataceae > CALDUY01. The sequence continues at coordinate 35,694 of JAXMAW010000050.1, forward strand.
GACCTCCCGTCAGATCAGACATAGGGTTGTCACGCCGAGCCAAACCGCCGGGCCGGCCTCCCCCCTCTCCCTCCGCGGTCCTGGAGTTCGTTCATGCCATCCGACCCCTCCCCGAACCTCTTGCTCGGGCACGTCGCGGAAGACGGACCCCAGGCCTCAAACGAACGCATTGTCCTTCACGCCCCCCAGGAGCACCGCGCCCGCATCATCCGCAACCAGTTCGTTACCATCGCGGACGCGCGCACCGACGGGCTGGTCTTCCTGGGGCGCGTCCTGGGCGGCCCCTTCTTCCCCCAGCCAAGCGGCGAGGGGGTCATCGTTGCCGAGCTGGAAGTCCAGGGCGAGCTGGCCGATGGGGAGCCGCGCGGCACGAACAACCGACCGACGCCGGGATCGACCGTCCACGAGCTTCCGCCCCAAGACGTCTGCCGCATGCTGGGGTTGAGGGGTGACATGGTGCTGGGGACGCTCATCGGCCGCGAGGACCTGGAGGTCGGCCTGCAAAGCACCAGCAAGGACGTGCTGCCGCGGAACGTCGGCATCTTCGGCACGGTCGGCTCGGGCAAGTCCAACTCGGTCCAGGTCCTCGTCGAGGAGGCGTCGCAGCGGGGCTGGGCGGTGATCATGCTCGACCTGGAGTCCGAGTACACCGCCATGGACGCGCCCTCCACGCAGGCGCACTTCGGCCCCCGGCTGGAGCGGTTCGGCCTCCAGCCGCGCGGCCTAAACGACTTTCACGTCTACCACCCGCTTAGCTGCGCCAGCGACTGCCAGGACAGCAATCCTTTCACGCTGCGCCTGGCCGACTTCGACAGCAGCATCACCGCCGAGCTGCTCCAGGCCAGCATGGGCGAGCGCAACGCGCTGCTCGACTGCATCGACCACTTTCAGCAGAAGTTCTACACCTCCGTCCGCACCAGCGACGTGGAGAGGCACAAGGAGCTGCTCGACAGCTCGCCCTCGACCCGGATGCCGTTCACCGTGCAGCTGTTGCGGAACCGCGCCCAGGAGCGGTCGCCGCGCAACTCCGAGTCGCTGGACTACATCGGGCTGACGAACAAGCTGTTGCTGCTGATCCACTCCGGGGCATTCGACCAGCCCAACGCCCCCAGCATGGACATCAAGGAGATGCTCCAACCCGGCCGGGTCAACGTCATCGACGTCAGCGCCGCCAACGACCTGATCAAGAACCTGGTCACCGCCGACCTGCTGCGCAAGTCGTTCGCCTACAAGTGCGTCAACCCGGACGCCCCGCCGACGATGCTGGTAATCGAGGAGGCGCACTCGTTCATGAGCAAGGAGCGCGTCCAGGCGATGCAGGGGACGTTGCAGATGCTTCGGAACGTGGCCCGGCGCGGCCGCAAGCGCTGGCTGTCGCTGACGTTCGTCAGCCAGCAGCCGGGGCACCTGCCGGTGGAGATCTTCGAGCTGTGCAACACCCGCATCGTCCACACGCTGCGGAGCATGCACAACCTCGACAGCCTGATGGCGACGACCGGCGACGTGACGAGAGAGCTTTGGGCGCGCTGCCCGCTGCTGGGCACCGGCGAGGCGATCATCAGCACGCCGCAGTTCCACCGCTCCGTGGTCGTGGAGGTCCGGCCGGCGGCGAGCGCCCGGCGGTTCGTGCGGTGAAACGGGAGCCGCCCGCGGGCCTCCGGGCCGCGGGCGGGGGCGTGGCGTTCGCTGAGCCGCTCACCAGCCGCGGGGGGAACCGTAGGGGGCCCACATCGCGGGGTTGTAGTTCGGCTGGGCGTAGTTGGGGTAGTATCCGTAGCCGTAGCCCCAGTTGGGAAGCATCTGGGACCCGGGGTAGTAGTAGCCCTGGTAGGAGACCGGCTGCGTGAAGTTGCCGGCGGCCTGCTGCGGGTTCATGTTGGCGGTCCAGAACGGGGCCGAGGGCAGGGAGGAGTGGCCGGGGACGGGGTTGGCGAGCCCGGGGCCGGCCGGGTAGCCGACTGGGCCGCCGTTGAAGCCACAGCCGCCCTCGCCGCCGCAGGCGCCGCCCTTGCAGCCCTTACCCTTGCAGCAGCCCGAGCCGCAATCCCCCTTGAACCCCAGGCCGCCGGTGCCGTAGGTGTCCATGCCGCAGCCGTGGCAGCAGACCGGGCCGAGCTGCTGGGGCGACGACTGGACGAGGTGCATGGCGTGCGGGGCGGGGTTGCGGCAGCAGGGTCCGGTGCCGCAGCCGCCGGCGCCGCAGGCCCCGAACGCGCCGCAGCCGCCACAGCCCCAGCCGGTCATGGGCCAGGCCGGCGGCGGGCAGCAGGGCTGGCCGCAGGGGCTGCCGCACTGCATCAGGCAGCCGTTCGACGAGAAGGCGTTGAACGGGCAGCAGGCCTGGCAGTAGCTGGCGCAGTACTTGGGGCAGTAGAACAGGCCGAACGCCCCGCCGGCCTGGCCGCGAGTCGCCGAGCCGGCGGACGCGGCGAGGGCGAGGCTCGCAACGAGCAGGAATCGCTTCATGGGTGCAAGACTCCGAGGGTGTCGTCGGCGCGGCCGCCGGCCATCTTCCTGACCGCCGCGCGGGGATTCTCTTCCGCCGCAAGTCTACCCGCCGAACGCGGGGGGCCGTGTGTCCCAGGCGCTGTTTTTCGGATCACATTCTGTTGGCCCCAGCGCACGGCAGACAACTCGAGCGCCGGGCCTCCCAGCGGCCTTACCAGACCGCCCCGGCGCGGATTTTCCGCGCCCGGCCGATATTTCCTCAAGGGGCGGCACCCGCTACCCTGTTAGCCGGCCCCGCGTCGGGCGTCAGATGCTCGACCCGTCCCCCGCGTGGAGTGACCCATGACCCGGCTGGCGTTGGTGGTGGCGTTGGGACTGCTCTCGGCCCGTGCGGGCGCCGACCCGTCGCGGAAGTCGGCCAGGGAGGCGCTACAGGGGTTCCACGACCTGATCGGCTCGTGGAAGGGCAGCGGCACGCCGCAGCAGGGGACGAGGGAGCAGCGCGACCGGGGGTTCTGGCAGGAGGCCATCACCTGGCAGTGGCAGTTCAAGGACAAGGACGCCTGGCTCCGCAAGCCGACGTCGAGAAGGGGAAGCATCACCGGCTCGAGCGCGCATTCTCCCCGAGAAGGATGCCTTCGAGTTGAAGGCGACCACCGTGGCGAAGGAGACACAGACGTTCACCGGCAAGCTCGCCGACAAGAAGCTGACCGTCGAGCGGACCGACGAGATGGCGAAGCAGGCGCAGCGGCTGGTGTTCTCGCTGCTGCACTTCAACCGGCACCTGTACTACCTCGAGGTGAAGCCGGTGGGGGCGTCGTTCACGCGGGCCTACCTGGTGGGGCGACGAAGCAGGAGTTCGCCAGCGTGGACAAGGGGCCGGAGTGCATCGTTCCCGGAGGGCTGGGCACGATCCCGGTGGCGTACAAGGGGAAGACCTACTACGTCTGCTGTACCGGCTGCCGTGACGCCTTCCGGGAGGAGCCGGAAAAGTACATCAAGGAGTTCGAGGAGGCGAAGAAGGCCAAGAAGTGAACCGGGGCGGCGGCGTTGGGCTGACCGACCCCGGCCACGGCGGTAGAATGCCCCGGTGGGGCGTCCTTCGGTTAGCGACGCTTCGCGGAAGCGTACAGGGCCGCCATGCTGGAAGTCTCCCAGGCGAGAGCGAAGGTCCTGGAGCAGTGCGTCCCGCTGCCAGCGGAGACGGTACCGCTCCAGGCCGCCCTCGGCCGCGTCCTGGCCGAGGCCGTCGCCAGCGACCTCGACCTGCCGCCGTTCGACAAGGCCATGGACGGCTACGCCGTGCGGTGCGGACGTCGCTTCCGCCGGGGCCGTGCTCACCGTCCTCGAAGAGATCACCGCCGGGCGAACGCCGACACGGCCGCTGGGGCCCGGCCAGGCCAGCCGCATCATGACCGGGCGTCGCCGGAGGGCTGCGACGCGGTCGTCCCCGTCGAGCGGACGCGCTCACCGGATGACCGGCGGGTCGAGATCCAGCAGGCTGCCCGAGAGGGTGACAACGCTGTCCCGCGCCGCGGCCGGGAAATTTCCGCCGCGGTGAGGTGGTGGTCGCGGCCGGCTCGCTGGTGCGACCACAGGAGGTCGGCGTCCTCGCCGCCGTCGGTCGCGAGGCGGTGGCCGTCTTCCCGGGGCCGCGCGTCGCCGTCCTGGCGACGGGTGACGAGCTGGTCGAAGGGGCGGCGGTGCCCGGCCCCGGGCAGATCCGCAACAGCAACGCCCCGATGCTGGCCGCCCAGGTGGCGCGCGCCGGCGGCCTGCCGCGCTCGCTGGGGATCGCCCGCGACCGGCTCGATAGTCTGCGGGAGCTGGTCGAGGAAGGGTTGCGGACGTCGGAGGTCCTCGCACTCTCTGGCGGGGTCTCGGCGGGCAAACTCGACCTGGTCCCCGAGGTGCTGCGCGAGGCGGGGGTGGTCCCGCACTTCCACAAGGTGTCGATGAAGCCCGGCAAGCCACTATTCTTCGGCACCGCCGAGCGGCCCGAGGGCAAGCGGTACGTCTTCGGCCTGCCGGGCAACCCGGTCAGCTCGTTCGTCTGCTTCGAGTTGTTCCTGCGGCCGGCGATCCGCCGGCTGGCCGGGCGGACAGACCTGGACCTGCCGCGCGTCGAGGCCCGCCTGGCCGACGACTTCGACCACGAGTCGGACCGGACGACGTACCACCCCGCGTCGCTTACCGAGAAGCCGAACGGCTGGGAGGTGCGGCCGGTTCCGTGGCTCGGCTCCGCCGACCTGCGGGCGTTCCTCGCCGCCAACGCCCTGTTGGTCATTCCGGCCGGCCCCGGCGGCTGCAAGGGCGGCAAATGGATGACGGTGTTGCGGCTGGACGGATGACCCACTCGGCAGGAGGCCGACCATGACGACCCGGACGGCGATGCTTCCGACGAGCAAGGTTTCCCTGATGGCCGCGACCCCCGCACCCGCCCCGCTCGCCTCCCCCGCGCGGGCCGTGACCCTCTGGCTGGCCCCGCTCGCCAGCGCGGCGCTGCTCTACCTGTCGTTCTTCCCGGCGGACTTCGGCTGGCTGGCCTGGGTCGCGCTGATCCCGTGGCTGTGCCTGGTCCGCCTGCCGGGCCGGACGCGCGGCCTATGCATCCTCCCCACCTTCCTGCAGGGGCGATGGCGTTCTACCTGCCGATCCTCCAGTGGGCGCGCGTCGCCGACCCGCGCATGTACTTCACCTGGTCGCCTTTGGCCCTGTTGTGTACGGTCTACCTGATGGCCACGCTCGGCCTGCTGCGCCCGGCTCGACGAAGCGCACGCGCCTCCCCTGACCGTCACGTTACCGGTGGTGTGGGTGGCCGTGGAGTACCTGCATGCAGGGCGTCGCCGGCAGGTTCGTTACGCTTCTAACCGGCTCGCACCGGCGACTACCCCGGCGGGTTCAGCTGGTACCTCCTCGGCCACACGCAGCACGACGTCCGCCACATATCCAGGTCGCCGACCTCGGCGGCGTCTACGCAGTTAGCTTCCTCGTCGCGGCACCCAGTCAACGGAGCGGCTGTTCGAGATCGCTATGGGCAAGACTGGTTCCGCAGGCCTTTCTTCCCGGGAGCGACCGCCCCGCGGTACGACTGCGGCGGCCGTGTGGCTCCACGCCGGGGCCGCCGCGGCCGTGGTCGTTCTGGTGGCGGCTGGGCTACGGCGCGTGCCGACTCGGGGAGCAGACGACGCGGCCAGGGCCGAAGGTGGCCCTGCTCCAGTGCAACGTCGATCAGCGGCTACCGCTTACTGCTTACGACGGCGACTCCGCGAAGCGCGAGACGGCCGAACAGATGGTCGGGACCACTTCAAAGACCTCGCCCGCCAGGGTGCCCGGCACCGGCCCGAGCCACAGTCGTCACCGCCGAGACGAGCTACCCCGGCTTCTGGGAGGAGTTCGCCCCCGGCATGCCGACGCAGGTCTGCCGGGAAGCCCAGGCCGACGCATCGGCCAGGAGTGGCGCACGCCGCTGCTGCTCGGCATGAACGCGGCCGTCGCCGGCATCGACGGCGATATCAAGGCTTACCAACTCCGCCGTCCTGCTCGACCGCGACGGCGTCTGGGCCAGGCAGCACGACAAGGTCCACCGCGTCCCGTTCGGCGAGTACGTCCCGCTGCGGCACGCGCTGCCGTGGCTGAGCCGGCTGGCGCCGTACGACTTTGACTACTCGGTCGAGCCGGGCGCCGAGTTCACGCGCTTCACCCTGCCGGGGTCTGTCGAGGCGACGTTCGGGGTGATGATCTGCTACGAGGACACCGACCCGGCGATGGCCCGGCCCTACGCGGCGGGGCGGCCGGTGGACTTCCTGCTGAACATCTCCAACGACGGCTGGTTCGACGGCACCAGCGAGCACGACCAGCACCTGGCGCTGTGCCGCTTCCGAGCCGTCGAGACGCGCCGGTCGGTCGGCCGGGCCGTCAACATGGGCGTCTCCGCCGTCATCGACAGCAACGGCCGGGTGCTGGCGCCGGAGCTGGTCAGCGAGGACGAGACGATCCCGGTCTGGGAGGTGCCTGAGGACGCTGGGTCGCTGCCGACCTCCCGCTGGCACGAGTTCAAGAAGGTCGCGGGGGTGGTGATCGCCCGCATGCCGATCGACGAACGGATCAGCGCCTACGGCCAGGTGGGCGACGTCTTCGCCATGGGCTGCGGCGGGCTGCTGGTCGTCGGGCTGGCCGGCACGGCACGGAGACGTCGAGCGGAGATCACCTGATGCCCATCGACCCAAGGCGGTCGCGCGTTCGCGAGGTGATGGGGTTCGTGCTCCTCCGGGATACGTTCTGGATGGCTTCCCCCTGGCGCCGGGCCGGCCGGTTGGGAATGTTCGCGGTGTACGCTTACGGCGCGATCCTGCTCTTTCTGCTGGCGCTGGAAAACCACTTCCTGTTTGGGCCAGGCGACAGCGAGTGGAACACCCCCCCGCCCTACCTGGCAATGCGCGACGTGGAGCTCACCAGCCCGGATGGGGGCACGATTCATGCCTGGTGGACGGCGCCTCCGGGCTGGACGCCCGACCGGGGCGCCATCCTGCTCTCGCACGGCAACGGCGGCAACCTCTCACACCGCTGGCCGTTGATGGAGCGGTGGCGGAAGGAGCTGGGCCGGGCGGTCTTTGCTTACGACTACCCTGGTTATGGTAGATCCACCGGCCGGCCTTCTGAGGCCGGCTGCTACGCCGCCGCCGAGGCCGCCTACCGCTGGCTCGTCGAGGGCCAACGGGTGTCGGAAAGGGAGGTCATCCTCGTCGGCGAGTCGCTCGGCGGGGCGATGGCGATTGACCTCGCCACGCGCCACCCCTGCCGCCTGGTAGTCACCTGCTCGACGTTCACGTCGTTCCCCGACATGGCCCAGCAGCGCTTTCCCTGGTTGCCGGGCCGTTACCTGGTCCGCAACAGCCTCGACAACCTGGCAAAGATAGGCACCTTGACCTGCCCGGTATTCATCGTTCACGGCACCGCCGACACGCTCATCCCCCACTGGATGGGTGAAAGGCTCCGCGACGCTTCCGGCGGGCCGACCCGGTTCGTGTCCCTGCCGGGTGTTCCCCACGTGCATCCTGACCAGGCCGAGTTCTACGCCGCGGTGCGGGCGTTCCTCGACGAGACGGCACCGACGTCACTGGGGGCCAAGCCCATGCTGCCGGCACTCGAAAACTACCTGCTCTTCCCCGGGGCCCGCGACCGTGAGTGGCTTGAGCCGCCCCCCCGCTTGCGGGTGCGCGACGTCGAGCTGAGCAGCGCGGACGGTAACAAGATCCACGCCTGGTGGACCGTGCCCGAGGGCTGGACACCCCAGCGCGGGGCAATCCACTACTCGCACGGCAACGGCGGCAACCTCTCGCACCGCTGGCCGACGATGGAGCGGTGGCGGAAGGAGCTGGGCCGGGCCGTCCTGATCTACGACTACCCCGGTTATGGTAAATCCACCGGCCGGCCGACCGAGGCCGGCTGCTACGCCGCCGCGGAGGCCGCCTACCGTTGGCTCGTCGAGGAGCAACGGGTTCCTCCGAAGGAGGTCATCCTCCTCGGCTCCTCGCTCGGCGGTGCCATGGCGATCGAGCTGGCGTCGCGCCACCCGTGTCGGGTGGTCGTCAGCTGCTCGACGTTCACCTCGTTCCCGGACATGGCGCAACTCCAGTTCCCCTTGCTGCCCGCCAGGTGGATGGTGCGGACCAGGCTCGACAACCTGGCGAAGGTCGCCAAGCTGAGCTGCCCCGTCTTCCTCGTTCACGGCACGGCCGACACGCTCATTCCGCACGGGATGGGGGAGAGGCTCTACAGCGCCGCCAACGAGCCGAAGCGCTTCGTCTCGCTGCCCGGCCACCCGCACGCGCACCCCGACCAGCCGGAGGTGTACGAGTCGGTGCGGGCGTTCCTCGCCGAGACGGCGGGGAAGTGACCTTTTTTCCTCGCCGCCCATCCAGTATTTGGCCGCCAGGACATGCAACTCCCCTCAGAGGCGGGGAGCGCGCGTACGGAGATGCGAACATGCGCCGAATCCTGGCTTCGCTCGTGGGACTGACGGTCGTGTCGTCGCTGGCGTCGGCCCAGGCCCCGGTGCCCGTGCGGCTGCGCTGGGCGCCCGGCCAGGTGCTGCTGTACCGCGTCGAGCACGTTACCGAGGCGAACGACCTCTCGGCCGAGGCGAAGAACGAGACGAAAAGCGTCCTGCGGGCCACGCGCCGCTGGCAGGTGCTCCACGTCGACGCCGCCGGGGTGGCGACGCTTCAGATGTCGATCGTGGCCATGTACCAGGAGCGGACGACGCCGGGCGACGTGGTGAAGTTCGACTCGGCCAACCCGCAGGCGAGCACGCCGCAGCTGCGCGAGGCGATGTCGAAGTTCCTCGACACGCCGCTCGCCACCATCCGCGTGGACCCGTTCGGCCGGGTGGTCGAGGTCAAGGAGTCAAAGTCCGCTCCGGTCAGCTACGAGAACGAGCTGCCGTTCCTCGTGCTGCTGCCGGCGGCGGGGATGAAGCCCAACGACGCCTGGCAGCGCGACTACAAGATCACGCTGCCGCCGCCCCTGGGCACCGGCGAGAAGACCGACGCGGTGCAAAAGTACGTCTGCAAGGGGATCAACACCGACGCCGCGACGGTGGCGGTGACGACCGACTTCAAGGAGGCGCCCAAGGCGGCGCTGGACGCGGTGCCCCTGTGGCAGCTGATGCCAGAGGGCGAGGTGGTGTTCGACGTCAAGAACGGCCGATTGCACTCGGCCAAGCTGACGATCAGCAAGGAGCTGAAGAACCACCAAGGGGAAAACTCCAGCATGACGTACAAGAGCACGCTGACGGTCACCTACGCCGGCGATCGGTGAAAGTATTTCGGAAGCAATAGCCACGAAAACACAAAAAGGCACGAAAAGAATAACCAAGAGGGGAGGCCGACGGGCTCGGCTCTTCCCCTCTTCTTATCTTGTTTGTGCCTTTTTGTGTTTTTCGTGGCTATTCTCTTCTCGGCGACGACAATCGACCCTGGCGGTCGCCCGCCGCCGCCGGGGGTTGTTGGGATGCGTTTCGTTCTGCCACTGCCGATCTTCCTTCTCGCCGTCGCGGCCGACCCGGCCTCCTCCCTCCCCGAGAGGCGTGTCCCGCTGACGGCGTCGCGCGTCGAGGGGTGGCCCGACCCGCCTCCGCCTTTCCGCAGCCGGCGCGTTTTCGAGAAGCATGCCTTCCGCGCCCCCGTTCATCTGAACAGCCACCCAAGGCACGACCGCGTCTTTTGGCCGTCGAACAGGGGGGCAAGGTCGTTCACGTCCCGACCAGTGGCGACGGCAAGCTCGGCGTCTTCCTGGAGCTGAAGGACGCCGACACCTACGCGATGACCTTCCACCCGCAATATTGGACGAAATCGGCTCGTTTACGTCTTTCAGTAACGGGCCCAACTCGTACAAGAGGAAGAACCAGATCCTGCGCTACAAGGTGATCGACGACCTGCCGCGCTGCGACCCGGCGTCGCGGCAGTTGGTGATCGAGTGGGAGTCGAACGGGCACAACGGCGGCGACCTGGCGTTCGGCCCGGACGGCATGCTGTACATCACCAGTGGCGACGGCACCAGCGACCTCGACACCGACAACACCGGCCAGGACGCGACCTCTGCTCCGTGTGCTGCGCCTCGACGTGGACCGGCCTGCCGGGCAAGAACTACGCGGTGCCGCCGGACAACCCGTTCTTGAAACTCAAGGACGCCTCGGCCTGTGGGCGTTCGGCTTCCGCAACCCCTGGCGGATGACGTTCGACCCGGCCACCGGGGACCTACTCGTCGGCGACGTCGGGCAGGACCTGTGGGAGATGATCCGCCTGGTGACGAAGGGCAGCAACCACGGCTGGAGCGTGACCGAGGGCAGTGCGCCGTTCCACCCCAACCGCAAGGCCGGGCCGGGGCCGATCGTGCCGCCGCTGATTGAGCACCCGCACTCCGAGTCACGCTCGATCACCGGGGGCGTCGTCTACCAGGGCAAGCGGCTGCCCGAGCTGCGCGGCGTCTACGTCTACGGCGACTACTCCACCGGCAAGGTGTGGGGGCTGAGGCACAAGGGCGGCAAGGCCGTCTGGAAGAAAGACCTCGCCAACGAGGTTGCAGATCAAGTCGGCATCGGCACCGACCGGGACGGCGAGCTGTACCTCGTCGATCACGGCGGGCAGGTTCACTGCTCGGAACCCTCGCCGCCGGGCAAGGGCCATCGACGTTCCCCCGGACGCTGGGTGAAAGCGGATTATTCCTCTCCGTGCCATCGCCTTCAAAGCCGGCCCTCCTCCCGTACTTCCGTGAACTCGCCCTCTTGTGGTCCGACGGGGCCCACAAGGAGCGGGCGGTGCCGCTGCCCGGCCTGGATCAGGTCGGCTTCTCCGGGAGGACGGCCCGTGGCAGTTCCCCGAGAGGACGGTGCCGAAGACCTTCTCCGCTCGACCTCGCCGGCGGCTCGCAGGCGGGTAGAAACTCGCTTCCTGGACGCTCCAGCAGGGCGAGTGGCGGCTACAGCTACCGCTGGGACGACGACCAGCACGACGCCCGCCTTGTGGAGGAAGGAGGCGCGTCCGCCGTGTTCCGACTCCGCGACGGGTCGTCGCTGGAGGCGCGACCACGCGCGTCGAGTGCATGGTCTGCCACCCGGGCGGCGAGCTACGTCCTCGGCGTGACCACCAACCAGATGAACCGCGGCGACCAGTTGGCGGCGCTGGAGCGGCTCGGCGTCTTCCGCGTCGGGGCGTCGCGGCACTGGCTGTTCGACGAGCGGGCCGCGGCCCTCGGCCAGGTCGCCGCCATGCTCGGCCGTTGCCGTCCGTCGATGGCAACGGCAATCCAGAAACGGTTTGACACCCTGGTCGCGCCGCCGCTACGCCGTGGCATCGAGAAGAATGGCACGCTGGCGACACAGCTGCCTTCGCCGGCCGGATGACCTGCCGCCTCGCCGACCCTGCTGACGCTGGTGTGCCGCTAAACGGCGGGGCTCGCTCGTACCTGCACGCCAACTGCGCCCACTGCCACGTCTGGGCCGGCGGCGGCAATTCGGCGATTAACCTGCATGTCAACGAGCCATTGGACAAGATGAAGCTCGTCGGCGAGGAGCCCCATCGATTCGGCCTGCCGGGCGTGAAGCTGGTATGCCCGGCGAGCCCCAGCGGTCCATCCGCAGGAGCGTCTGCCGCCGCGGCAAGGGCCAGATGCCACCACTTCGGCGACGGCTCGGCCCGACGACGACGCGGGGGCGGCTCATCCGGGGAGTGGATCAAGCGGATGAAGTGAGCTTCCGGTCACCTGCCCGAGCCGCCAGCGAGGGCGAACGCGGGGCCCTCACCGCCGCTTCGGGCTGATTGCACCTCACTATCACCGCCCCGGATCAGACTGTACTTTCCGCAACTACATTAGCAGAACACCGAGGCGAGTTTAGAGACCCGAGGAGACTATGAACCGCCATCGGTTATTCGGCCGACCGGTACGGCTCGGGGTGAACAGGACGATGGACGCGATTACCCAAGTTCTGACCGCGATCGAGAACGGCGACCTGCGCGTCGCGGAGCAGCTCCTGCCGCTCGTGTACGACGAGCCGCGCAGGCTGGCCGCACACCGCCTCGCCGGGGAAGGGGCTGGACACACCCTTCAGCCCACGGCCTTGGTCCATGAAGCGTACCTCAAGCTCGTCGGCTCCGACCCGCGGCAGCCATGGAACGGTTCGTCTACTTCTTCGCCGCTGCGGCCGAGCCATGCGCCGCATCCTGATCGACCACGCCCGCCGGAAGCACCGCGCCCGCCGCGGCGGCGGGATGACGCGTGTCGGGCTGGACGACCTGGACGACGTCGCGATGGTCGCCGACAGCGGGGGGGCGGACGAACTCCTGAACCTGGACGAGGCCCTGACCCGGCTGGCGGCCGCCGACCCGGCAAGCGGAGCTGGTGAGGCTGCGCTACTTCGCCGGGTTGACGCTGGAACAGGCCGCGGAACTGCTCGGCATCTCGCGGGCGACTGCGGACCGACACTGGGCCTTCGCCCGCGCCTGGCTCTACGACGCGATGATCAGTACGAACACCGGTGGATTCTTCGCCCCGGTCGAGCGCGCGGCGGAGAAATGGCGCTTTCCCTGATGGGAGATCACGAAGCCGGGGGTGCGAGCCGTGAACGGACCACTGATCGTCTGGAGTCGCTGTTTGCCGTTGCAGAGCCGCCGGCGGACCGTGCCGTCTACCTGGATCAGGCTTGCGTCGACGACCCGGCCCTGCGGCAGCGGGTGGAAGCCCTGTTGCGTGCGCAGGGGGCCGCTGGCAGCTTCCTGGAGCCTCCGGCCACCCCGCCGTTCGACACCGTCGATGAGGTCCCCGTCGCCGAGCGCCCCGGTGCGGTGATCGGGCCGTACAAGCTGATGGAGGAGATCGGCGAGGGCGGTATGGGGCTGGTCTTCGTCGCCGAGCAGCAGCAGCCGGTCCGCCGCAGGGTGGCGCTGAAGATCATCAAGCCGGGCATGGACACGCGGCAAGTGGTGGCGCGGTTCGAGGCCGAGCGGCAGGCGTTGGCCTTGATGGACCACACCAACATCGCCCACGTCTTCGACGGCGGCACCACCACGTCGGGCCGGCCGTACTTCGTCATGGAGCTGGTCAAGGGCGTGCCGATCACCCGCTTCTGCGACGGCAACCACCTGTCCGTGCGGCAGCGCCTGGAGCTGTTCCTGGACGTCTGCAGTGCGGTGCAGCACGCGCACCAGAAGGGCGTCATCCACCGTGACCTCAAGCCGTCCAACGTGATGGTGACCTCCCACGACGGCACGCCGGTGGTGAAGGTGATCGACTTCGGGGTGGCCAAGGCCATCGGTCAGCGGCTGACCGACAAGACGTTGTACACGCAGCTGAGTCAGATGGTCGGGACGCCGCTGTACATGTCGCCGGAGCAGGCGGGGCAGAGCGGGCTAGACGTGGACACGCGCTCCGACGTCTACGCCCTGGGCGTGCTGCTGTACGAGCTACTCACGGGGATGACGCCGTTCGACGGCGAGCGGCTGCGGACGGTCGGGATCGACGAGATGCGGCGGATCATCCGCGACGAGGAGCCGGCCAGGCCGAGCACGCGCATCAGCACCTTGGGCCTGGCGGCGAACACGGTATCGACCAACCGGCAGAGCGACCCGAGGAAGCTGAGCCAGTTGGTGCGCGGCGAGCTGGACTGGGTCGCGATGAAGGCGCTGGAGAAGGACCGCACGCGCAGGTACGAGTCGGCCAGCGCCTTCGCCGCGGACGTGGGCCGCTACCTGCACGACGAGCCGGTGCAGGCGTGTCCGCCGTCGGCGGCGTACCGAGTTCGCAAGTTCGCACAGCGCCACAAGGGCCCGGTGGCGGCCGGCGTGGCGCTGTCCTCGCTGCTGGTGCTGGGGACTGTGGGCACGTCCCTCGGCCTGGCCTGGGCGCTGCGGGCGGAGCGCGCGGCCACCGCGGCCGCCGAAGCCGCCCAAACGCAGCGCGACCGCGCCCTCGCCGCGGAGAAGCTGGCCACCGACCGCCTCGCCGAGGTCACCAAGGAGAAGAACCGTGCGACCACCGCCGAGGAGCGGGCGAAGGACGAAGCCGCCATCGCGTACGCGGTCAACGAGTTCCTCCAGAACGACCTGCTGGGCGAGGCGGCGCCGGACAAGAACCCCCGCGACAAGAAGGTGACTGTGGAGGAAGTGCTGGGGCGTGCGTCCGCGCGCATAGCCGGTAAGTTCGGGAAGCAGCCACGCGTCGAGGCGGTGATTCGGCGGACCATCGGCGCCACGTACCGCAAGCTCGGCGACTACTCCGCCGCAGCGTGCTGGAGCGGTCCCTGGAACTCTACCGCCGGACCCTGGGCGAGGAACACCCGGACACGCTCAACGCCATGAACAGCCTCGCGGTGCTGTACGAGGCCCGGGGCCAGTACGCCAAGGCCGAGCCGCTCCAGGCCAAGGCGGTTGATGTCAGCTCTCGGGTCCTGGGCGAGGAACACCCCGACACGCTGAACTACATGCAAAACCTGGCGGGGCTGTACCGGGTTCAAGGCCGGTACGCCGAGGCCGAGCCGCTCCAGGCCAGGGCGCTCGAAGACCGCCGCCGCGTCCTGGGGGAGGAGCACCCCGACACGCTCATCTCCATGAACAACCTGGGGGTGCTCTACCGAAACTGGGGCCAGTACGCCGAGGCCGAGCCGCTCCAGGTCAAGGCGCTCGAGGTCGGCCGCCGCGTCCGCGGGGAGGAACATCCCGACACGTTAACCTTTATGCACAACCTGGCATTGCTGTACACGGTCCAACGGCAGTACGCCAAGGCCGAGCCGCTCCAGGTCAAGGCGCTCGAGGTCGGCCGCCGCGTATTCGGGGAGGAGCACCACAACACCTTGAAGAGCAAAGGCAACTTGGCGATGCTCTACTGGAGCATGGGCAGGCTCGAGCGGTCGATCCCCATGTACCAGGAACTCCTTGGGTCGTACAGAGCGCGTTACGGGGACGACCATCCCGACACGCTCGGCGCCCAGGCCGACCTGGGCATCAACTACCGCGACGCCGGCCGGCTCGACGACGGCATCCGCTGCCTCGAAGAGGCCTTGGCCAACGCCCGCGCACGCTCCGACGGATTGCCGGCCAAGCTGGCGTGGATCACCGGCGAGTTGATCGTTCTGTACGAGCAGACCAAGCAGTTCGCGAAGTCGGAGGCGCTCTGCCGAGGTTGGCTTCGCCAAGCCAGGCAGAAGTACGGCGGCCAGGATCTGACTACCGCCGGCGCCCTGGCGGGACTTGGGCGCAGTTTGCTCAAGCAACAAAAGTACGCCGAAGCCGAGCCGGCCCTTCGTGAGTGCCTGAACATCCGCGAACAGAAGCAGCCCGACGACTGGCACCTGTTCAACTCGAAGAGCATGCTCGGCGGCAGCCTGCTCGGCCAGAAGAAGTACGCCGACGCCGAGCCGCTGCTGCTGGCCGGCTATGAAGGGATCCGCGAGCGCGTAGACAAGGTGCCCGTGATTTACAGGGCCCGCCTGACGGATGCCTTGGAGCGGCTAGTGGAGCTCTACGACGCGACAGGACGGAAGGAGCAGGCTGTTGTGTGGCGGGCGAAGCTCGAAACCCGCAGAGAGGCGGACAAGAGAGCGGGGAAGCCGGAGCAGAAGTAGGCGTCAGTAACCAAAAGCGGCCGGTGGGGTCCTTACCGCCAAGCAAGCCCCCCACCGGCCCGGCACCGCCCCGGCGCTCGGTCTGCGCGCCGGGGGCGATGTCTCCACAGTGTATCGCAGACCAATCCACTCGTGGAGTCTTTTCCATGCCTCGGTCCTCCTGGCTGCGATCCGTCCGACCCCTGTTCGCGCCGCCCGCCCCGGACGGCGGCCCCCACCCCACCCGTCTGCCGAGGAAGGCCGGAGCCGCCCGGCTCGGCGTCGAACCGCTGGAGGACCGCACCGTCCCCAGCACGTTCACCGTCCGCACCCTCGCCGACAGCGGGGCGGACTCGCTGCGGCAGGCCGTGCTGCTCGCCAACACCAACCCCGGCCCCGACACGATACGCTTCGCCGCCGCGGCCCGAGGCACGGTCGCCCTCACGAGCGGGGAGTTGAGCATCACCGGCGACCTGCGGATCGACGGCCCGGGAGCGAGCCGGCTGGCCGTCAGCGGCAGCGATCTCAGCCGGGTCTTTACCATCGCCGCCGGCACGGCGGTGACCATCGACGACCTGACCGTCACCCGCGGGCGCGGTGTCCTGCGCGGCGGCGGCATCCGCAACGACGGCACCCTGACCCTCTCCCACGCCGTCGTGTCCAACAACGAGGTCGTCGGCCAGCCGGGCTTCGGTGCCGCCGTGGACGCCTTCGGCGGCGGCGTCTTCAACAGCGGCAGGCTGACCGTCCAGGACACGGTGTTCGTCGGCAACCGGGCCACCGGCGGGGACGGCCTCCCCGCCACCGAGGCCGGTCCCGGCCTGCCGGCCGCGGCCGCGCTTGGCGGGGCCATCGCCTCGGTAGGGACGGCGACGGCGCCGGCAACGGCCGGCGTCACCCGCTGCACCTTCGTGGACAACCGGGCCGTCGGCGGGGCGGCCGGGGTCGGGGTCGCGTCACGCGCCAACGGCCTGGGCGGCGCGATCATGAACGACGCGAGCACCTTCACCGTCGGCGACAGCCTGTTCCACGGCAACCGGGCCGCCGGCGGGGCGAGCGTTCAGCTCAGCGGCGGCAACGGTTCGGGCGGGGCCATCGCCAATGTCGCCCTGGCCGGGGATGCGACTTTCACCGTCCAGCGCGGCACGTTCACGGGCAATCAGGCGGCCGGCGGCCCAGGGCAGTCCGGTCGGGGTGGGGCCATCGCCAACCTGAAGGCCCCGTTCGGCACCCCGCCGAGCACACTCCGCTCGGTGATGCGGGTGACCGGCAGCACGGTCGTAGGCAACGAGGCCGTCGGAGGGGCCGGCACGGTCGCCGGCAACGGCCTGGGCGGCGGCCTCGCCAACGACAACGGCGGAACCATGGAAGTCTCCACACGTTGGTCGCTCTCAACAGGGCCGTCGGCGGCGTGAGCGTCGGCGGCACGTCCGGCAACGGCCTGGGCGGCGGCGTCTACAACGGCCAGGCCGTCAACCCCGCGTTCGGGACGACCGCCCTGTCGCTGAACGACAGCGTCGTGGCGTTCAACCAGGCCGAGGGCGGCGCGGCGACGGCCGGGAGCACCGCCGGGGCGGGCGTGGGCGGCGGCGTGTACGTCGCGCTGGGGATCGCGTTCGCCTTCCGCACGTCGGTCTTCGCCAACGACGCCTCGACGAGCGACGACGACGTGTTCGGGGTCCTGGTCTAACCGAGACGAGCGGCCGGTGGGACCTCTACCGCCAAGCGGAGCCACCCCACCGGCCAGGCACCGCCCCGGCTCGGTCCGCGCGCCGGCTGCGAGGTCCGTTCCTTTCATCGCAGAACCACGTGCTGCCCGGCAAAGGGCAGAGGAGATGTCATGGAATTGGTGGAAATCGAGGGGCCGGCATTGAGCACCTACACCGCCACACGGCCCGAACGGAACGGCACCACGCCCACGCGCGAGGTACGTCACGAGTACACCCGCTCGTTGCCGCCGCTGCTGAGCCAGCTGGGCGTCTCCTTGCTGGTGTCCACCTACCAGGCCGGCAAGGTCGTCGCCGTCGGCGTCGCGCAGGGTGAATTGACCCTGTCGTACCACAACTTCGAGCGCGCCATGGGCCTGGCCGTCAAGCCCGACCGCCTCGCCGTCGCCCGCGCCCAGGTCTGGTTCCTCCGCAAGGCCCCCGACATCGCGCCCCAGGTCGAGCCGGCCGGCCGCCACGACGCCTGCTTCCTGACGCGCTCGTCGCACTTCACCGGCGAGGTGCAGGCCCACGAGCTGGCCTGGGCGGGCGACGAGTTGTGGCTGGTCAACACCGCCTTCGGCTGCCTGTGTACGCTCGACGGCCGGCACAGCTTCGTGCCGCGGCTGGCGGCCGCCGTTCCCTCACATCCCTGGCCGCCGAGGACCGCTGCCACCTCAACGGCCTGGCGATGGCCGACGGCGCAGCCGAAATACGTGACCGTCCTGGCCGAGACCGACACGCCGCAGGGCTGGCGTCCGCACAAGGTAAGCAGCGGTTGCCTGATCGACGTGGCCAGCGGCCAGACGGTGGGCGGCGGCTTCGCCATGCCGCACTCGCCGCATCCACGGCGGCCGGGTCTGGATGCTGCACTCGGGGGCGGGGCGGCTCGTGCTGATCGATCTGGCCAGCGGTAAGGCGGAGACGGTGACGGAATTGCCCGGCTACACGCGCGGCCTGGCCCTGTACGACCGCTTCGCCTTCGTCGGCCTGTCGAAGATCCGCGAGACCGCGACCTTCGGCGGCATGCCGATCGCCGAGCCGCCGGCCGGAGCTGAAGTGCGGCGTCGGCGTCGTGGACCTGGGCACCGGCCGGCTGGTGGCGCACCTCGAGTTCGTGACCGGGGTGGAAGAGATCTTCGACGTGCAAGTGCTGCCCGGTGCCCGCTGTCCGCTGCTGTCGGGGCCGTACCCGACCCTGGACGGCGCGGCACCGACGTGGCTCGTTCCCCAGGCCGCCCGGCCGCGGGGAACGTGAAACCATCACCAGGCGAGGGAGATGTCCTTCCCGCCGTGAATCGAAACCATCGTGGAGCGGAATTCATTCCGTTCTACAGAGGAGGAGAAACATCGCATGAAGACATCATTGTGGCGTCGCTGGTGGCCATCGACCCGCGAGGGCAAGCGGAGCCGTCCGGTTTCGCGGGGAGGACCGCTGCGACCACGCCTCCAGGTGGAGCAACTGGAGGACCGCACCTTGCTGTCCGGGACACCTCAGCTGCTCGCCGACATCAATCCGGGGGCCGGGAACTCGTTCCCGTTGCAGCTGGTAGTGAGCGGCTCCACGACCTACTTTTGGGCCGACGACGGCACGCATGGCAACCAGGTGTGGAAAACCGATGGCACGACGGCCGGCACCAGCATGGTGACCGACATCCACAACCCGTACCGCTTCACGGACGTCAACGGCCTTTTGTTCTTCACGGCCAACGACGGCACGCATGGTACGGAGTTGTGGAAGAGCGACGGCACCGCCGCCGGGACCAGCATGGTCAAGGACATCTTCCCGGGCAGCTCCTATCCCAACAGCTCCAACCCCAGGGGGCTGACCAACGTCAACGGCACGCTCTTCTTCACGGCCAATGACGGCCATGGATATGAGCTATGGAAGAGCGACGGCACCGCCGCCGGCACCGTCATGGTCGCCGACATCAACCCCAACAACAGCAACCCCGGGAGCGCCGGCCCCGACCACCTCACGAACGTCAACGGCGAGCTGTTCTTCACGGCCGACGACGGCGTCCACGGGTACGAGCTGTGGAAGAGCGACGGCACGGTCGCCGGCACCGTCCTCGTCAAGGACGTGTACCCGGGATCACGTTGGGTCAACGGGTGGTACGGCCAATACTACGTGGTCAACAGCTCGGGCCCCAGCAACCTCACGAACGTCAACGGCACACTGTACTTCTCGGCCTACGACGGGCAAGGCAACGAGCTGTGGAAGAGTGACGGCACCGCCGCCGGCACCAGCATGGTCAAGGACATTTACCCTGGATATTTCGGCGGGAGCGTCTATCCCAACAGTTCCAACCCCACGCAGCTGACCAACGTTAACGGCACACTGTACTTCTCGGCCAACGACGGCACGACCGGGGAGGAGCTGTGGAAGAGCGACGGCACCGCCGCCGGCACCATCCCGGTCGCCGACATCAACCCTGGGAGTGGTGCCTCGTCCCCCCAGAAGCTGACGAA
>JAXMAW010000051.1:0-55256 GCA_046350195.1 Gemmataceae bacterium
CGGACGAGGCCGGCAGGAACGTCGTCAGCATCCGCATCACGGTCGTCTTGCCGGCGCCGTTGTTGCCGAGCAGGCCGACGATCTCGTTGCGCTCGACGTCGAAACTGACGCTGTTGACGGCGCAGACGGGGCCGAAGTACTTGGTGAGTTTCTCGACGTGGATCATGGCGCGGTGCCCACCCGGTTCCTCCGATCGCTCGAACCCTTGTTCTAGGAACGGCGCGCGCCCCCCGCAAGGGCCGCCCTCCATGTGCTACGATCACCAAGGAGGGGGCGGTTCGCCAGGGCGTCCGCCGGACTTTTTCCTTTTTTTGGGGAACTCCCAGGGACCGGGTTGCGTCGAAGCACCACACCACCCTACGGACTACGCGGGGCGGGGGACTGGGGGATTGACAATCTGGGGGGTATCGTGGTCATGATGAATCGGCGGCACTTCCTGTCACACGTCGCGGGTGCCTCGGCCCTGGCCGTCCCCGGGCTCCAGTTCCTCAGCGAGCTGCGGGCGCAGGCCCCGGCCCTCAAAAAGCAGGGCAAGAGCCTCATCGTCCTCTGGATGGGCGGCGGCCCCAGCCACATGGACCTCTGGGACCTCAAGCCCGGCGAATCGACCGGCGGGGAGTTCAAGCCGATCAAGACCAGCGCTCAGGGGGTGGAGGTCAGCGAGATCCTGCCCGAGACGGCCAAGCAGATGAAGCACCTGTCGGTCATCCGCTCGCTGGTGACCAACGAGGGCAGTCACGAGCGCGGCACGACTCTGATGAACACCGGCCGGGCCCCCAGCCCGGTCGTCCAGTACCCCGCCATCGGCGCCGTCGCCGCCCAGCAGCTGGCCGCCAAGGAGCTGGCCCTGCCGGCGTTCATCGGCGTCGGCGGCACCGCCCAGCGGATCGGCCCGGGCTTCCTCGGGATGATGTACGCCCCGTTCACGGTACAGAACGCCGGCCAGCCGCCGCAGAACATCAAGGCGCCCGGACTGGGCGACGAGCCTACGACGATGGAGCGCCTCCGCCGCCGGCAGCGGCTGTTCTACGGCGTCGAGGACAGCTTCAACGACAGCGCCTTCCCGCACATGAAGAAGGTGGCCGACCGCGAGGCGGCCGGCAGCGCCTCCCAGGCCCACGCCTCGATCTACAAGAAGGCGTTCGACCTGACCGTCTCGCCGCTGCGCACCGTCTTCGAGGTCCGCAACGAGCCGCAGCGCACCATCGACTCCTACGGCGGGGTGCAGAACCAGTTCGGCATGGGCTGCCTGCTGGCGAGGAAGCTGGCCGAGAAGGGCGTCTCCTGCGTTGAGGTGGACCTGGGCGGCTGGGACAACCACGCCGGCATCTTCAGCACGCTGCGCACCGGCAACGGCCCGCGGCTGGACCGCGGCATGAGCGCGCTGGTCAAGGACTTGAACGAGCGCGGCATGTGGAAGAACACCGTCGTCGTCTGGATGGGCGAGTTCGGCCGGACGCCGCGCGTCAACCAGAACGGCGGCCGCGACCACTGGGGCCGCTGTTGGTCGGTGGTCGTCGGCGGTGGCGCCATCAAGGGCGGCATCGCCTACGGGACGACGAGCAAGGACGGCACGGACGTCGATAAGGACCCCGTCCGGATCGGCGACCTGTTCGCGACCTTGTACAAGGGCCTGGGCATCGACCCGGCGACGAAGGTCCGCGACAACCTCGGCCGGCCGCTGGAGATCGCCGAGGGCAAGCCGGTCCAGGCGCTGCTCGGCTGAGCCACCCCCGTCCACGAAGAGGCACGCCTTGCTCCTGCGAAGATGGTGGGGCAAGGCGTCTTCGTTTCCTCTACCTCGCCGCGATGCGCTTCTGGTAGGATGACGCCCCGACCCCGGAAGGAGTCCTCGCGATGAGCCGGCCTCCTCGACCCGCCGCGCCGTCCCCGGTCGTCTACCCCGACAGCGACGGCAAGCCGATGGCGGACAACACGAAGCAGTTCCGCTGGATCCAGACAATCGAGGGCAACCTCGAAGCGCTGTACCGCGACCGCCAGGACGTGTTCGTCGCCGGCGACAACCTGTGGTATCCCGTCGAGGGCCACCCCGAGATCCGCACCGCCCCGGACGTCTATGTCGTCTTCGGCCGCCCGAAAGGTGACCGCGGCTCGTACATTCAGCACCTCGAAGGGGGCGTCCCGCTGACAGTCGTCTTCGAGATCCTCTCGCCGGGCAACACCCGGCTGGAGGTGGACGAGAAGCTGACGTTCTACGACGACTATGGTGCTGAGGAGTACTACAAGTACGACCCCGACCGGGACAAGTTGACGGCCTACCAGCGCGGCCGGGCCGCGCTACGCAAACTGCGAGTGGGGGAGAGCTTTGTCAGCCCGCGGTTGGGCATCCGTTTCGACCTCAGCGGCCCCGAGATGGTGGTCTACCACCCCGACGGCAAACGGTTCCTCACCTTCGAGGAACTGGAGGCCGACCGCGAACAGCAACGGAAAGGGCGGATCGCAGCCGAACAGGCGACCAAGCTGGCCCGGCAACAGGCCGACCTGCTCACGAAGCAGCTCGCCCGACTCGCGGAGCTAAGCCACAAGGTGCGCTTCGGCCAGGCCACGGCCGCGGAGCTGCACGAGCTGGAACAGATCGAAGCGGCCCTGCCGCCGCCGTGAGGGGGATTTACCGCGTTGCCGGCTTTCTTGTAAGATAACTTTTTTCCCCCGGCCTGGACGAGGCGCTCCATGCCCGACGGTGGCACACGCATCGGCTTTCTGGGAGCAGGCCGCATGGCCACGGCGCTGGCCCGCGCCTGGACCCGCTCCGGCCGGATCGCCGTCGCCGACACCCTGGCCAGCGACCTCTGCCCGCCGCCCGCGACGCCTTCACCCGCGACGCCGGCTGCGCGCCACCGCCGACAACCGCGCCGTTCCCGGCACGCCGATCTGCTCGTCCTCGCGGTGAAGCCGCAGGCCATGGCCGCCGTCCTCGCCGAGGTGCGCGAGGCGGTGCGCCGCCAGCCGCTGGTCGTCTCCATCGCCGCCGGCGTCACGCTGGCGCAGCTGGCCGACGCGCTGGGCAGACAGACGCGGCTGGTCCGCGTCATGCCGAACACGCCCTGCCTGGTGGACGCCAGCGCCAGCGGCTTCGCGCCGGGCGAGCACGCCACTCCGGACGACGTGGCGCTGGTGCAGGCGCTCCTCGACGACGTCGGACGGGCCTTCCGCGTGCCGGAGTCGCTGCTCGACGCGGTGACGGGATTGTCCGGCTCGGGGCCGGCCTTCGTCTATTTGATGATCGAGGCGCTGTCCGACGGCGGCGTCCGCGTCGGGCTGCCGCGGGACGTGGCGACGGCGCTGGCGGCGCAGACCGTGCTGGGGGCGGCCAAGATGGTGCTGGAGACCGGGCAGCACCCCGGGGCGCTGAAGGACATGGTCGCCAGCCCCGGCGGCACGACCATCGCCGGGCTGCACGAGCTGGAGCGCGCCGGCGTGCGCGGCGCGCTGATGAACGCCGTCGAGGCGGCGACGAGGCGGGCGGCGGAGCTGGGGAAGAGGTCATGAGCGATCACGCTGACAAGACCGTCGCGGGGATCCTCACGGAGAAGAAAGGAAGCGTCAAGAACGCGCCGCTCGGCCACGGCGGGCCTAACTGGGATGATATTATGGACCTGACCTGGGAAGAGGTCGTCGATCGGGCGAAGCGCCGGGTTCCCGGCTACAAGACCATCAAGAAGCTCCTCGCCTCGAAGGAGTACGACAAATGAACGGTGACGCCTACCGCGCCTTCCTCGACTTGTTACGGCGGCTGGACGCGGCCAAGATTTTCTACACCCTTCGGCGCGCCCGCGAGGACGCGCTCATGGTCGAGGCCGTCGTGCCTGGTCAGCGTTGGGAGATCGAACTGGTCGATTACGGCGACGAGTTCCACTGGGAGGTGGAGCGGTTCGTGAGCAACGGCCAAGTGGCCGACGAGACTGCCCTGGACGAACTATTCGCGAAGTTCTCCGACGAGGAGCCGGCGGTAAGCCATGACACAGCGTCCCGATAACGAGCGCATCCTCATCCTCGACTTCGGCGCGCAGTACGCCCAGCTGATCGCCCGCCGGGTGCGCGAGCAGAACGTGCTGTCGCAGCTGGTCCGCCACGACCTGCCGGCCAAGCGCATCGCCGAATTGAAGCCCAGGGGCCTCATCCTCTCCGGCGGCCCGTCGAGCGTTTACGAGGCCGGCGCGCCGCACTGCGACCCGGACCTGTTCAAGCTGAACATCCCCGTGCTCGGCATCTGCTACGGCATGCAGATCGCCTGCCAGGCCCTGGGCGGCGAGGTCAAGCCGGCGAAGGCCCGCGAGTTCGGCCGGGCCGTCTGCAAGGTCCACGACGCCAACGGCCTGTTCGCCGGCGTGCCGACCGAGACGGTGGTGTGGATGAGCCACGGCGACCAGGTGCAGTCGGTCGGCGGCGACTTCGTCCCGCTGGCGGCCACCGACACCTGCCCGCTGGCGGCCGTCCGGCACACGTCGCGGCCGGTCTACGGGTTGCAGTTCCACCCCGAAGTCAGCCACACGCCGCAGGGGACGAAGCTGCTGCGCAACTTCCTCTACGAGGTCTGCGGCTGCACCGGGTCGTGGAAGATCGGCTCGTTCCTCGCCGAGACCGTCGAGGAGTTGCGCCGCAAGATCGGCCGGCACCGCGTCATCTGCGGGCTGTCCGGCGGGGTCGATTCGTCGGTGGTGGCGGCGCTACTGATCCGGGCCGTCGGGCCGCAGGTCGCCTGCATCTTCGTCGATAACGGCCTGCTGCGCGAGGGCGAGGTCGAGGCGGTGCGCAAGACGTTCGCCGGCGCCTTCGGGGCCGACCTGCACGTCGCCCCCGCCGGCGAGCGGTTCCTGGCGGCGCTGAAGGGCGTCACCGACCCACAGGAGAAGCGCAAGCGGATCGGCCACGTCTTCATCGAGGTGTTCGAGGACGAGAAAAAACGGATCGACAATGTGAAATATCTCGCTCAGGGCACGCTCTACCCCGACGTGATCGAGTCCGGTGGGACCCGCGACGGCCCGGCGGCGAACATCAAGCTGCACCACAACGTCGGCGGCCTGCCGGAGAAGATGGGGCTGGAGCTGATCGAGCCGCTGCGCGACCTGTTCAAGGACGAGGTGCGCAAGCTGGGGCTGGAGCTGGGGCTGCCGGAAGGCCTGGTCCACCGTCACCCGTTCCCCGGCCCGGGCCTGGCGGTGCGCTGCCTCGGCGAGGTGCGCGAGGACCGGCTGCGCGTCTTGCGCCAGGCCGACACCATCCTGCTGGACGAGCTGAAGAAGTCGGGCTGGTATCGCCAGACGGCCCAGGCGTTCGCCGTGCTCTTGCCGGTGCAGTCCGTCGGCGTCATGGGCGACGGGCGCACCTATGAGAACGTGGTCGCCATCCGCTCGGTGAGCACCGAGGACTACATGACGGCCGACTGGTCGCACCTGCCTTACGAGCTGCTAGCGAAGATCTCGACGCGGATCATCAACGAGGTGAAGGGCGTCAACCGGGTCGTGTATGATATATCGAGCAAGCCTCCCGCGACGATCGAGTGGGAGTGAGAAGAGGGTGGCCACGAAAAACACGAAAAGGAGAGGGAAATGCGCGCCGGGGTGATCGCGGCATTAATGGCCGGGCTGGCCCTGCCGATGGCACGCGCGGAGCGGCCGCCCGAGAGGCGCGAGGACGCCGACGCGGTCGTCGTTGGCAAGGTCAAGAAGGTCGCGACGAAAATGGAGGAGTTCGGCGGCGACGGCGTCGCGACCCACTTTACCGCCGAGGTGGAGGTGGCGAAGGTCGATAAAGGGGAGGGCCTCAAGGCCGGTCAGACGATCCGTGTCAAGTGGTTCCGCGTGACCAAGACCCCGACGAAGCCCATCGCCGGGGCGTTCGGCCACGTCTACAAGATTGACAAGGGAGACGAGGCCAGGTTCTGGCTGATGGGCAGCCCGAAGAAGGGCTTCGAGGTCATCTACAACCGCGACGGCGTCGAGAAGCTCGACAGGTGAGGGCGACCATGCGATTCGTCAAGATGCACGGCCTCGGCAACGACTACGTCTACGTCGATTGCGTCAACCAGCCGGCCCCGGCCGACCCCGCCGCGCTGAGCCGCCGGGTCAGCGACCGCCACTTCGGCGTCGGCGGCGACGGGCTGATCCTGCTCTGCCCGTCGGACAGGGCCGACGTCCGCATGCGCATGTTCAACGCCGATGGCAGTGAGTCGGAGATGTGCGGCAACGGCGTCCGCTGCGTCGCCAAGTTCGCCCACGACCGTGGCCTGTCGCGCAACAACCCGTTGAGGGTCGAGACCGGCCGCGGCGTGCTGACGCTGCACCTGGAGCTGAAAGCCGGCAAGGTCGATCAGGTCCGCGTGGACATGGGCGAGCCGATCCTGGAGGCCGACAAGATTCCGACCACCTTGTCGGGGCCGCGGGTAGTGTTGCAGCCGTTCCCCGACGTGGCGTTCCCGCGCGAGGCCGAGGTCGATCCGCGCGTCACCTGCGTGTCGATGGGCAACCCACACGCGGTGTTCTTCTGCACCAACGTGTCGCGGGTGCCGCTGGAAGCCCTCGGCCCGAAGATCGAACACGCGCCGTCGTTCCCGCGGCGGATCAACGCGCACTTCGTACAGGTGCAATCTTCGGGCGAAGTCCTCATGCGCACCTGGGAGCGCGGCAGCGGCATCACGCTGGCGTGCGGCACCGGGGCGTGCGCCGTCTGCGTCGCCGGCGTGCTGGCGGGGCGGACGGGCCGGAAGCTGCTGGCCCACCTGCCCGGCGGCGACCTGCGGCTGGACTGGCAGGAGAGCGACAACCACGTGTTCATGACCGGGCCGGCGACGGAAGTATTCTCCGGAGAGTGGCTAGAGTGAGGTCCGGCGAGCCGCGCACGAAGTAAGCGGGATGCGGTGCGCCAGCCTCGGCAGTAACCCCAAGCGAGCACTCCTGTTCACACCCGACCGCTTACTTCGTGCGCGGCTCGCCAGAACGGACAAGGAGGTCCGCCATGAAACTTCGACACCCGCTCCTGCTCCGCGGCGTCGGGTTCGCCGTCGGCTGGCTGGTCAAGGCGTGGGTCGGCACGCTGCGCTACCGCCGTGTGTTGCTCGGCCCCGACGCCGACCCGACCACGCCGGGCCAGGCCGGCCGGTTCCTCTACACCTTCTGGCACGAGACGCTGCTGTTGCCCGCGTTCCGCTACAGTCAGACGCCGACGAAGGTGCTCATCAGCGAGCACGCCGACGGTGAGCTGATCGCCCAGGCGTGCCGGCACCTCGGCCTCGGCGTCGTGCGCGGCTCGACGACGCGCGGCGGTGTCAAGGCCGTGCGCGAGGTGCTCAAGCTGGGCGGCAAAAAGCACCTCGTCGTCACGCCCGACGGCCCGCGCGGGCCGCGCCGCCAGTTCCAGCAGGGGGCGATTTTCCTGGCGGCGCGCACCGGGCTGCCGATCGTCCCGGTCGGCTTCGCGTACCATAACTGTTGGCGGCTGCGGTCCTGGGACCGCTTCGCGCTGCCCTGCCCGTTCAGCCCCGCCGTCGGCGTCCTCGGCGCGCCGATCCGCGTGCCGCCCGACGCCGGCCGCCACGACATCGAGCTGTGGCGGCAAAAGGGGCAGGCGGCGATGGACGAGGTGACGGCGCGGGCGGAGGAGGCGGCCCGGCAGGAGCGGTGGTGACGCCCGATCCTGCTCTTGCGTCCGGACAGGGAGATGGCTATCGTGCCGCCCCCAACGCGGAGATTTCCTGACGAGGCGGGCTTGCCCTTCATGGGGCTGGTCCGCGGCCTGCTGGCGGGCGTCGTGCTGGCGCTGACGGCGGTGTTCGCCGTTGCCGCCTGGCTCAACCCGTACGAGGCCGACGGCACCGCCCGGCGGATCGCCACGCACCAGCAGCTCGGACTGCCGCCGTGCACGTTCGCGGTGGTGACCGGGGTGCCGTGCCCGGCCTGCGGCATGACGACCAGCTTCGCGCTGTTGGCGCACGGCGACGTCGCCAACTCGCTGCGGGCCAACTGGGTCGGCACGCTGCTGGCGGCGTTCTGCGCGTTGGTCCTCCCGTGGGCGGCGGGGGGCGTCGTCCGCGGCCGACCGCTGTTCATCCGCTCGATGGAGAAGGCGATCCTGGCCGTCATCATCACGCTGTTGACGCTGATAATGCTTCGCTGGGTCGTCGTCGTGGCGGGGATCTGGCTGACGTAGGACAAGCTGCCAGCTTGTCCTTCTTGAAGAGGGACAAGCTGGCAGCTTGTCCTACGAAGGAGAGGCGCGATGTCGATCTGTTCGCGACGGGCGTTGCTGGGCTGGGCCGCAGGGGGGCTGGTGCTCACGGCCGGGTGCGACATGGCCTCGCTGGCCTACTTCGTCCTGCCCGAGGGGCGGGTCGAGCCGAAGCTGAAGCACCTGGCCAGCGACGACAAGGAGAAGGCCCCGAAGGTGGTCATCCTCACCTGGGGCGGGCTGGAGACGCGGGCCGAGTTCATCGGCGCCGACCGCCAGCTGAGCGACCTGCTCGGCCAGCACCTCAAGAAGCTCGCCGAGGAGTCGCGGGAGGCGGTCAACGTCGTGCCGGTGCGCAAGGTCGAGGAGTTCAAGAACGCCAACCCGTCGTGGAAGAGCATGGACCTCGTCGAGGTCGGCCGCCGCTTCCAGGCCGACTACGTCATCTACCTGGAGATGAACTCGATGAGCCTGTACGAGCCGGGCATGGGCGACATGCTGATGCGCGGCCGGGTCACGCTCAACGTCCAGCTGGCCGACGTCCGCAAGCCGGACGACGCCCCGGCGTCGGAGTCGTACTCGTGCGTCTACCCCGGCGACGCGCCGGGGGCCGTCCCGGTGGACAACCAGGCGCAGAAGATGCAGTTCCGCCAGGCGTTCCTGAACAAGGCCGCCCGCGACCTGTCGCACTACTTCGCGCGCTACCCGCGGCAGGAGCGCTACAAGATGGATGACTTCCGCTGAGCCCCGGCATGCCGGATGGCGGTAACTGCTTCAACGGCCGGCCCGACAGGCCGGGGGCTGACGCCCCCGGCCCGCTCGCCCCGCCCGCGCGGCCGTGCTACAATGACTCACGTCCCGCACCACGTCCTGACCACGGGCCGCGCCATGCCGATCACCTTCTCCTGCTCCAGCTGCAAGGCCAAGATGACCGTCCCCGACACGCTCGCCGGGAAGCGTGGCAAGTGCAGCAAGTGCAAGGGGCCGGTCATCGTGCCCGGTGGGCAGGTGAACGGCGCGGCCACCAACGGCGAGCCGGCCGCGGTACTCGACGTGGAGGCGGAGGCAGCCGCGCTCCTGGCCGACGCGCCCAAGGAAGAGAAGAAGGCCGATTTCATCGAGTTCAACTGCCCGCAGTGCGACGAGCCGATCAAGATGGGACTCGACCTGGCGGGCAAGCGCGCCCCCTGCCCGGAGTGCCGCCGCATCATCGCGGTGCCGATCCCCAAGGACAAGTCGAAGGTCGATTGGCGCAACGCCGGCCCGAAGCTGCCCGCCGCCGCCAAGCGCGACGACGGCCCCGCCCCCGAGGGGGCCTGGGGCACCGGCGCCATCGCGCGGGCCAGCCACGAGGCGCTCCAGGAAGCTGGCGTCATCAAGGAGAAGGAGAAGCCGCTCACCTTCTACCAAAGGTACCAGCGCGCCATGCTCGTCGGCGGACCGCTGGTCTTGCTGGCCGCCGGCGGGCTGTTCGCCTGGAACTGGATGACCCGCAACGTGGAGAAGAACGCCTTCCAGGCGGCGATGTCCACGGCGGCGGCGCAGAACGCGCCCGCGCTGCTGGGAGGCGGCGGCCTGGCGGCGCTGCACGGCTTCGCCGGCGAGTACAAGCTCGGCACGAACAAGCCCGACTGCGCCCGCGAGGCCAAGGAGCAGTACGCCCGCGCCGCCGGCCTGGGCAAGTCCACCCACGCGGCCGACACCGACGCCTTGCTGGCTGACCTCGCTGTCGGCGCGCAAGCGCTGGCCGGCGGCCCCGAGGAGACCGACACCGGGCGCAAGTTACCCTGGAAGGAGGCGCACCAGCTTTTCCTCGCCACCTTCCGCGGCATCGACAGCCGCGACGGCAAGCTCGCCGCCCTCCGCCGGCTGACCACCGCGCTGGTCGAGCGCGGCCAGACCGAACACGTGTTGCCCATGGTCAACGGCCTGTTCGGCACCACCGGTCCGGAGCGGACCGAGGCCGTGGCGACGGTCGGCGTCGAGTTGTACCGGCTGGGCAAGAAGGAGGAGGCGGGCAAGGCCCTGGCCGAGGCGTTGGCACCCTACTTCCCGGACAAGAAGGACAAGAAGGCGAAGTCGCCCGAGTTGACCGCCCCGGTGGCTTGCCTGGCGACGCTGGAGGGCAAGGAGGCGCCGCCGCCGGGCAAGAGCCTGGTCGAGGAAGAAGCGCGGGCCGTCGGCCTGGCGGAAGCTCTGGCCCGCCAGGGCAAGATCGACGACGCACGCGCCAAGGTCAAGGGGCTGCCGCGTCAGGACGGCGGCGAGCTGCGCGGCCTGATCGCCGTCGCCGCCGGGGCTGACCCGAAGGCCGCCGCCGACGAGGTCGAGAAGGCCCTCGCCGTCCTGGGCAACGTCGGCAAGCGCCGAGACCTCGACTGGCCGCTGCTGCGGCTGATCGAGGTGGGCGTCGCGGCTGGCGTGTCGGCCGACAAGCTCGAGCCCGCCGCCGCCGCGATCGACGACCCCGGCCTGTCCGCCTGGGGCCGGCTCCAGCTGCTGCGGGCGCGGCTGGCGAAGTCGAACGCCGTGGAGGGGGTCGAGTTCGTCGAGAAGATCGACCCGAAGACCGTCGGCGGCCTCGTGGCCCGACTGGAACTGGCCCGCCACAACACCCGGCTCAACCACGGCTGGGCCGACACCGTCAAGTCCTGGGACGAGGGGCCTAGGGCGATGGGGTCGCTCGGCGTCGCGCTGGGAATCCAGGGAGGCAAGTGATGGGGCATGGTGAACCGTCGGGTTTATCCCGGCGGTCGGGCCGCACAACGGGGAAGGGACACGCTCACGGGTTGGGGTGGTCCCGCCGCGGCGGCTGGGCAGTCAGGCGGGCTGCCGCCTGGTCAAGGCTTGTTGGCCGGATCGGTGACTTCTAGCCGGGCAAGCTCCTTGCCGGTCTGAGGGGCCCACAGCCGTACGGTCCCGTCCTCCGCGCCGGTCGCCAACAGCCTCCCGTCAGGGGCGAACGCCATCGACCCGACCGTGCCGGTGTGCCCGGCCAGTCGGCGGACCGGCTCGTCGAGGATGGCCCGCCGCGCCTCGCGGGCGCGCATCCGCACCTCTGGCGATCGGCCGTCCGACGCCGCCGCCCGCAGCGCCGGCTCGGCGACCGACCCCATCACCCGCATCGCCGCGGTTGCCGCCTCCCGCACGTCGTAAGAGTCGTCGTCGAAGTCCTTCAAGAGCTTGTCGATCCTCGCCCTCTCCTGGGCGCTCGGCGGGCGGAAGGTGAGGTCGGCGATCGCGGCCTCCGGTCGGCCGTAGCCGGCGAAGGCGGCCAGCCCGGCGGCCTCGCTGTACGCCGAACGGTCATACCCGCCGGCACTGTGGAACCGCAGCAGCACCTTCCCGGACGGCAGCTCGCGGACCGCCTGCTCGGCCGAATTGTTCGCCATCATCAGCCGGTCCGGCCCGACGAATACGATGCCGAAATACCCGATCCTGCGGTCCTGCTTGATGACACCCTTCAGCTCCGCGCCGGCGGCCACGTCCCAGATGCGGGTCGCGTCCGGCCCGGTCGAGACGAGCCACTTGCCGTTCGGCGACGCCACCACCGCCCCCACCTCCTTCGGGTGCCCGCCGGCCAGCCCCCGCGCCACCCGGCCGGTCTTCACGTCCCACAGGCGGACGGTGCCGTCGCTTGCCGTGGCGAGCAGGTCGGTGCGCCCGACGTGGGCGACCGACCGGACGTCCGCCGGGTGCGGTCCCAGTTCGCCGAGCACCTTTCCGGTGCGCGGGTCGAGGCGGAGGGCGGAAGGCGTTCCGCGGGCGACGGCCACCGCCGCGCCGTCCGGGGCGAACGACACCGACGTGACGGCGGCCCCGCCAGGCAGGCGCCAGAGCCTCTTGCCGCTGGCGACCTCCCAGCAGGCCGCGCCGCCGCCGGGCTGGCCCGTCGCCCCGAACCCGGCAACGAGCGTCTTGCCGTCGGGGGAGAACGCGACTGCCCGGATGTTGGGGGGCTTGGCGAGCGGCGCTGGCGGGCCGTCGGCCGCCGGCGCCGCCAGAGCGGCGGAGACAGCGAACACGGCGATTCGGGTCCGGCGCATGGCCCAGTCTCCTGTTGCTTGCTCACTTGCCGGCCGGGAGCCGGCGGAACAGCCACACGTACCCGTGTATCATGTACCCGGACTTGTAGCGGTCGCGGACGTCCGACAGCCGGGCGATCTCGTCCTTCAGCCGCTTCACTCGCGCCCGCAAGTCGGCCACCCGGGCGCGGTCGGCCTCGGTGACCGGGTCGGCCGCCGCCACGTACGCCCTGTACGTCGCGGCCCACTCCTTGCGCAGCGCCGGCAGGTGGTCCGCGGCCTCCCGCGCCTCGGCGGCCTCCTCGGGGGTCCGCGCCGGAGGCCGCTCGCACCCACCGCATCGGTCGCCGAGCAGTAGGTCCGGCCGGCCGTCGCCGTCCCAGTCCACCACCCACGGCTTTACCCGGACGCCCCAGTCGGCCGGGCCGCGGGCCTTGTCATCGACCCACGGCGATGGGCACGGCGGGACGAGGACCCGCGCCGCAGCCAGTCGAGGCTCCCGCGCCGTGCCCTCGTTGCGAAACCAGACGACGCTCCCGTCGCCGGCCCCGACGACCAGGTCCGGCTTGCCGTCGGCGTCCCAGTCCGCCACAACCGGGGCCGCATCCCCTTCCGTGACCCGGATGGGCTTCCCGCCGGCGGCGAGCGGCTTGGGGCCGCCGAACGCAGGCCTCTCGCGGGTGCCGACGTTGGGGACGAAGAACACCTCGCCGGACACCGTCCCAACGAGGAGGTCGAACTTGCCGTCGCCGTCCCAGTCGAACGCGAACGGGGCCGACGCCGAGCCGACGTTGAGCGGCTTGCCGGCGGCGGTCTTGAGCCGCTCCGGGACCGCGAAGCCCCCGTCGGGGAGCCGCCGGAAGAAGTAGATTTCGCCCGGCCACGAGCCGGAGAGGATGTCGGTTCGGCCGTCGCCGTCGAGGTCCACCAACTGTGGAGTGAACCCGATGCATCAGCCGACCGGGACGCGGCCGGTCTGCCCGCCGGCGACGAGGTAGGTGTAGGTGTCGAGCATAGGGGCGCCGCGGCCGGTGCCGGTGTTGCGGTAGACGCGGAGCTTGCCGCCGTCGAACTGGCCGACGAGCAGGTCGGGCTTGCCGTCGCCGTCGAAGTCGCCGACGCAGGGGGCGGCGTGCCCGCTCCGCTCGACGTCGAGCGGCCGCCCGCCGGCGAGGACGTGGACCGGCGGGGCGAGGTCCGGAGCCAGCCCGGGCGGCGGCCCGGCGGCGGGTGCGGCGAGCAGGACGAGGAATGGAGGGAGCATGGCAGCCTCTCGTCTAGGTTACCCGTGTCCGGCCGTCCGCGGGCCGGGCTTGTCACTTCGCCGGCCGGAGGGCCGCGTTCAGGTCGTACACCAGCGCGGTGGTGTCGTCGAGCGAAACCGCCAGCCGCTTGCCGGCCCGGTCGAACGCGATCTGCTGGCCACGACGTGGCGAACCGATCCGGCCGGCCTCCTTGCCCGTCGCCGCGTCCCACACCCAGACCCGGCTCGGCCCCTGCCAGACGTTGGACACGACCGCGACCCGTGAGCCGTCCGGGCTGTAAGCCAGCCGGGGAAAGCCCCCTTCCGCCTTCGCGGTCCAGACAGGCGTGCCGGCGGCCAGGTCCCACACCGCGACGGGGTACTCCGGCTCGGTCGAGTGCCGGGTGCGCCCGTCGGGGAGCTTCGTCTGGACCGGCTTGCCCCGGAACGCGAACGCCACCCGTTTCGCGTCCGGCGAGAGCGCGAGGGCCTGCGGCGTGGTGTCGCCGACGATCAGTGCCTGCCGCTCCTTCCCGGTCGTCAGGGCGAGGACGCGAATGCCCTTCGCGGTGGCCAGCGCCAGCCCGGTCCCGTCCGGGCTGATCTCCGCGGCGTCGAACGACGCGGACATGAAGCGCATCTGCTCCGCGAACGGGTCGTTCGGGTCGAGTTCCTTGTCCGGCGGCCGGGTCGAACTCTCCGACAACAGCTTGCCGTTGCGGATCTCCCACACCCGGACGACCTCGTCGTCGCCCCAGCTGATCAGGCGCAGGCCGTCGGGGGTGAACCGGACGCGCCGCTTGCCACCCAACATCCCGTTGCCGAGCAGCTTGAACCGCTGCTTGCCGGTCTTCGCGTCCCACACCCGCAGGTCGTTGCGCAGCGACGACCCGACGACGAGCGCCCCGTCGGGCGAGACTGCCACGTCCCGCACCCAGTGGTCGTGTATCAGCTCCAGCCCCGGCGCCCCGGTGGCCGGGTCCCACGACCGGACCGTGTGGTCATCGCTGGCGGTGAACAGCGTCCCGTCCGCTCCGAAGGCCATCGCCGAGATCAGGCCCTCGTGGCCGGGCCGGGTCGGGCCGAGCGCCTTCCCGGTCGCCACGTCCCACGCCCACACCCGGTGGTCCGACGCGGCGGCCAGCCGCGACCCGTCCTTTGACCAGCTCACGTGCCCGACGCCGGCCCGGCCGAGCGGGATCCGGCCGACCCGGCGCCACGTCGCTGCATCCCTCAGGTCGATCTCGTGCCCGCCCTCCGGGGGTCTGGAAGCCCCCGGGTGGGAGGTGATGGCCAGGGTCTTCCCGTCCGGGCTGAAGGTCAGGCTGTTCGGCATGGCGCCCAGCGGCCTCGATCCGGTCTGCCTGCCGGTCGCCACGTCCCAGGTCGTGATCAGCCCGCCGCGGGGGACGATGTAGAGCGTCTTACCGTCCGGCGAGAGCTGCAACAGCTCGGTCCCGGAGCCGCCGACCGCAGTGAGCTTCTGCGGCTCGTCCCCGGTCTCCCACCGCCACGAGAACACGTCGTACCGGCCGAACGCGACCAGCTTCCCGTCCCGGGACGCGGCCAGCGCGCCGGCGTTGATCCGGCCCTTGTGCCGGAGCAGCTCGTCCCCGGTCTTGCCGTCGATGACCAGGACGTCGCCCTCGAACTCGACGAACACCCGCTTGCCGTCGTCACTTACCCGCACCTTCTGGCTGTTCCCGCCGATCCGGGTCGGCAGCCCGACCGTGCGGACGAGCTTCCGGGCGACCGCGTCGATCAGCCACAGGACGTGTTCGGGCTGGCCGTTCTCCCCACCGGGCTGGTGACTGCCGGCGATCGCGAGGAGGTCGGCCGCCGGCGCGAACGCGGCGTCGTGGTGGTTGCCCTGGAGCGTGATCTCGTGGAGCTTCTTCCCGGTCTCCAGGTCCCACCAACGGACGGCCACGCCTTCGGTAACAACGAGGAGAGGTGCTCCGGCCGCCGGCGAAGAACACCCGCGAGTGCCACCCGGTGTGCCGGAACTGGCCGGTGCCGATGAGGACGGCACCGGCCGGCGGGCGCGGCTCGGCGGCCGGCCCCACCCGTTTCGGAACTGGCGGGTCGTCCGCGGACCGGGCCCACAGACAGAGGGCTTCCCGCCGACGAACAGGACCACGAGAAACGAGACGATGGTGAGCCGGGTGTCGGTCATGGCGGACACCTCCGTCGGGGTGGGGGCGGCCGGCCCGGCGGGCGCGGCGAAGGGGATTACCCCCTATATATTGACACCCCACGGGCCGCTCGGAAAGCGATTTCTCCCGGACCGTGAGCGGTTACCGGGGACGACCCCCCGCCGCTCACTGCTGCTGTTGCTGCGAGGCGTCGTCCTCAGTCGTCAGGCTCAGCGCCCGCCGCCCGCTGACGATCTCCGTCAGCGGCGCCTGGAGCGGCGGCAGCTGCTCCTGCCACGACAGCGACGGCAGCGCTGGCAGCGTCCGCGTCTCGACCCGCACCCGGATGGCCTCGGTCGCCTTGCCCTTGAACAGCCCCTTGTTCGGCGGCACGTCGGTGAAGTCGCGGCCGGTCGCCACCTTGACGAACCGCTCGTCCACGAGGCTGTCGTTGGTCGGGTCGAGCCCGACCCAGCCGAGGTCCGGCATCCAGGCCTCGCACCAGGCGTGTGACTGCGACTCCTGCCCCTCGCGGTGGATGTAGCCCGAGACGTACCGCGCCGGCACGCCGAAGGTGCGCAGGATGGCGATCATCAGGTGCGTGAAGTCCTGGCAGACGCCCTTGCCGTGCGTCAGCACGTCGTCGATCGGCGAGCTGGCCAGGGTCACGTCCCGGGCGTACTCGAAGCGCTCGTGGATGTGGTGGCGGACGCCGGTCACCACCTCGGCGAGCGGCTGGCCCGGCCGTGGCAGGAGGGCGTCGAGCAGGGGTCCCAGCCGCGGCGTGTGCCGCGCCGGGCCTCGCAGGGTCAGGAAGTCGAGCAACTCCAGCGGCAGCGTGGCGGGGTCGAGCGGCAGCGTCGCGGCGCTGGCCGACAGGTCGCGCGGCCGCGGG
Source organism: Gemmataceae bacterium (assembly GCA_046350195.1). Taxonomy (GTDB): domain Bacteria; phylum Planctomycetota; class Planctomycetia; order Gemmatales; family Gemmataceae; genus CALDUY01. The sequence goes on from JAXMAW010000051.1 coordinate 16,483, forward strand.
CACGTCTCGACGACGCTGGCGGCGAGGACGTGGACCTCCCGGTGCGCCGGCGAAACGTTGAAGTGGTGGACCCGGTTGCCGAAGCCGTCCACGTAGCGGAAGACGCCGGTCGGCGGGCTGACCGCCAGGTGAAACGAGCGGCAGCTCTGCTCGGCGTCGCTGGCCGGCTCCATGCGCATCTCGGCGACGGACTCGGTGACCGGCTCGCTGTACGCCAGGCGCGTCTCGTGCTGGATTTCGAGGATCATCGTGGCCTCGCCCCCGCCGTTCACCGCAAGGAATATTGCTCCTGGACCGCCCGGCTGACCTGGCCGACCCGGTCGATCAGGCCGCGGAGGAAGCTGTGCAGGCCGTCGGCCAGGATCTGATCCAGCGGCCGGTAGGTCAGCTCCGCCCGCATCAGGCCGAGCATTCGGTCGGCCTTCGTCAGCTGCCGCCGGCCCGCGGGCCCCTCGATCACCTCCAGCGACGCCGCCAGCCGCTCCAGGCAGAACCGCACCGAGCGCGGGAACAACGGCTCCAACAGCAAGAACTCGACGACGCGCCCCGGCTCGATCCGGCCGACGTGGCGGCGCTGGTACGGCTCGTAGGCCTTGCAGCTCTTCAGCACCGCGCCCCAGTGCAGGGTCGAGAGCGACACGTCGGCGGGGTTGGTCAGGTCGCGCAGCAAGTGGTACTGGATGTCGAGGATCCGCAACGTCTTGTCCGCCCGCTCGACGAACCGCCCGAGCTGCATGAACTGCCAGCCCTCGTCGTGGGTCGTCGTCGCGTCGCACAGCCCCTGGAACAGGGCGCTGCCGCACTCCGCGGCCTGGTAGAACTCGTAGGGCGACTCCCTGGCCCGGCGGAGGAACTCCGGCTCGCACAGCTTCCAGTAGAGCTTGTTCAGCTCGCGCCAGACCTCCGAGTTGATCGTCCCCCGGATGCTGCGGGCGTTCAGCCGCGCCCGCGCCAGGCACGTAAGAATGCTCGACGGGTTGTCCTGATCGAACATCAGCCGGTGGCTGAGGGAGACCGGCGGCGCCGCCCCGCCGACGTGCGGCTGGTGCTGCAGGATCGCCGCCAGCGCCGTCCAGTGTAGCTCGAACGGCGCCGCCCCCGACGCCGACAGGTCCAGTTCGAGGTGGAACCAGACGTCGAGCAGCCGGGCGACGTGCTCGGCGCGCTCGACGTAGCGGCTCATCCAGAACAGGGCGTCGGCGACGCGGCTGAGCATCCGGGGGCTACCTCCAGTCCGCTCCAAGCACCATGCCGTCCGCCGGGTCGATGCCGTTCTTGAGCGTTGCCTCGCTCATCCGGTTCAGGTCGAGCACGCGTGTGCTACCGTCCGCCAGCACCGCCAACGGCCTCTTGCCGAACGCCTTGCCGAAGTCCGGAACCGGCTTCGTCCGGTCGAAGGGGACGTCGGCCGGCTTCGTCCACGGCACCGCGTCGGTGGCCTCCACCGCCAGGATGGTGTTCGACGTCCCGTCCGGGAAAGCCCCCGGGAACCGTGGCGGGACTCCGCGGCCGAACGGCGCGTTCGGCCCGCGGAACACCTGGTAGACCGTGTTGCCCTTCCCCTTCAGCTTCACGCGCGGCGAGCGGAAGACGTCCGGCATCTTGTCCAGCAGCTTGATGTTGTGCTTCGAGTCCCACGGCTCGTCCAGCCGGAATTCCCTGTAGAGCTTGTCCTGATCCAAGTACGGCAGCAGCGCCACCCGCCAGCTCAGCGTCGGCTTGCCCTTGCTGACTGCGTTATCGGCAAAGTGGCCGTGGGAGGCGGCGTAGTTGTGGAAGGCGAGCCCGATCTGTTTGAGGTTGTTCTGGCTCCGGGTCTGGTAGACCCTGTCCTGCTGGGCCACCTTCGGGTCAGTCGCCCCCTTCGTCAGATCGACGGCCGGCGTCGCCTTCTCCCCGTCCTTCTCCGGCGACTCCGGCTCGGGGTTGAGGTCGGGCTTCTGGGCGAGAACGCCTCCGGAGGCGAGCGCGGCCAGGAGGCTAAACGCCAGACACAGGCGCTTCCAGGAGAGCGGTGCGGCCATGGGGTACCTCAGCGGTTAGGTAGGCGGGAGACCGGATCGCAAGGTATGTTACTCCCCCAGCACCCAGGTGTCCTTGCTGCCACCGCCCTGCGAGCTGTTGACGACCAGGCTTCCCTTGGGCAAGGCCACCCGCGTCAGCCCCCCTGGCACGACCACGACCTTCTCGCCGCACAGGATGAACGGCCGCAGGTCGATGTGCCGGCCTTCCAGCTTGCCGTCGAGGAACGTCGGGTGCGTCGAGAGCTGTACCACCGGCTGGGCGATGAAGTCGCGCGGCCGGGCCTTCAGGTGGGCGCGGAACTCCTCGCGCTGCTTCGCCGTGGACGCCGGGCCGACCAGCATCCCGTAGCCGCCCGACTCGTTGACCGTCTTGACCACCATCCGTTCGAGCTGGCCCAGGACGTGGTCGAGGTGCGACGGCACCAGCGGGCGGAACGTCTCGACGTTGGGCAGCACCGGGTCCTGCTTGAGGTAGTAGCGGATCATGTCCGGCACGAACGGGTAGATGCCCTTGTCGTCGGCGATGCCGGTGCCGACGCCGTTGGCCAGCGACACCTGCCCGGCCCGGTAGGCGTTGACCAGCCCCGGCACGCCGAGCATGCTGTCGGGGCGGAACATGAGCGGGTCAATGTAGTCGTCGTCGATGCGGCGGTAGATCACGTCCACCCGCTCCAGGCCGCGTGTCGTCCGCATGTAGACCCGGTTCTGATCGACGAGCAGGTCGCGGCCCTCGACCAGTTCGATGCCCATCCGCTGGGCCAGGAAGGTGTGCTCGAAGTACGCCGAGTTGTAGATCCCCGGGCTGAGCAGCACCACCGTCGGGTCTGGCCGGCCGCCCGGGGCGATGTAGCGCAACACGTCCAGCAGCGCCGCGGGGTAGTCGTCGGTGGACAGGACGTTCATCGCCTCGAACGCCTGCGGCCAGACGCGCTTGAGCACCTGCCGGTTGGTCAGCATGTAGCTGACGCCCGACGGCGTGCGGCCGTTGTCCTCCAGCACGAGGTAGCGGCCGTCGGCGTCGCGCACCAGGTCGGTGCCGCAGACGTGGATGTAGATGTCGCGGGGCACCTTCACGCCCATGAACTCGCGGCGGAAGTAGGCGCCCTCGTAGATCAGCCGCGGGTCGATGACCTTGTCGCGGAGGATGAACTGGTCGTGGTAGATGTCCTTCAAAAACAGGTTCAGCGTCAGCAGTCGCTGCACCAGCCCCCGCTCGATCTGCTCCCACTCGGCAGCGGGGATGATGCGCGGCACCGGGTCCATGGGCCAGACGCGCTCGATCCCCTCCTCCTGACGGTAGACCGTGAAGCCGACGCCGTCTTGCAGCATCGACAGGTCGGTCATCGCCTTGACGCGGCGAAAGCCGTCGGGGCCGAGCAGGGCCAACTGCCGGGCCAGTGCCTGGTAGTGCGGCCGCGGCTCGCCGCGGCGGGCGAACATCTCGTCGTAGGCCAGCCCGAGTGCGTAGTCGCGGGTCAGCCCGTCACTAGGCGTGGGGGGCACGGAGAGGGAAGTCATGAACGCGGCCCAGGCGGACGACATCGCGAACTCCTGTGCTGCCGAACCGGGCAGTGCTGCCCACCGGCGCGGCGGCGGAACGCGCTTTCAGTGCGGATTCCGAGGGTTCGCGATGTCAATGCAATTCCCGTACCGGGAGTCAACTCCTGTTCAGGATAAGGAGAGCGGTGCTCCGCTGCCAGGGACGTCGGATGTGGTGAAGCATGGACTTCAAGCGGTTAGGTCGCCCTGGGCCCAACGGAGCAAGGGGTTCAGATTGGACCCCGGCTCGGAGGCCAGGGCCGCCACCCGCTCGGGGTCTCCCGCTTCCAGCGCGTCGAACTCCTCCGGGGTCAGCGGGACCGTCCCGGCGTGGGAGGCTTCCAACTCCAGGTAGCGCGCGTATTGCTCCTGGCTCAGCCGCGGGGCGTCCCCCCGGCGAGGGCGGTCGGCCACCACCACATCGATGCCGAACACCTCGTCGTGCCCTTCGCAGCCGAACCACACCCTGTCCTTCTTCAGAGCGCTCCCCTTCTGGCGGGCCCGCGCAAGCGACTTTCTCCTTGGGCCGGCCGGCGGCCAGGCGGCTCCGGGTTCCTCTTCACCCCGCCGGGTGAGCGCCGGGCCGGCGTCCACGGGTCCGCTGATGGGGATGAGCCGCGCGGCTTTGGGGTTGTCGGGGGCCACTCCGCACCTCCTCTTTTGTCTTGGGGCGTGCGGAAGGGAAAGCTGCAACCGGCGCGCTTTCCCCTGGCAAACTTTACAAGCCAGTCCGCCGCCTGTCGCCACGGGCCCGGTGGGGATCGACCTCGTTTGGGGGTACGGTCAGCCGACGTTCCGAGCGCGGCAAGTCCTGCCCGCGGAGTCGCCAGGGCCAGGGCGGGAACGCCCCAGCCGACCAGGAACTTGTAGGCGGCCTGCGCCCCTTTGTCTCGACCATGTCCGGCCCCAGTCCGTCGCGCAGGACCCAGACCAGAGCGCCGCAGCGACCCAGCACGCTAGCCCGATCGTCAGGAGCACCCTCAGCACCAGGCAACAGACCTTCGTCACGGACCGGCGCTCTTGGCATCCGACTGCCCTCGCGTCACAAGGTTTGCTCTGTAGGGGAACGGCTTACCGCAGGCGTATCTTCACATTGGCGGGCCTGCTTGTCTTGCGCGACGAGCTTTCTTGACAAGCGCAGGCAACCTGCCACACAATGCCGCATGAGTCCAACTCACCCCGCAACCGTCATCGATCTGGGCGCCCTCACCCCGGTCCGCTGCCCGTGCGGCTGGGCGCGCCGGGCGTTCGGCGACCTGCCCGACGCCCCCGTCAGCCTGCACCAGGTGGACATCGAAGACGACGCCCGGACGCATTACCACAAGTCGCACACGGAGACGTATTACATCCTCGACTGCGGCCCCGACGCCGCGATCGAGCCTGGACGGCGAGCGCGTGCCGGTGCGGCCTGGCAGCGCCGTGATGATCCCGCCGGGCGTGCGGCACCGCGCGGTGGGGCGGATGAAGATCCTCAACGTCGTCGCCCCGCCGTTCGACCCGGCCGATGAGTGGTTTGAATGACCGGCGTCCGTCAACGCCCGACTACGCCAGCAGTTCCTTCACCACCCTCCCGGCCACGTCGGTCAGGCGGAAGTCGCGACCCTGGTAGCGCGTCACCAACCGTAGGTGGTCCAGCCCCAGCGCGTGAAGCACGGTCGCCTGGACGTCGTGGACGTGCACCGGGTCCTTGACGACGTCCCAGCCCCACTCGTCGGTCTCGCCGTGGGCGTGGCCGCCGCGGAAGCCGCCGCCGATCAGCAGCAGCCCGCCGCAGAGCTGCTGGTGGTCCCGGCCGTAGCTGGCGAACGACAGCCCGCCCTCGCAGTAGCTCGTCCGGCCGAACTCGCCGCAGAAGATCACCAGCGTGTCCTCCAGCATGTCGCGGTCCTTCAGGTCGCGCAAGAGCGCGGCGATCGGCTTGTCCGCCCCCTCCATCTTCTTCCGGAGCAGGAAGGGGATGCCGCCGTGGTGGTCCCAACCGCCGTCCATCAGCTGGATGAAGCGGACGCCGCGCTCGGCCAGCCTTCGGGCCAGCAGGCAGTTGTTGGCGAACGACTCCTTGCCCGGCTCGGCCCCGTATCGCTCGATCACCTCGGCCGGCTCCTTCGACAGGTCGGTCAGCTCCGGCACGCTCGTCTGCATCCGCGCCGCCATCTCGTAGGCGCGGATGCGCGTCGTCACGTCGGGGTGGCCGGTCGCCGCGGCCTCCAGCTCGTTCAGCGCCTTGACGCTGTCGAGGATGCGCCGCCGGGCCTTGGCGTCGATCCCCGGGGGGTTGGGGACGAAGTGGACCGGCTCCTTGCCGCCCCGGAACGGGCAGCCCTGGTAGCGGCCGGCGAGGTAGCCGTTGTGCCACATGCGCGGGTGCGGCGGCGAGCCCCCGTCCCGCGACCCCGACAGCATGACGACGAACTCGGGCAGGTCCTTGTTCTCCGAGCCCAGCGCGTAGCTCACCCAGGAGCCCCACGACGGCCGGCCCAGCTGCATCGACCCGGTGAACAGGATCGACATGGCCGCCTCGTGCAGCACGTGGTCAGTCTGCATCGAGCGGACCAGGCACATGTCGTCGGCGAACGCGCCGGTCTCGCGGAACAGCTCGGAGAGGCGCAGCCCGCTCTTGCCGTGGCTCTTGAACTTGAAGCACGAGCCGACCACGGGCAGCGCGCCCTGCTTCTCGGTCACGCCGGTGATGCGCTGCTGCTTGCGCACCGAGTCGGGCAGTTCCTCGCCGCGGCGCTTGTTGAGCAGCGGCTTCTCGTCGAACAGCTCCAGCTGCGACAGGCCGCCCGAGGCGAAGATCAGGATGACGCGCTTCGCGGTCGCCTTCCCGAGCTGGGCCGGCGGGGCGGCCGCCCGGCCCATCAGGCTCGACAGGGCGATCGAGCCGAGGCTCAGCGCGCCGGTGCCGAGGAAGGCGCGCCTGGTGAGGTCGGGGCCGTGGAGAGGGTCGTTCATGGTTGATCCAGTACGTCGGGGGAGAGGGCCGTCGTGCTGCTCTCAGCGGTGGATTGTCGCGTCGAGGTTGAGCAGCGCGTTGCCGACGCTGGCCCACGCGGCCACCTCGGCCACCTCGAGGGAGGCGTCGATCTTCGCGTCGCCCACGGCGAGGAGCTTCTTCGCCGCGGCGGCGTCCGCCTTGAAGTGGGCGCGCTGGTCGTCGAGCAGCTTCCGCAGGACCGTCGCCTCTTGCTCGGTCGGCGGCCGCGAGGTGCACAGGCGGAATCCGTAGGCGAGGCGGCGGGCGTCCTCCTCGGCCTTGCTCAGGCCGCGCGCCCGGCCGAGCGCCTCGCGGTCCTTGAGCATCCGCCGGCCGAGCACCTTGGCGCACTCGACGTAGACCGGGTCGTTGAGCAGCGTCAGCGCCTGGAGCGGCGTCGTCGTCGCCGCCCGCGTCACCGTGCAGGCGTCCCGCTTGGGGCCGTCGAAGTTGAGCATCGACGGGTACGGTGAGCCGCGCTGCCAGTGGACGTAGAGCCCCCGGCGGTACTGCCTTTCGCCGCGGTCACGCCGGTAGGGGCCGGCGAAGACGCCCTCCTCGGCGGCCTTGGGGGCGCTCGCGGGCTGGGGCGGCTTGACGCTCTCGCCGCCGAGCTTCTCGAAGAGGAGCCCCGACACCGCCAAGGCGTTGTCGCGGACCATCTCGGCCGTCAGGCGCACCCGCGGCCCGCGGGCGAGGAGCCGGTTCTCCGGGTCGCGTTCCAGCTTCTCCCTCGACGCCGTCGCCGCCTGGCGGTAAGTCGCCGAGAGGACGATGCGCCGGTGGAGCTTCTTCAGGTCCCACCTGCTTTCGACCAGCTCGGTGGCGAGGTAGTCGAGCAGGTCGGGGTGCGTCGGCAGCTCGCCGCGGACGCCGAAGTCCTCGGCCGTCCGCACCAGGCCGAGGCCGAAGTACTGCTGCCAGATCCGGTTGACCAGCACGCGCGCCGTCAGCGGGTTCTTGCCGGAGACGAGCCACCTCGCCAGGCCCAGTCGGTTGGGCGGCAAGTCCTTCGCCATCGGCGGCAGCGCCTGCGGCGTTGCCGGGGACACGCCCTCGCCGCGGTTCTTGTACAGGCCTCGGAGGAAGACGTAGGCCTGGCGCGGCTTGTCCAGCTCCTCCATGACGAGGGTCTCGGGCATTTCCCGCTTGAGCTGCCGCTCCTCGTCCTTGAGCTTGGCCAGTTCCTCAGCGAGGAGCCGCCCGACGGGGTCGATCCGCGTACGGAAGTGCTCGCGGAGCACCTTACGCCGACGCTCAGCCGGCGAGAGCTTGTCCTCCTCCTCCGGCCTGGGCGGGGCGGTCTTCTCGCCGACGAGGCTCACCTTCTTCGGCTCGTCCTTCTTCGCCTCGGGCTTCGTGGCGTCGGCTGGCGGCGAAGGAGGCACGGCCTTCCCCGTTGGGGCGGCAACCGGGGCGGCAGGTTTGGTGCGCCCTTCCGCTTCCAGGCGGAGGGCCGTCGCGACCTCGTGGGTCAGCACGTCGTCGCCTTCCGGTGTGAGGTGGAACGTGAACGAGCCGCCGCCGGGGCCGGCCATCGCGCCGGGGAACGGGCCGCGCGGTCCCGGCCCGCCGGCCGCGTAAACGACCTTCAGGACGACCTCGTTCTCGCCCTGGCGCAGGCCTAGGCGGAACTTCTTCTCCGTCTTGCTCCGGCCGCGGCCCATCATCGCCTCGAAGTCGATGGCGGCCTCGGTCGGCTCGTCACTGTCTTCGTTCGGCTTGGTGGCGTCTTTCTCCTTCTTCGGAGGGGGAGGGGGGGCCGGCGGCGGGACGGAGGTCTGCACCGGCTCGCCGTTGAGCCACACCTTGAAGCCCGCCGGGCCGTCGATTTGTACCGTCACGGTGCGCGGCCCCGTGGACACAACCTTGCGAGTCAGGTAGTAGGCGGAGTTGCCGCCCGTGAGGCTCGCCGGGGAGCCGTCGCGCCAGGTTCGTTGCTCGACCCAGGTGACCCTCTCGGGCTTCGCCTTCGCCTGGTCCTTGCCGGCCGCCTCCTTGACCGCGGCCTTCGCCTCCGGGACCTTCTCCTTGTCCTTCGCCTTCGCCGGCTTGGCGTCGTCCTTGCCGGCGGCGCCCTCGACCTTCGGAGGCGGCAACTTCTCCGGCTTGTCGCCCGCCTTGGCGGGCGCCTCCTTGGTGGGGGGCGGGAGCACGACCTTGTCGTATGTCTTCCTCAGGTCCAGCGGCTCGCCCTTGATGTCCTTCTCGGGGGCGAACGCCGTCGTGTAGGCCTTCTGGGCGTCCTCGGCGGGGAAGGGGCCGATCGAACTCCACAGCTTCGTCTGCGCCGGCAACAGCAGCTCGCGGATGCGGTTATCCTCGGTGTAGCTGAGGCGGAAGCGGCCGATGAGACTCTTGAACGGGCGACCGCCCGCCTGGTGCAGCGACACCCGCAGCACCGACGCCTCGTTCGTTTCGATCGGCTCCAGCGACAGGAAGACCGCCTCGTGCGGCCTCTTCCGCTCGTCGCCGACGATGCTCCAGTGGCCGCGGGCAAAGCCTGCGGCCACCGGCTCGACGACGACGGCCGACTCGACCGACCCCGGGAACATGTCGGAAGGGCTGGGGTCTTCCTTCGGCTTCTGGTTGAGGTCGGCCTCGGCGCGCGAGAGGTAGACCAGCGGCGGGTCCTGGCTGTCGGCCAGGCTGGCGTGGCGGACCTCGATCGCCGACAGGCTGAAGCAACCGTCGGAGGCGCGGCCGAGCGCCCCGTGCGGCTGGCTGTCGTCGGGCAGGACCTCCAAACGCAAAGCGGCGATCTGCCCCTTGCCGGGCAGCAGCATCACGTCGTAGGTGTCCCTCACCGGCGCCGGGCCGGCCGACAGGACCGACCCGTCGTCGAGAAGCTTCAACACCGCCCCGTTGCGGGAGAGCATCGCCGAGGGGCGCATCGTCGTCCACCGGACGGGCCGGCCCAGCCGGGTCTGCGCCGCGCGCTCCCACGCCCTCTGCTCGGCGTCGGCCAGGGGGTCGTCGCGGTCGAGCCGGCGCTTCAGCGCGGCGATGCGGGCCTTCAGGTCGGCGAGCCGCGGCGCCTGGTCCGGGTTGGGGACGGCGAGCGTCGGCCTGGGGTTGGCGTAGTCCGCGTCGCGCTCCTTGACGTTGTTGAAGAACGAGTAGAAGGAGTAGAAGTCGCGCTGGCTGATCGGGTCGTACTTGTGGTCGTGGCACTGGGCGCAGGCCATCGTCAGGCCCAGGAAGGCCGTCGCCGTCGTGTTGACGCGGTCGATCACGTAGGCCGAGCGGTACTCGTCCTCCTCCTCCCCCGCCTCGCTGTTGGTGGGGTGGTTGCGGTTGAAGCCGGTGGCGATCCGCTGGGCCAGCGTCGCGTCGGGCAGGAGGTCGCCGGCCAGCTGCTCGACGGCGAACTGGTTGAACGGCATGTTGTCGTTGTAGGCGTGGATCACCCACTCGCGCCACTTCCAGGCCTTGCGCGGCGTGTCGTTCTGGTAGCCGTTCGTGTCGGCATACCGCGCCAGGTCGAGCCACTCCTGCGCCTGCCGCTCGCCGTAGCGCGGCGACTTCAGCAGGCGATCGACCTGCCTCTCATGGGCGTCGGAACCCCTGTCCTTCAAGAACTCGTCAATCTCCGCGGGGGTGGGCGGCAGCCCGGTGAGGTCGAAGCTGACTCGGCGGAGCCACGCCTCGCGGCTCGCCTCCGCCTCGGGCTTGAGACGTTCCCTCTCCAGCCGTGCCAGCACGAAGGCGTCGAGCGGGTCGCGCACCCAGGCCTTGTTGGAAACCGGGGGGAGGGCCGGCTTCGTCGGCGGCAGGAGCGACCAGTGCTCCTCCCACCGGGCCCCCTGCTCGATCCACGCCTTCAGCGTCGCGACCTGCTTCTCCGAGAGCGGCTGCGCCCTCCCGGCGGGCGGCATCCGCTCCGCCTCGTCGTGGGCGGTGATCCGCTCCCAGGCGAGCGAGCCGCCAAGGTCCCCCGGCGCGATCACCCGCTTGCCGTGTCGCCGGGCGAAGGCCTGCTCCTTCAGGTCCAGACGCAGCTTCCCCTTGCGCGCGGCCTGATCGGGGCCGTGGCACTGAAAGCAGTGCTGAGCCAGGATCGGGCGGACCTCCCTCAGGTAGCTGACCGTGCGGCCCGGCCTGACGGAGTCGGGGGCGCCGCCCGCCGGGGCGAACGCCAGTAGGGCGGCCACAAACACGCCCGCGCCCAGGAGCCGTTTGGGCCCGATGATTGACCGCATTGTCAAGCCTCACACGGATGACCCGACCTGGCCGTGCCAGCTCAGGGGGCCGTCGGGGGAAGAACGACCGCGCCCTCCGGGCCAGGTCCACGGCAGTGAGGCCTGCCCCAGATTATGTACGCTCCGTCCTTAGGTCTGGGTCTCGCGGTGGGCAGCCCTCGAAAGTCGGACTGTTGGCCAGGCTAACCGCCCCGGGACGCGCTGTCAATCTGCGAAGAAATCCGAAAAATCCGCGCGCGGCCGGCGCCACTTCGTTCGGTTTACTTGGTGTGAATTCCTGCCGGGCCTGGGCGCCGTCGGCCACCTGCGCTGACCGCCCGGGTTTCCGGGCGCTGGTGTTGCCCACGAGGCCAGGCGCCCTAATACTGAAATGGGGCCCCTCACAACCCCCACCCATCCCGACGACGGCCGTCCGTTCACATCCGGAACGTGAGAGAACCCATGCGAAAGAGGCCCTCCGGCCCTCCGCCACACAACCGATCATGTCCTCTCGTCGAGCCGCTCGAGGCCCGTGAGCTGTTGAGCTGCGCCTCCTCCCCGCAGCACGGCCAGGGGGCCCGGGGAGTTGAGTGGGCAGACTACCGGCACGCCCCGCTTTCCCAAGAGAGCAGGTTCGACGGCGGAGGCTACAACGCCGGTCCGGGAGGGCGGTGCGGTGGGGGCCTGGCCGCCGGCGAGCCGCCCCCGGGGAACACGCCGCCGCCACCGAGCCCGCCACAGCCTCCGCAGGGCCCGCCATCTCGGCAGAGCCCGCCACCCCGGGACGGGGGGGCGCCCAGAGGGGGCCAGGCCGTGCCCGCCCCGGGTAATGGGCCAGCCTCGGGTCCAGCTGCGCCGACGCTTCCGCTCCCCACCCCGACGAGGCCGGTCGGGCCGTCGGGCGAGCCCAGGACCGTCCCGCCCTCAGTCGCCCATGTTGGCGCGGGTGGGGCTACCCTTGAGGGCGATCCCGCCGCCGAGCCCACCGAGCCCGTGGCGAGGGAGGGCGTCTTTTTTGTGAGCGCCACCGACCTGGCCTTCCTGGCCTTGCCGGATTCGCCACCGCTCCCGAACGGAGGCCTCGCCTCGGATCGACACCCCCCGCCGTATCTGAACGGGAGCGGACCGCCCCCCGGGGACCAGACGTGGCCGGCCCCACCCCTCCGGGGCGAAGGAGGTTCGCCGCCCCAGGCGGCCGCGCACTTGCCGGCCCACCGGGCCGGTGACGTCGGCCTTGAGCCTCGGGACACGGCCACGGAAGGAGGTGGGGATGTGGAGGCCCCGCCCGTGCCCGAAGCCGCCCCGAGCGCCCCGTTCCTCCCCGAGGGGGCGGGGGTGATCGCGGAGGGGATATCGGTGGGCCTATCGACGCTGGAGCAGGCGCTGCGGTCGCTCCTCGAGCCCGAGGCCTCGACGGCCTGGGGCGGGCCCCTTCTCATGCACTGGGTGGGCGTCTCGCTGTGGAGCCTCGCGGCGGCCTTCGGGGTCGCCGTCGCCTGCGGCTACCGGCCGGAGCCCGCCGGCCTGGACGTCGAGCCCCGCCGCGTCGGCCCAACCGAGGAGGAACAGCCGTGAGCGCCGAGCCCCTGGATGACCTCCTGGAGAAGCTGACCTCCGGGGACGACGCCGCCGCCGAGCGGGTGTTCCGCGCCTACGAGCCGTACCTGCGGATGGTCGTCCGCCGCCGCCTGTCGCCGGAGCTGCGCGCCAAGTTCGACTCGGTGGACATCGTGCAGTCGGTCTGGGTCCACGTGCTAAGGCGGTTCCGCGTCGCCGGCTGGCGGTTCGCCAGCGTGGCACAACTGCGGGCGTTCCTGGTCCAGCTGACCCGGCACCGGTTCCTCGACCGGCTGCGGCAGGTCAAGAAGTCCGTCGAGCGCGAGGAGCCGCTGGGGCCGGGGCAGGACGCGCTGCTGTGGGACTCCGGTCCCCAGCCCAGCGAGGTCGCCGAGGCCGACGAGCTTTGGGAGCAGCTGCTCGGGCTGTGCCCGCCGGCGCATCACGAGCTGCTCCGGCTGAAGCGCGAGGGGGCGCTGACCGGCGAGGTGGCGGCCCGGACGGGGCTGAACGAGGGGAGCGTCCGCCGCATCCTCAGCGCGCTGTCCGGGCGGCTGGCTCGGAAGCGGGGCGAGGCGGGCGCCTGACCCGGAGGGCGGCATGAGTGCGACTCCCGACACCCGCACGCCCCCGCCGAGGCCACCGGCCGGGCCGGGCGAGTGCCTGGCGGCCGAGATGGCCTCCGACTGGGCCCGCGGCGAGCGCCGCCCGGCCGAGCATTACCTGGCCGACCAGCCGGCCCTGCTCGACTCCTCCGAGGTCGCGGTGCGGCTCATCTACGAGGAGGTGTGCCTGCGGGGGGAGGGCGGGGAGGGGGTCTCGGCCGAGGAGCTGGGCCGGCGGTTCCCGCGGTTGGCGGGCGAACTGGCGGTCATGCTCGACTGCCACCGGCTGGTGGAGGCCCGCCTGTCGCCGCCGGCGTTTCCCGCCCCGGGCGAGGGCGCTGGGCGAGTTCCGCCTCGTCTCCGAGTCCTGGGCCGGGGCGCGCGGGGCTGCGTGTTCCGCGACGCAGCCGGGCGCTGGCCGGCCGGGCCGCCGTCCTCGGGTGACCAGGACCCCGAGTTCCCGCCGCTGCGCGCGGGGGCTGCAACACACGCACATCATCCCCCTGCTCGGCGTCTACGACTTCCCCGCGCAACCTGCGCGGCCTCTGCCAGCCCTACCTCGGCGGCGCCACGCTGGCGCGGCTGCTGGGGGCCCTGGGGGGCTCTCCGGCGGGCCAGCGTAGCGCGTCGCTGGTCGCCGCCCTGGACGAGGCGGGGTGCCGCGGGGTCCCGCTGCCGCCGCCGCGAGGCGGGCCCCGTGCCGCCCTCGCCCGAATGCCCTACGCCGAGGCGGTCTGTTGGGTCGGCGCCCGCCTGGCCGACGCCCTGGGGCACGCCCACGAGCCGCGGCTGTCCACCTCGACCTGGAAGCCGGCCAACGCGCTGTTCGCCGCCGACGGCCAGCCCTGCTGCTCGACTTCCACCGCTGACGACCCGGTGCTCGGCCGGCCGGGCGGTGACCGGAGGGCTGGGCGGCACGTGACGTGTTACATGTCGCCCGAGCAAGCGCGCCGCCTTTGAAGCCGGTCTGGTGCACCTCCCCGTCCCCGCGGAGGTGGACGGCCGCCTGGACATTTACCACTGGGCCGGTTGCTTTGATGAGGCCCCACGGGAAGGGCTCCGCAGGGCCGGGGCAGCCACTTCCATTTGCCGTCGCGCCGCTGCGGCTCGACCGGGTGAACCCGGAAGGTGAGCGTCGGCCTGGCCGACATCGTCCACCGCTGCTCAGACCGACCCGCGTCTGCTACCCCGACGCGGTTCGTGCGCTGGCGGCCGACCGCGCCGTGGTGACCTGGAGGGGCTGCCGCTGCGGGGGTGCCAACCGAGCCCGCGCGGCTGCTGGCGGAAGTGGCGGGCGCTGGAGTCCGCACGCCCCCTGTGGGCCGGCTTGCTGCTAGCCCTGGTTGGCGTCCCTGCCCTGGTAGGGGCGGCCGTGCGGCGAGCTGGTTCCGGGGAGCCTGGAGGCGCCGGCGGAGGGCGAGGGGCAAGCGTGCGGGCGTACGCCGAGGCGGCCCGCACCCTGGCCCGGGGCAAGGCCCTGGCGGAATGGCTTCCTGGGGGGGCGGCCTGGCCGGGGACATCGAATCCTGGCTCGGCGTCGCTAGGCGGCGGTTGCGGCGGAGCGGCTCCATCGCTACCCGCGACCGCCTGCCTCGTCGCCGGGAGATCGGCCCCGGCGAGACCTCCCCGGCCCTCGATGCCCTCTGCGGCTCCGCCTGGGAGACCCGCCACTCGTGATGGGCTCCCGACAGGCTCGAGCTAGCCGGGGAGCGCGCCCGGGAGTGACCTCGTCGATCTCGCTGCTCTGGGCCGCATCCGAAGCGACGGCTAGCTGGCGGCCGCCAGAGCCCGCGGAGGTCCGCGGCTTGCTCGCCGAAGCTGACGCCAGCTGGGTGGCCCGAAGCAGGGGCACCACCCGCGCCCGACGCCCCGGGCGCGTCCTGCTGGCCGGTCCTCCTCCAAGCGCGCCGGCGACCTCGACCGGGCGGCGGAGGGTTCTGAGCGGCCGCCGACCATGCCCGCAGGAGTTCTGGGCCCACTTCTACGGCGTGGTGCCTGCGCCTACCGGCGCGGCCGGCCCCGCGACGCCGTGCACGCGTTCGGCGTCGTAATGCAAGCAGCGCCCGGACTGCCGAGGTCTACCACAACCGGGGCAAGCGCGCACGCCGCCCTGGGGCAACACCGCTTCCCAGCGGGACTACGACTGCCCTGGTCGGGCAAGTTCGGGCTGGCGGCCGCCTCGATGCGAACGCGGCGTCCTCCACCTCAACGAGGGCCGGCTCGACCTGGCCCTCGCCGACCTGGACATGCGCGCCCTCCGCGACGGCGCCGAACCGGCGGCCGCCCACTACAACCTGGCGCTGGTCCGGCTGGCGCGGGGGGAAAGGGCGCCGGCGCGGGAGAGCCTTCGCCGCGCCCTGGAGTGCGCCCCCGGCCACGCGAGCGCGGCGGCTGAGCGAGCGTTTGGCGAGGGAGCGGTAATCGTGGACAACTGCGTGGTTGGCCGGCCTTACGGTCTTGCGGGCTGCGGGCGGCGGAACGCCCGGCGGCCGGGAACTCCTGTCTCAACCCGGCCGTGCGGCCTGACCTCCCCATCCTCCCAGGAGAAGAGGAATGCAGCCGAAGAACCGCCTCGCGCTCGAGCTGCTCGAGGCCCGCTGGTGCCCGCGCTGACGGCCACCCTCAACGACGGCACGCTGGACGGTCAGCGGAACGGCCGACAACGGCACGATCAGCATCGTCCAGGACTCGACGACGGCCGGCACGATCACCGTGCAGGACGGGGCGACTGCCGCGGACGGCAGCCTGTTCACCGGGGTGACCAACATCAAGTTGAACCTGACCAGCGCCGACGACGCCGTGACGATCGACCTGGGGGCCTGGCCCTGGAGGGGAACATCGTCGCCAACCTCGGCAAGCTGGGCGAACACGCTGAGCTGCTCAACGGCGAGGTCGGCGGCACCCTGGCGGTCAACGGCGCCGCGGCGGCCGGCGGGAGGGGACACGGGGGTTATGGCCTGGCCGAGGCCAGGGCGGCCTCGACGGACATGGGCGACGATCACCCTCGCCGACAGCCTGACCGCCGGGCGGATGCCCTGGGGCAGGGCGGCGGCATCGGTCGAGGTCGCGGCAGACGTGACCGGCAGCGTGGTCCTGGACGCGTTCTCGCGCCAGGCCGGCAGCACCGGCACGACGGCGAGCGTGACCGGGGAAATCGACGGCAGCTCGGCCTTCCGGGCAGCGGCCTGGACGACTCGCTGATCGCGGCCGACGTCGGCGGCAGCCTCCTGGCCGCCACCGGGGCCGGGGCCGACAAGGTCGGCGGTGACCGGGGCCGTCACCGGTCGGCTCGCCCTCGACACCGCTGTGCGGGCGACGACGGGGTTACGCTCGGCGGGGCGGTCGGCGGCTGGCCGCCGTCTTCACCGGGGCCGGAGCGGACTCCGTGACGGTCACGTCCACGGCGCAATTCCTCGCCAGCGCCGTCTTCAGCCTCGGGGCCGGCGCCGACACCTTTACCCTCGACGACGCCGCCACCATCGCGACCATGCTCGTCAACGGCGGCACCGGCACGGACACGTTCGTCGGCACGGCGACGCGGACGGGCCTGCGCCTGGTGAGCTTCTAGCCAAAACCACCCCGCCGGGGAGGACCGGCCACGCGGATAAAGGCGACGGATCCGCGGTGGCCACCCCCCGGCGGGTTCTTTCTGGCCCCTACCGTCGTTCGCCCCACCACCCGGCTCGGAGAACACCGTTCGATGCGTGCCACGATTTCAAGACCCACCCAGCCCCGACGTGTTTCCCCGTCCCACCGGATCACAACCCCGCGGCTCGAAGCCCTCGAGGATCGGCTGGTGCCGTCCTGGGGCGGCGTGCCGCCCAGTGTCATTTCCCCCCCTGCCAACCCCGTGGCCGTCGCCCTCGACGGCCTGAATGACGCCCAGGGCGACGCCGCCGTCACCGCCAACGAGGTCGATTACTACTCGTTCATCGCCCCCGTCAGCGGCATCTACCAGCTCAGCGCCCTGACCCCCAGCAGCAGCCTCGACACTGTCCTCGGCGTCTTCACCTCGGCCGGCTCCCGGATCGCCTTCAACGACGACATCTCGTCGTTCAACCGCGACAGCCGACTCACCGTCAGCCTCACCGCCGGGCAGCGCTACTACTTCGGCATCACCAACTACATTGGCACCGCAGGCGGCTCCTACACCTGGGTGGTGGACGGCCCCTCCGGCGGCTCCGCCGACGACGGCTTCGAGGAGAACGACACCCTCGCCCAGGCGTCGAACCTCGGCACACTCACCGCGGCGCGGACGGTTTCCGGGCTGGTCCTGGCCGACGGCGCCGACTGGTTCCGCTTCACGACGAGCCTGGCGGGGACGGCGGCCAGTTCCGTCGCCATCAGCTTCCAGAACGCCCAGGGCAACCTCGCGCTACAGCTGTACAACGCCTCGGGCGAGATCCTGCGCGGCTCCGACGGGACGGGCAACGGTGAGACGATCACGCTGAACGGCCTGGCCGCCGGCACCTACTACGCGCGCGTCTACGGAAGCCAGGGCGCGACCAACCCGTCGTACTCGCTGACCGTCACCCCGCCGACATCGTCCACATCGGGTGGGTTCGACATCCAGGTGGCGATCGGCGGGGGGCTGACGGCCAGCCAGCAGGCCGCTTTCGAGCAGGCCGCTGCCCGCTGGGAGCAGATCATCACCGGCGACCTGCCCAACGCCACCTACGCCGGCCAGGTGGTGGACGACCTGTTGATCCAGGCCTCGGGCGTGGCGATCGACGGGGTCAACGGGATCCTGGGCCAGGCCGGCCCCGACGCCTTCCGGTCCGGCACCCTGTTGCCCTACCACGGCGTGATGCAGTTCGACACGGCCGACCTGGCCAGCCTGGAGCAGCGGGGACAGCTCGTCTCGGTCATCATGCACGAGATGGGCCACGTCCTCGGCATCGGCACCATCTGGCAGCAGCGGGGCCTGCTGGCCGGCGCGGGCACCAGCAACTCGCGATTCACCGGCGCCGCCGCCACGGCCCAGTACAACGCCATCTTCGGCACGACCGCGACCGCGGTGCCGGTCGAGAACACCGGCGGGTCGGGGACGCGGGACAGCCACTGGCGCGAGAGCGTCTTCGGCGCCGAGCTGATGACCGGCTTCCTCAACTCCGGGGTGACCAACCCCCTCAGCCGGGTTACGGTCGCCTCGCTGGCCGACCTGGGCTACCAGGTCAACCTCGCCGCCGCCGACCCCTACACGCCGCCGGGGGCCGGCCTGCGCGCCGGCTCAGGTAGCAGTGGGGGCGGCTCCGCCGCTTCCTTGCTGGCCGGGGGTGGCTCACCCTCCCTGGTCCTGGGCCAGGCGGTAATAGAGGACAGCAGCGAGGAAGGCACGGCGTGTCAACCGGGAGGCGCCACGGGGGACACGGCGGAGACGCCTTCGGGGCTTCTTTCCGATCCCCCGCCGGCCGCCCGGCCCATGCCGTGGATCACCTCGGCCCTCGCCGGCAGGAGGGCGCCCGACCGGCTGGCGTTGGACGAGCCTGTTCGGGCCGGGGGCCAGGACCTGGGCCTGCCGGCCTGGACTGTCTAGCCCAGCGAAGGCCGCCCGTCGCCCATCCTCTCCTGGCGACAACCAGCCGGACGCCCCATCGGCCGACCCGATGGCGCGGTGGCGTGCCGGGGACCAGGACGCCGCCGAGATGTTCCGGGCGCTACGCCGAGCGGCTCTGGCCCTGCTGCGCGCTGTCCGCCCGGCTGGCCCGCCACGTCGATCCCGAGGACGTCGTCCAGTCGGCCTACCGCAGCTTTGCCGCCCGCGAGGGCCGGTTCACCCTGTCGCGCGGCGGAGACCTCTGGCGGCTCCTGGTGGCGATTACCGTGCACAAGGTGCGCCGCCTGGCGGAGCACTTCGCGGCGGCGAAGCGGTCGGCCGCGCGCGAGTCCGATGCCGGGGCCGGCGCGCCGGGGACGTGAGCGTCGAGGTGCGCCGGCGCAGCGCCCCGACGCCTGCCGAGGCGGCGCGCTGGCGGACACGCTGGAGCGGGTGCTGCGCGGCCTGGAACCGACCGGAGCGCTTGGATGATCGAACTGCGGCTTCAGGGTGCCCTGGACGAGATCGCCGAGGACGCGCGCCGCAGCGAGCGGACTGCGTGCCGCCTGTTGGTCCGCGTCCGGGACCAGCTGCGGCAGGAATGTCCGGAAGGCTCCCGCCCAGCACCGGTGAGGAGGCCGCCTTTGACGAGACGGCCCCAACAAGCCCACCCAACCCGCGGCCGCCACCCACGACGCCGACCGGCTGTTTGACCGTTTCGAGCCTGGCCTGGCAAAACGCGGGCTCCCCCGCATCGAGGACTTCCTGCCGCCCGGGACCCCGGCGGGGCGGGGCCTCTCCCACGCCGGGCTCCTCTTCGAGCCCGGTCCGGATCGACCTGGAGTACCGCTGGCGTCGGCCGGGGAGGCCCGAGGCCCCCTGGGCAGCCGGCCGCTCGAGGCGTACGCGGGCCGGCTACCTGCCCTGGGTCCCGCCGGCCGGCTACCGGTTGAGATGATCACGGAAGAGTACCGCAGCGCCGTGCCGCTGGGGCGACCGGCCAGGCCACGCGGAGTATGAGCCGCCGCTTCCCCGGCACGGAACGGCCCTGAAGGCCGCCCTGCCCCGGTCGATGCCGACCTCGAAGCCGGTTCCGGTGACGTCGCGGCCCCGGGGCCACGCGTCGCGCGTCCGCAGCTACGGTTCCACCTCGCCCGCCCAGGGCGAGGAATACTTAGGCGTCGCCGCCGTGGGCGCGGCCTCCGGCTCCTGTGGCCTGGGCCGGTACGACCTGGCGGACCTGCTGGGGCGCGGGCGCGTTCGGTACGGTGTGGCGGGCCTGGGACCGGGAGTCTCCGGGCGCGGGAGGTGGCGGTCAAGCTCCTCCTTCCGCCGGCCCAAGCCGGCCTCGGCCGTGGTGAAGGAGCGGTTCCTCCGCGAGTTGCCTGCCGCCCACCTCCGCCACCCCGGGATCGTCGCCGTCCACGACGTCGGCGAGGAGCGGGGATGCGCTGTACATTGTCTCGGTTCCGGCGCGCGCCAGTCTCGCCGATCGGCTGTGGGCGGGGCGCCTCGGCCCAGGCGAGGCGGCGGGGCTGTGGTGGACGTGGCCGACGCCCTGGACTACGCCCATCGCCGGGGCGTCGTCCACCGCGACGTCAAGCCGTCGAACATCTTGCTCGAGGGGGCGCAGTCGGGCGGGGCCGCGGGCCGGCCCAGGCTCACCGACTGGGCTGCCCTGCGGGAGGCCGGCGAGGTCACGATGACGGTGGACGGGCAGCTGCTGGGGACGCCGGCGTACATGAGCCCCGAGCAGGCCCGGCGCCCCCACGCGGTGGACGGGCGGAGCGACGTGTACTCACTCGGCGTCATTCTCTACGAGCCGCTCACCGGCCAGTTGCTGCTCGACGGCACCCTGGGGCTGTTGCACCAGGTGGCGGTCGGGGAGCCGGTGCCACCGTCCCGGCTGAACAGCCGCGTCCCGCGCGACCTGGAGGCGGTCTGCCTGACCTGCCTGGCCAAGGGCCCGACGTCCGGTATCAGACGGCCGGCGTGCTGGCGGCCGACCTGCGCCGCTGCTGGCCGGCGAGCCGGTCCGGGCCCGGCGGCGGGGCGGGTGGCGCGGCTGTGGCTCTGGGCGAAGCGCAACCCGGCCCTGGCCGGGACGGGCGCGCTGGGCGCGGTCGCGTTCGTGGCCGTCGCCGGCGCCCCGGTGGCGGGCGCCCTGGTGGCGGCGACGACGGCGGCGCTGCTCTTCGCGCTTCACCGGGCGAAGGTCGCCGCCGACCTGAGCCGGCAGGTTGAGGGCATCCTCCAGGATCAGAAACGGGCCGCCGCAGCCGTGCGGTTCGCCCTCAGGCACTGCGCTCAGGCACGCCAGCAGCGCGACCGGGCCGCCGCCGCCGAGGCGCGGGCGACCGGGCAGGCGCGGGCGGCGGGGCAGTTCGCCAGGGAGGTGATCTTCGACCTGCCCGACCTGTTGCCGACCGGTCGGAAGCACAGGGCGGCCCGGGCCTACCTCGCCCGGGCCGCCCTGGCCTACCTCGACCGCCTCGCCGCCGGGGCCGAGGGCGATGCCGTCCTCCTGCGCGACCTCGCGCTCGCTTACGCCCAGGTGGGGGACACGCTGGAGGCCGAGAGCCCGGCGGCCTGTCCGGCCGCGCTGGCCTGCCACGTCAAGGCCCTCCGGATCTTCACCCCCCTGGCCGGCAGCCGGCCGAACAACACCCAGGCCCAGCGCGACCTGGCCGCCTGCCGCCGGAGGGTCGCCGAACTCGACCGGAAGGCGCGGTCCGGCGGATTATCTCCGTTTTCCGTGTCCGCCGGGGAGAGAAAAACCGAATGTACGAATCGCGAGTAATCGGCCTGTCCTTCCGGGACCGGAAACCTGTCTCCCCCGCTTACGAGGCCGATCCATCGCCGCCCAGGCCTGAGCGACTCTGACCTCGTTCTCCCGCCCCCTCCCGGGTAGCGAGCGGGGCCACTCGGACCTCCGAACGGATGAGGGTAACTCTTCGCCGTTCCGACCCGTCCCGTCCGCCGTACAAGTCCGACCGCGCCGCAACCCCTATAGACCGTGCGCGCCGTCCCCCAACCTGTGGGAGTCTTTGCATGTCCATTTCCTGGTTCCGCCTGTTGCCAACGGTGAATCACCAGCCCCAGGGTTCCCGAGCCACCAGGCTCTCCCGGCCCGGCGTCGAGTCGCTGGAGCCGCGCTGCCTGCTCGACGCCGGCCTGGTCCGCTCGATCGACGGGACTGGCAACAACCTCCTCCACCCTGAGTGGGCAGCACCCTGGAGCAGCTGCTCCGGGTGGCGGCCGCCCAGTACGCCGACGGTGCCCTCCGCCCCGCCGGGGCCAACCGCCCTGCCGCCCGCGAGATCAGCAACGTCCTGGCCGCCCACGTCGCCGCCGACACGACCGACCGCGCGACCACCGCGTACCTGCTACATCTGGGGCCAGTTCCTCGACCACGACCTCGACCTGACCGGCAGTGCCAGCCCCGCCGAGTCGTTCAACATCCCTGTCCTGACGGGTGACCCGTCCTTCGACCCCAACGGCACCGGCACCCAGGTCATCCCGCTGAGCCGCTCCCTGTACGACCCCGCCACCGGGACGGTCGCGGCGAATCTGGGCGGCAGCGCCTCAACCAGATCACGGCCTGGATCGACGGCTCGATGATCTACGGCTCCGACGTCGCCCGGGCGGCGGCCCTCCGAGCCTTCGTCGGCGGCCGGATGAAGGTCACCGCCAGCGCGGTCGGCGACCTGCCGCCGCTGAACACTGCCGGGCTGCCCAACGCCAACGACGCGCACCGCGTTAGGGCGGCGATCGCCCTGGCCTGGCCGGCGACGTCCGCGGCAACGAGAACGTCGAGCCTGACCTCGATGCACACGCCTTCCTGCGCGCGCGAGCACAAACCGCCTCGCCGCCCAGATCGCGCGGGCCAACCTCCGCCTGACGGACGAGCAGATCTACCAGCAGGCCCGGCGCCCTGGTCATCGCCGCCGAGATCCAGGTCATCACCTACAAGGAGTGGCTGCCGGCCCTGCCCGGCCCCAACGCCCTGCGGGCCTACCGCGGCTACAACGCCAACGTCAACCCTGGCATCTCCAACAGCCTCGACGGCCGCCTTCCGGCTGCACACCACGATCAACGACGACGTCGAGTTCTTCGACAACAACGGCTTTCGCCGATCACGTTCACCTACGTCAACGAGCGGGGCGAGACGGTGACCATCGACGGGGAGGTCGCCCTGTCGGAAGCGTTCTTCAACCCGACGCTGTTCGGCCAAATCCGGGGTGAACGGCATCCTGAAGTACGCCGCCTCGACCCACGCCGAGGAGATGGACAACCAACTGGTGGAGAGCCTGCGGAACTTCCTGTTCGCCAACCCGGCCAGGGCGGGCTGGACCTGGCGGGCGCTGGAACATCCGCGCTGGCGGCCGGGACCACGGCCTGGCCGACTACAACACGACCTCGGCGCGCCGCCTTCGGCCTGCCGCGCGTCACCTCCTTCGCCCAGATCACCTCCGACGTTGAGTTGCAGCAGAAACTCCAGCAGCTGTACGGCAGCGTGAACAACATCGACCTGTGGGCCGGGGCGATGGCGGAGGACCACGTCGCCGGCTCCTCGACGGGGCCGCTGGTCCGCCGCATCCTCGCCGACCAGTTCGAGCGCCTGCGCGACGGCGACCGCTTCTGGTACCAGCGCGCCTTCTCCGGGACGCAGCTGGCCGCCCTGGAGCGGACCACGCTGTCGGACGTCATCGAGCGGAACAGCGGCGTCCGGGGCCTCCAGGACAACGTCTTCTTCTTCAAGGCGCAGGTCCAGGGCCTGGTCTTCGCCGACCCCAACGGCAACGGCCGCCTCGACCGCGGGGAGGCGGGGCTGGGGGGCGTCCGGGTCGAACTGCTCAACGACGAGGGCGAGGTGATCGCCTCGGCCTTGACCGACCGGGTGGGGCGCTACAGCTTCGACCAGTTCGGCGAGACCGGCGACTACTCCGTCCGAATGGTCGTGCCGGCCGGCCGGGCGGCGACCACGGCGAACCCCCGGGAGTTCCTCATCTCCGCCGGTGACGTGGTCGTCCGGGGCGTGAACTTCGGCCTGCGGCCCGCGGCCACCGTTGCCTCGCTCGCCGCAGGCGCCGGGCGGTCCCAGACCTCGCCGGCTGGCGACGGGCTCTTCGAGGAGTTCGCCGCCCTCGTCGCGTCCCTGCCCAGCTCCGACAAGACCGTGCGCGTGGGGCCGTGACCGCCGGGCGCCGGCCGCGGAAGGCTACCGCTCCCCTTCCCGGAGGGGAAGGGGAGCGGCCCCCAAGGCGCCCCATCAGGCGCTACCCCAGGTCACCCAGAGCTGGCAGGCGGCCAGCTGGGCCGGGGTCAGCGTCACGAACGGGTTGCCGCCGGTGTTGTCCGGGCCCCACGGGTTCCGCAGCAAGACCGAGGTCACCTGCCCGCTGGCGTTCCGCTGGACCGAGACCACCGTGTAGACGTGGTTGCCGACCAGTTTCGAGCCGACCGGAACCGTCCCGGTGCAGACGGTGCAACACTGCCAGGCGTTCCAGTGGGCGAACACGGGTATTGCGGACGCGGCGTTCGAGCCCGCCGAAGTACCTCTTGACCGACCGAGGCGGCGTTGAACGCCCGCATCGCGTCGGCCGGGTCACCGTTGGCGACCGAGGCGTAGGTGTTGGCCCCGGTGCGGAAGTGGGCGTAGGCCTTCTCGACCAGCGCTACCCACAGACTGCCCTCCCGGCCCAGGCCGGCGAACCGCTGGTCGGTGCTGGTCGCGCTCCAGGTCGGCAGGTCGGCGTCCACCCGGTAGAAGTTGGCGCCCAGCCTCACCCCGTAGGTGCCGTCCCCGAAGTCCGCCACCATCCGCCGCACCGCGATCGGCCGGTCCTGCGCCACCGCCCCCAGCGAGCCCAGGACCCAGCAATCTCCCAGGGCCTCCTGGTCGATGTCGTGCACCGACGGGCCGCCCACCGCGAAGAGGGGGTTGGACCGGAAGTTCTTGTAGAAGGTGCCGTCGGTCGGGTCGGCGATGGAATCGCCGTCCAGGCTCCGGTCCGCCCCGTTGGCGAACGACGCGACGTTGTGGACCATCTCCGCGAAGGCGATGTCCAGGGAGGCCCCATTCTTGTCACGCCAGACGGTGTCCTGGCCGGCCTCGCCGTTGGCGTAGTCGGACGTCCCGCCGTCGATCGTGACCAGGGAGTCGTCGCCGTTGCCGCCGTACAGCCGGTCGGCACCGGCCCCGCCGACCAGGGCGTCGTTGCCGTCGCAGCCCCACAGCTTGTCGTCGCCGTCACCGCCGACCAGGGTGTCGTGGCCGGCGTCGCCGACCAGTTCGTCGTGGCCGCTCATCCCCAGCAGCTTGTCCTGGCCGTTGCCGCCCCACATCCGGTCGTTGCCGCCGTAGCCGACCAGGGTGTCGTTTCCGTCGCCGCCAACGAGCGTGTCGGCGCCCTGGTAGCCCTCGAGGTAATCGTTCCCCCCCTGGCCCCAGGCCTGCGCCGGCAGGCTGTAGACGTTGTTGACGAAGCGGTCGGCGGCGGCCCCGCCGACGAACTGCACCCGGTTGACCAGCGAGGCGGTGTAGGTGCGCACGAAGCCGTTGGTCAAGTCCCGCACGACGATGTTCGATCCGCTCTGGGACACGCTGACGTTGGACGGGTTGTTGTTGCCGTTGAGGTAGATCATGTGGTCGTACAGCGTGGCGGTGGTCAGGGACGGGACCGTCCGGTCCTCGAAGGCCTCCAACCTCACCGCGGCGCGCCGCTTCTTCGTCAAGGAACTCATGGGTGTTCTCCCGCTCGGAATGCGATGGGGGCGAAGGGGAGGCCCGATTCGCAACCGGGAGGGAGCCCTGGCGGGCCCCGACCGACCGACTGTGGCCTCCACTTCGCCAAGCAGGCGGAGCGGGTCGCTCGGATGGCGATTCTCACCAACCGGGGGAAAAACTTGTTCGAGGGGGGATCACCGCTCCTGGAGCGAGCGCAGGATCAGCCCGTCCAGCAGCATCTGGCCGCTCATCAGCACGCCCAGCGCCAGCGGCGACCAGGGCAGCGCGAGGGCCACGAGCAGGGCGGCGGCGTAATGAACCAGGGCCACGAGATAGGCGACGCCCGCCTCGGTACCCATCAGGCAGTAGTAATTCCCGTCCAGGAAGATCCAGAGGGGGAAGACGAGGAAGAACTCGGCGAGGTCGTGGCCCGGCCGGGTCGTCGCCACCAAGGCCGGGATGAGCAGCCAGCCCGCGCAGCGGGCGATCGTCAGCGAGGCGACGAAGCGGCGGTAGGCGCGGGGCACCCGTCGGAGCGGCTCCCACGCGGGCCAGAACAGGAGCGGCGTGACGACGCAGGCGGCCACGACCCCGACGGTGACGGCGATCAGGGGGTAGGCCGGCCGGCCGCGGCACAGCAGGAACAGCGTGAGGTGGATCAGGACCGGAACGGGGCAGCCAAGGAGCATGGCCAGGCCCCACGGGCGGAGGTGGCCCGGCACGCCGATGAACCGGATGGCGCGGGCCGCCTTTTCCCGCAGGCTCAGGCTGCGGGCGCGAACCGGCTCGCCGTCGAGGAACCGCCGCAGGTCGTCCGCCAACGACTCCGCCGAGGGGTAGCGGCCGGCGGGGTCCTTGGCCAGGCACTTCAGGCACACCGTCTCCAGGTCGCGGGGCAGGCCGGGCCGCAGGGATGAGGGGGCGAGCGGATCGAGGGCCCGCACCTGGTCCAGCGTCTCCAGCACGCTGTCGCCGAGGAAGGGAGGCCGCCCGGTCAGGCACTCGTAGAGGATCGCCCCAAGGGCGTAGACGTCCGTGGACGGGGTTAACTCGTCGGACAGCCCCTCGGCCTGTTCCGGCGCCATGTAGCTGGGGGTCCCCAGGATCGCCCCCTTCAGCGTCTGCCGCCGGTCGATGTCCAGGCGCTTGGCCAGGCCGAAGTCGGTGATCTTGGGCGTGCCGTCCGGGGCCAACAGGACGTTGGCCGGCTTCAGGTCCCGGTGCAACACCCCGTGCTCGTGGGCGTGCTGCACGCCGCGGGCGAGGGCGGCGGCCAGTTCAACAGCCCGGCGTACCGGCAGGGGCGTGCCGTGCAGTTGCTCCGCCAGGGTACCCCCGCCGACGAACTCCAGGACGAAGTAGGGGCAGCCCTCGTGCTCGCCCACCTCGTAGATCTGTACGATGTTCGGGTGCTGCAGCCGGGCGGTCGCCTCCGCCTCCTGGTGAAACCGGCTCGTCTCGGCGGGGCCGCCCGCCGCCTGGGCGAGGACCATCTTCAGCGCCACCAGCCGGTTCAACCGGGTTTGCCGGGCCTTGTAGACGACGCCCATGCCCCCCCGCCCCAGCTCTCCCAGCACCTCCCGGCCGCCGACCTTCGGCGGTGACCGGGGGGGCGGGAGGGGGGCGTCGTTCACGGTCGCCCCGCGGGAACTCCAAAGGGCGCCGTACCGCTCCCGCTCGGCGATCCGGTCCCGCAGGGCCTGGCGCAGCGCCGGGTCGTCGGGGCAAAGCTCCTCCGGGGTCAGCGGGCGCCCCCGGCGCCGCTCCTCCTCCCACAGCACCAACAGGTCTACCAGCCGGTCGGTGGTCGTCCTGGCCCCGCTCACAGCAGGCCCTCCGCCTCCGACAGGTGGCTGGCCAACCGGTTCGTGGCCGCCACCCAGAGGTAGCTCACCTTGCGCGGCGACAGCCCCAGGGTGGCGGCGATCTCGCTCTGGGGCAGGCCCATGTAGTAGTGAAGGTCGAACACCTCCCGCTCCCGCTCGGGCAGGGCCGCGACCTTCTCGTGCAACTCCGACCACAGCGCCAGCCTTCCCGGGTCGTGGGTGCGGTCACTGGGGTCGGCGGCGGATTCGCTGGTCGGCGTCGAGCCGCCCGCGCGGGCCTGGTGCCTCCGCGAACGCTCGGCCATGTCCAGCAGCACCTGCCGGATCTTGAACGCGGCCAGGCGGAAGAAGTCGGCCACGGTCGGCGGGTCGGTACGGTCCAGGGCCTGGACAAGCCGCAGCCAGCCCTCGTTGACCACGCTGTCGAGGTCGTGGCCGGCCTGCAGCGCGGGGAACGAGCCCCCCAGCATCTTGCCGGCCAGCTTCCGCAGGCGCCCGTGGGCGCGCTCCAGCAACTCGCGGCGGGCCCCGTGGTCGCCCCGTCGCACCCGGTCGATCAGACCTTGGAGTTGAGTCGTCGTGGCTTCTGGCATTGGTAACCCCCCCCGAGCGGTCGGCGGCCGCCACAATTCCACACCGCAAGCGGCGCGCCGCGCACCTCCCGCACAACCCTGATGCCGCGGCCGTAGGAATTGGGGCTGTGCGGCCTGCCGGGGCAGCGCGTCGGCCTCCGGTGGGCCGAATCGAGCCAGGGGATGGGCGGATCCGCCCAAGCCTGCCTTTCCGGGGAAACGTTCGAGAGGGCCGCCTGTCGTCGCAACCGCCAGACAGCGAGCATCGTGTGCCGCCCCGCCGCCAAACCGCGCGGCGGCGTTGGCATGTGCGTTGCTACTGGGTCCAGCGTTGAGAGCGCTACCTTACAGGCCCGACCGTTAGGGGCTCGCTCGCCTGGGCGCGTCATTAAGCCCTCCTGACGGTCGGGCCTGCGACCGGAGCATTCATACTGCTGGACCCAGTAATGAGGTTTAGGGGCCGCCGGGCAGGTCCGGGTCCCTGATGCGACACCCACCTGAGGCAGGCGGCACCGATGGCGGCCAGATGGCCCACCCGACCGTATCCTTTCCCTGAGGGCGAGATGATCACAGGTAGCCACACCGAATGCGATCGGCCGTGCGCGGAGCCCGCCCCGGGGCGGGACGACCACCTGGTATCGACCGCCCTCGCTCGGCTTCGCTCCAGCGGCTACCCCCTGCTGGCCAAGCTTCGCTGCGAGGTGGCCGACGGCGTCGTTACCGTGTTCGGGTCGGTCCCGACGTTTCACCTCAAGCAGATGGCCCAGGCCGTGCTGATCAAGAGTGGGTCGTTCCGGGCCGTGAAGAACGCCGTCGAGGTCCGGTGAGCCGCCGCGTGGGGCCGCTCGGAAAGGAAGGAGTGCCTGATGTCGGTAGACTGGACTTCCCAGGCCGTTTCGCCCGCCGAGGGCGCCCGGCTGGTCAAGAGCGGCTCCAACGTGTTCCTGCACGGGGCGGCCGCCACCCCGTCGCCGCTGGCGCGGGCCCTGGCCGAGCGGGCCGACCTCAGCGACGTCCGCCTCTACCACCTGCACACGGCGGGGCCGGCCCCGTTCGCGGAACGCGGCAAGGAGCGGCAGTTCCGCTCCGTCTCCCTGTTCGTCGGCCAGCCGCTGCGGCAGGCCGTCGCCGAGGGGCGCGCCGACTTCGTCCCGATCTTCCTCTCCGACATCCCCGCCCTGTTCACCTCGGGTCGCGTCCGGCTCGACGTCGCCGTGCTCCAGCTCTCGCCGCCGGACCGCCACGGGCTGTGCACCCTGGGCACCTCGTGCGACGCCGCCCGGGCCGCGGCCGACACGGCGGACCTGGTCCTCGCCGAGGTCAACGCGCGGATGCCGCGCACCCACGGGAACACCGCCATCCCCCTCAGCCGCGTGGCCGCCTTCACCCGCACCGACCGGCCGCTGCACGAGCACGCGGTCGCCCCGGAGACCCCGGTCGAGGCCCGCATCGGCGAGCTGGTCGCCGGGCTGGTGCCGGACCGCGCCTGCCTGCAAATGGGCATCGGCGGCATCCCCGACGCGGCGCTGGTCCGGCTCAAGGGCAAGCGCGACTTGGGCATCCACACCGAGATGTTCTCCGACCGCGTCGTCGATCTGGTCGAGGCCGGGGCGGTCACCAACCGGTTCAAGGCGGTGCATCCCGGCCGGACCGTGACCAGCTTCGTCAACGGCACCCGCCGGGTGTTCGACTTCGTGGACGACAACCCGCAGGTCGAGTTTCACCCCTGCGACCGCACCAACGACACCTCCCTGATCCGCCGCAACGACAACGCGGTGGCGATCAACTCGGCGATCCAGATCGACCTGACCGGGCAGGTGTGCGCCGACTCGATGGGGCACCAGATCTACTCCGGCATCGGCGGGCAGATGGACTTCATGCGCGGGGCGGCCCTGTCCCGGGGCGGCAAGGCGATCATCGCCCTGCCGGCGACGGCCAAGGGAGGCACCGTCTCGCGGGTCGTCCCGGAGCTGGCGCCGGGGGCCGGCGTGGTCACCACCCGCGGGCACGTCCACTGGGTGGTCACCGAGTTCGGCGCGGTGGACCTGCACGGCCGGACGCTCCGCGAGCGGGCCGAGCTGCTCACGTCGATCGCCCACCCCGACTTCCGCGGCGAGCTACGCCGCTGGTTGGCCCAGGTCCGGCACTTCGGCTAAAGCGACCCTCGGGGCCTGGCTCCAGGTCCGGGCCCTACCAACTCTTCCACGGCCTGACCCCGGCCTGGACTCCGTCCGTAGTTCGTGAAAAGTTTCACGAAGTGGCGTCACAGGGCACGCCCGCAGCAGTAGTATGAGGTGCCCCTCGACTACAGCTCGCGCCGCGGACACAAGCCTTTACATGAGAAGGGGTCAAGCCATGACTACTGTGACGAAGACGCTGCGCGCCAACCTGAACCTGGAGGCCTTGGAAGAACGATCGAACCCGTCCGTCGTGCATCTCCAGGGCGGCGAGCTGCACATCCACGGGACGGTCTTCAATGACAGCGTCACCGTGTCGCAGACCTGGTTCGGCTACCAGGTGGCCGACCACACGACCGGGCTCACCTACAACGTCGCCTTCGGCCAGGTGCCGACCGGCAGGGTCATGTTCGAGGGTAACCTGGGCAACGACTACTTCCGTAACAACGCGCCGTCGCTGAGCGTGCTGGCCTACGGCGGCACCGCCGCCACGGCCTTCGCCGCCTTCGGCAACGACGGCAACGACACGCTGATCGGCGGGAGCAACGCCGACGTCCTATACGGCGGGACCGGGCATGACTCGCTATACGGCATGCGTGGCTACGACCGGCTGTACGGCGGCGCGGGCAACGACTACCTCGATGCGGCGCTGGACGGCAACATCGACTACCTGCAAGGCGGCACCGGCATGGACTCGTTCAAGTGGAACCTCGGCGACTTCATCGCCGACTTCAAGTGGTGGGAAGGCGACCGCCGGATCCTGCCGTGAGTCACAGGTTCATGACCAGCAAGGCGAAGGCCCGCGAGGTACCTCGCGGGCCTTCGCCTTTCCGTTTCGGCGGGCCGCGTAAGGCCGGCAAAAAAGGACCCCCGCCCCAGTGGCCGGGGGGGGGACAACCTGGCCTGCGGTAAGGAGGCGGCTTCGCGGCCTGCCAAGGATTGGCCCCACCGCCGTCGTGCCCCTCGATTCGCTCGCCCGGCGGCGGGCTGCCACGATGCCGTGTCCGGACCACAGGCCCCAACCAGCGGGCCTTGAGCCCCAGGCGCCACGCTGCTCTCGGCGACGGCCCTGACCCCCCGGCCCCCTGCGGCAGGTCTCTGCTGCTTCCGGCGGCCAGGGATCGCTGCCCGCTCACACCTCCTTCCACAGGACTAGAGGGGCGCCGCCGGGATTGGATTCATCTTTCTTCTCCGGTGGGCGATCCTGGCTCAAGCATAATGAACCGAGGCGAACGGGCGGCGGACCCCGCGGTGGAACGCCGTGCGCGGGTGGCCGAGGATCAGGCCGAGCCCGGCCTGGTTGGCCTTGGGGATGCCGTACTTCGCCTTCAGCCGCGGGGCGTGGTTCAGGGCGACCATGGTGCCGATCAGGCAGCTGCCCAGCCCGAGCGACTGGGCGGCCAGCATGGCGTAGGTGGCGGCGATGTGCACGTCGGCCGGGTCGCTCCGCGGGGCGGTGTGGAACAGCAGCGCCGCCGGGGCGTCGTAGAACAGGTGGTCCTTCCCGGCGTCCCAGCGCGAGACGATCAGGTCCAGTAGGGGCCGGACGAAGTCCCGGATCAGGGCGTGCTCGGCGGCGGGGCGGAACGGCCGGGTCAGCAGCAGCAGGGCCGGGTTCAGGAACCGACGCATGCGGCGGAACTCGGCGACCGTGTCGGCGACGAACCGGCGGACCCTGGCGCGGTCCGCCAGCACCACGACGCCCACCGGGCTCGGCGGGATGCCCACGGGGGCGGTCGCGGCCATGTCGAGGATGCGCTGGACCAGGGCGGGCTCGACCTCACGCTCGGTGAACGCGCGGACGCTCCGGCGCGACAGCAGCAGCGCGTCCAGCTGCTCCGCCGTGGCCCGGGCCTGCGGCGGGGGCAGATCGATCAGGTGCTCGGCGCTCAGGCGCGCCCCCCGGACGCGGACGTGGCCGCCGGGGCAGACCATCATGCACTGCCCGCAGCCGATGCAGCCGGTGAAGACGCCCTCCTCGACCTGGAGCTTGCCCTCGCGAAGGACGAGGGTCTCGCTCGGGCAGACCTCGGCGCACAGCCCGCAGCGGGTGCAGCGCTCGTGGTCGATGATCGGGATCGCAGGCGGGGGGAGGATTTCGACGGTCATGACACGTCCCTCGGTTCAGGGGGAGGAGCCGCCCTGACGCGGTAGGCATCAGGCCGCCGGCTCCTCGAAGTACGGGGTGAGGGCCTTGCGCATCATCAGGCGAGCGCGGTGCAGCCGACTCTTGACCGCCGCGACAGTCAGTCCCAGCAGGTCGGCGACGGCGTCGTTGGACAATTCCTCCACGTCGGCGAGCACGTAGACGTCCCGGTACGGGCCGGGCAGCCGGCCGATCGCCCGCTCGATCTCCTCGTGGGCCTCGTGCTCGACCGCCTGGGCGGCCGGGCCGCGCCGCCGCCTCGCGCGGCCTGCCCGGCGGCCGTCGTCGGCGAAATCGTCCAGCGGCTCGTGGGCCTCGTGTTGACGGCACACGGCCCGGCGGTGGCGGAACGCCAGCGCCTCGTGGACGGCGATGCGGTTGAGCCAGGTTGTGACGGAGGCCTCGCCGCGGAAGCCGGGCAGGTTGCGGACGACCCGGAGGAAAACTTCCTGGGCGACGTCCTCGGCGTCGGCGTCGTTACCCAGCAGCCACCTCGCCAGGCGGTAGATCCGCGGGCCGTGCTGCCGGAACAACTCCTCGGCGGTGAGGGCCTGTCGGGGAGGCAGGGAGGCCAGGGCCGGCCCGACGTCGCTGTCGATGAGCTTGAGCATCTCTTCCGCCTCGTCGTGGCCCGCCCCGCCCGGCGCCCCCGGCGCTTCTGCGTCCGACCGCGGGAGCCTGCCCGGTGGTGCCAGTCGGGGAGTCACCCATCCCGAAGGCAAGTTAAGTGCCGGGCGCTCCTCGGGGTGGGTAATGGGCCTGGAAAACAGGGTCACGAGCGGGTGCGGCGGGTAGCCGCTGTGTCGGGGGGTGCGCCGGGCGCCCCGGTTCCGCACACCCGGCCAGGCTGTGGGGCGGGAATTCGTGAATCGATCCGCCCCCGACGACGCTCTGTTCCTACGGGGAAGGGAATTGGGCTCCCGGTTTCAGCGGCGCGAGCGGGAAGTCGGCCCTTCCCCCGTGGGAAAGGAGGTGGGACCATGTTCAGGCTCATGCCCTGGAGGAAGGAGCGGAAGGGCCCGACGAGCCTGGCCCCCCGGACCGAGCATCCGCTGGGCCTCTTCCGCGGGGAGTTGGAGGAGTGGTTCGACCGCCTGTTCGGCAGCTGGCCCGAACTGCTCGAGCCGGCCTGGCCGGTCGGCATGGAGGTCGAGGAGAAGGAGCAGGCGGTGCTGGTCCGGATGGACGCGCCGGGCTTCGAGCCGGGCGACTTTGACATCCGCGTCACCGGCAACACGCTGACGGTCGTGGCCGAGCGCAAGGCGGAGGGTAAGGAGAAGGAGGCGACGACCGAGCGGAGCCTGCGACGGGTGGTCACCTTGCCGGCCGAGGTTGCGCCGGAGAAGGTGGAGGCGAAGTACCGCCACGGCGTGCTGGAGTTGGTCCTACCGAGGACGGAACCGGCCAAGGCGAGGAAGGTTGAGGTCACGGCAGCCTGACCGATGGCCTGGCGCCCGCCCGGGAAAACCCGGGCGGGCGTTGTCGTTTGCGCGGCGCCTCTGAGGTGGCACCCCACACCCGGGGTCACCACCGGCATGGCCTTTCCGCACACCTGGTGGGCGGGGTGGCGCGCCCGCGCCGCCCCACCCGGGCCACGTACGGGGTGGCTGTCCATTCCTCAGCGTTGGCATAGGGATTGCCCGATTTAGGGGGACGTGCTTCGCGATCCTGGCCGTCGGCGTGGCGCCTGGCTCTCTCCCTAAAGTGGGCTGGGGCTGTCCTTACGCCGTCGGCGCCGATCCGAACCGGAGGGCACCCCC
The DNA here is from genome assembly GCA_046350195.1 of Gemmataceae bacterium. Lineage (GTDB taxonomy): Bacteria > Planctomycetota > Planctomycetia > Gemmatales > Gemmataceae > CALDUY01. The sequence goes on from JAXMAW010000051.1 coordinate 50,113, forward strand.
ATGTCCACAGCATTCCCGATCCCCCCGGCCGCCCCCGCGGAAGGGCGCGAGCTGGTGGTCGTCAGCCACTCGCCGCTGTTCTACTGGTGGCCGGTCTGGCTCGTCGGCTTCCTGATGGCCCTGATGACCTACCTCGGCAACCACCGGATGGCGATCGTGCCGACCGGAACCGTCGCGGCGTCGGCGCGCCAGGTCGAGGGCTTCGAGGGGGCCCGTGACGTCCTGGTGGTCCCGGCCGAACGCCACCTGCCCGCCGTCGATGACAGCCACCCCCGGCAGCCGCACGTGCTGATGGCAACCAGCAAGAACCTGGGGGGCCTGTTCGTGCTCGTCCTGGTCGTGGTCATCATCGTCACCAACGTGCCGCTCCGCGGGCTGTGGTCCGGCATGGTGATCCTGGCGGCGGTGATCCTCAGCCTGTTCCTGGCCCTGATGGACTGGTGGGACCCGATCCTGCGCTTCCTGGGGCTCCTGCACATCTACATCAACGCCTTCGGCTACCTGGCCATCGCCGGCTTCCTCTTCGTCGCCTGGGCGGTGACCACCTTCCTGTTCGACCGGCGGGTCTACATGGTGTTCAGCCCGGGGCAGTTCCGGGTCCACCTGGAGATCGGCACCGGGGAGACGGCCTACGACACCCTGGGGATGGTGGTGCAGAAGAAGCAGGACGACCTGTTCCGCCACTGGATCCTCGGCATGGGGTCGGGCGACCTGGTGGTGACGACCGGCGGCGCCACCACGCAGACGTTCGAGATCCCCAACGTGGTGTTCATCGGCCAGAAGATCCGCGTCATCGAGCAGATGCTCCAGGAGCGCGAGGTCGTCCACGGCCAGATGGAGGCGCTGACCGCCAGCTGACCAGCCGTGCACCCCCCGGGAGTCGAGGCCATGGACCCCTTCGAGTCGATCTTGCTGCCCACCGACCTGCTGCCGTCCAGCCGCGAGGCCGCCGCCGTGGCCGTCCGGCTGGCGCGGCGGTTCGGCTCGCGCCTGACGCTGCTGCGGGTCTTCGAGCCGCAGCCCGACGTGCCCGTCGATCTGCGCGAGGCGTTCCAGCGCGAGGCCGACCCCCTGCGGGGGCTGGTGGGAGAGATCGCCGGCCAGGGCGTCCAGGTCGGCGAGGCCGCCGTCGCGGTCGGGCCGGTGGTGGATACCATCCTGCACAAGGCCCAGGAGGTCGGCGCGGGGCTAATCCTGATGGGCGCGGGCGACCCCCCTCCCGGGGGGCGGTTCGCCGTCGGCCCGGTGGCCCAGGCCGTCCTCGAGCACGCCCCGCAGCCGGTCCTGGCCGTCCGCCCTGGCGGCCTGCCCGCGGGGCCCCGGAAGGTCCTCTGCGCCGTGGACCACTCCCCGGCGTCGTTGCGCGCCCTGCGGATCGCGGCCCGGCTGACGCAGGCGGTCGAGGGGGACCTGACCGTCCTCACCGTGGTGCCGGCCGTCCCCTGGTTGTCCGCCGCGGTGGAGACGGGGGAACTGGCCGACGCGGCGGCCGCGCATGACCGCAGGTGGCGGGAGGCGTTCGAGGAGGCCCTCCGGGCCGTGGACTTCGGGCCCGCGCGCTGGGCCAAGGAGGTACGTCACGGCGCCCCGCACGGGGGGATCCTGGCGGCGGCCCGGGAGGGGGGGGCGGACGTACTGGTGATGGGGGCCACCGGGCGGAGCGGGCTGGCCCGGGTCCTGCTGGGGAGCGTCACCCGGCGGGTGCTCCGAGACCTGCCCTGCTCGCTGCTGACCGTCAAGGACGAGGGAGGCGACCCGGGCCGGCTGGAGGAGGACGTGCGCGCGACCCTGGTGTTGATGGCCCAGGGGCGCGGGCTGCTGGAGGCCCAGTCCTACCCCGCCGCCGTGGCCAAGTTCCGCCGCGCCCTGCTCCACAACCCGTTCCACATCCCGGCGATGGACGGGCTGGCGGTGGCGCTACACCACCTCGGCCGGGCGAGCGAGGCCGAGTTCTACCGCTGGCGGGCCAAGGTGCTCCGGGGCTACGCCGCCGACTGAGCCCCGGCTGGCCCGCCCCCGGCACGGGCCGGTTACCGGTACGCCGTCAGGCCCGCCGCGATCACGCCGGCCACGAGCGCACTCGCCGCCATGACCCACCACCACCGCCTGTCGATGACGTGGTGGAACGCCTGGTACGCCACGCTGAGCACCCCGCCGAGAATGACCAGCCCCAGTAGGTCCCAGGAGTTCTCCTCCTGGCGCACAAAGCCGCGGTAGGCCACGGCCAGGAGCAGGCCGAACGATATTGCCAGGTACGCGAGCCGATAACTCGCGTTCTCGACCGCGATCGTCCGCTCGTCGCGGTGCACTACGGTTTCTGACATGGGTCTTCCCCTTCGAGGAAAAAGAGGCCGTCCACCTGCTTCCCCAGCGCCTTCGCCAGGAGAAACGCCAGCAACGCCGACGGGCAATACTGCCCCGTCTCGATCGAGCTGATGGTTTGGCGGGTCACGCCCACCAGGCCCGCCAAATCCTCCTGTGACAAGTCCCGCTCCGCGCGGGCGACTTTCAAGCGGTTCCCGAGCCGTTGCTCCTTCATGAGTTTCGCCCTCTTTCGCACTCTATTGTAGAGAGCGAAGGGCTTATTTGTCAAGTTTAACAGACATTTTGACAAGTTTTCTCGTCATAATGACGGGGTGTAACGGGGGCGCTCGGCCCGAGCACCCCTGGTCGCCCTGGTCGAGTTGTCCTGATCGGGGGTGTACCCCAGGCAGGGTGTGACGTGGGGGCCGGAGCCGAGTTACTTCGCCTGGAACAACTCCCCCTCGGCCTCCAGCCAGAACCGGACGCCGTCGCTTACCGGTTTCCCCGCCGCCTCCCAGATCTGGTAGGCCCGCCGGCGGATCTCCTCCTCCGGCACGACCCTGTCACCGCTCACGGGCATCGCCTTCCCCGGCACGACTCGGCCCACCTTCTCGGGGGCGGATTTCTCCGCGGTCCCAGATTTCTTGCGCATGGCAGTACTCCCGTTCAGAAGGACTGAATCCCCACGCCTCGCGACCGGACGGGCGTCAGGGGGCCGTGGCCTCCGGCTCGCGGAGTGGCACGGTGGAGGCCTCCGCGGCGCCCTGGAGCTGCTCCAGGGCGGCCACGATCAGGTCGGCGCAGCCGGCGACGCCCAGCCGGGACGTGGTCAGGACCAGGTCGTACAGGGAGGCGTCGTTGACGTCCCTGTGGAAGTGGGTCTGGACGAACCGCTCGCGCTCCCAGTCGGCCTTCTCGACCCACCGCCGGGCCTCCTGCTCCGTCAGGTCGAACCGCTGCTGGATCGCCCCCACGCGACTGTCCTCGGGGGCGACGAGGCGGACGCGCAGGGTCGTGGTCCGGGGCAGGATCTGGGCGGCGCCGCGGCCGACGATCACGCACTCACCGCAGCCCGCCAGGCCGGTCAACACATACTTGAGGTGCCGGGCGTAGTCACTCGGGGTGATGTCGGGGCTGCCGATCGCCTGCATCAGCGACGCCAGCCAGCCGGGCCGCTTCTCGTCCACGCTCTCGACGAGCTTGGTCCGCAGGCCCATGTCGTAGGCGATGACATCGACCAGCTCCCGGTCGTAGACGAGCCAGCCCAGCCGCTCGCCGACGGCGCGGGCGATCGCCGGACCGTCGGCCCCGGCCTGCCTGCTGATGGCAATCGTCCAGCCGGTCCCGGCTAAGGAACGCCAGTGGCGCGAGGCCCGGTCGAGGCCCTCGCCGACCCGGCGGGATGGGGGTTGTTGAGCCATGACGAATACCTCCGCTGAGGGTGGCACGACGCCGCCCGTTGCGCGCCGGGACTGCGCCTCGGTAGGGCGAGAAGCTGGTTGCGGCGTCGCTCGGCTGGGGAAACGCAACCCTCGCGCCGCCGGAGGGGATTTCTCCCGCCGGCGCCGTCCTGCCCTGGAATTAGCCCGCCCCCGTGAAGGGGCGGGATTCGGCCGTGGCAAAAGGAGATAGGGAATGGGCGAATACGCCCAGGCGGCTGTGCGGTAGGCGCATCCGGGGGAACGGCGGCCGGCGGGCCAGGGAGGGACCCGCCGGCCGCGGGCGGACCTTAGGGAGCGGTGGCGAAGGCGGCGACCTGCGGGGTGACCAGGTCGTACCAGTCGCGGAAGCGGAGGCGGATCGCGTCGGTGTGGGTGCCCGCCGGGAACAGGATGTCCCCCTCGACGTCCATCGAGCGGTCCATGACGACGTCGATGCCCTGCCAGTGCCGCAAGGGCGGGATCGCCCCCACCTCGCAGTCGCCGAAGTGGCGCTCGATCTCCACCTCGGAGGCCAGCCGAACCTCCCGGCCCTGGAACAGCTCGCGCAACAGCTCGAGGTCAACGTGCCGGCTAGCCGGCAGGACCAGCTCGACCGGCTGGCCATCGACCATGGCGACGACGACCTTGGCAACCCGGTGGCCGCTGACGTGCTCCTGCTGGGCCATCATCTGGGACGTGGGGGTGTCGCGGTGGTGCAGCTCCATGAACCGGATGCCCCGGCTCTCGAGGTCGCGCCGGATCCATTTCTGGGTGGCCATGGCTCTACTCCTCCTTCGTGTTGGTGGTTGGTACGCCCGACACTCGAAGTCTCATCCCCGTTCCGGTCACCTCGCCGGTGACGGGCCGTTGTTGGGAAGCGGAGTCGCCTCGGACTTCTGGATGACGTTTGTCCTGACGCCTTCTCGCTGCAAAGCCGATGCCGAAGGGCGCCCCGGGAGGAGGGCCCGCGCCGGAGTACCCGGTTCGGGACCACCACCCGAATTACCCCCGGCGGTGCGACGCCGCCCCGGCGTCGTCGAAACTCCTGACATGCCTTCATCTTTGCCCCCGCCAGCGCCCTCGTACGGGGCGCGCCAGGAGGGGCCTGGCGTCTTCGGTGGATCTTGCGGATTTCCGTTCGCTTCGGCCCGCGTCTGTGATTAGACTCACCAGGGGGAAGCGCACACCTCTTCGGGCCCCGAGGTGGAGTTGTTGCGCCCTCCCCTCAACCCCGCGGGTCGTCAAACGACCGCGTCCGTCTCCGAGCGGCCCAGCCAGATTCCTTCCTGACTCTCCTGAGGACTGGTACATGTGGAACGGGGATCGCAGCCCTGCCGGAGATGGAATGTCTCGCGGCGTGACCCCCCGGTCTATTTTGGTGTTTTTCTCCGTAGTAGCCGCCGTTTCCTGCCCCCCGAC
>JAXMAW010000052.1:0-54691 GCA_046350195.1 Gemmataceae bacterium
CCCTGCCGCCGCCAGTGGTCGATGACCAGGTGCCTCAGCGCGACCTTGACCAGGTCGCGGAAGCGGCCCCGCTGGGGGTCGGCCCGGCGGAACCGCCCCTCGAGGAAGTGGAGGGCAAACTCCTGGGCCAACTCCGTGGCGGCGTCGGCGTCGTGCAAGGTCCCGAGGAGGTAGCGGTAGACGGCGCCGCGGTAGCGTAGGAGCAGTTCCTTCCGGGCGGCGTTCTCGGGGTCCTGCCGGTCCTGGTGGGCCTGAAGGACGAGAGTCCAGACCGTCTGGATTCGGCTCAATCGCTCCCGGTGTGCGTCCGAGTCCATGACCGCTCTCCCAGGGCGGGAATGGCCAACCTCCTTTACAGCTAGCAAGACAGCCGGGAGACAGCAACCGTGGGGCCAGGGAAGCCGTGCCCCGCGCTTCGGGTCGCTGGGAACCAATCGTCGATCTCCCTTGGGCCATCTCCCCGTGGTGAACCGCGGGGCGTCTCCTCCCGTGGGGGTATCCCCAGGAGGAGACGCCTTCCTCGGCCGCGGCGGCCAAGGATCAACCCGATGCCCTACCTCCCCGCTACAGGGTCGTGAAGACCTGATCGAGGAAAGCCGGGCGGGCTTGCTTGATGGACTGCAAGCTGCTGCCGAGAATCGGAGAAGCCTTCTCGCCGACGGCGATGTGCTGCTCGCGATTGGTCCAGACCATGTGCAGCTTGGCGCCGAAGAAGGTCAGACAGGGCGTGCTGTCGGAGCCTTCCGCCCAGGTCTCCTTGCCCCCAAAGGCCAGCCCGTCGCTGGACTTGAGCACGTTGAGCTGGTGGTGGAGGTCGGTGCCGGCCCAGCCCAGGTACAGCTGGGCGCCGTCGCTCTGGAGAGCGGGGCCAACCCCGCTCGATTCCCCCAGCACCCGCTTGTTCTGCCAGGTGGCCCCCAGGTCGGCCGAGGACATCACGTTGAGGTTGCGCCCCAGGTTTGTCCCCGTCCAGGCCAGGAAGAGCCGGCCGTTGTGGCTGGCCAGGGCCGGGCCGTCCACCGCGCTCTCCTTCAGGGTTCGCTTGCCCGTCCACCTCTGGCCGTCCGAAGACACCAGCAGGTTAATGTTGGACTGCACATTCGTCCCAGTCCAGGCAAGCACCAGCTGGTTGTTGTGGACGGCCAGAGCGGGCCTCGATCCGGTGGTTTCCCCTAGGACGGTTGTCGCCGACCATTTCGTCCCGTCGAAGGCCATCACCCTCAGCCGGTAGTCGCTCATGCCGGACCAGGCCACGTAAAGCTTGTCCTTGTAAACCGCCACGGCCACGCCGCTGCGGCTGCTCTCCGAGAGGGTGACCTTCTTTCCCCATGCCCCGCCCTGGTAGGGCATCATGTTGAGCCGGTGCGCGGTGTCGGTCCCGGACCAGAACAGGAACTGCTTGCCCTTGAATTCAACCATCGAGGGAGACCCGAACGCCGTCTCCCCCAGCGTCTGCGTGTTCAGGCGCTCCCCGGCCCAGCCCTTGATGGCATCGATCGCCCGGTTGTACAGGCCGAGGAAATAGCCGCGGATCTTGTCGCTGTCGATGAGGCCAGGATACTTACCCACGTCGATCACATACCGACTGTTCAACGGGTTGCGGACGTCAACCATGACGTGGAGTTTGGTCGTCAGCGACCAGGGGATGACCTTCAAGATTTTCCCCGCGTAACTGATGGTGAAATCACCGCTCAACAGCTGGCTCCGAGTGTCGAATTCGAGCCGGTCACAACTGGCCTGCTTCAGCGACCCCTGGAGGGTGCCATCGAAGACGCTGAACTGCTCGGGCAGGGCCGCCCGCACCACCACTTCGAGCGCCTTGCCGACGGTGGGCTTCAGATCGATCGTCGTCCCACCCTGCACGGGGGACCCGCTCGCGACGAGGGCCTGGCTCCTGACTCCCGCGTTGATAGCGCTAATGGCCACGGGGCTGGCGACCGCCGGGAGCGAGGCCTTGAAGTCGGGCAAAAGCAGCCCAGGCCGCGGCGGCGGACACACACTCGCAGTCATCAGGCTGCGTTGCTCAAGGGCTTCGATGCTCAGGCGGGTGGTCTTCTTGGTAGTACGCACGGCTATTCCCTCTGCGTCAGGTGATTGGGGCACTCACTCGGCCCGTCGCCTTCCCATACGGCGCACCTGCCAACTGTTCCCGGATCTCTCGTTTTTTTCGCCGGGGCATCCTGCCCGCCCCCTGGCTGTGCGTCATGGCCTCACGGACTGTGCGACTTCGGCACAGCCCGTGAGAGAGGGTGGGCGTCAGCGCGGCTTGCGCGCCGGCTGGCCGTTGATCGCCGACTTCGGCCCCGGCTTCTGGTGGCGCATCCGCTCCAATAGCGCGAAGGCGTCCTCCTCCTCACGCTCGCCCTTGGACAGGGGCGGCTTGACCCGCGCCAGCACCGGGAAGTTGATCATCTGCCCCGCCAGGAGCGCCTCGCCGACGTCGAGGTCCGGCAGCATCCGCGCCTCGTTCTCGCCCATCGTCTCGATCACCTTGCAAACGAAGCTCTGGTCCGCCGGGTTGACCAGCCGCATGATGACGTAGCTGTTGCACTGCGACAGCGTCGTCTCGTCGAGGCGGGAGGGGCGTTGGGAGATCAGCACCAGGCCGACGTTGAACTTTCTTCCTTCTTGTGCGATCTGTCTTGTCGTCAACACCGACCGCTGCTCAGCTGGCGTCATGGCGCGGCCCGGCGAGAAGGTGTGGGCCTCCTCCAGCACGAGGAGCACCGGCATGGCCAGGTCGTTGCGGACGCGGGCGTTGAACAGGTCGTCGGCGATGACGGTGTAGATCGTCGCCTGGAAGTCGCTGGTGTAGCCCGCCAGCGAGACGATGCTGACCTGCCCGTGCTGGACCAACTCGCGGCGGTCGGTCGGCAACGGCTTCGCCTCGCCGGCGATGCGGCGGTTGGTCTGCTCCATGCGCGACAGCGTCCAGGCGGCGCGGGCGGAACGCTTCTTGATCCCTTCCAGCGTCCGGGCGTCGGTCGGCGTGTAGGAGCGCAGCTCCGGCCAGCACCAGTCGGCCAGCTGGTCGAGGTTCTCCCGGTCGCGCTCGCGGACCAGCACGTCGCCGGCCTCGGCGAGGTACGACACCAGCCAGAGGTTCCTTTCCAGCCCGAACTGCCGCAGGTCCGGCTTGCCGATCCGCTCGATCAGCCATTCGGTTCGTTCGCGGTTCTCGGCCGCGTCCTCGGAGAGGAACCGCCTCGCCGCGGCGAACACCTCGCCGAACCGCGTGCGCATCGTGCTCGACAGCTCGTAGGCCAGCGAGCTGACGATGCTGGCGACGGTCTCGGAGTCCTCGTCGAAGATCGGGAAGTGGGCGTAGTAGCGGCGCACGCGGGCGCCCATGCCGATCACGTCGGACAGGCCGGTGTAGTCGCCGTGCGGGTCGAAGATGACGATGGGGTAGTTCTTCTCGGCCAGCTGCTCGATGATCCGCCGCGACGTCCAGCTCTTACCGGCGCCGGTCATCGCCAGGATGGCGAGGTGCCGGTGATGGTCGGCATGCCCATCGACGAGGACATCGACGTCGTTGCGGCTGGCCAGCGGCGAGGTCGAGGCCGCGGTCGCGCTTCTCGCCCAGTTCGCCGACGACGACGTGCGCGATGTCCTTCGAGTCGGGGCGGTAGCGCTGGTGGCAGGCGGCGGGTGTTGCGGGCCGATGGCCGAGCGCGCCGCCGGCCTCGACGCCGAGGACGCAGCAGACGGCGGTGACCATCTCGCGGCTGAGCGACAGCACGGTGCCGAGCGGGTCGGTGCGTGTCTCGGCGCTGCTCGTGGCCGGCCTCCAGCGGGAACAGCGGGTTGACGGCTCGGATCCGCCGCACCTTGGCCCAGACGCGGACCGGGACCGCGCGCCGGTCTCGGCGGAGCGTAGCTCGGCGTCGAGCGCGATCAGGTCCTGTCGCGCACCGAGTCCTCGGGCGACGGACAGGCGGAAGTCGCGGCAGGACGCCTCGCCGACGAGCGTGCCGACGTAGTGCGCGATGGGCCGGGGGCGGTCTTCGGGCGGAAGGGGCCGGGTCATGGTCGGGGGGCTCCTTCGGGACGTGGACAATCGACTGAGCGGCGGGCTTGACCCCGCCGTTCGACCGCCGGGACAAGCCCGCGGCTCATTTTGGTCACTGGGGAGGGCCGGAATGTTTGCCCGCGCTGCGTCACGTACAGCCGCCTGCACTACCGAAGCCGGCACGTCGGGATCGCGGACCTGGCCGCTCTGCAACCCGACGCCGAGGTGGTGGCGGATCAGCTTGTCGGGAAGTCTGCGTCAGCCAGCCCGGCACCCGGGCGTAGCGGTCGGCGACGTGCAGGCCGACCGGGAAGCCGACGCCCGGCACCAGCCGCGAGTAGGAACTCCGCCGCACCTTCGTGGTTCGGCGAGGCCACCTCCTCGAACACCTCGACGCGGATCGTGCGCGTGTTCGCACGGCTGGAGGTAGCGCCCTGGACCGCCGGGAAGCCGATCCCCGCGCCTGCAGCCAGCGCCGAAGTCCACCGGCACCTGGCCGGCCCGTCCGGCAGGCCGACCGCGCCCGGCCCCAGCCCGACCATCTTCGACATCCGCCACGGTTTCCTCGCTGTACATCCCCGGCTCCAGCAGCATCGCCAGCAGCAAGCACGCGTAGCCGAGTCGGTCGAGCAGCGTCCGCGGCGGATGCGGTCGTCGCGGCCGAAGATCTCGTTGAAGTAGCCCTCGCGGCCCTTGTCGCGCAGCACCCGGAAGATCCGCTCCAGTAGCACCTTCTCGCAGAACTCACGCTGGTCGGAGTGCTCGACGACGCCGACCACCAGCGGCGGCGGGTGGCGCTTCTTCGCCTGGTCGAGCAGCCGGCGGCACAGGAAGGCGATCCACGACAGCGGCTCGAACAGCCGCCGCGCCGCCCAGTCGTCGGACTTCTCGGTCATCGCCGGGTAGACGTCCAGCCGTGCCTGCCGCAGGAAGTCCTCCTTGAGCTTCTGGCTGAAGTCCGGGCCGGCCGCGTAGTGCCGCAGCATCAGGTCGATATCAGCCTCGGTGAACGGCGTGTGCCCGGCGTGCGCGCTCATCAGATACAGGAGTGGCCCGTGCATCATGAGCACGCGCAGGTCGGGCGTGCGCTCCAGCACGGCCAGGCCGCCGAGCAGCTCGGCCATCAGGCGGACGAGGTCGGGGAAGTCACGGCGGTCCTTGCTGCCGCCTTCCAGGTCGCCCAGCAGCACCGGGTAGTAGCCGAACTGCTCGCGCCGTGCCAGGTTCCGCTCGCCGGTCCGCACGCAGTAGGAGCCGACCCGCAGCAGGATCGGCGCCTGGCTGGCGATCCGCACCCGCCCGGTGCCGCCGTCGATGAACGTGACCACCTCGCCGGCCAGGTCCGACCACGGCGTGTCCGGCACGTGGTGCAGCGCCACCACCGGGTTGTTCGGCTGGCGGCAACGGCGGCGCAACGCGGCCAGGAAGCGGGCGGTGTTGCAGAAGTAGTTCCGCCGCAGGTTCTCCGCCACCGTCAGGGCGTTTTCGGCGAGGTGGGCCAGCAGCTGCGGCTGACGCTGCAAGTCGGCCTGCACCCCCTCCGGCGTGCAGAGTTCTTCGAGCGTGGCTGTCGTCATGGTCCGACACCAGAACAGATGAATAGTCATGCAAACCTGTTCAGATCATAGAACGTGAACGCTGGGAATCCCAGTCCTTTCGGGGGAAGTGGACCTTTTTCCTTTCTCATGGTTTCATTTATACTTTTGGGTCACGGGGCATCGCCCCTTGTGCTTGGACATGGATGTCCGACCGCTTCATATCCATGGATGGAGGTTGCATGCTCGTCCCCAGTTCGCCTTCGCTTCATCGGAACACGCGCAAACTCAATCTCGAAACGCTAGAGTGTCGGCTCGCCCCGGCCGCCGCTGTCGTTACCGACATCAACCGCACCACGATGGACAGTTCGCCGTACTACTTCACGGCCGTCGGCAAGCAGACGTTCTTCCTCGCCAGCAACGGCACGCAGGGCGAGGAGCTGTGGAAGACCGACGGAACGGCGGCCGGCACGGTGCTGGTCAAGGACATCAACCCCGGCAAGGACGGCTCGAGCATCGCCAACCTGGTGGCGTTCAACGGCAAGCTGCTGTTCCAGGCGAACGACGGGGTGAACGGTTGGGAACTGTGGCGGAGCGACGGCACGGCGGCCGGCACGGTGATGGTCAAGGACATCAACCCCGGCAAGGACAGCTCCGGCCCGCTGCAGGGCAACTGGGCGCCGGGCAACCTCATCGTCGTCGGCAACAAGGCGTTCTTCGCCGCCAAGAGTGCGGCGAACGGGTTCGAGCTGTGGAAGACCGACGGCACGGCGGCCGGCACGACGTTGGTCAAGGACATCAACCCCGGCGCCGGCGACGCGCTGCCGCAGGAGTTCGCGGCGATGGGCGGCCGGGTCTACTTCGTGGCCGCCGTCGGCGAGCAGTGGGGGTTGTGGAAGAGCGACGGCACCGCCGCCGGCACGGTGATGGTGAAGGCGTTCACCACGGACACGGTACTGGGCGACAACGGGCAGTTGACGACCGTCGGCAACGCGGTGTTCTTCTCCGCCTTCGACCCGGCGACCGGCGTCGAGCTGTGGAAGACCGACGGCACGGTCAAGGGGACGGTCCTGGTCAAGGACATCAACCCCGGCCCGCGCAGCTCCTACGTCTACGACCTGACCACCGTCAACAACGTGCTGTACTTCACGGCCCGCGACAACCGGCACGGCCGCGAGCTGTGGAAGAGCGACGGCACGGCGAAGGGCACGACGATGGTCAAGGATATCGTCTTCGGCGGGGAGGACGTCGAGGTCTCCGAGCTGGTGAGCTTCAACGGCAAGGTCTACTTCCTGGCGACCGCCGATCGGTACAACTCCGGACTGTTTAGGACGGACGGCACGGCCAACGGGACGGTGATGATTCGAGAGTTCGAGGAGGCCGGGGACCTCGGCGTCGCCAACAAGCAGTTGTTCTTCTCCGCCAGCGACGGGACGACCGGCTTCGAGCTGTGGCGAAGCGACGGCACCGAGGCCGGCACGCGGCTGGTGAAGGACATCTTCCCCGGCATGGAGGCGTCGTACCCGAGCTTGCCGGTCAGCGTCAACGGGACGCTGATGTTCGCGGCCGACGACGGGAAGATCGGCTACGAGCTGTGGAAGACCGACGGCACGCCGAAGGGGACGGCGGTGGTGAAGGACATCAACTTCGCGCAAACGCGGCCGTCGAACCCGGACCAGTTGACCGCCGCGGCCGGCAAGGTGTTCTTCACCGCCAACGACGGCATTCGCGGCCGGGAGTTGTGGGTGAGCGACGGCACGGCTAGGGGCACGTCGCTGGTCAAGGACATCGAACCCAACGGCGGATCGTTCCCGCACGACCTGGTTGCGTTCGGCGCCGGCATCCTGTTCGTCGCCGCGGACGCCAAGAACGGCATCCAGCTCTGGAAGAGTGACGGCACCTCGGCCGGCACGGTGGTGGTGAAGCCGTTCACCACGGACACGGAGCGGACCGTCGATGGCCTAGTCGTCGTCGGCAACGTGGCGTACTTCCAGGTCCGCGATTCGAGCAACAGCTCCGCCCTGTGGCGAACCGACGGCACGGCCGGCGGCACGTTCAGGATTGGCGACCTGGCGGGGTGGAACAACGACACCCATGCCGTCCTGGGGAGCAAGCTGTACTTCGTCGGGTACGACCCGACGAACGGCTCGAACCTGTGGGTGACCGACGGCACGGCGGCCGGGACGAAGGTCGTGACTGTCGCCTACCCCAACCTGGCCCCGTCGGGGCTGTCGGTGCTGAACGGCAAGCTGTACTTCCGGGGCAACGACGAAGTCCACGGCAGCGCCCTGTGGGTCAGCGACGGGACGGCGGCCGGCACCGCGCTGGTCAAGGACGGCGTCGCCTCGAAGGACGACGGCTTCGGGCTGCAAAACCTGACCGTCGCCGGCGGCAAGCTGTACTTCCGGACCATGGACCTGGCCGGCGCGCCGCAGGTGTGGGTCAGCGACGGCACGGCGGCCGGCACGACGCTGGTCAAGACGTTCGACGGCATCGGGGCCGACAAGGTGTCGCTGCTGGCCGACGCCGGCGGCCAACTGTTGTTCACGCTGACCGACGCGGCCGGCAGCGTCGGCCTGTGGAAGACCGACGGCACGGCGGCCGGCACGACGGCGATCAGCACGATCCTGGTGGCCGAGTTGGCGAACAGCCAGTTCCGCAACCCGGCCGTCGCGAACGGGGTGCTGTACTTCACCACCCTCGACGACGTCAACGGCAGCCGGCTGTGGAAGAGCGACGGCACCACCGCCGGGACGAAGGTCGTCAAGACCGGCACGCCGGGCGGCGAGGCCGGCACCATCGCGGCCGTCGGCAACAAGCTGTTCTTCACCTGCGACGACGGGTTGCGCGGCACTGAGTTGTGGGTGCTGCCGATCTAGAGAAGTGACGCGAACGGTTGACACAGAGCCGCGCACGCAGAGACGGTGCGCCAGCACCGGAACGGAGTAAGCGGGGGCGTGTCAGGTCTATCGTTGACCCTGACACGCCCCCGCTTACTCCGTGGAACCCGCTGGCGCGGCTTCCGCTGCGTGCGTGGCTCGGATTTGCACGACCACGTTACCCCTAGTCCTTTCTGGCCCTGGACGGAGTCGCATGCTCACGTCTCCCGCGCCAGCTCGCGCTCGAACCGCTCGCGCCCGCCTCTCTCCCGCAGCGTCTCTCGTCGCCGACCTCAACCTCGCCACCATCGGCTCGTCGCCCTACGGTTTCACCGCCGTCGGCAAGATCAAGGTCTTCGCCGCCGCCGACGGCGTCAACGGTGTCGAGCTGTGGCAGAGCGACGGCACGGCGGCAGGGACGAAGCTGGCGCAGCGCAGCGACGATCCGATGAGCGTTGGCTATCAGGGGGACAACCTCGTCGTGTTTGCCGGCAAACTGTTCTTCACCGGTGACGACGGCGAGTACGGCAACGAGCTGTGGGCGCTGCCGCTTTGATGGGCGGATCCGCCCGACGGGATCAATCTCCGCGAACGGCGACGGCCGCCTGTTTCGTGTCGAACAAGTGCACCGTCGCCGTCTCGCCGTCGCGGACCATCTGGCCGGATTCGAGGGCCACGACCTCGGCCAATCGATAGCGCCGCACCATCTCCTCCAGCGTCTGGCCGTGCGTCTTGTTGACGACCACGAACAGCCGCTCGCCCTGCCAGGTCGGCAGGTCGCGAGGCTCGATCAGGTGGCGCAGCGGGACGGCCCGGCGGTCGAAGTAAAAGAGCAGCACGCCGTCGGACGGGCAGCGGGCCAGGACGCGGTCGCCGTCGGCGAGTTGGCCGCGGAGGAAGCCGGCCAGGTCGTCGCCGTCGCGCAACGTGCCGGTGTCGGTCGAGAAGAAGACGGAGCGCGTCCACAGGGTGGTTCCCGCGCCGAGCAGCCCGGCGACGGCGACGGCCGCGACGGCGCCCCGGCGGGCGTGACCCGCGGGGACCAGTTCGATCAGCCGGGCCAGCCCCGCCGACGCGCCGATCAGGTACAGTGGCAGCGCGAACAGCCAGACGCGCTCGAACGGGTTGATCCGTTTCGCCACCACCAGGAAGCCGCACCAGAGCACGCCGACGAGCAGCAGCGACACCAGCCGGGGGTGCCGGCGCGCGGTGACGAGGGCGACGGCCAGTCCGCCCGGCAGCGCCCAGCGGAGGCCGGCCGGCAGGTCGCGGTGCCACTGTTCCCAGGTGGCGGCAAGCGTTTGCGGCAGGGCGCCGGCCCAGCCGGCCCAGGTCAGCGGGGCGACAAAGCGGTTGCCGAACAGGGCGTCGGGGCCGGCCAGCAGTAGCACCGGCGCGTACGCCGTGGCGGTCAGGGTCATGGCGAGCACCCCCGAGCCGACCAGGTAGCGGAGGAACGACCCCCGGTAGACGCGCCTGACCTGCGGCGAGAGCGCCCCCTCGACCGCCAGCCAGCCCATGACGACGCCGTAGGGGAACAGCATGACGGGGATGGTCCAGAAGCCGACGGCGGCCAGGGCGGCGAGGCCGACCCACCCCAGCAGCGAGCGCGTGCGGAGGAGCCAGGAGCCGACCCCGATCATCAGCACGAACACCAGTGCCAGCAGCATGTAGCCGCGGGCGTTGGTGGAGTATTCGACGAGAATTGACGAGCCGGCGACGAGCCCGGCGGCGACGGCGGCGGATACCGGGCCGGCCAGGGGGCGGGCGGCGGCGAACGTCGCCGGCGCCAGGAGGGCCCCGGCGAGCAGCACCGGCAGGCGGATCGCCCACGGCGAGGGGCCGAACAGCCCCGTGCTCAGGTGGACGCAGAGCGAGTGGAAGACGTGGTTGTTCGGGAAGTCGTACTTGCAGACGAGCAGGTAGAGCGGCTGGGAGGCGTACCAAACGTAGGTGACCGACTCGTCGTAGCGCATCGGCTGGAAGAGGAACGCCAGCCGCAGGCCCAACGCCGCCAGGAGGAGAGCGGCCAGGAGCGGGCCCGCCGCCCGCCCCGCCCCCAACAGGTCGGCGAGGCCCACTCGCCCCTCGACGCGCGCCCGCCGGCCGGCCCATGCCAGCCACGCTGAACCCGCGTGCCGGAAGCGCCAGCCGGCCGCGGTGGCGAGCAGCACGCCGACCCCGACCAGTCGTAACTTCGGCCGGAGTGCGTCGTGCAACTCTGGCTTGAACGCCCGGGCGGCGACGCCCGCCGGGAGGTACGGTTCGGCGGCGGACTTCAGGGCCGCCGTGTCGAGGACCGACAGGGCCAGGGCGGCCACGCCGGCGAGCAGGGCCAGGAGCAAGGGGAGAGTGAACGAGGCGGTAGCGCGGGGGCGGGGCGGGGGCGGGCATGTGCGCACTCCTTGTGCCTGGGAACGGAGGCGAGTTATACCGCCTCCCGTCGCTCCCCCACAACCCGAACTTCCCCGGCCACCTACCTTACCGTTCACTCGTCCCGGCCGACGCCGCAAGGCGGTGGCCACGTACCCCCTGACGCCGAAGAGCACCGTCACGCAGAGGACGACGCCGGCGAGCAGGCCGCGGAGCGACCCCCACGTCGCCGCCCACGGGTCGGTCAGGAACACGTAGGCCATGCCTCCCACCCAGCGCAGGCGATTGTCAGCCCCGCCGCCCCGCCGCGCGTGCCGCACCCAGTGCCACAGCCGCGACAGCAGCGTGCCGGCGATCGCACCGGGGATCGCGCCGACGTAGGCGACGGCCAGCGCCCCCATCGCCCCGCCCAGCAGCCCCCCGCCCAGCAGCCCCAGCGTCAGCCCGCCGAGGAAGCCCGGCGGCAGCCGCATCACCCGGCGGTACAGGGACTCCGCCCCGGAACCGAGGAACGCCCCTGGAAGCCCCACCACCACCGCTCCGACCTGGGCCGCCAGCCCGGCCTCCTCCAACGCCGTGAGCCGCGCCGACGAGGGCTGCCGCCAGGACGACCAGCGCCGCCGCGCGCCGCAGCGGCCTGCCGCCCCACCCCCAGGGGCCCGGGCCGACCGGCCCGCCTTGCAGCCATTCCGAGTACGCTTCGAGGTCGCGGCGGCCAACCGTTCCTCGGG
The DNA here is from genome assembly GCA_046350195.1 of Gemmataceae bacterium. GTDB lineage: Bacteria > Planctomycetota > Planctomycetia > Gemmatales > Gemmataceae > CALDUY01. The sequence goes on from JAXMAW010000052.1 coordinate 11,531, forward strand.
CACCTTGACCTCGGCCAGCGGGAGCACCTCCGGCGAGCCGGCCTCGCGCGACACCTCGGCGAGCAGGCCGGCGCCCGGCGACGCCTCCTCGGGAGGCAGCAACCGCCGCACCAGCACCGGGTCCCGATGCCTGTCACTGGCGGCGAAGGGGAACACCAGCCGCCAGCTCACCTCCTCGTGAAACCGCCGCAGGGACGCCTCCTCGACCGCGGGCAGGTCGTCGTCGCTGGTCAGGCCGAGCAGGTAGCGGGCCCGGTCGAGCGGGACCTCGAGGTCGAGCGGCTGAGGGCGTACCGGCGGGCTGCTCCACCGCCAGCGGCCCGCCGCCGTCGGCGACCGTGTCGGCCTCGGTCAGCCACGCCTGCTCGACCTCCAGCCCGTCCCGGTCACAGCGGCGGCGGTAGGCCGGGTGGGTCGCCGCCAAGCGCCTCGTCGGTCCAGCGGACGAGGTAGATCGGCTCCGGCACGCCGGCCGTCTCCACCTCACGGACGACGCCGGCCCAGCCGCCAAGCGGGATGTCGGGGTAGTCCGGGTCCGGGGTGCCCGGCCGGACGCGCACCGCCGACCCGACCGCGAACCGCGGCGTGGACACGTTCACCCTCCGTCGGTCAGCACCACCTCCACGCCGGACAGCAGCGTCTCGGCCGGGCCGAGCCGTCGCACGGCGCCAGGGTGACGGTCACTCGCGGCCGACCTCCGCCTGGCACTCGCGGACCAGCGTCCGGCGGGGCGCCGCTGGCCTGCTCGGCGACGTCGAGCCGCGGCAGCACCGTCTTGCCCTGCACCGCCACGTCGAAGACGCGGTCGCCGGGCGCCACCGCGTCCGGCTCGAGGAAGTACAACCTCACAGTATACCGCCGCGGCCGGCCCCCGTCGTCGCCGAGGTCGATCGTCAGCCGCGACAGCCCCCGCACCCCGGACGCGCCGACCCACCGCGTCCCGTTCCCCTCGACCTGGCTGGCGTGCAGCCGGTACGTCTCCGGGCTGGCCGGCGCCAAACTGACCGCGACCTTCGGAGCCGGCCCGCCGACGGCCGGGTAGTCAAGCCACAGCGTCCCGCCCTCCGCCTTCCGCTGGCCCGGCGCTCCCAGGTTGACGCCGAGCCGGCGCACCACGCCCTGGACCGGTCGGGCTGTCGTGAACGTCCACAGCTCGGCGTCCGGCTGGTGGACCAGGCCGACGGAGCACTGGTTCTGGTAACTGCACGTGCAGGTGCGGGTGTAGTCCGGGACGGTGAGCACGCCGCCGGCGGGGATCAGGTTCAGGGTGCAGCTGGAGCGGAAGCCGCCGAGGTTGCCGGTGCCGCCGTCGCCGCACAGGTCGTAGAACCCCGCCGCGCCGGAGCGGAACACCATCAGGTGCTCCGACGCCCCCGGCGTGTTACAGCCGTAGGTCCGCACCCACCGCCACTCCGCCGGCTTGCCGGTGATCGGGTCGGGCACGAGGACCGGCTTGCCGGTGAGCAGCTCGCAGGCGGTGCCCGAGCCGGCCCGGGCGTCGCCCCCTTTGAGCACGCGGTCACCGTGGATCAGCGCCGGGCCGAAGTAGTCCTTGTTGAACCACAGCACCTCCCCGCCGCGGCCGCGGTAGGCGCGCATTCCCGCCGGCTCGTCGGTGAGGGTGTCGCGCGACATCAGGCCGGCCTCGACGAGGACGTCGTGCCGGGCGGAGTAGCTCAGCCAGGTGCCGAAGACGTCGCGCTCGCTGCTCCAGAGGAGCCGGCCGCTGGCCAGGTCGAAGGCGACCAGCCGCCCGGGGGCACGTGACCGGATCACCTCCTTGCCCCTCTTGGTCTCGACCATCGGCGGCAGGTCCACCGCGTAGAGCCGGCCGCCGCCGAGGGCGATGCCGTTGTGGCGGAAGCCGTGCCGGGCGGTGAGGGTGAATCGCGGCTTTCCCGTGGCCCGGTCCAGCACGGTGAGGCGCCTGCTCGCCGACGGGGCGGGCGGCGGCCCCTTCGCCTTCTTCTTGTCCGGCGGGGCCGGGACGACGGGGTCGGCCCCGCCGACGAGGACGCCGTCGCCCACGGTGAGGAACGTCCACGCCGGCGGGAGCTTCTGGCCCGGCAGCGGCGGCAGGCGGACCTGGTCGAGCATCTTGCCCGTCGCCGGGTCGAGCCGCCGGCAGGCGTCGCGGTAGGCGACGTACACCCCGCCGGGCGTCGTGACGTAGTTGCTGCCGGCGGCGTTGGCGCCGGGCTGGTGGGCCAGGTTGTCGTAGGCCGCGCCGACGCCCGGTAGGGTCGTCTCCCACAGCAGCCGCCCGGTATAGACGTCGATGGCGCGGAGCAGGTCCGGGCCTTCAATGACCAGCCGGCCGTCGCAGACCTGCGGCACCGGGCCGTGGCCGTGGCGCGGCAGGACGCCCTGGTGGCCCGGCCCCCCCCACCAGAGCACGCCGAGTGGCGCCTTGACGCGCGAGTCGCGCGACACGCGCGTGTTGGCCGCGTCGGCGTGCTCGTGCGTCCAGTCGCCCGCGCCAGGAAGCGGGCCGTCGCGGCGGAGCAGGAGCAGGCCGTCCCGCTCCTCGACGGCAGGCCGATCCTCACTCGACCGGTGCTCGGCCCAGGCGCGCAAGGCGTCCCGCAGCGGCGCCGACGCCGACCAACAGGCGACGCCCCCGTAGGGGCGCAGGGAGTGGTAGACGGCGTCGAAATCGCAAGGGCCGTCGCACACGACCAGGCTCGCGAGGTACGGCGGCAGGTGTGCCTCCTCCGGCGTCACGCCCAGCGCCGCCACGCGCTTGCCGTCGATGCCGGCCCGGCGGAGCTTCGCCCGCAGGGCGGCGACCTGCTCCCGGTCGGGATCGACGACGACGACCCGCAGCCCGGACAGCCGCGTCAGCTCGCCGACCAGCCCGGCGTCGGCGTCGTGGAGCACCGCGTAGCCTTCGCGGACGTTCGCGGCCGTCAGTATCCGCTTCGCCAGCGCCGCCGCCTCGCGGGGTGCCGGCGGCAGCGGCGTGGGGCGGAACCGCTGACGCCGCGGCGAGACGCGGTGCGGGCCGAAGGCGTAGACGTACCCCTCGCGGGTGCTGACCAGGAGCTGCTCGTCGGTGACGGCGAGGTGGACAGGCGTGCCGTCGATCGGCGCCTGCCAGGTCAGCGGCGAGCGGCCCTTCTTCAGGGGCAGGTCGATGGCGTAGACGACGCCCGGCCCCGCGCCGTAGAGTCGGCCGTGCGCCTGCAATAGTGCGGTCGAGCGCGGCACACGGAACGACGCGGACGGCTGGCCGAGCCAGTTCTCGTTGACGCGGTCCTTCTTCTTCGCCTTGCCCTTGGCCTTCGGGTCGGGCGGCGGGTCCGGCTCCCACGGCGGGCGGCGGTCGAGGTCGAAGACCCGGCAGGTCGTGCCGACGACGCTGTACAGCGTCGGGCCGGCCACCGCCAACGGCTCGGAAGCGGTGCCGAGGTACTCGCCGGTCGCCAGCTCGAACGCCCCGCCGCCGTTGAAGTAGACGTCGCGCGCCGCCACGACGTCCGGCCCGCCGCCGAGCTTCGAGGCGTCGGCCAGCCGGTAGTGCAGTCTCTTGCCCGTCGCCCGGTCGTAGCAGGCGGGGATCGACCGCCCGCCGGGGACCAGCAGCCGGTCGCCGACGACCACCAACCCGCCCTGCGGGGCCAGGCCGGCGAAGGCGTCGGTCTGGTGCGGCTGCTTGATGAACGTGGACCCGTCGCCGGAGTTGCACCAGCGCGGCTGGCCGGTGCGTGCGTCCAGGGCGTGCAGGAAGACGCCCTGGAACGGCCAGATGCCGGCGCCGAAGTAGACCGTCGCCTCGCCGTCGGGCTCCTCCGCCACGGCGGGCGCGCCGCGGGCCGGCCAGGTCGAGATGAGCCGCTCGTTGCCGAGGACGCGGCGGTCGGACGGGCCGCCCCGGACCTTCCACAGCACCTCACCGGTCGCGATTTCCAGACAATACAGATGGCCGTCGTCCGAGACGACGTACGCCCGCCCTTCCCAGGTCACCGGGGCGAACCGGACCGGGCCGTCCGCGGTGAACCGCCAGAGGGTCGAGCCGGTCAGAGCGTCCACGGCCGTCACGCCGTCGAGCCGGGACGAGGTGAGCAGCACGGCGGAGCCGGCGGCGACGGGGCGAGCGGCGACGTCGCTGGCGAAGCGCGGCTGGTCAGGCCAGGTCGGCTCCAGGGGCGGCTCGTCGCGCCGCCACTCCAGGTGCATCGGCCCGGTGAGCAGGCGCGGGCCGGCGGCGCGGGGCCGCGGCGACAGCAGGGCGAGGCCCGGCAGCAACAGGGCGAGGTTCAGGCCGAGCGCGGCGAGCAGCGCGTTGCGCGGGAGCATGGGGGGTAACGGCAGTGGCGGAAGTCAGGAGGACGGTCCCCATTTAGCCTACGGAATGTGAAGCGGACGGGGAAAGTGGAATCGGTCCAGAATCCTCGGCCGCCGCGATGACGACGCAGGTCACGTCGTCCCCGGAACCTTCCGGCTCCCACACCGAGGGGTCGCGGTGGCGGGCCACGGCGGCGGCCACCAGGGCGTCGGCCAGGGCCGGCGGCGAGGGGTGTTCGGCCGCGTGGCGGACGAGGTCGGCCGGCTCCAGGTAGACCCCCTCCTCGACCAGTCCGTCGCTGCACAGCACCAGGACATCGCCGGGAAGCAGCTTCCAGCGGCGGACGCGCGGCGAGCAGCGGTCCAGGCACGGGACCATCCGCCCGGCCGGCCCCGGCTCGCCGATGCCCAGGCAGCTGAACAGGGCCAGGGCGTCCGGGCCCAGCTCGCGCATCTCCTCCGGCGGCCAGCCGGCGGCGAGGTGGACGCAGCGAACGTCGCCGTCCACGGTGAGCTGTTCGGCCCGGCCGGCGGTGACCAGGTACGCCCGGCTGTCGCCGGCACAGGCGATCACCGCCTCCCCGCCGCGGACGACGGCCAGGACGACGGTGCTGGTCATTAGGTCGCACGGCTCGAAGGCGACGCCCGCGGGGACCACGGCCAGGGCCGCGTCGAGGATCGCGCCGGTCGCCTTCACGCAGGCCTCCGATATGGCGGCGGGGACGTCGTCGTCGGCCGGCAACTCCCCCAGGTTCCGGGTCAGTGTCTCGACCGCCAGTCGGCTGGCCTTCTCCCCGCTGCCGATCCGCGCCAGCGTGACGCCGTCGGCGACCACGGCGAACAGGTGGCCGTCATCCCGGACGACGGCGAACGCGTCCTGGTTGGTCAGGCCCATCGCCACGTGCATCTTGCCGACCGCGGTCGCGCCGGCGGCCTCGACGCGCACCGGGCGGCGGTCGGCCTGTCGGGCATGCGCGGCGGTGGTGGCGGCGGAGAGGGCGGCCACGAACTCGGCCACGCTGGCGTGGCGGTTGACCGGCTCACGCTCCAGGCCGCGCTCGACCACCGGGGCGATCCCGGGTGGCAGCGTGGGGGCGAAGACGCGCAGCGGCGGAAATTCAAAGTCGAACGCCTCCAGACCGCCGCCGGGGAACCCTGCAGGCAGTAGCCCCGCGAGGCGGTAGTAGGCGAACAGGGCGACGTGGAAGACATCCGTAGCCGGGCCGATGCGGTCGGCCCGGAAGGCGCACACCTCCGGGGGCGAGTACGCCGTGGACAGCGGCACGCCGGTGGGCGCCTCCCCGGCCGGGTAGGCCAGGAAGTCGAGCGGCTGGACCTGCACGCGGCCGCCCGCCACGAGCAGCCCGGCCGGGTCGAAGTTCAGCCACACCAGCCCGGCGCCGTGGAGCGGCGTCAGGGCGCGTTCGAGCAGGCGGCAGGCTGCGAGCGTGTCCTCCACGCGGGCGAGGGGATCGTCCGGGGCCGGGTCGAGCAGCGGCCGAGACGCCCCGGGCAGGCCGCGCGCGACCGCGAGCGCGCCTTCGCCGATGCGGACGACGTGGAGCGGGGCGAGCACGTCGAGTGACAGGGCGGCCCGACGCCCGACGACGGGCTCGAGTTCCCGCCACCAGGAGCGGCTGAAGGCGTAGACGCGGGCCGGCTCCCCGCCGGCGTCGGACTCGACCGGCCTCCAGGCGTCGGCGGGGAAGGCGCCCCGGAAGCCGGAGCAATCGACGACCAGGCCGTCAGGCAGCGACACGCTCGCCGGCAGCAGCGCCGGGGCTGAGGACGGCAGGAAGGCCCGGCAGCGGTCGCAGAAGAAGCGCTCGCCGGACTGGTGCCCGCAGTTCGGACAGACGACCATCCCCGCCCTCGGACGTGGGTGCAGCCTCGCCGTGGATTCAATTACACCGGACCTGGGGGGAGGGTGCAACCGAAAAGCAGGGCTCTCCGCCGCGGACTCACTTCGTCGCCAGGCCGTCGATGATGACCGAGACGGGGGTGTCTTGCAGCGTGGTCTTGATCTTCATTTCGCGGCGGAACGCCCCGTCCTTGCCCGGCTGGCACCGGAAGGTGACGAAGTGGACCGGCTGCTCGTTGACCGCGAGCGGCTCGGCCAGGTCGAAGCCGTCGCCGACGCCCTCGACCCCGGTCACCTGGAACGGCTTGCTGCCGCGCACCACCACCCGGCGGATCAGCGGCGTGCCGACCTTGACGGCGCCGAGGCTGAGCGCCTCCGGCGACACCGTCAGCGGCGACTGGACGGCGGCCTCGACCAGCACGGCCACCAGGGGGCTACCCGCGTCGTTGGTCTTCAGGAAGACGTTGTGGCGGTGAGTGCCCACCGGGGCGTCCGCCTTCAGCGTGACGGTGAGCCGGTAGCCCACGCCACCGGGCCGGCGGTAGCTCTCCTTGTGCGACACGGTGAACGGCACGTCCTTGGCGACGACCTCGGTGACCTGCCAGTTCTGGGTGCCGGCGTACTCGACGTCGATGAACTGCGCCGGCGTCTGGCCGCGGGTGACGGCGCCGAAGTTGACCTGGCCGGGGTTGAAGACGATGTCGGCCCGGCTGTTGGCCTTCACCACCAGTTCCGTGCTGGAGATGTACTCCGGGCCGACGGTGACGCGGACGCCGACCGTCTTGGGGCCGGTGAACCGCTTGGTGTCCATGACCACGTCGATGGCGGTCGTCTCGCGCGGGGCGAGGACGCGCTTCTTCGCCGTCGCCGTCACGCACCCGCAGCCGCTCTTGATCTGGGTGATCTCCATCTGGACGGCGTAGATGTTGGTGACGGTGAACGTGTGCGTCAGCAGGGCGCCGTGCGGCTGGTTGCCGAAGTCCTTCGACACGCCGTCCTTGAACATCTTGTCCGCCCAGTTCGGCGACTGGGCCAGGGCGGAGGCGGTCACGATCGCCCCCAGCAGCACCACGGTCATCGCGAATCGCGTCATGGTTCGGCCCCTTCTGTTTCGGGCGCGCCGGGCTCTCACCCGTGGCGGCGCTGCGGAATGATATCGGCGGGCGCCGCGCCGGCCAAGCCGGATTCTCCTGGCCGCGGCGCGAACGGCCGGCCTAAGAAGATGGGGAAGCGACGGTCTGGCGAGAGCGGGAGGTTGTGATGAGTGCGGACGTTGTGCGGGCGGTGAAAAGGGCGCTGGTGGCGCAGATGGAGGCGCTGCGCGATGAGGTCAAACAGCTGGCCGAGCCGTTAAGCGAGGAGCGGTTCTGGAAGAAGCCGGCCGAGCCGGGCAACTCGTTCGGCCACCTCGTCCTGCACCTGACCGGGAACCTGAGCCACTTCGTCGGGGCGCGGCTGGGGAACACGGGTTACGTCCGCGACCGGGAGCGGGAGTTCACCGAGGCGTCGGTCCCCACGAAGGCCGCCGCCCTGGCGAAGCTCGACGAGGCCGTCGCCGTCTACCGGAGGGTCGTGGAGTCGCTCCCGGCCGAGTCGCTGGCCGGGGCCCACCCCGACGGCGAGAAGATGGGAAGTGTGGTGAACGCGCTGACGAAGGTCCTGGCGCATTTCGCGTTGCACCGGGGGCAGCTGTCGTACATCGCCCGGCTTGTGTGAACGGGGGCAGGAAGCGTAAGCGACGGGCCCCAGGGTTCGGCGTAGGGACAGGGGAGTGAGCACGAACCCGCAAGCGGGAGGCAACCGCTTGCGGGTTCGCGCTCACTCCCAAGAATCCGTCGTTTACTCCTGTCAGCGGCTACTCCGTGATGGTCGCCTGGACCCGGAAGTCGATCTCGCCGTCCGCCTTCAGGTCGGTGATGACCCGCAGCGACCGGTCGAGTGTGCCGGCCTTGCCCGACTTCGTCCGGACCGATAGCACGTGGACCTCGCGGGCTTCCTTGCTCGCCGGCTTCACCTCGACGACGGCGTCCGAGCCCTTGACCTCCTTGATCGTGAACGGCTGGACGCCCCGGACGATGATGCGGCGGACCGCTTCCTCGTCCTTCTTGACGTTACCCAGGGCCAGCAACGACGGGGTGATCGTCAGCGGCGACTCGACCTCGACGGTCAGCGGCACGCGCACCTGGGTCATCGACGCGATGTTCGTCTTGAGCCAGACGTCGGTGTACCACTTGCCGACGGGCGTGTCGGAGCGCAGCTTCGCCGTCACGTCGTAGGCGACCTCGCCCGTGTCGAGGCGGTGGACCTCCTTCACCAGGGGCTCGATGTAGTTGCTCTCGCCCTTGGCCGACTCGATCTTGGCGTCCCGGTTGCCGTAGAAGGTCACGCGGATGGTCGAGGTCGGCGTGGTGCCGCGCTTCACCTGTCCCAGGGCGAACGTGTCGGGCGACAGCATGAAGTCGTTACGGCCGTTGGCCTGGACCCAGAGGCGAACCTCCTCGAAGTTGGGGCGGTCGAACTGGACGTAGACGGTGACGGACTTGGCGCCGGTGAATCGCGTCGTGTCCATCGAGGTGACGATCGTGGTCTCCTCGCCCGGCTGCAAGAAGGTCTTGGGCGAGGCGAAGGCCGTCACGCAGCCGCAGGAGACACGGACGTTGGAGACGTTCACCGCCTGCTTGGTCTTGTTGACGACGCGGAAGTTGTGCTTCTGGGCCGGGCCGCGGGGCACCGACCCGAAGTCCTTACTCAGCTCGTCGAACAGGCCGTCGGCCCACGTGGCGGCTCCCGCCGAACCCGCCACGTAGAATCCGGCGATCAACACCAAACTGTACCGCAACATGGTGGCTCAATCCTGCTCCTGCCCCCGGGGCCGCCGGTGTTCGCGCCGGGGAAGGGAAATGGGCTTCCACGGGGGACACCTTGACTATGACGCGCCGGGGGGGACCCGTCAACGGGGTGGGGGGCGTTTGTGACGCCGCCCGGTCACTCTGAGCGGCGCAACCCGGCGCGGCTTGCCCGTCCGCTAGAGGCGCCTGTAACCCGCCCAACGGGCCTCACCCGCCCGCTCGCGCCAGTACGGCCACGCTGACGCGGCAAGCGCCGGCTTTTAGCAAAGCCCCGGCCGCCTCGCTGGCCGTCGCCCCGGTCGTCAGGACGTCATCGACGAGCAGGACGTGCCTCCCGGCGGCGTCGGGTCGGGCCCGGAAGGCGTCCTTGACGTTTTCCCGCCGGGCCGCCGCCGAGGCCTGCGCCTTCTGCTCGGCGGTGGCCCGGGTCCGGTTGAGCCAGCGTGGGCGGCACGGCTTGCCCAGCCTGCCGGCCAGGCCGAACGCCAGCGCGGCGCTCTGGTCGTAGCCGCGCCACAGCCGCTTGCGCCAGTGCAACGGGACGGGGACGACGGCGTTCGGTTGAAGGAAGTCGAATTCCTGCCGCCTCGCCTCGGCCCACTGCTCGCCCAGTTCCTCGGCGAGGCCTTCAAACGCCGCGTGCTTGATCTTTCCCACGGCCTCGGCGAGCCGGCCCTCGTAGACGCCTAACCGGAGAGCGGCGGCGAAATGGAGGGGCTGGTTCCGGCAAGCCGGGCAGCGTCCCCCCTGCACGCCGAACGGGCCGACGGTCATCGCACAGCGGGGGCAGGCCGAGGTGGCGTCGAGGAACAGGGCGGGACGGCACTCGTCACAAAAGCGGGCGCGGGATAGCCGTGGTGGCCGGTGGCAGACGAGACAGCGCGGGGGATAAAGCAGGTCGGCGAGCGGTTGCCAGGCGCGGGGCAGTTGCACGGCGGCGGCCCTCGGGGCGGCGCCGGCATTGTATTCGGCCCACCTGGAGCAACCAGCCAACCCGGCGCTCTTGTTAAAGTCGTTTCCGCCGGAGGTCCGATACCACCATGGGGAGGAACAGCAGATCCGGCCGTGCCGGATTCGCGCTTGCCGGGCTCGCCACCGTCGGGGCCCGGGCAGACGAAGGGGTGAGGGGAATGAGAAAGCTGCGAACCCTGGTACTAATGGCGACCGTCGTCGCCGTGGCCGGGCTGAGCGGGTGCATGCCCTTGTCGATGGGCATCTTCACCCCCATCCCCGTGCCGCCCTGGGTCACCGAACGCATGCAGGAGAAGTACTGCCACAAGAACGACTGGCGTACGCCGATCCTGCCGCCGATCAAGGAGGGCGCGCCGCCGCCGCTGTGCGAGGACCCGCCGGACCAGGCCCGCATCCTGCGGGCCTGGCAGAAGGTGCCGCGCGGCGTGCCCTACTTCTACGAGGAGCACCGCGACAACATCCAGACCACCGCCGAGCTGATCGTGGACAAGATCGACCCGCCGCGCTTCTTCCCGCTGGTCGGCCTGGCCCAGCTGCACCACTGCCACTGGAAGTGCACCATCTACTACGACGAGACCATCGAGTCGGGCTACCCGTTCCCGTTCCGCTGCGTGCGGCCGCGGGTGCAGGTCGTGTACATCGACCTCGACCACCTGCACCTGTGCCCCGGCCCGTCGCCGGACGTGCGGCAGTCGGTGACGCGGGACCTGTCCGGCCCGTGAGCCTCCCCGGAGCGACCGGCCCAAGCCCCGCGGCGTGATCCCGCCACGGGCGGGCCGGTCGCTCTCCCGAACAACAACAACCAACACCCGCCCGCGCCCGGCCCTGCCCGCCCGCCCAGCCAACCTACCTACCTTCCCGCCTGACGCAGGACACACCCACCCGCGACGGTCCTGCGCGCCTCGGAGGTTTCCCCATGACCCACCTGTTCCGCCGGTACGCCCGGCTACTCTGCGTGGCCGGAGGCGTCAGCCTGGCCGGCTGGTCCCTGGCCGCCACGCCCGGGGCCACTCCGTTAACCGTCAGCCCGTCGGAGACCAAGCTCCAGGCCATGAAGGCTGAGGTCGCCCTTCTCGGGGACCCGGCCACGATGCGCCTGCCGGTCGCGGTGCTGCTGGAGGGCGACACCGTCGTCCTCCGGGGCGAGGTCCCCGACGAGCCGACCCGCCGCCGCGCCGTCGAACTGGCCCGGCAGAGTTGCTACCTGCCCGTCAGGGACGGCCTCAACGTGGCCCGGAAGTCCCTGGTCGATCCCAAGGCGTTGAAAAAGGTCGCCCGAGACACGCTGGTTCGCAGCCTCGGCAGCAAGGCCGACCGGCTGGTCCTCACCTCGACCGACGACGGGCAGATCAAGGTGGAAGGTGAGGTGGCCTCGGTCGAGGAGAAGCTGCACACGAGCCGGACCCTGCGCGAGGTGCCGGGCTGCTCCCGGGTGATAAACTGCCTGGCCGTTCGTGGGCAGGGCCAGCAAGGCAACCCGATCACCGTGGTTTCCTCCGACGGCAAGGGCCTGGTCTGCACCACCAAGCCCGAGGTGGCCGCGCCTCGGCCCGAGCGGCCGATCCAACGGGTGCAGTACAAGGCCGACCCGCCCCTGCCGGCCCCGACGACGGCGCTGCTGTTGCCGGTCCCGCAACCGCCGACGGCCGCGCCACCGCCGGCCCCGAAGCAACCGGTCCCGCCACCGCCCGCCCCGAAACCGCAGCTCGTCTCGCAACCGCCCGTACCGCAGCTGCCACCGGCCACCCCGCCGAATGCCATCCTGCCCAGCGGGCTGTCCCAGGTGCCCGTCGTCCAGGCGCCTACCCCGCCCAAGGGGCCGCCACCCGCCGTCGTCCAGGTGGCCCCGCCGCCCACCACCGTCCCGTGCGATTGCTCCCAGGGGACGGCGTCTGGCCACGAGCGGCCGAGCATGCTGGACAAGCTCATGGCGTGGAAGACCGCCCGCGCCGCGCGGAAGCAGCCTCCGACCTACCCAATGGAGGTGTTGATGCCCGCTCCGCCGTATCGCGGCCCCGGCACGGCCGGGGAGGAGGTCACCGCGGCGCAGACGGCGAAGCAGCCCAAGCCGATCAAGGCTCGCGTCGTGGAAACTACCCCCGTGAGCGCCCCGCGGGTCGTGCCCATCCCGACCCCGGAGCCGCCGCCGGCCCCGCCGGAAGCGCCTCGCCAGTTCGCCGAGGCAAAGCCCTGGCCGCCGGCCTTCCGCCCCTCCCCGGTCACGCCCGCCTCGGTGCCGGCCTCGCCGGCCCCGGCGAACGTCACCTACGTGAGCCGGCCCCTGGCGACGCTGTCTTCCGCGCCGCCCCCCCCGCCGGTGCCGCACGTCGCGCCGCCCGCGCCGCCGGTGCGCCCCGTGGCGCAGGTGCCGCCGCCGGCCCTGCCCGTGGCCCCGCCGAGCGTCGTTCAGACCTCAGCGCCCCAGCCCAGGGTGGTCGCCCCGGAGGCGCCCAGGGCCGAGCCGGCTTCCTCCAGCCCGGTGATGAAGGTCAACGTGGCCGAGGTCCCGCCGATCCGCCTGACGGAGAACGACCTGAAGAAGCGACTCTCCGACGCCTGCGGCAAGCTGGCGAGGGACGTGCGGATCGAGCTGGTGCCGGACGGCAGCGTCATTGTCCACATCTTCGCCATGCCGGCGACGGAGCACCTGCTGATGGCTCGGCTGCTCCACGTGCACGAGCTGGGGGCGAAGAACGTCCAGCTGCACGTCCACCTGGCGAACTGAGGCGCGATCCTTCCGGCGGCGGCCGCTGTCTTGGGGACAGCGGCCGCCGCCGCGTTTCGTATAATCGACGGCGAGTTGTCAGCAAGGCGAAAGGAGATGGCACGACCATGGCGGAATGGCGACGGACCCACACCTGCGGCGAGCGCGCGAGAACCACGTCGGGCAGACGGTGACTCTGAACGGCTGGGTGAACACCACCCGCGTCTACAACGACCGGGTGTTCCTCGACCTGCGCGACCGCCACGGCCTGACGCAGGTGGTGTTCGAGGCCGACCGCCCCGACGTCTTCGCCCCCGCCGCCGAGGCCCGCGGCGAGTGGGTGCTGTCGGTCACCGGCCGGGTTCGCCCGCGGCAGCCCGGCAAGGCCAACGCCAAGCTCGCCACCGGCGCCGTCGAGGTCGAGGCCGCCGCGCTACAGGTGCTCAACCGCTGCCCCGACCCCGCCCTTTGAGGTCCACTCCATCCCGCAGGAGAGCGGCCCGCTCGGCGACCCGGAACTGGCCAACGAGGACCTGCGCCTGCAGTACCGCTACCTCGACCTGCGCCGGCCCGGCCTGCATCGAACCCTGGCGATGCGCCACCGCATGAACAAGGTCATCCGCGACTACCTCGACGTACGCGGATTTTTGGAGTTGGAAACTCCTCTACTCGGCCGCAGCACGCCGGAAGGCGCCCGCGACTACCTGGTGCCCAGCCGCGTCCACCCCGGCCAGTGGTACGCCCTGCCGCAGTCGCCCCAGCTGTACAAGCAGCTGCTGATGGTCTCCGGCTACGACCGCTACTTCCAGATCGCCCGCTGCCTGCGGGACGAGGACCTGCGCGCCGACCGCCAGCCGGAGTTCACCCAGCTCGACGTCGAGATGTCGTTCGTCGAGATGGACGACGTCTTCGCCGCCATGGAGGGGCTCGTCGCCGAGGTGTTCAAAAGGTGTCTCGGCGTGACCATCCCCCTGCCGCTCCAGCGGCTGAAGTACGCCGACGTCATGCTGCGCTACGGCAGCGACAAGCCGGACCTGCGCTACGGGATGGAGATCGTCGAGCTGTCCGACGTCGGGGCGAAGATGGACCTGCCGCCGTTCCAGGAGGCCCTGGCCGCCGGCGGCAAGGTGCGCGGGCTGAACGCGAAGCAGGGCGCGGCGAAGTTCTCGCGCAAGAACCTCGACGACATGGGCGAGGCGCTCCGCCGCTCCGGCGGGAAGATGCTCGGCTACCTCAAGGCGGAAGACGGCGGCAAGGTCTCCGGCTCGATCGCCAAGGCCGTCACGCCGGAACTCCAGGCCGAGCTGGCGGGGCGGCTCCAGGCGGCGCCGGGCGACCTGCTGCTGATCGGGGCGGCCGACACCGAGGACGCGGTCTGCCAGACCCTGGGCGTGCTGCGGCAGCAGGTGGCGCAGAAGCTGGACCTGCTCGAGAAGTCGAAGGCGCCCTACGCCGTCGCCTGGGTGATCGACTTCCCGTCGTTCCTCTGGGACGAGGACGAGAAGCGCTGGGTGGCCAACCACCACCCGTTCACCGCCCCCCTCGACGAGGACCTGCACCTGCTGGAGGGCGACCCGGGCAAGGTGCGGGCGAAGGCCTACGACCTGGTCATCAACGGCTACGAGGCGGCCGGCGGCAGCATCCGCATCCACTCGCCGGAGGTGCAGGCGCGGCTGTTCCGCCGGCTGGGCATGAGCGACGAGCAAGCGAGGCAGCGGTTTGGCTTCCTGCTCGACGCGCTGAAGTACGGCGCCCCGCCGCACGGCGGCATCGCCTTCGGGCTGGACCGGCTGGCGATGATCCTGACCGGCACGGCCAACATGCGCGACGTGATCGCCTTCCCGAAGAACCAGAAGGCCCGCGACTTGATGACCGGGGCCCCCGCCCCGGTCGATGCGAAGCAGCTCAAGGAGGTCGGCCTCTAGGTTCCGATCCGCTGTCACGCCCCCACAGGGGCCAGCCCACCGGCGGGTCGGCCTCCCACGTCTCGGCGGGGTCGTTGTCGAAGGTGACGCGGCCGCCCAGCCGCCGGCGGACGCCCTGCTTCACCTGCTCGCTCAGCGGGCCGGTCAGCCAGAAGCACACCCGGGCCTCCGGGTGCAGGAACTCCGAGCGCGTCAGCGCCTCCACCCCGGCGGGGCTGTAGCGATCGACCCCCAGCCACAGGGTCCGCAGGCCCAACAGCGCCGGCGAGTCGGCCAGCAGCCGCAGCCCGGCCGCGGTGACGCGGTTGTTGCCCAGGCTCAGGTGCGTCAGGCGGGCGAACAGCGGCGTTCGGACCAGCTCGGCCAGCCCCTCGTCGCCGAGCCGGTTGTACCACAGCCCCAGCCGCCGTAGCTCGCCCAGGTGCGGCGAGCGGTCCAGGTCTCGCACCGCCGGCGGACCCAGCGCGTTTCCCCGCAGGTCGAGGGCGACCAGGTGCCGGCACTTGGCCGACCGGGCTAGCTGCTGAACGCCCTCGGGGCCGATGCCGGTCCCGCCCAGGTGGAGGTGGGTCAGCCGCGACAGCGACGGCGACTCGACCAGCGCCGCCAGGCCGGCCCGGCCGATCGGCGTGTCGGAGACGGCGAGCCCCGCCAGGCCGTCGAGGTGAGGCGAGGCGCACAGGACGCGGAACCCGGCGTGCCGGTAGTTTCCGGTCGCCTCCAGCGCGGCGAGGCGGGACAGGTTTGGCAGCCGCGCCAGCGCCGCCAGCTGGTCCGAATAGAGGTACAGCAGCCGGGCCAGCCGCAGCGGCGTCAGACGGAACAGCGCCTCGGCCTGGGCGAGGAACGCCTCGGCATGGATGTGAACGACCTCGACGAAGCCGCGGTGAAACTCGACCCGCTCGGACAGCTCGGCGGCCGGCCCGGCCCACGGGCCCAACCTCGCGGCGAAGGCGCCGGCCGCCCCGGCGTCGCCGGCGCACTGGGCGCGGATGAAGGTGGCGCGGTCCGGCTCGCCGTGGTCGTCGAGCCAGTCGGCATAGACCAGGCGCGGCGCGTCGTCGTCCGGGCGCTCCAGGATGTCGGCCAGGAAGGCGTCCTTCTCGGTCATGCCGTGCTCCCCACGCCTTCTCAGCATATCACCCGGGGCAGGTAACATTCCCGGCCCGATTGCGACTTCCCCTGGTAGGCGCGTCTCGCGGTGTCGTTGGCCAGAGGTTCGGTACGGGACAGACCCTCCCCCCGGAGGCCGAGAACATGAAGCTGAGACAGGCCGCGTGTCACATCGCGGTGATCCCGCTAATCACGCTGGTGGTCCTGGGCGGAGCCATCGTCGGCGCCCCCGGCCGACTGCTGCCGGCCCTGTGGGGGCCGCGGGACCGGGCCGTCGTGACCGGGCTGGTAACGAAGGCCGGCCGGCCGCTCGCTCACGCGACGGTGAACTTCCACCTGGCCGACGGGCGGGTCGTCTCCGCCTCGACAGACTCTGAGGGGTGGTACGAGGCCAAGATGCCCGAAGGCACGATGACGGTCGCGGTTCTGCCGGCGGCGAAACGCACCGCCGTGGTCACCGGCGAGGCGGACCTGGCCTCCCAGGCCGAGGGCGAGGTGAAACCGCCCAGGCGGGTCAAGCTGCTGCCTCTGCCCCCGCCGATCGTCCCCGTTGACGGGGAAGGCGACCAGCCGGCCACGCCCCTGCCGGTCGCCGCCATGCCGCTCAACTCGTCTCCCTGGTCCGGCGGCGGCCTGCCCAAGGACCCGAGACTCCAGATCTCCCTACGCGAGGGGCGGCAGACGGTGGACCTGGCGCTGGATGGGTGACCTGGAGACCGCGAAGGTCCGGCCCCGACGCGGCCCGGCCCCTGGGAACCCCCCGGGCCGGGCCGCCTTCCTTTTCCCCTCCGGCGACGGGCCCTCCGGGTCGTACATTACCCTGGGTCTAATTGCCGCCGGAGGTCCGCCATGCCGTCTCATCCGAACCGGGTCGCCGTCATCACCGGGGCCAGCCGGGGTATCGGCCGGGCCATCGCCCTGGGCCTGGCAAAGGCCGGCTACGCCGTCGTCGTCGCCGCCAAGAGTACCCAGCCGAGTGAAAAGCTCCCCGGATCGATCTTCACCGTCGCCGCCGAGGTCGAGGCGCTCGGCGCCGCGGCCCTGCCGATCCAGGTGGACGTGCGCGACGAGGCGCAGGTCGAGGCGATGGCCACCCGGGCCCTGGAGCGGTTCGGCCGCATCGACGTGCTGGTGAATAACGCCGGGGCGCTGTTCTGGCAGCCGCTGGTGAAGACGCCGGTGAAGCGGTTCGACCTGGTGATGGCGGTCAACGCCCGCGCGGCGTTCCTGTGCTGCCAGAAGGTGATCCCCGCCATGGCCCAGGGGAAGTGGGGCCACATCATCAACATGAGTCCGCCGATGGACCTCGGCATCGTCCCCGGCCGGATCGCCTACGCGATCAGCAAGCTGGGCATGACTCTACTAACCGTCGGGCTGGCGGAGGAGCTGAAGGCGGACAACGTCGCCGTCAACTCGCTGTGGCCGGTGACGATCATCGAGAGCCAGGCGAGCATCAACCACGCCCTGGGCTCGCCGGCGATGTGGCGCAAGCCGGACGTCCTGGTCGATTGCGTGTTGCGGCTGGTGGCGAAGGAGCCGGCGTCGCTGACGGGGCAGGCGCTGCTGGACGAGGACTTTTTGCGCGCCGAAGGCGTGACCGATTTCTCGGGCTACGCCTGTGTGCCGGGGACGACGCCGCCGCGGCTTACCTGGACGGCGCCGCGGTGAGTCACTGTTTCCCCAGCAACAAGTCGATCACCCAGCATCCGCGGATGTGGGGGCCTGGGTGGCGCAGGTGTCCGAGGATTTCCTCGTCGTCACACCCCGCCTCCTCGATCGCGTCGGAGAGGACGAGCAGCCGGTTGGGGTCGAGCGTGCCCTGCGGCAGCTGCCGCTCGGCGTACACCCCTTGGGCGAGGGCCCGGACGACCCCACCGTTCGACGCCAGCCACCCCGGGTCGGGGGCGAGCGGTGGGCGGGCGGGGTGGCGAAACACGCAGCGTAACAGGTCGGGCAGCGGCGATCTCGTGGTGGAGAAGGTGACGTCGGTCGCTGCCATGCGGGCTGAGCGCAGTAGGGTCTTCCGGGCCGCCCCGCTGCGGCCGCGCTGCGCCTCGATCCTGGCCTCGCTGTCGGCGAGCTGCTTGCGGGTCACCTCCCCGTCGGCGAACCGCTCCGCCAGCTCGACGGCGTGGCGGCTGCGCTCGTCGTCGAGGTGCTGCCAGAGCAGCCGCACCGCGGCGCAGGCGTAAAGGCGGTACTTCCTCCCGCTCATCTGCTTGTAACGCAGGAACGCCAGCATCTCGCGGGCGTCCTGGCTCGCCAGCCACTGCTCCTCCGTCATCGCCGCACCCGCACCCGCCGCCCGTCGATCGTCAGCCGGCCCTCGGCGAACAGCCGGATCGCCTTGGGGTACGCCTCGCACTCGGCGGCGAAGACGCGCGCCTGGAGCGACTCCGGGGTGTCGTCGTCCTCGACCGGCACGGCGATTTGGAGGATGATCGGCCCGTGGTCGTACTCGTTGTCGGCGAAGTGGACCGTGCAGCCGGACACCTTCACGCCGGCCTCGATCGCCGCCTGGTGGACCCTCAGCCCGTGGTAGCCCTGGCCGCCGAACGCCGGCAGCAGCGCCGGGTGGATGTTCATCACCCGGCCGAGGAAATCTTCAGGGACCTCCAACAGTTGCAAGAACCCCGCCATGCAGACCAGCCCGACGTCGGAGGCGCGGAGGTGGTCGAGGATGCGGGCGCTGAACTCGGTTCGCGACGCGCAGGCCTTGCGCTCAACGACGTGCGTGACCAGCCCGGCGCGGCGGGCGCGCTCGACGCCGCCCGCGTCGGCCTTCGACGACACGACGCAGGCGATCGCCGCGGCCAGCCGGCCGTCGGCGATGCGGTCGATCAGGTTTTGCAGCGTCGTGCCGCTCCCCGAGAGTAGCACGCCGAGGCGGATCGGGTCGGGCATGGCGGAAGCTCCTTTTCGCGGGCCGGTCGGCCAAAGCAGGCTGCGGTGGGATTATCATGTAGAGCAAACGCGACACCAGCAAGAGGTTCGCCATGCGCCACGCTGCGGTCGGCACGGTTCTGGGATACCTTCGCAAGACGGTTCGCCTCGAAGGGGCGACGGACCGCGAGCTGTTGCGGCGCTTCGCCGGCCAGCGCGACGAGGCGGCGTTCGCGGCGCTGGTCGAGCGGCACGGGCCGATGGTGCTGCGCGTCTGCCGGCGGGCGCTGGGCGACGCCCACGAGGCCGAAGACGCCTGCCAGAAGGTGTTCCTGCTGCTCGCGTCGAAGGCCGACTCGCCGGGATGGCAAGACTCCGTCGCGAGTTGGCTTCACCGGGTGGCGTTTCACCAGGTGCGACGGGCCAGGGATGCCGGTGCCCGGCGGCGGGCGTGGGAGGGCCGTGCGCCGGCGAGGGTGAGCGAAAGCCCGGAAGCCGAGGTGACCGCCCGCGAGCGCAGGCGGCGGCTCGACGAGGAAAGCGCGCGTCTTCCGGAAGAGGGCCGCTCCCCGCTGGTGCTGTGCTATTTGGAGGGGCTGACGCGTGACGAGGCGGCGAGGCAGCTTGGCCTGCCGCTGGGCACGCTGAAGAGCCGCGTCGAGCGCAGCCGCGAGTTGCTGCGCGGCGGTTGGAGCGTCGTGGGTTCGGCCTGTCGGCGCTGCTGCTGGCCGAGGGCGTCGCCACCGGCGCTGCCGCCAGCACTGGCGGCGAACACCGTTCGCTCTCGCCCTGGCCGTGCCGGCGGCCGGCGGCGAGGCCTGACCAAGGTAGCCCTGCCGCAACTGCTCCTAGCGGTGAGCGTCGTCGCGGCCGCGGCGGTGACACGCCCCGCCGCTCCGCCCGCGGCCACCGCGCCGCCCGCGGCCCAGCCGGGCGACCCGCTGCCGCCCGGC
Organism: Gemmataceae bacterium; assembly: GCA_046350195.1. Taxonomy (GTDB): domain Bacteria; phylum Planctomycetota; class Planctomycetia; order Gemmatales; family Gemmataceae; genus CALDUY01. Next base: position 31,078 of record JAXMAW010000052.1, read on the forward strand.
GCGGTCGCCCGGCTGGGGTCGCCCGGCATGCACGCCGTCTCCGCCACCATGGTGGCGGCGGCGCCGGACGGCAAGACGTTCCTCTCGGTCAATGACCGGGCGTACCAGGGCGGGTTCGCCACCATTTGGGACCTCAACACGGGCGAACTGGTCCGCCGGTTCGACGTGCCGCCAATCACCCGCGGCGGCCTCTCGCCCGACGGCAAGACGTTGTTCGGCGTGGACGCCGACAAGCGGCGGCTCGTCTGCTACGACGTGCCGACGGGCAAGCCGGCGTGGCCCGAGGTGACCGCGTCGACCCCCGTCGATGCCGTCGCTCTGTCCCGCGACGGAGGCACGCTCGCCGTCGCCGCCGAGGGCGGCCGGCTGCGGCTTTGGGGCCTGGCCACGCGGAAGGAAGTTCGGTCGTGGGAACTCCCCAGGGAGCCGTGGAAGCTCCTCGCGTTCTCGCCGGACGGGCGGACGATCGCCGGCGTCAGCCACATCGCCGGCGTCAGCCACCAGGGATCGCTGCGGCTTTGGGACGCCGCGGACGGTCGGGAGAAATGGTCCATCGAGCTAAAGGGCCAGCCCTGGGCACTGACGTTCGCCCCCAACGGCAAGACGTTCGCCCTGGTGGTGGCCCGCGAGAACGCCATCCGACTGTACGACCCGGCTGGCGGCGTCCGCCGGCTCGCCATCGCGCCGTCGGCGTGGTGCCTGGCGTTCTCGCCGGACGGCTCGAAGCTCGCCGCGGCCGAGGCGTTGGACCTCGAGCGCTGACTTGCCCGCCCCCGGCGTGCGGCGTCTGGGACGTGAGGACCGGCCGCAAGTGTCGCCGCCCCCATCGCGGGCGGCTGGATCCACGCGATCGCGTTCTCCCGGGACGGGGGCAAGCTCCTCACCGGCGGCGAGGGCCTGCGTCCTCGACGCCGCGACCGGCAAGGAGGTGCTGCCGGCGACGGATGACCCGCGGGGCTACGTCCGGGCCGCCGTGTTCTCCCCCGACGGCCGCACGGTGGCGACCGGCCACGGCGACCGGGAGACGCGACTGTGGGACCCGGCCACGGGCCGGACGGCGCGGCAGGCTCGGGGTCGGCTTCCCCCTTGCGTTCTCCCCCGACGGCCGCACGCTCGCGACCACCGATGGGGCTGCGGGCGTTCGGTTCTGGGACGCGGCGACGGCGAAGGAAGCCGGCCGCCTGCGGCCGGCGGGCCGCGGCTTCCAGGGCTTTGCCTACGCCCCGGACGGGCGGTCGTTCCTCACCAGCCACTACGTGCAGCTTGACCGACGGAAAGACCCTTCCCGGCCCGGTCCGGTTCTGGGACGCGGCGACGAAGGCCGAGGTCGTCGGGCCGTCACTGGTCACCTCGGGCCCGGTCGCCTTCCTCCCCGACGCCCAGCAGCTCGTCTCGGTTGAGCCCCAGCCCAGCCCCGCGGCGGGCGCCCTCCGGCTGTGGGACGTCGCCACGCGGAAGGAGGTCCATCGCTTCGACGTCCCGCCGATCACCCGGTTTCAACTCTCCCCCGACGGCGGCACGCTGGTGGGGCCTACACACCTCTCGGCAGCGAGTTCGTACGCGGCCCGCTGCACTTCGTCGATCTGGCGACGGGGAAGGGGCGGTCGTTCGAGGCCGCCGGAGGACACGCCGATCCACACCGGCGGGTTCCCCCTGAAGTATTCCCCCGACGGCCGCCTCGTCGCCTACGCCGCCAAGGGCGGCACCGTCGCGCTGTGGAGGTCGCCGCCGGCGGTGCGGCGCCGGCTGCGCGGCCACGACACGGCTGTGATGAGCCTCGCGTTCTCGCCGGACGGCACGCGGCTAGTGTCCGGCAGCCACGACACCACCGCCGTCGTGTGGGACGTGACCGGCCTGTCCGGGGCGAAGCGGCCCGGCCCTCCGCTGTCCGCGGCGAGGCCGGAGAAGTTGTGGGCCGCGGCTCGCCGGCGACGCACGGGAGGCGGACAGCGCGATGGTCACGCTGGCAGCCTCACCGGCGGAGGCGGTGCCGTTCTTACGGGGCGTGCTGAAGCCGGCCGCCGTCGATGCGAAGCACGTCGCCCGGTTGATCACGCGGCTCGACAGCGAGCGCTTCGAGGACCGCGAAGAGGCGACCCGCGAGCTGGGGCGGCTGGGTGACGTGGCGCGGCCCGCGCTGCTCCGGGCCCTCGGGGGCACGCCGTCCCTGGAAACGCGGCGGCGGCTGGAGCGGCTCACGGCCGAGGCGAACAGTTTCGTCGTCCCCGCCGACCGGCTCCGCGAGTTGCGCGCCCGTCGAGGTGCTGGAGCGCTCGGGGAGAAGAAGGTGCTGTTGCCCCTGGCGAAAGGGGCGGCCGGCGCCCCGGCAGACCCGCGACGCCGCGGCCGCCCTCGAGCGGCTGTCGAAGCGATGACCGGCGTCAGACCCCTTGCGCTGACGGCAACGTTGACGCCGCCGCTGACGCTTTTGTCGTGCGAGAAGTACTCCGTCTTGGCGTACACCGTCAGGATCGACTGGCCCACCTCGAAGAACAGCCCCTCCTGCTCGTCCTTCGACGGCGACAGCTCGGGGTACTTCGTCGTGACCTCCTCGGCCGACATCGCCCTCGCCTCGATCTCGTCCGGCAGCGCCCCCGTCGAGCCGACGTAGAACACCAGCGGCGACACCTTCTCGTTGAACAGCGCGTCCGCCGCCCGGTCCAGCGCCTTGCCCGCCTGCGTCAGCGCCTTGACGAACGCGGCCCGCGCCGGCTGCTTGCCCTTGCCGCGCTCCTTCACGATCGCCGCCAGATCCTTCGCGCCGACGCGCTCCAGCACCGCCACCGCCGAGCCGTTCGGCGCCACGCCGAGGAAGTCGTCGAACAGCCGCTTCATGAACTCGTCCACCCTCGTCACCTTCGTCCGCGCCGACAGCTGCTTGTGCCTGTACGTCGCCCCGTCGAGGCAGTCCTCGAACTTCGGCTTGTCCAGCTTCTGGCCCTGGGCGTTCGTCACCTCGTACATCCGCTCCAGGAACTTGTTCGCCGAGTGCAGCTTCGACAGGTTCAGGATCGTACGAGAACCCAGATCGATTTTGTAGCTGGTGCGCGTGTCGATAGTTCCCTCGGCCAGGGCCTGGTCGCGGTCGGTGTACTCCGTCGTCGTCGGGAAGCTCAGGTACAGGTTCTTCGTCAGGTAGTGCCGCTTCAACTCCTCGACCTGCTCCGGCGTGAAGACGTCGGAGTCCTCCTTCAGGTGTGCCGCGCAAACACTGGAGAGACCCTTGTACTCGGCCAGCTGGTCGAACACGCCGTCGAGGTTGACGCTGCCCTCGAACGGCGGCACCAGCGGCAGCAAGTCCAGCCGCAGCGTGTAGTCGGCGTCCTTGTCGTACTTCTTCGGCGCCGCCCCGTCGATCTCCAGGACGCCCTCCTTCGCCAGGGCGTCGTACAGCGCCTTCTCGGTGATCTTGACCTTCAGCGTCTTGACGCTCAGCTCGCCGTCGCCGACGACGGTGTAGTTGTTGAAGTTGCTCAGGTTGTCGAGCTTCACCCCGGCCACCTCGGCGATCGGCTTGCCGCCGGCGGCCGGCACCAGGCGCACCTTGCGCGGGACCAGGATGTTCAGGTTCGCCGTGTTGCGGTTGATGTCGAACGACGACACCTTGACGTAGTCGCCCTTATCGACGAACTCGGTCTTCAGCCACGGCTCGACCAGCTTTCCCGTCTCGTCTCGCGTTCCCTGCACCCGGCGCAGGCCGCGTCGGATGTAGTTCTGCCGCAGGTGGTCGAAGTTGACGAGGAACCCCTCCTTGTGGTCGTCGAGGATGCGCACCAGCGACAGCAGCGGGATGCGGCGGTTGACCGGCACCTCCTTGGACACCTCGTGCTCGTTCAAGAGTCCCGGCTGGAACAGCAGCAGGTCGAGGTCCTGGGCCAGGGCGGCGACCTCGTTGTTCGTCAGCGCCCGGGAGTGGCGGTCGAACAGGGTGCGGTCGAACGTCGAGGCCAGGGCGTACTTGGCCGTGTTGAGGTTGCCCTCCGCCAGCTGCGCCCGGGCGAACGCCGCCACCGCCTCGCTGGTCTGGGCCAGGTCGGCGTCCTTGAGCTTGTCGAACTCTGCCTGGCTCAGCTTGCGGAACTTGTACACCGCGGCGTCGTCTTCCGGCTTGAGGCCGCGGATGAACAGCGGCCCGGCCGAGCCGTTGATCTTGCCCGCGGAGTGCGAGACGAACACCTGGTAGTCGTACTCCGGCGACAGAGGCTCCTCGATCGGCGGCGTCAGCTGGCCGCCGAGCAGCCTCGCCGTGTTGTTCAGCGAGTCGAACACCTCGCGGATGTTGCCGGCCTTCAGGCACACGCCGGAGGCGGCGTTGGCGATCTTCGACAGCAGGCGGAAGTCGGAGTAGTCGGAGTAGGCGATGGTGTTGACCAGCAGCGCCTTCTCCCGCCAGGCGTCGAGCAGCTTGTCGATCGCCTTGGCCTCGGAGTTCGGCGACGGGTCGTTGGCGTAGCCGTCGGTGTGCAGCGTGATCGCGGTCAGCTCGTCGTCGCGGACCAGCTTCGAGGCCTGCTCCAGCCCCTGCGACATGCAGGTGAGGAAGGTGGCGTGGATCTTCTTGATCTCCTTCAGCTGCTTCGAGTCGCGCTTCATGATCTCGGTGATCGGCGCCCGCTCGAAGTGCGTCGTCACGTCGCCCCGGCCGGAGTAGGAGATCAGTGTCACCAGCAGGTTGAAATTACGATATTCCTCCAGGGTGAGCAGCTTGACGAGGGTGTCCTTGAGGTCCTCGATGCAGAAGCTCATCGACCCGGAGCGGTCGATGACGATGATGCCGTGCGCGACCGACTTCTCGCCGACCGGCTCGGCGGGGCGCTCCAGCTCGCGCCGGGTGACGCCGTACCAGGAACGCTCGCGGCCGAGCAGGTTGTACAGCGTGAAGCGGCTGCGGGCGTCGGTGCGCAGCGCCGGCCCGGTCGGGTCGCGGCGCGGGGTGGCGGTGTCCGGCGACGGCATCGGGAGCTGCGTCGTTTTGCTGGCGGCGGTCGATCGCTTGCGTGCCATGGTGCAGTCTCGCGGAATGGGCCGACGGGATAGGGTTTGACGGTCCGGCAAGAAGCACCGGTCGTCCGTCTTTTGCTGGTAGTATCGATCCTACCGCGCGAATGAAAGCCCGGTAGTGACGAATAATCCGATGAGGCAGGATCTGCGGGCCGTGAAATCGATACATCCCGCAATCTTGGCCCAGGCCGACATCGTCTTGAGGAGGGCCGGTTGCCCCGCGGAACGGGGCGGGAAGGGGCGGTTGTGATGTTTGTAACTGACGTGCTCGATGATTGACCGGGTAACGCCCGCTCGGTTATACTCCTTAAACGAATCCCGCCAGGCGCGCATATCGGTGTGGGACGGACCTCGACCGAACCCCGCTCGCCTGCTGCCCCGCGGATCGGCCCGATCGAAGGCGGGGCCGGAGGTGTCCCTTGCGAAGAGCATCCCCCTCGAACCGCACCCCTCTCGGCCTGGTCACCCCGGTACTGACATTCCTGCTGCTCCTGCACCCGCTGAAGGCCCGCGCCGAGGGGCACGACCCGGCGGACAAGCGGCGGCAGCGGGCCTCGGAGTTCGAGAGGCGCGGCGCCTGGCTGGAGGCCTGCCGGGCGTGGGACGACCTCCTCCGCCGCGACCGCCACAGTGCCCCGGCCCGTGACGGCTACCAGCGCTGCCTGCGCCGCCTCCAGCTGCAACTGCGCCACTCCGACCAGTCCTACCAGCAAGCCCTGTCCCGGCTCGCCCCGCCGCAGGCGCTGGAGGTCTACGAGCAGGCCTTGCTGCGTCGCCTACCCCGATCGCTCGCCGTCGCTACGCCAGCTGTTCCGCCAGGGCCTGCACGGCGCGCGGCTGGCCCTGGAGGACGCCGTGTTCAGCGGCTCTACCTGCCCAGGAGCAGGCGCCTCCGGCGCTTCAAGGCGCGTCTGGCCGCCCTGGCCCGACCGGCCGCTCGCCTCGCGCCACGAGGCCCGCGAGCAGGCGTTGGAGGTGATCCGCGGTGCCGGCCGCGACGGGCTGTCGCTAAGGCGAAGCCGCGGTCAGCGGCCTGGTCATGGAGTTCGCCGCCGGGGCCTGCAGCGCCCTGGACGACCACTCGGCGTTCCTGTCGCCGGGCAACCTGGCCCTGGTGCAGGCGGCGGCGCGGCAAGCGTCGGGGTCGGCGTCGAGGTCGGCCTGGATGACGGAGACCGCCTGTACGTCACCCGCGTCTACCCCAAAGGGCCGGCCGAGGACGCCGGGCTGGAGGTCGGCGACCGGATCGTCCGCATCGGCGGCGTGGCCACCGACTACCTGCCCCCCGACATCGCCGCCGAGCGGCTGCGCGACGACCCCCGGCAGCAGCAGCGTCGAGTCGAGATCGAGCGAAGTACCAGGACAACCGCGCCGTCCGCCTCGTCCGCCGGGCGGTCCACATGCCCTCCGTCGAGGTGTTGCGCCTGGCGCCGCTGGACGACGGCTCGCCGGGCGGGCTGGCGGTCGGCGTCATCCGCATCCACCACTTCCAGGACTCGACGCTCCAGGAGGTGAAGAGGAGAGCGATCCTGGTTCTACGAGCAGTTCCGCCGAGCCGGTCAAGGGGCTCATTCTCGACCTGCGCGGCAACCCCGGCGGGGTGTTCAAGTCGGCCGTCGCCGTCGCCGACCTGTTCGTCAGCGGGGTGATCGTCGTCGGGCAGAGCCTGTTCAAGAAGTACAACCGGCTGTTCGACGAGTGCGGGCGGGCCGATCATGCCGATAGTGGTGCTGATCGACAGCGAGACGGCCAGCGCGCCGAGGTGCTGGCGGGGGCAGCCAGGGCGGCCGGCCCGGCACCAAGCTGCTGGGGCAGACGGAGCTACGACGAGCTCCATCCAGTGCATCATCCCCATGGACAAGGCGGCCCCGTTGGACGGACTGGCCGGCATCCGCCTGACCGTGGCGAAGCTGTTCTCGCCGGCCAGCCGTACACCGGCCGCGGCGTCACGCCGGACGTCGTCAACGCCGAGCCGGGGCGGGCTTTGATCGCCGAGGCCCGCAAGTTGCTGCTGGGCCCGCTCCGGCCCGGCCCTGACGCCGCCGATGCCGCGCCAATCGCGATGGACGTGATCCCAACCCGTCGTGAGGTCATGCAGCTCCACCGTCCCGGACATCGACGTCGTATGGCGAGCCGCGCACGAAGTAAGCGGGTAGCGGAGGCACAGCCTCGGTGGGCACCCCGGCGGGGTCGAGGACGACGACCCGACCGCTTACTTCGTGCGCGGCTCGCCAGCACCTTTGCCCGATGGCGTGAGAGGCGCTGGGGAGTCGGTCATGCGCTGGCCTGGTCTCGCCCGCTGCCCGCCCCGCCCGCCAGCCTGAGCCTGGCGCGCGGCCGGGCACGCTCCTGGTGCAAGGCCGGGGAGCTACCTGGGCCGCTACGACCCTGGCCGGGCAGGCTCAGCTGCGGCCAGCGGGCATCCGCGTCGCTGACCGCCTCGGCGATCGGCGATGACGGCCCGCGTCGTGGCGGCGGCCAATGGCAGCAGGTGTGGCTGCTGACCGAAAGCCGACTTCGTCCGGCTGTGGGGCAGCCGATGTCCGGGCGACCCGTCGCGGGTGGCGCTGGACAGGTTCGGCGCTCGCCTCGCCGTGGCCGACGAGGCCGGCGGGCTGACCGTCTTCGACCGCGACGGCCGGGGAGGTCTGGCGGGCTGCGTCGCCGCGGCCGCTGCTGCACCTGGCGTTCGTGCCGGAGTTGCCGGTGCTGCTCGGCAGCGGCGAGTACGGCCTGGTGTGCGCGTTCGACGACGAGGCCAAATGCTGTGGCGCGACGGCCTGGTGGCGCGTCGGCTCGCTGGCGGTTGCCGGCGACGGCTCGCGGGCGGTGCTGGCCTGCTTCACCGGCAGCCTGTACTGCTTCGCCGCGATGAGCCCGAAGCGGACGGCGGCACGGCGCCGAGGCGGCCCCGTCGCGGCTGGCGGCGGTGGACTACCGCGGCGACATCCTGCTGACGACCGGCCTGGCGAACGGGCGGCGCGCGGGCCCGACGGGGACGTGCAGGCGTGCTGCTGCTGTCGTCTAGCCCTCTGGCCTGGCAGTCGATGCAGCCGGCCTCTCCGCACGGTCGCGGTCCTGTCCGACGGGACGCTCGCCGGGAGTCGAACTCGGGCCGTAGGGTAAGCCGCCAGCTTCGCCCTGCGGTCGTAGGACAACCTGCTGGCAGCTTACCCTACGACCGCAGCCACGTCCTTCCAGGAAGGTCGTGTCCACCTGTCCGGCGGCGAACTGCTCGTTGGCCATGATCTCCCGGTGGATCGGGATCGTCGTCTGGATGCCCTCGACGACGAACTCCCTCGGGGCCCGCCGCATGGCTGCCATCGCCTCCGCCCGCGTCGGCTGATGCACCAGCAGCTTGGCGACAGGCGGGTCGTAGTTGACGGCACGCGGTAGCCGGCGCAGGCCTGGGTGTCCAGCCGCACCCCAGGGCCGCCCGGCGGCTGCCAGCGGGTGATCAGCCCCGGCGACGGGCGGAAGTTCGCGGCCGGGTCCTCGGCGTTGATGCGGCACTCGATGGCGTGGCCGCGGGTGACGATGTCCTTCTGGGAGAAGCGCAGCTTCTCGCCGGCGGCGACGCGGATCTGCTCGCGCACCAGGTCGAGGCCGGTGACCAGCTCGGTGACCGGGTGCTCGACCTGGATGCGGGCGTTGACCTCGATGAAGTAGAACGAGAAGTCCCGGGCCAGCAGGAACTCGCAGGTGCCGGCGCTGTAGTAGCCGGCGGTGCGGGCCAGCTTCACCGCCGCCTCGCAGATCGCCAGGCGCACCTTCTCCGGCAGGTTCGGCGCCGGCGACTCCTCGACGAGCTTCTGGTGGCGGCGCTGGAGGCTACAATCCCGCTCCCACAGGTGGACGACGTGGCCGTGCTTGTCGCCGAGCAGCTGCACCTCGATGTGGCGCGGCCGCTCGATGTACTTCTCCATGTAGATGGAGCCGTCCTTGAAGGCGCTCTCGGCCTCCTGGCGGGCCGAGGCGATCGAGGCGTGCAGGGCCGACTCGTCGCGGACGACGCGCATGCCGCGGCCGCCGCCGCCGGCGGCGGCCTTGATCAGTACCGGGTAGCCGATCTGCCTCGCCAGGGCGGTGACGTCGCGGTCCTTGTCGATCAGCCCCTCGCTGCCAGGGACGACGGGGACGCCGGCGTCCTTGGCGAGCTTGCGGGCCTGGTTCTTGTTGCCCAGCCGGTGCATCGCCTCCGGCGGCGGGCCGATGAACTCGTAGTGGCAGTCGCGGCAGACCTGGGCGAAGTGAGCGTTCTCGGAGAGGAACCCGTAGCCGGGGTGGATGGCCTGGGCGTCCGAAACCTCCGCGGCGGCGATGAGGCGGGCGATGTTGAGGTAGCTCTCGACGGCCGGCGGCGGGCCGATGCAGATGCGGTCGTCGGCGGCGTCGAGGTAGGGGGCGCCGCGGTCGGCCTCGCTGAAGACCGCCACCGCCTCGATGCCGAGGTCGTGGCAGGCGCGGATGACGCGCAGGGCGATTTCCCCACGGTTGGCGACGAGGATACGCTGGAACATGAGCCGCCCCATCAGCCTTCCGGATCGACGCGGAACAGGACCGTGTTGTACTCGACGAAGTCCTTGTTGGTGACGCAGACCTCGCGGACGACGCCGGAGCAGTCGGCGGTGACGTCGTTGAACACCTTCATCGCCTCGATCAGGCAGACGACGGTGGCGGGCGTGACCCGGGTGCCGACGGTCACGAACGCCGGCGAGCCGGGCTCGCGCTGGGCGAAGAACGTGCCGACGGTGGGGCTCTTGATCTCGATCAGCTTCTTCGACGGCGCGGCCGGCTGCGACACGGGCGGCGAGCCGGCGGCGTGAGCCGCCGGTGGCGGGGGAGCGACCGGCGCCGGCGCGGGGGCCGCCGGCGCGGGGGCGTGGACGACGCGGCTGCCGCGGCGGAGGCGGATGCGCTCGTCGCCCCAGGTGAGGTCAACCTCGCTGAGGTCGTGCCGGCTCATCAGGCGGATGAGGTCGCGGATGGTGTTCACGTCGAACGGGCGGGGGGTTTCGTTGTCGTCAGCCACCTCGCGTCTCCCTCGGTCAATCCGGGACGCCTCTGCGAAGCGTCGCTAACCAGCCGGTACGAACGCCGTCAGCTGCTCCAGGTCGCGCGGGGCCGATGATAGCAACTCGACCCCGTCGGGCGTCACCAGCACGTCGTCCTCGATCCGCACGCCGCCCCAACCTGGCAGGTAGATCCCCGGCTCCAGCGTGAAGACCATGCCCGGCTCCAGCCTCGTCTCGGACAGCGGGCGCACCGACGGCGCCTCGTGGACCTCCAGGCCGATGCCGTGTCCTAGCCCGTGGCTGAAGTGCGGGCCGTGGCCGGCCTGCTCGATCACCGAGCGGGCCGCGGCGTCAACCTCCCTGGCCAGCACGCCGGGGCGGACGGCGCGGAACGCCGCCTGTTGCGCCCGCAGCACGGTCGCGTGGATGCCGGCCAGGCGGTCGTCCGTGGAAGAGCGTGTTGTATGCGTCGGTAGCACCCGCGTCAAGTCGCTGCGGTAGCCGGTCGGCCCGGTGGCGCCCCAATCGACGAGCAGCAGGCCGGCCTCATCGACCCGCCGCGCCGTGGGCGGGCAGTGCGGCAGCGCGGCCCGGTCGCCGACGGCGACTATCGGCGGGAACGAGCAGGTCAGCCCGCCGCAGCGTCGGACGTGCCCTTCCAGGGCGTCGGCGAGGTCCTTCTCGCGGTCGTCCGGGCGCAGCAGCGCGCGGAAGGCGGCAAAGGCCCGCTCGGCGATGGCGACGGCCTGGCGGATCAGCGCCACCTCGACGTCGTCCTTGACCATGCGCAGCTTCTCGACGCGGTCGGCGGCGGGCTTCCAGTCCACCGCCGGGGCGGACGCGCGGAGCGCCTCGGCCTCCGCGAGGGTGAGCGCGGCTGCCTCGCAGCCGACGGAGCGGGCGCCGAGCGAGGTCAGGACGTGGCCGGCGGCGTCGTGCAGCTTGGTGGTCGGGGGGCGGATGTGGGTCTCGACCTCGGGGCACTCGTCGGCGAGCTGGCCGACGTAGCGCGGGTCGGAGATGAGGACGGCGCGGTCGCGGGTCAGGGCGAGGAACGTGCTTTCGCCGGAGAAGCCGGTGAGGTAGGTGACGTTGGGCTCGCTGGTGATGAGGACGGCGTTAAGCCCCTCCTCGGCCAGCAGGCGGGCGAGGCGGTCGCGGCGGGCGGCGTGGTGCGACATGCGGGACTCTCCGATTCAGGTGGGGGTATTGTCGCGGCCCGGCCAGTCCGAGGCAAGCAACCGGTGTTCGAGAGTTATCCCCCTCAGGCCCCTGATCCCTGGCCCGGTCCCGATCGCATCGCCTCGACCAGGGCCGGGTGCAGCGGGCCGTTGCTCGCGACCGCGGCGGGGGCGTAGGGGTCCAGCGGCGACCCGTCGGGGTTGGTGACAATCCCACCGGCCTCGCGCACCAGCACGACGCCCCCGGCGATGTCCCAGACGTGGTTGTCGAAGGCGTAGTAGCCGTCGAACCGGCCCGCCGCCAGGTAGGCCAGGTTGATCGCCGTCGAGCCGGTCCGCCGCAGCGACCGCGTCCGCAGCGAGAACCAGCGCCACCAGTCCAGCGACCGCTCCTGGCCGCGCACGTCCGGCGGGAAGCCGGTCGCCAGCACCGCCTGGTCCAGCGAAGGCGTTGGGCTCGTCCTCAGCCGGCGCCAGTTGAGGAACGCCCCCTGGCCCTTGGCCGCGTGGAACATCTCATCACGAACCGGCTCGTAGACGACGCCGACGACCAGCTCGCCTTCGACCTCAAGGCCGATCGAGACGCAGTACAGCGGTATGTCGTGAACGTAGTTCGTCGTGCCGTCGATCGGATCGACGACCCAGGTGGGCGGCGCGCCGGGGCCGGGCCGGTGCTTGGCGGCATCCCCCTCCTCGCCGAGCAGGGCGTGCGAGGGGAAGCGGCCGAGCAGGTAGGCGCGGATGGCCTCCTGGGAGGCGACGTCGGCCTCAGTGACCAGGTCGGCCCGGCCCTTTTCGCGCACCTGGAAGCGGGCGCGCCACTGCTCCAGCACCAGCGCGGCCCGGCGGGCCGCCTCGCACGCCGCCTCGCGGTAGGTCGTCAGGTCATCCATTTAGAGGTCCCTTCCTGGCCGGGGGCGGAAAACACGGCGGACGTCCCTGGCGGGACGTCCGCCGGCCCAGTCGTCCGCTCCCGTTGTCCCGGCCCCCGGGCGGTTACAATGCCCCATACCAGCTTTTCTACGGGAACGACTCCGATGGCGGCCGCTCCCCTCTCGGTCGTGTTGGTCGCGAGGCCGCGCGCGGCCGGCGGCGACAGCGCCCTGGTCGATGTCTACCAGCGCTGCCGCGACGTCTCCTGGGAGACGGGGCTGTCCGCCGGCGAGGCCGAGACGCAACAGGAGATCCTGCGGCTGCGGCTGGATGAGTCGCGGCAACGACCGGGCGGTGATGGTTGACGGCCGTCTCCAGTCAGTTGGAAAAGAACTCCTCATCGCCGGTATTGCCCGCCCGGGTCGAGTCCCGGCCGGTCAGGGCCCTGAGGGCCTCGCTGGGAAAACCACCCTCATCGAGCAGCCCGGTCAATTTGAGGTAAGCCCGACGGTACAGGACGAACCAGAACTCGCCGAACTCATTGTTGCCGGTCGGCCGGGGATCGGAGCCGGCGACCGTGCCGTCAAAGCGAACGGTGACCCAGACCCACTGGTTGGTCCCCTTGTGGGTGATCACCCAGTTGCCGTCGTCATCCGTGAAGTCTCCCGAGATAAGGCCATCCTGAATTATCCTCCCGCTCACCTTCCCGTGCGGTCCTCGGCCCTCCAGGCCAGCAGCGTCACCGCGACAAAAACCAACCCGGCCGCCCACTGCGCCGTGTGCGTCCACAGGTACACCCGGTGGATCGGGTAGAACGCCTCCGGGTCGAGGACCAGGCGGCCCTTCTCCTCCATCATCGCGTCCAGTATCGCGTGCAGCCGGAACAGCTGCACCTGGCACGCCAGCATGAACGCCCACAGGACCGCGCGCGACCACTTCCGCCAGCGCGACGCCTCGTGGCAGAGGGCCAGTTCCGCCGCCAGCACCGCCAGCGCGACTGCGGCGCTGACGTTCAGCCAGCCGGTGACCTGGCGCGTGATGAACCCCTGGCGCAGCGCCGACCCCAGCACGGCGGTGCCTATGGGCACGGCGACGCTGACGTAGAACGTGAAGCCGCCCTGCCAGAACATCAGGGCGATCAGCACGAGGAAGCGCCGGACCAGGACCATCACTCGTCCGCGATGCTGCCGCGCAGGAAGCCGCTGTCCGCCGGCGCGGCGTAGCGGACGTCCAGCTGGGGCGTCTCGACGCGCTCGCCGCGGCGGTGGTGGCTCTCCATGGCGGCGTCGAGCACGCCGCTCGTCAGCAGGGTGCGCTCGACGGGGTAGGGCGCCTTGCCGGTCTCGAAGAACTTCTCCAGGTTGACCACCTGCGCGTCGAAAAAGCGCGCCCCCGGCGGCGCCGGCAGGCAGAACAGGCACGACGCCGGCTTCGGGTCACCCTTCAGCCTGGCCGCGAAGACGAAGTCGCGCATGTGGCCGTTAAGCAGCAGCATCGTGCCGCGGGTGCCGTCACGGTACTCGACCAGGAACGCCGTCGGCGGCGTGGCGGGGTGGGCCAGCACCTTCATGCCACCGGTGTTCTCGCGGATGTCGCCGGGGTTGACCGTCTCGGCCCGGGAGAGGGCGGCCTCGAGCAGGTCCCAGCTCCACAACCCCTTGTCGGCTGCCTTCCAGACGTCCTTGCCGGTCAGGCAGGTCACCGCCTTGACCCCGGTCTCGCCGCCCTTGCGGCGCTCGACCATCGTTTGCAACACTTCGAGGCCGTGGAAGCCGTAGACCTCGATCGGCCCGTAGGTGGCGACCAGGGCGTCCTCGACAGGCGAGTCGAGTTTCAACTCCAGCTCCGGGCGGCGCCAGACGACGGGCAGGCTGGAGCCGGCCATGACGGGGAAGCCCAGCTCCTGGCCGCGGGCGAGCATCTTTCTGGCCTTGTCGAAGGTGTAGGAGAGGTGCTTGTCGTTGAAGACGGGCACGCTCTTGCCGACCTTCTTGAAGACGCGGGCGATCTCCTCCATCCACTCGAAGCGCGGGTAGAGGATCTGGCCCTTGTCGTTGAGCGGGTAGTTGCCGTGCTCGCCGATCAGCAGCACGCCCTCGACGGCGAGCTTGCCTCCGGAGGTCAGCGCGTCCTCGATCGAGCGCGTCACCTTGACGCCGTGGCTCTTGGCGAGGTCCTTGGACAGGTCGTTGTCCGGCGTCTGGTGGACGAAGAGGGAGTGCAGGTACTGCCCCGGGACGTGCATCTTGCCGCCCAGCGCGAAGCCGTGGACGAAGCGGCCGGCGATGTGGTAGGCGTGCGACAGCGGGCGGTAGACGGTGCAGACGCAGGCGATCGGCTTGCGGTTCTTGCGCGACAGCTTGGCCGGCCGGGTGCGCGACAGCGGCGGCGACTCGGCGCCTTCATCGGCGGGGGCGTCGCCGATCGTCAGGCCGGCGGCGGCGGAGGCGGCGAGGAACTTGCGGCGGGACAGGCGGAGGTCGCGGTCGTGCATGGCGGGCCTGCGGCGCGGGGTGGGGGGACTCCGTCTACGATACCGCGCTGGCGGTGCGATCGCCAGTCACTCCCCCGTCTTACCCGCCATCATCCACGCCGTCGGGGCGACCACCAGGCCGATGCCGGCCAGCGTGGTCACGTCGAACGGCGAGCCGCCGAAGGCCAGGTCGAGGCCCATGGCGAAGACGATCTGCGTCAGGCCGACGACCGACACCCGGGCCGGCTGGCCCGACGTGAACGCCCGCGTCAGGCACAGCTGGCCCAGCGTCGCCGTCACCCCGACGCCCAGCAACAGGGCGGCGTGGCGGGCGTCGAGCAGCGGCGTGACGTCGGGCGGGCCGCCGACCAGCCAGGCGCCGAGTACGAACACGGTCGCGACGCCGGAGAAGTGGACGACGATCGCCAGCGGGTCGAGCCCGTTCAGCCGGTGCAGCCCGAGCATGGCGACGGCCGAGGTGAACGCGGCGACGAGCGCCAGAGGCGCGGCGAGGCGGGAGCCGGGCACCGCCTCGAAGTGCGGCTGCTGGATCAGGGTAATGCCGGCCACGCCGCACGCCGCCGCCAGCCACACCGCCCCCGACGGCTTCTCGCGCAGGATCGGCCAGGACAGGAGGGCGACCCAGATGGGGAAGGTGTTGGTCAGCGTGAGGACTTCGGACGTGCGCAGGTGCGACAGCGCGAAGAAGGTGCACAACAGGCTGAGGCTGCCGCAGACGCTGCGCAGCCACAGGATCGGCGGGTCGCGGAGGACCAGGCGGGCGCCGCAGGCCTTCGCCAGTCCCAGCGCGAAGGTGAACGCCAGCAGGCTTCGGGCCAGGGCGACGATACGCCAGTCGCAGCTGGAGCCGAGCTGGTGGGCGAACTCACTCATCCAGGCGAACGTGAAACAGCCGCCCAGCATCCAGGCGTAAGGGGCGATACGGCTACTACCACCCCCGGTACTACCGTCGTCCACGGGTCTCTTCCACCTCCGCTGGGAACACAGAACCCTCAGTTACCATCCTAGCCCGCGTTCCGCCGCCGGTCGATCTCTCTTCGGACACCGCCCGGTCGTAGGGCAAGCTGGCAGCTTACCCTACGGGAGACACCGGCGGGCGGGAGATTGTTCGGGCACCCCCCTTGCCCGATCACCGACGACCTGTCATGCTGGAGTCACTACCATCCAAACCCCAGACGCGAGGCGTGGAGCCGGGACCATGAAGAAGCACTCCGCCCCCGAACCTCCCAGCTGGTTGGAGCAGGCGTTCCCGCAGGTCCACTACCTGCTGCTGGCCCTGGACGGCGAGGAGATCGCCACCCGCTGGCTGGCCGAGAACAGCCACGGCGTCGCGCTACTGACCCGCGCGTTGGCCGGTGAGAAGCAGGCGCTGGCCGGGTTGGAGAACGGCCACGCCGGCGACCTGGACGACCTGTTCGAGTTGATCGACAACGAGGACCTGGCCGGCTGGCTCAAGGAGCGTCGGCCGGAGGTGCTGTTGTTCTTCCAGGCGATCCAGGGGCGAGAGGACGCCCGGCACCACCTGGAGCGGCGCAAGCCGATGTTCGCCAAGTTGGTGCCGACCTTGCGCAAGGCCCACGACCGCTTCCTCGACCGCAGCCAGAACGGCGGCGGGCCGTTCGAGGAGGACGCGATGGCCGACATGGGCTGCCTGATCGGCGAGATGCACCTGAAGCAGGGCGAGTTCGAGAAGGCGATCGAGGCGTTCAGCCGGGCCATCGACACCCACCCGGCGCCGGACCTGTTCGAGGGCCGGGCCCGCGCCTACCGGGCGCTGGCCGAGCGTGACGAGGGCGCCGCCACGCTGCTGCGGCAGCGGCAGGCCTGACGACGGCAACTCACCCGGGGGGAAGCCCGGCCGTTCACGGCCGGTGGGCGACGCGCAGCATCACCGACCTCGCCGCGTGCTCGGTGTTCCTGCCCTCACGTTTGGCCAGCACGACGATCGGGTGGTCCATCGGCTTGACCCATGGCTCGCAGTACAACACGAACGTCCGCCGCGATTCCGCCTCGGTGATCAGGATGCCGTTCAGCCCCACGTCCAGCACGCGGACGCCGTGCGGTAGCCCCTGCACCTCGATCGGCACCCGGCCGGCGAAGCCGTTGCGCCGCTCGATCGCCAGGGTGATTCGTGCCTCGCCTCCTGGCGTGATCGTCAGCTCGGCCTGCTCCGTCCTGGCCACGATGTCGCCCGGCTCGGCCAGCTTCGGCAACGTCCCCGTCGCCTCGCGCAGCACCTCCTGGCCGCCGATCGTCGCCTTCGCGGTCAGCTTCAGCGTCACCGGCTTGGCGGGGGCGGCCGCGGACGGCTCGGCGTAGAGGCTGAACGCGGTGCTGTTCTCGCCGGCGGGCATGTTGGTCAGCGGCGCCGAGAAGCCCTGCGGCAGGCCGGTCAGCTTCAGGTCGATGGCGCCGTCGAACTCGTCGATCCGCCGCACGTCCACGCGCACCGGCACCGCGCCGCCCTTGCTGACGGCACCGGCGACGGCGAAGCTGACGTTGAAGTCCGGCCGCGGCGGCCGCACCGTCAGCCGGTAGCCGTGCCCCGGCCCGCCCTCGCCGCGCGCGTCGGTGACCCGGACGATGTAGGTGCCGTCGGCCGGCGGGTCGAAGACGAGTCGCGAGTCCTTGCCGAGGCCCGGGCCGCCGTCGTCGTTGCGCCAGTAAAGCGTCGTCACCGGCATGCCGTTGGGCGGGAACGTCGTGCCCGGCGGGTGGATCGCCACCTTGTACATCGGCGAGCCCTGCGTGACGAACGACGGCGTCGTGCCGAGGAAGCCGAGCCGCTGGCCCTGCTCGGCGAAGAACTGGCAGTCGTCGTCGGGGTTGCGCGGCAGGGCCTGGATGCGGAGCAGTTCGCCGCCAACGAGCAGCCAGTCGTTGACCGCCAGCTCGCTCCACGACTCGATGCGAATGCCGCCGCCGCGCGAGTCGTGGTCGCGAAAGACGACGTAGGTCCGCGCCTGGCTCCGCAGAACCGCCCGCGGCAGCGGCTTGCCGTCGGCGGACAGGATCTCGATCGTCGAGTCCAGCGCCGAGCCGATGCGGGCGGCGTTGACCTCGACGATCAGCCGCTGCCCCTTCTTCGCCTCGAACCGCCAGTCGTCGCGCGCCCCGGGGCTGAGGATGACCCCGTTGGCGGTGCCGGGGGTCGTGACCAGGCGGTCCTTCGTGGTCGGCAGCACCTCGGGGAACTCGCCGACGACCAGCGACGGGGCGCCCAGCGGGGCGTCGGCGCCGGTCAGGACCGGCAGGCGCGAGCCGACCCCGGCGGACTGCGGCGCCTGCACCGTCACCGTTCGCTTGGCGCCGAGGTTCACGCCGTCCAGCCGCACCTCGGCCGACCCGCCGCGGCGCACGCCGAGCGGGAAGACGGAAGTCACCACCGGCACGTCGCCGACCGAGAGGCGATAGGTCATGTCCCCGCCGCCACGGTAATCGTGGTCGCGCACGCCGAGCGAGTAAACGCCGGCCCGAACGCAGGTGTGTCCCAGCAGCCCCGACGCGCTCTCGGCGACAGTGTGGCCGTCGGGATCGACGAGTTTCAGCAACAGGTCCTGCTTCGCCGACCGCAACCGGACGCCGACCTCCTGGCCGGCTTTCGCCTGGAAGCGGTACCAGTCGAGGTCGCCGGCGCGGCCGAGGGCGCCGGTCACCGTGACGGGCAACTCGACCACCTGCCCGGTGCGCGGCGAGTCGTTCGGCTCGCGCTCCGCGAGGACCGGGAAGCGGTCGCCGGGGCCAGCCGGCTTTGCGGGCAGCGGTTGTCGCAACGTCTTGCCGGTAGATGAGTCGAGGATGACGAGGGCGCCATCAAAACGGCCGATCGCCACCTCGCTTTTCGCCGGGTGGACCGCCAGGGCCAGCGGCGTCTCCGGCTGGCGCGGGTAGACCTTTCGCTCGGTGAGCCTGGCGGCGTCCCACGACTTGGCGACGCGGTCGTCGCTCAGCGTCCAGATCGTCTGGCCGTCGCCGGAGTAGACCAGCCGGGTGACGGGCGCCTCGTGGGCGAAGGCCGAGCCGACGACCCGGCCGCCATCGCGGTCGGCCTGCCAGACGCGCAGGCTGCGATCGACGCCGGCGGCGGCGAGGTGCCTGCCGTCGGGCGACCAGGCGACGGCGTAGACCCAGTCAGTCGGCTCGCCCAGCGTGTAAAGGCGCTCGCCCGTGGCGACGTCCCAGACCTTGACGGCGCGGTCGGCCGCACCGGAGGCGAGCAGCTTGCCATCGGGGCGGAACGCGACGGAATAGACCGAGTCGCTGTGGTGGCGGAGGACGCGCAGATCCTTGTTCGACGGGACGTCCCACAGCCTGATGAGCCGGTCGTAGCCGGCCGTGGCGAGCATCTTGCCATCGGGACTAAACGCGACGGCCTGGATGACGTCGCCGTGCCGCGGGCCGACCACCGCCTTGCCGTCCTTGAAGAAGCGGACGGCGTAGCCCTCAGCGGCGCTGCCGGCGGCGACCGCGAGGGTACCGTCGCGGGAGTACGCCAGGGCGGTGACGCGGTCGCCGCCGGCCGGGATGCGCTGCACCACCTCACCCGCCTGGTCGAGCAGCAGCACCTCGCCGCGCCCGGCGGCGGCCAGCGTGGCGCCGCCTGGTGAGTAGGCCAGCGCCGCGACCGGCGGCGCCGGCTTGGCCTTCGACACGACCTTCGGCAAGCTGACGCGCGCCGCCGCCCCGTCTTCGCGCGCCCCGGCCTGCACCCAGGCGCGGACGAGGGCGACCTCCGCCGGCGTCGGCTGCTTCGCCTTCTTCGGAGGCATGACCGGCTTGAGCTTGCCCTCGATCATGCGGACGGGCGCGACGAATCCGGCTTGCCCGGCTCGACGCTGGGGCCCTGGCCCCCTCCCTCGAGCAGGGCCTTATGGCTCTCCAGGCTGAGGCCGCCCTCGGGCTCCCTGGCGCTGTGGCACTCGACGCAGTAGCGCGTGAAGAACGGCTGGATTTGCTTGGAGTAGCTCGGCGCCTGCGCGGCGGCGAGGAGCGGGGACAGCGCGAGCAGCAGCAGGGAGAGGGTCGGTCGCATGGTGTCTCCGTCGTAGGACAAGCAGCCTTGCTTGTCCTCTACACGCATCAAGGACAAGCAAGGCTGCTTGTCCTACGAGAAGCCGCGTCACCGGTTGAACACGAATTCCTTCGACGTCAGCACCGCCCAGACGAGGTCCTCCAGCGCCTCGCGCCGCCCGCCGTCGGCCGACGCCTCCGCGAGCAGCTTGCGGAACGACGCCCGCTCCTTCTCGGTTGGCTCTCGACATAATGCGGCGAGGTAGAGTCGTTGGATCGCTTCCTCGTCGGGGGTCTTCTCAACCAGCCACTTCTCGACGATCGACCCCTTCCCACGCAGCTTGTCGTTGAGCGTCTGGCCGTTGTTCAGGTGCAGCGCCTGGCCGACGCTGGAGTCTTGCGACCGCTCACACGAGCAGGTGTTGGCCCGCTCCGGCCGGCCGAAGGCGTCGAGGAAGCGCGACGCGACCAGCGAGTCGGGCAGCTGCATCGCCCGCGTGCCCAGCGGGAAGCCGCCGTAGGGCGTCTCCGAGTCGCGGGCGTTCGTCACCAGGTGGGTGAACGGCGTCGGCACGCCGGTCACCTGGGAGTAGGCGTCGAGGATCACCTCCGCCGACAGCCGCCGCGTCAGGTATCGCGAGAAGAACCGGTCGTCCGCCTCGTTGCCGGCGGTTGGTTTCGACGAGCGCTGGTAGGCGGCCGAGTTCATGATCGTCCGCATCAACTGCTTGACGTCGTAGCGGTGCTTGACGAAGTCGCGGGCCAGGGCGTCGAACAGCTCGGCGTTGGTCGGCGGGTTGGTCTCGCGGATGTCGTCCTCCGCCTCGACCAGGCCGCGGCCCATGTAGTTGCGCCAGACACGGTTCACCAGCGCCTTGGCGAAGTAGGGGTTGTCAGGGGATGTGAGCCATTCGGCGAAGTGGCGGCGGCGGTCGATCGGGCTGTCGAGGTCGAGCGGCCTGGCGTCGAGCGGCGTCGGCCTGAGGGCGGTGCCGCGGCGCGGGTGCGGCGCGTCGCCGTCGGGCCGCGACCAGACCAGCACCTCGCCGCGCGGGCCGGTTTTCAGCCCGACCCGCGCGAACAGGTTGGCCATCTGCCAGTACTGGTCCTGTGTCCAGCGCTCCAGTGGGTGGTTGTGGCAGCGGGCGCAGGTCAGGGACATGCCCATGAAGGTGATGGCCGTCGCCTCGTTGAGGTCGGTGACGTCCTTGTGCAACACGAAGAAGTTGGCCGCACCGTTCTGGAGGTTGCTGCCGGAGGCGGTGAGGATGTCGCGGGCGAACCGGTCCCACGGCTTGTTGTCGGCGACCGATTGGCGGACGTGCTGGTAGAACGCCCACACCGCAGACTGCGGCAGCCGCCGCGTCGTGATCAGCAGCATGTCCGACCACTTGTAGGCCCAGTAATCGACGAACTCGGGGCGGTCGAGAAGCCTGTCGATCAGCTTCGCGCGCTTGTCCGGCGAGCGGTCGGCGAGGAACGCCTTGACCTCGGCCGGCGTCGGCAGGATGCCGGCCGCGTCGAGGTAGGCGCGGCGGACGAACTCGGCGTCGGTGCAGCCCGGCGACGGCGGCAGGCCCAGGCGCTGGAGCTTGCTCAAGATGAGGCCGTCGATGAAGTTGTTCCGCGGCGCGGCGGCGAACAACTTTGGATCGACGCCGGCCCCATACGGCGAGGTGATGGTCGCCGAGGCCACGAGGGTGCCGAACAGCACGCTGACCGCCGCCTCGCCGTGGCCGGCGACGGTGACCTTGCCGTCGGGGCTGACGCCGGCGACGAGTTCCTCGCTGGAGGTGAACTTCGCCCAGCGGGTGACGTCCTCACTGCGGCCGTCACTGTAGTGGGCGCGGACGAGCAGATGCAGCGTGTCCTTTGGTCTGAGCATGGCCGAGGTGGGGAACACCTCCAGGCGGGTGAGTCGGGCGTCGGTGTCCTTCGGCGCCGGCGCGCCGTCGGCGACCCAGTCGGCGAGGACCTTGTACTCGGGCGAGCCGACCTCGACCTTCTGCCCGCCGCCGTGGGCCAGCGCCATGGTCGGCTTGAGCAAGAGCAGGCTCTTCTCCGGCTCCTCACGGTCGATGCGCCGGCCCAGGGCCTGGCGGGTCAGCACGAAGTGGTCGGCCTCGACGTCGTAGCCGCGCAGCGACAGCTTCAGCCCGCCCTTGCCCGTCAGCGCCCCGTGGCAGGCGCCGGAGTTGCACCCCGCCCGCGTCAGGATCGGGACGACGTGGTTGCGGAAGCCCCAGGCGAACGGCTCCTTCGTCTTCGTCACGCGCACCTTCGCCGTCGCGGTTCGGCCGCCGACGGAGGCGGTGATGGCCGCCTCGCCGTCGCCGACGGCCCGGACGTTGCCGGCCTTATCGACGGCGGCGACGTTCGCGGCGGAGGTCGTGAACGTGGCCTTCGCGGTGACATCGGCGACGACGTCGGCGGCGGCGTCCTCGACGACGATGAGTCGCTGCGTCGCGTGCGGCCCGGTCAGCGTGACGTCGCCGGGCACGACGCGCGGCGACGCGGCGACGGCGAGCGAGGGCACGGCGAGGAGTATGAGCAGCATGCGAGACATTGGCACTCCCAGTTGGATAGCGATGCTTCGGAGTAGCGTTCTGCACTGGAACGCTACTCCGAAGCGTCGCTATCCGATCAGAACAGCTCGCGGATCGCCTTGACGCCGTAATCGACCAGCGGGATAGGCCGGCCCTGCGGGCCCGGCAGGTCCTTCTCCAGGTCGAGCCCCAGCCCCGCCAGCAGCGTCGCCGCCACCTCCGACGGGGACACCGGCCTCGTTTTGGGAATGTATCCCAGCGCGTCCGACTCGCCGACGACGCGGCCGCCCTTGATCGGGCCGCCGCCCATCAGGATCGTCCACACGCCGGGGTGGTGGTCGCGACCGCCGGCGGGGTTGATCTTCGGCGTCCGGCCGAACTCGCCCATCGCCGTCACCATCGTGTTCGACAGCAGGCCGCGCTCGCTGAGGTCTTCCAGCAGGGCGCTGAAGGCGCGGTCGAAGTTCGGCGCGACCAGTCGCGACATCTCGGCGATGTCGGTGAACGGCCGCGAGCCGTGGATGTCCCAGGTGATCTCGTCGAAGACCGTCTCGAACATGTTCACCGTGACGAACCGCACGCCGCGTTCGATCAGCCGTCGCGCCAGCAAACACGACTGCCCGAAGCGTGTGTAGCCGTACCGCTCGCGAACTTTCTCCGGCTCCTTGTGCAGGTCGAACCCCTCGCGGGCTTGCCGGCTGGACATCAGCCGGTAGGCCAGCTCGAAGCTGTCGTCGAGCTGCTTCGCGCCGGCGGTCTTCTCGAACGCCTCCAGTGTCCCCTCGACGGCGGCGCGCATCGACTGCCGGCGCTTGGCCCTCGCCGCGCCGATGTAGTCGGGCGGTAAGAGGTCGGGCACCTTGAAGTCCTTCACCGACGGGTCGGCGTTGAGCACGAACGGGTCGTGCGTCTTGCCGAGGTAGCCGGCCGACTGGCCGTGCGGCATGTTGCCGCCTGTGCGGCCCATCGGGCGGGGGATGAGGACGTGAGCGGGGATCTCGCCGCGGCGGCCCTTGAGGTAGCCCAGGGTGCAGCCGACGTGCGGGTGCTCGACGCCGCCGGCGAACAGCCGGCCGGTCTGCATCATCTGATGCCCGGTGTCGTGGACCGCCGTCGCGGTGTGGTAGACCGACCGCACCAGCGACACCTTGTCCACGTGCCGGGCCAGGCGCGGGAAGATCTCGGTGACCTGGATGCCAGGGGCGTTGGTGGCGATGGGGTCGAACGGCCCGCGGACCTCGGCGGGGGCGTCGGGCTTGGGGTCCCAGGTGTCGATGTGGCTGGGCCCGCCCAGGAGGAACAGCATGATGCAGTTGACGTCGCTGTCGGGGGATCGCTCCCGGGCGCGGAGCGAGGCGGGCAGCGTCAGGCCGAACAACGACAGGGCGCCGGCGTGGAGGAAGTCGCGTCGCGTGTGGCCGTCGCACAACGGCTTGGAAGGAGCGGCGTCGAGGCGCAGCATGCAAGGTCCCCCGGGCAGCCAGGCAGAGAAAA